>SVON01000013.1 GCA_015066365.1 Oscillospiraceae bacterium | reverse complement strand
TCGTCACCGACAAGTACGGCAAGAAGGTTCAGTCCAAGACCTTCCTGCTGCGCGAGGGCGTATCCATCACCAGTGAGCCCGCCACCGCCACCTATGTCAAGAATGGCGCCACCGCCAAGGTGACCATCAAGGCTTCCGGCGATGGGCTGAAGTACACCTGGTACATCAAGAACGCCAATGGCACCAAGTACAGTAAGTCCTCCATCACCAAGGCGACCTACTCGGTCACCATGAGCAACTCGGTGAATGGCCGCCGCATCTACTGCGTGGTTACCGATAAGTACGGCAACAAGGTGCAGTCCAAGACCATGATCCTGAAAAAGAAATAAGCAGGCCTCATCGAAAACCCCGGTCGAATGACCGGGGTTTTCCTTTATTGTAAGCGAAAACCCCCGGCTGTGCCGGGGGTTCCATATAGCTTTCAGCGTTCCATAGCCTCCCTTGTGTAAAGGGAGGTGGCATTTGCGAAGCAAATGACGGAGGGATTGTCAAAATTTATGTTCTTTTTATAAGAATCCCCCAGTCCTCGCATTCGCTCGGACAGCCCCCTTTAGGCAAGGGGGCCTTGGTTTTGTGTCGTTGTTCGTATGCAAGTGTCAGTTGCTTCACACACACTTGTGTGTTGCCAGTAACATAGGGCTTTGCCCGCATATGGAAAACCCCGCCCTATGTTTCCAAAGGAACATAGGGCGGGGTTGTTTTAGTTTTTATTGGGCAGGGGTATCCAACAGGGAGTCGATGGCTGTTTTCAGATCCTGGTAATGAATGGCTGTGGGGAACACCTCAGCGATGACCCCATTCTCATCCAAGATAAGCGTATAGGGATAACCGGGACCGTTCAAGAGCGTATGATAATCGTTTCTCGCGGCGCCGGAGTCCAGCGTAAACACGATGGGGGAGTTGGGGAAGTTTTCTGCAATAAACGGAGGGGCGTCCTCTTTGCCCCTGACGCCACCGTGTACGGCCACCACCACCACACGGTCGGCGTAATCCCGGGCGATGCGTTCAAAATCCGGCAATTCCGCGACGCAGGGGGGACACCAAGTACCCCAGAAATTCAGCACCGTAATCTTGCCGGTAGAGGCAGGCTCAAGCTGTTCGCCGGTCACGCCGGACTCGTTGATGATTTCCAGCTTCGGGTTGTAGCAATAATCGCCTACTTGGTTGCCACGGACGACGTCGCCGTCCTCTGTCTGCCCGGCAGGGGAGGGGAGCGGCACGGCGGATTCGTTCCAGTGATAAATACCGGTACCGATCAGCAGACCCAGCAGGGCAACGGTGACGGTCACACGCACCCACAGCCGGGTTTTCTTCTTCTGCTGTTCGGTGGCGCTCATGGGGGTGAGTGCCTCGCTGGGCTTCACCAGGATCTTGGGACCCTTCCACTCGATGGCCTGGGTGGGGCAGACGGACACGCACTCGCCGCAGCTGATGCATTCCGGGTCGCCCACGTGGCGGATGTCCATCTTACATTGCTTGACGCACTTGTTGCAGTCCACGCACTTGTCCCGGTTCAGCTTAATGCCGAAGAAGGAGAAGCGGTTGAACAGACCGTACAGGGCGCCCAGAGGGCAGATGAACCGGCAGAACAGTCGGAACACGAAGATGCACCCCACCAGAATGCCCACCATCAGCAGGAATTTCCAGGTGAACAGCGGTCCCAACGCCCCCAGGAACTTGTTGTGATTTTCCGGGTTGAACATCAATCCGAGACCGCCCAGAGAGGTGCCGGCAGGGCAGATGAATTTGCAGAAGGCGGGGCTGCCGGCCAGCAGGGGCGGCAGCACGAACACCATTAAGACCAGGATCACGTATTTGAGATAGGAGAGGATCCGGGTGACCGGGCTCTTTTTCACCTTAGGGGTTTTGATCTTGTGCAGCAGCTCCTGGATCAGACCAAAGGGGCACAGCCAGCCGCAGATCAACCGACCAAACAGAATGGAATACAGCAGCAGGATACCGCCCACGTAAAACAGGGCGCTTTTGTCATCCAGAGCGTTTTGTAAAGAGCCCAGAGGGCAGGCCCCCACCGCACCGGGGCAGGAATAGCAGTTCAGTCCCGGGATGCAGACGCTTTTGCTGCTCCCTTCGTAGATAAAGCCGTTTTTCAGCCCATCCACGTTGACGAAGCCCTTTGCGTTGGCGTTAAACAGCAGCGCAAAATAGAGCTGCATCAGTTTTCGCTTGGAGGGCATCCATTTCTTAAAAAACTTTCTCATTGTACCTCACCCCAATCCAATACATTCCATACAGATGGTGATGGCCTTGCTCAGCACCGAAGCGGCACCGCCGGAGGCAAGACCGGCGATGATCAAGCCGATGGCGACCATCAAAACAGCGTTTTTCAGCGGAGCCACCCAGGCCTCCTCCCGGCTGAGGGGGGCGGAGCCTTTGGCCTCGGCAGGCACCTGCCGGTACAGTGCGATCTCCCGGCGGTAGCTGCCCCGGTTAAAGTACAGCGAGAACAGCCCGTAGCCGCCGGCGATCAGCAGGCAGGGACCCAGCACCCACAGGCAGCGCAGGATGAACCCGGCCGGGTCGGTGATGGGGTCGCGGCTCAGCCACCATACCCACACCGCCGAGACGGCGCTGCCCACCGCAAACAGCCCGACGGCCACGTTGCGGTGGCGCCGCTGCTGCTTTTGCTCCTTTTGCAGGCTGTCTGCCAGCTCGGCGGGGCAGAGGGCGAGGTTGGTGCGGGCCCGCAGACGGCGGACGGTCATCCGATCCCGCTCCTTGTCGCTCTCCGGCGACTCCGGGAGCAGGGGATGCAGGATAAAGCCTGCCGCCACCAACCCTAAGCAGAGGTACACCGGGATGGCGATCCGGTCAAACTGGGCGGCGATTGCCGCCGGCGTAAAGGCGGCCTTGGGGGCGGAGTGATAGATATTCACGCAGGCCACCATCAAGAGCACCGCTAAGGTCAGCAGAGCGGTGGACACCGCCGCATAGTAGACGATGCGCAGAAACTTCTTGCCGGTTTCGGACATAGCGAACTCCTCCTAAATGAGAAATTTTGACGAAATTCTCCATTCACTATAACACATAAAAACTAAATTGTAAATGCTCACAGGGAGCAAAAGCGAAAAAATTGTTTAATCTGCTAAATTATTAAAATTTCGGGCAAAATCCGCCGAAACTACTTGCTTTTTGCTTGAAAAAAAGGTATTATATAAGGTGGTATAATCTGGTGTAACTATATATATTACCTATAGGGCCACCAGATACTAGATATAGAAAAACCCCTAGATTTCGACACAGAAAGGAATCCACTCATGAACAAGAAACACACCCAAAAACTTCTGCGTTCTGCCTTGAGCGTGATTGCTGCCATCTCCCTTTTGGTGGGGATGGTGCCTTCGGTGTTGGCTACCACTCAGACGGAGTCTGCCTCCCGTCAAGAGTCGGAGAACGGCACCGAGGACGAACTGATTAAGCTGCTGGATGGCCTGAAGGTAAACTATCAGGACTATCTGGACAGCAACGTGGCGTTCCGCCTGCCGGACGGCATCGGTGAGGAAGAGGAGATCTCTATCATCATCCGATACGACCTGCCGTCTGTGATGGACGCCTACGACAAGACGGATAAGACCATGAGTCTGCTGGACTACTCTGCGACCGAGGAGGCACAGCAGGTGCGTGAACGCATCCGTGCCCGTCAGCAGGCCATCATGACCACCCTGACCGAGCAGGGCGTGGCGTATAAGCTGGGTGAGCAGTACGACACCCTGTTCTCCGGCTTTGAGCTGCTGATCAAGGGCGGCGACTACACCGTGACCTGTATGTCGATGGTAGACGGCGAGCAGGTGGTGCTGGGCAACGAGTATAAGGCGATGAAGGCTCAGTTGGTGGAGAACGAGGTCAACGTCTACGAGACCGGTATCTTCGACGCCTCCGACGTGCCCTACGACGGCACCGGTATGGTGGTGGCGGTTCTGGACACCGGTCTGGACTCCAACCACCCCGCCTTCTCCATGGACCGCTTCACCTCCAACAAGCTGGGTCTGACCTACGACGACGTGGCTAAGCTGGTGAACAAGACCGAGGCATATAAGCTGAATAACGGTCTGTCTGTGGACGACGTATTTATCAATAACAAGGTGCCTTTCGGCTACGACTATGCGGACCGCGATCCGGACGTGTACTCCACCCACAACAACCACGGCACCCACGTGTCCGGTGTGATTGTCGGTAAGGATGATACCATCACCGGTGTGGCCCCCAACGCTCAGCTGGTGTCGATGAAGATCTTCTCCGACATCGAGGATTCCGCCATGAGTTCCTGGATTCTGGCGGCATTGGAAGACTGCGTCATTTTGGGTGTGGACGTAATCAATATGTCTTTGGGTACGGCTTGCGGCTTTTCCCACGAGACCGAAGAGGAGCTGACCAGCGGTGTGTACCAGCGTCTGCGCGACGCCGGCATCCACGTGGTGGTCGCCGCCTCCAACTCTTATAACTCCGCCTACGGTTCTGAGGCCAACGGTAACCTGCCGCTGACCTCCAACCCCGACTCCGGTACGGTTGGCTCCCCCGGTACCTATCCCGGCACCCTGTCCATTGGTTCGGTCAGCGGTGTGGAGACCCCCTATCTGAAGTACGGCGATACCATCATCTATTTTGACGAGGCCAACGACAACGCCGCAAAGGAAAAGGATTTCTGCGACACCCTGTTGGGCTCGGCTCAGTCGAAAAAATTTGAATACGTGACCGTCCCCGGTGTGGGTCGTTCCGCCGACTATACCGGCCTGGACGTCAAGGGCAAGATCGCTCTGGTGCGCCGCGGCTCCAACACCTTTGAGGAAAAGGCGCTGATCGCTGAGGCGCAGGGCGCTGTGGGTATCATCATCTACAACAACGTCTCCGGTGACATCAAGATGAACATCGGTGACGCCACGCTGGCGGTGTGCTCCATCTCCCAGAACGACGGTGAGATGCTGGCCGCAGCCGGTAAGGGCATCCTGAACGTGGACAAAGCCCAGACCTCCGGCCCCTTTATGTCCGACTTCTCCTCCTGGGGTCCCACCCCCAGCCTGGGTATCAAGCCGGAGATCACCGCCCACGGCGGTAACATTCTGTCCTCCATCACCGGCGGCGGCTACGACCGTCTGTCCGGCACCTCCATGGCCTGCCCCAATATGGCCGGTGCCACCGTGCTGATGCACCAGTACGTGGTGGAGCGCTTCCCCCATCTGGAGGGCAACACCGCCGCGGTGACCGCTATGGCCAACCGCCTGATGATGTCCACCGCCGACATCCTCATCAACATCAACGGCCAGCCCTACGCCGTCCGTAAGCAGGGCTCCGGTCTGGCCAACCTGCTGGACGCCACCACCACCGATGCCACCATCATCACCTACGATCAGGATGGCAAGGAGATGGACACCTCCAAACTGGAGCTGGGTCACGACCCGGACAAGAAGGGCGTCTATACGATGACCTTCACCGTGGACAACTTCGGCAAATCCAACCTGACCTATCAGGTGGATGCCAGCGTGCTGACCGAGGGTGTGTCCGAGACCAAGACCAACGCCGGCGAGACCACCGTCACCGAAGAGGCGGTGCCGCTGGAGGGCGCTCAGGTCAAGGTGATCAAGCTGGAGGGCGGCGGTACCCAGCGTGGTAACCGCATCACCGTCCGCGCCGGCGAAAAGGCCAAGGTGACCGTGCAGGTGACTCTGACCGACGCCAACAAGAAGTACCTCAACGAGTCCTTTGAAAACGGTATGTACGTGGAAGGCTTTGTGGAGCTGAACGCCATTCTGGGCACCAGCATCGACCTGAACGTGCCGTATCTGGCCTTCTACGGTGACTGGACTCAGGCCCCCATGTTTGACCTGGAGTACTACGACACCAACGCCGACGAGCTGGATACCGGCATCGATGCCGAGGATAAGCTGATGGCGGATGCCTTCCCCTCCCGTGCGGTGGGCGGTATCTCTGCCGACTTCGTCAGTTATCTGGGCTCCTACTACTTTGTGCAGGATCCCTCTGATATGGTGATCTCTGCCAGCCGCGACTATATTGCCATCTCCAACCAGGAGGGCTCCATCTGCTCTCTGCGTTTTGTGTGGGCGGGTATGCTGCGCGCCGCCAACACCATCGACATCACCATCAAGAACGCCGCTACCGGCGAGATCGTGTACGAGATCGAAGAGAAGGACATCCGTAAATCTTACGGTGACGGCGGCACCATCCGCCCCTCCAACATCGAGATCGAGTTCGATATGAAGGAGTATAATCTGCCCAACAACACCAAACTGACGGTGGAGTTGGTGGGTCACATGGACTACGGCGACGGTGGCGAAAAGGCCAACCGCAGCCGCACCATGACCTTCCCCATGACGGTGGACTTTGAGGCTCCCACCGTCAGCGACGTAGAGTACTACTACGAGCACGACAAGGCCAACGACAAGAACAAGCTGTTCGCCAAGGTGGGCGTGTACGACAACCACTTTGCTATGTGCGGTCAGCTGGGCTACGTGGTCGAGGGAGAGGATGAGAACGGCAACGCCACCCCCGAACTGCTGTCCTTTGAGCAGTATATGACCCCCATCTACTCCAAGGAGAACAGCACCACCTACGTCACCATTGAGTTGACCGATTACATCTATAAGATCAAAGAGCAGGCCATCAACAAGAACACCTTTGTGTTCACCACCTACGACTATGCTCTGAACTATGCTACTTACGAGATCCGTCTGCCGGATGCTATCACCGATTTTGACCTGAACCTGCCGGAGGAGGGCCTGATCCTCAACCCCAACGAGGTCAAGACCATGGATCCCATCGTCACCCCCGACACCGCCTGGGCGGAGCTGTTGGTGTACGCTTCTCAGCGCCCCGACATCGTGCGTGTGGTGAACAATAAGCTGGTGGCTGTCCGCTCCGGCCGCACCCTCATCAGCGTCACCAACCCCGACACCGGTGTCAAAAAGACCTTCCCGGTGACGGTGCGTAAGGAGGGTGACGAGGGCTATCTGGAAGAGACCAAAAAGGTGGCGGACTACTTCATTCTGAACGGTTACACCACCCGTAAGGCTTATTACATTCTGGAGAATGAGAAGAAGGACATCGGCGATACCGGTCAGGTGCGCTTCTTCGAGGGCAACAACAGCCTGGCGTTGTACCCCTCCGAGTCGGTCTCGCTGAACTACGACCTGGCTCCCTTCTATCCCAACGATATCCAGGTGGTCTTTGAGTCCGGTAATGAGAACATCGTTAAGATTTCTGCGATCGGTCAGGTGACCGCTGTGGCCGAGGGCTTTGCCTCGGTGACCATCAAGATTATGCAGGATGGCAAGAATACCATCTATTCTGAGTCTGTGTCGGTGGAGGTCAAGGATCCCTACGACGTGACCGGCGGTATTCTGAACCACTATTACGGCTTGGGCGGTCTGGTGGAGATCCCTGCCCGTCTGAAGCTGAAGGAGATCGGCAACTTCGCCTTCGCCAACTTTGAGTACGTTGACAAGACCCCCGAGGAGCTGGAGCGGGACGACCGTGAGACCACCAAGCAGTGGTTTATCGGTGACGGCACCATCACCAAGGTGGTCATCCCCGAGGGCGTGGAGAAGATCAACGCCTACGCCTTTGCCAACCTGACCGCGTTGGAAGAGGTGGTGTTGCCCTCTACGCTCAACTCCATTGAGTACGGCGCCTTCTATCAGTGCTCTTCTCTGAAGAAGGTGACCTTCAGCGGCGCCAATAAGCTGCAGATCATCAACCAGCACGCCTTTGAGGGCTGTGATCTGGAGGGCGAGCTGGATCTGTCCGCCGCCTGTGTGATCTCTGACTATGCCTTTGCCGGCAACAAGAAGCTGGAGAAGGTGGTCACCGGCAAGGATCTGCTGTCCATCAGCCAGTACGCCTTCGCCGCCTGCGAAAAGCTGTCCGACATCACCATCGTGGCTCCCTTTGTCAAGTACGGCGCTTATGCCTTCAACGGCTGTGAGAGCCTGACGAAGTTCTACGTCAATGCCGCCGTGCTGCCGGAGGGTATGTTCAACAAGTGTGAATCCCTCAAAGAGGTTACCATCGGCCCCGACGTCAACGAGATCGGCGAGTTCGCTTTCCGCGACACCGTGGTAGAGACCTTTGAGATCCAGGCCGGTAACAAGGCCTATAAGGTGGGCAAGGCTGCCTATATCCTGTCCGCCTCCGGCGACAAGCTGATGGCGGTTGCCCCCGTCACCGAGGGCGTGTTCGACGCCACCTCTGTGGGCGGCGCCACCATCACCGAGGTGGGCAAGGGTGCCTTCTCTCACAACCAGACGATCACCCAGGTCAACCTGCCCGGCGTGACCAAGGTGGGCAACTATGCCTTTGGCTCCTCCCCCCTCATCGAAAAGGTAACTCTGGGCGCTCTGACCGAGATTGGCGAATACGCCTTCTTCGAGACCGCCATCACCGAGCTGCCCCAGTTTAACGCACAGACCAAGATCGGTCGTTACGCGTTTGCGTTCTCCGACGTGACCGCCGTCACCGTTCCGGACGGTATGGTGGTGGAAGAGGGCGTGTTCAGTGAGTGTGACAAGCTGACCACCGTCGTGGTGGGCGACAACGTCACCCTGGGCAAGTACGCCTTCGGTACCGACAAGGATACCGCGTTCACCGTCCAGCGCAAGGACGTGGGCGACAAGCGGTATTTCCACTACACCTTTGGCACCGCGCTGAAGAACGTGACCATCGGCGAGAACGTCACCGTCGGCGAGACCGCCTTCACCAACGCCGCCAGCCTGGAGAAGGTTACCCTGGGTGCCGGTGCCAAGCTGGAGAAGATGGCCTTCTACAACACCGCCAGTCTGAAGGAGATCGACCTGTCCAAGGTGACCGAGATCGGCGATTACGCCCTGTCCGGCGACGTGTACTATATGTGTCTGGACGACCAGATGACCGTGGCCGCCGTGGATGACACCGGTCACTATATGTACACCTACCACGCACCGCTCATCACCGAGGCGGATCTGTCCAGCGCCACCAGCATCGGCGAGTACGCCTTTGCCTATTGCCGGAATATGAAGACGGTGACCCTGAATAAGGAGATCACCGAGATCAAGCCCTATACCTTTGCCGGCTGTGAGTCCCTGGAGAAGATCAACCTGAACCGCATTGAGAAGGTGGGCGCCTACTCCTTCAGTGAGTGCAACTCTCTGAAGCAGGCCAACCTGCTGTTCGCTCAGGAGATCGGCGAGTACGCCTTTGTGTACAACAAGAGCCTGATCCGCGCCATCTTCAGCCCCAAGGGCGTGACGGTGGGCGAGGGTGCCTTCTCCTATTGCGAGAAGCTGTCTATGACCGAGCGTATGTCCCGCATCACCGACGTGGGTGCCTACGCCTTTGCTTACACCGCGCTGACCGAGGCGGACCTGACCGGTGCCGCCAACATCGGCGATCACGCCTTCCTGAAGGAGGAGTACACCCCCTTCAAGGTGACCCTGAGCGAGGCTCTGGTCACCATCGGCGACAACCCCTTCGCGATGTGCGTCATCGATCCCTTCAGCCGTGAGGTGCAGGGTGACCGCAAGGACGAGAACACCACCGTCACCGAATACACCTTCGACATCAGCGCCACCGTCACCGTCAACAACGGTTCGCTGTACTGCAAGGTGCCGGAGGGCTGGGAGTTGATCACCTATCTGGGCTCCGACCCGATGAAGGCTCAGGTGATGGAGGATACCGTCCGCGTCACCGCCATGGCCTTTACCGGCAGTGACGTAGAGATGGTGACCATCCCCGCCACCGTGGCGGCGCTGGGTCACAAGTCCTTCTACGACTGCGACGACCTGAAGATGGTGTCCTTCAACAGCTATCACGCCCCCGTCCTGGAGGAGGCCTACGATCCCACCTACTACGAGACCTATACCCACATTCCCGGTGCCGGCGAGTACGGTAACTATACCGACTACAATGGCCAGGAGGTAGCCATTAAGGGCGAGGGCATCATTCCCTTCTTTATGTGGAACGCCACCGGCGGTATGTATTCCAACGTGTTCTACGGTGCCAACTTTAAGGACTACGTAGGCTACGTGAAGGATAAGGTGGCGATGATCCGTCCCACCAACGGTCTGAACTACGATTCGTATATCTACAACCACTACTTCGACGTGGTGCTGGACGGCGGTGTCGCCGCCGAGGATGCGGCTGCCGCCGCCATCAAGGCCATCAAGAAGATCCCGCTGAAGGGTCTGACTCTGGAGCACCGTCCTCTGGTGGAGCAGGCCCGTGCCACCTACGAAAAGGTGGGCACCACCCTGCAGAAGGGTCTGGTGTACAACTATTCCGACCTGACCTCTGCCGAGAGCCGTCTGACCGCTCTGGAGGAGGAGCAGGCTGCCGCTGCGCAGAAGGACGTGAAGGAAGAAGAGGAGAGCACCGGTTGCCCGTGGCTGCTGTGGACCCTCCTGATCCTCCTGCTTATCGGCGTGGGTCTGATTCTGTACCGGCTGAAGACCGGTGCCACCACCAAAGAGGAGCTGCTGGCGTGTGTCAAGACCAGCCCCGCCTTTGTGGTGGCCCAGTGCAAGGCCCTGCCCCAGAACCTGAAAAAGTGGATTCCCGCTCTGTTTAAGTATCTGTGGAGCAAACTGGTGAAACTGGCAAAATGGTTTGTGGCGCTGACCTTCGTGCAGAAGGTGACCGCCGTCTGCAAGCCGGTGGTCTTGCCGGTGGCCCGCTTCTTCAAGAAGCTGTGGGTCAAGCTGTTCACCAAAAAGCGTCGCCGCCGTAAGGTGGTCAAGGCCCGCCAGCATCGGGAGCACCCCCTGGTGCGCCGTCTGGTGACCGCCGCCCTGATCGTGGGCGCTCTGGCGGCTGTGGTCTTCGGCTTTATCCCCTATCTGAACCTGACCGGTGAGCCTACCCCCTACGTGGTCAACCAGGAGGCGGGCTACACCGTCAGCGTTAAGTACGACGCCAACGGCGGTCGTTTCGCAGAGGATACCTTCGTGGTCATCGATACCTTCAACCCCGATCACTGGATGCGGGACGGTAAGCTGTCCATCCAGCTGCCCCAGCCCACCCGCCGCAACAAGGACGGCCAAAGCTGGGAGCTGGTGAAGGATAACCACATCTTTGTGGGCTGGTACCGTGAGCGCACCCAGGTGGGCGTGGACGAGAAGGGCGAGGCGGTGTACGAGTACAGCGGTCTCTGGGATTTCAAGGAGGACCGTCTGGAGCTGGCTGCCGACGGCAACTATCATGCCGCTGAGCCGGTGCAGACCCTGTATGCGGCTTGGGTACCGTGGTTCCAGGTGGAGTTCTACGACTACGACGACCCCGATACCCTCATCGATACCAAAGACCTGTCCTCGCTCAACTCCGTTGAGAAGGAGTTTAAGCTGCCTGCGTTCAAGGAGAACGCGGTTAAGAGTTCTAAGGGCGACTTTACCGCTAAGGTGACCAAGGGCTATACCGTGGAGGGTGTGTATTGGAACCCCACCGACACTCAGCCCATCACCGAGGCCACCATCCACCACGCGGGTAAGGTCAACTACGACAACGGCACCGCCAGCAACACGGTGCTGAAGCTGTACGTCAAGCGTACCGAGGGTGAGACCTATCACATCTACAAGGTGCGTGACCTGAAGAACAACGCCAAATCCAACGGCACCTACATCCTGCACAACGATCTGGACTTTGAGGGTGCCGAGTGGCCGGCCGCGCTGACCGAAGAGGTTTTTACCGGCACCATTGTGGGTAACGGCCACACCATCAAGAATTTCAAGGCCACGGTGGACGATTTTGAGCAGAACAAGGTGGGCCTGTTCTGTGCCCTGGGCGATTCTGCCAAGATCACCAACCTGACCCTTGAGAACGCGACCCTGACGGTTAAGAACGTATCCAACAAAGCGGACGTTTCCATTGGCCTGCTGGGCGGTAACGTATCGGAGAAAGCCGATCTGACCGGCCTAGTAATCAAAGATGCCCTTCTGGAGATTGATTCCCGCTGCAAGATCACCAAAACCAGTGTGGTTGGCCTGCTTTGCGGCAACAGCACCACCCTGGATGTGTCCGGCATCAACTGCCAGGTTGCAGGCGGTGACGAGAGTATGCTGATGGTCCTCCCCGGTACCGGCAACGCTGTGACGCTGCTCGACCTGGAGGTGGACGATTACGAGCCGGAACTTCCGGAAATGGAGGAGTCCGACCCCGAGAACCCCGAGGATGACCCCGACCAGGAGATCACCGATATCACTGGTCCCAACATCACCATCCCCGGCGCCGGTCCCGAGGCGGGCCACTCCTAAGCCTGTATGCGACAAAGCCAACAACCGATAAAGGAGCGATTTTGTGAAACGGAAAATACTT
This sequence comes from Oscillospiraceae bacterium, assembly GCA_015066365.1. Lineage (GTDB taxonomy): Bacteria > Bacillota > Clostridia > Oscillospirales > Acutalibacteraceae > UBA5905. Next base: position 31,500 of record SVON01000013.1, on the reverse strand, counting down.
TCTCTGTTGCTGAGCCTGGCTATGCTGGTGGGTATGACCTCCAGCCTGTCCGGCTGCGGCGACGCGAAGGTGGATGCGTTCGTCGTGATGATTGAACAGCCCGACGGCGTGTTCAACCCCTATTATTCCACCTCTGCCTCGGACGGCACCATCGTATCGATGACCCAGATCAGTATGCTGTCTTCCGAGTATGCCGATGGCGAGGTAAAGGTCGCTTACGGCGAGAACCATGCGGTAGTGACCAAGGATTACGACGTGGTGGAGAACGACAACGACACCACCACCTATACCTTCGTCCTGAAAAACGGCATCCTTTTCTCCGACGGTCAGCCTCTGACCATGGAGGACGTGCTGTTTAACTTCTACGTTTATCTGGATCCGGTGTACACCGGCTCCAACACCCTGTACTCCACCGACATCGTCGGTCTGAAGGAGTACCGCACCCAGACGGTGGGTAGCACCACCGGCGACGGCGACAGCCTGATTGCCTCTCAGGCAGACACCCGTGCGGAAGCCCGTATCAACGAGCTGGTCAACCTGTTCAACGCCCAGCTGAAGGCTTCCCCCACCAAAGAGGTGAGCTATGAGGATATGAAGGCGGCCATCCTGGCCTATTCCGTGTCCTCCGGTTACCAGTCTGCTGTGTCCAGCAACCCCTCTGAGGTCAATGCCAACACGCTGTTGATGGACTACGAGACCACCCTGCGCAAGTTTAAAGAGGAGCTGGGCGACGACTACGTGGCCGCCCAGGACTCCTACAATGACGAGCCCTACAAGTCCCACGCGGAGTTCAAAAATGAGATTTTCAAGTTTATGTTCACCGAGGGCTATGTAGAGGTCAAGTACGCCGAGGGCGCCGACGGTAAGGTGGATCGCACCAAGATCAAAGAGCTGATCAAGAGCTATCCCTCCACCATCACCACCAAGCAGGCGGCCATCGACTACGTCTACAACGATATGATTGCCCGTCAGCTGGACGTGATCCTGTACTATTCGGTCACCGCCAGCGAGCTGAAGAACGATTACGCCGCTAAGGCCCGCGAGATCATCCTGCACGAGAGTGCCGCCGACGGCGAGCTGGTGGTGCCCAACATCGCCGGCATCGTTTCTCTGGGTCACACCGACCAGGCCGGCGAGACCATCACCGTGGGTGAGACCGAGTACGTCATCGCCTCTGACCACAACCCCGACGGCACCGTGGTCAACCCCGAGGAGCACGACGTGCTACAGATCACCATCAACGGCGTGGACCCCAAGGCTATCTGGAACTTTGCGGTCACCGTTGCCCCGCAGCACTATTACGGCGAGGGCAGTAAGGTGGGCATGGACATCAAGAACAACAAGTTCGGCGTGGAGTACGCCAGCTTTGAGTTTATGTCCGGCGTCATCCAGTCCCCCCGCAACGTCCGTCTGCCTATGGGTGCCGGTCCCTACAAGGCCACCGACAGCGCCAGCAGCAACACCCCCAAGGATACCGACTTCTTCAAGAGCAACATCGCCTACTTTAAGCGCAACACCCACTTCCATACCGTAGGCGAGGAGATCGAGAACGCCAACATCGAGCTGCTCCGTTATCAGGTGGTGTCTTCCAACAACGCCATCGGTGCTCTGCAGACCGGTTCGGTGCACTATATTTCTCCCGCTCTGACCAACGAGAACTATGAGAAGCTGATGGGGATGAGCAACGACGGCTATCGGATGATCACCACCGATCAGTTGGGTTACGGTTACATCGGCGTCAACGCCGCCAAGGTGAAGGATATCAACCTGCGCCGGGCCATTATGAGCGCCATGAACACCAAGCAGTCCCTGTCCTATTACCGCGCCGGTACCGCTGAGGCGGTGTATTGGAATATGTCCAAGGTCAGCTGGGCCTACCCGGAGACCGAGGACAACGGTCACGACTATCCCATGTCCGGCCCCTGGAGTGAGGATCTGGCCCGCGCCAACGTACAGAAGTATATGGACGCAGCGGGTGTCAGCCCCGGCTCCAGCGAGCTGCGCGTCACCTTTACCATCGCCGGTGCCAGCCTGCAGGATCACCCCACCTATACGGTGTTCCGTGATGCGGCGGCCCTGCTGAACAGTATGGGCTGGGAGGTCACCGTGGTGTGCGACACCCACGCACTGACCAAGATCTCCACCGGTTCTCTGGCCGTGTGGGCGGCGGCCTGGTCCTCGGCTCTGGACCCGGATATGTACCAGGTCTACCACAAGGACTCCTCTGCCACCAGCGTCAAGGCGTGGGGCTATCCCCACATCAAGAACAGCGGCTCCTCTGAGGAGCTGGGCATTCTGGATGATCTGTCCGAGCTGATCGACCTGGCCCGCGAGACCAACGATCAGGACGAGCGTAAGGAGCTGTATGAAGAGGCGATGGGCTACATTCTGGACCTGGCGGTGGAACTGCCCGTGTACCAGCGTGACGTGCTGTACGCCTACAACTCCAACGTGATCGACCCGAACAGCCTGCCGGTGGACGTCAACCCCTATTCTTCTCCCTTGGATCGCATCTGGGAGCTGAAGTTTACCGCTAACTAACGCCAACAGGAAGGACGAAGCTTATGTTAAAATATATCGTAAAGCGATTGGGCTACGCCATTCTTGTTTTGTTGGGCGTTTCTCTGATCATTTATTTCCTGGCACGCCTGATGCCCTTCGACTTTGTTGAGCAGAAGATTCAGGCAATGCAAGCCGGTGGTAACGCCGCCATCACCCCTGAGATGATCAAGGCGATGTACCAGTCTTACGGCTTGGTGGAGGATGCCTCCTTTGGTGACATCCTGGCCGGTTATTTCAACTGGCTGGGCTCTCTGGTTCGCTTTGATCTGGGCACCAGCTTTGTGTTTAAGCAGCCGGTGGCCGACGTCATCGCCGACAAGATGGGCACCTCCTTCATCGTGGCCTTTATCGCCACCATTTTTGAGTTCCTCATCGCCATCCCGCTGGGCATCACCGCCGCCACCCACCAGTATAAGTTCCGCGACTATATGGTGACGGTGTTGGTGATGATCGGTATTTCTCTGCCCGCCTTCTTCTTCGGCAACCTGCTTATCGGCTTCTTTGCTTTGGAGCTGGGATGGTTCCCCAGCCAGGGTATGGGAAATGCCACCATGACCATGAGCGGCATCGAGGGTCTTTTGGATACCATCCACCACCTGGTGCTTCCCATCACGACGGTGGTGATCCTGAGCATCGGTGCCCGTATGCGTATGACCCGTACCAATATGCTGGAGGTGCTGGGCTCCGACTTTATCCGTACCGCCCGCGCCAAGGGCCTGAAGGAGAGTGTGGTTATCAACAAGCACGCCTTCCGTAACACCATGATCCCGTTGGTGACCTCTCTGGCCGGTCTGCTGCCGGCGCTGTTCTCCGGCGCCATCATCACCGAGCAGGTGTTCGGTCTGGACGGTATCGGTAACGCGGCGCTGAGCGCCATGAACCAGGGCGACATTCCCTTTATTATGGGTTACAATATGTTCCTGGCGATGCTGAGCGTATTGGGCATCCTGCTGTCTGACTTGATGTACGCCATCGTGGATCCCCGCGTAAAACTTGAGTAAAGGAGGGTGACTATGGAAAACGTTGAATTGAAAGAAAAAGAAGTTCAGGAAGAGCTGTCCGTAGACACCCCCATGGACAAAAACGTGCGGCTGATGTCCCCCACCCGGATGCTGCTGCGCCGTTTCTTCCGTTCCAAACTGAGTGTGATCGGTCTGGTGATGGTCATCGGTCTGTTCGTGTTCTGCTTTGTTGGCCCTCTGGTGTATGATGCCTGGGGCGAGAACGAGCCGGATAAGAGCGGTAAGACCGTCTATGCCACCAACGAGTACGACGGCAAGGACGGCGACGTACAATACACCGTTCACCAGACCGCCGAGACCGAGCAGGTCAACAACTCGGAGGCTCCGGTGTCTACCGAGCACCCTCTGGGCTCGGATAAGACCGGTCTGGATACCCTGACCCGTCTGATGAAGGGCGGTCAGGTGTCGCTGATCGTCAGTTTCCTGACCGTGTTCCTGATGACCATCTTCGGCGTGCTGTTCGGCGGCCTGGCCGGCTATTTTGGCGGCTGGGTCGACAACCTGATCATGCGTGTGTGCGACGTGCTGACCTGTCTGCCCGGTATGCCCATTATGCTGATCATTGGTTCTGCCATGAACGCGTGGCAGGAGGCCGGCATCATCGAGTCCAGCTGGCGCATCTACATTCTGATGGCGTCCCTGACCTTGATCTCCTGGACCGGTATTGCCCGTCTGGTTCGCGGCCAGATCCTCTCTCTGCGTGAGCAGGAGTTTATGGTGGCGGCAGAGGCGATGGGTTATTCCACCGGCCGTAAGATCTTTAAGCACCTGGTGCCCAACGTGATGCCGCAGTTGATCGTGCAGATGACCCTGTCCCTGGGTTCTATGATTCTGTACGAGGCCACCCTGTCCTTCTTGGGCATCGGCGTGCCCCCCGAGCAGGCCGCTTGGGGCTCTATGATCGAGGTTATCACCAAAGACCAGGGCATCCTGCAGAACCATCCGCTGATTTGGCTGCCGGCCGGTATTTGCATTGTCATTGCCGTGTTGGGCTTCAACTTTGTGGGCGACGGTCTGCGTGACGCCCTCGACCCGAAAGCGAGGCGATAAGTATGGCTGGAAAAAAGAATCGCAACTATCTGTCCGGCCGGGAAATTCGCGCTATCGCCAAGGCCAACAAGAAAGAGATCAAACGCCTGGAGGCCTACAAGAACCGCGTGGCCCCCGAAGAGGAGTTCCTCAGCGAGATGAAGGATCCGGGCAACATTCTGGAGATCGAAAACCTGCACACCTATTTCTACACCGAGCAGGGTGTGGTCAAGGCGGTGGGCGGCGTCTCCTACAACGTGCCGAAGCACTCCGTGGTGGGTGTTGTGGGCGAGTCCGGTTGCGGCAAGTCGGTCACCAGTATGTCGGTGATGCGGCTGATCGCCGGCCCCACCGGCCAGATCGTAGAGGGCTCTATCCGGTTCCAGTCCAACGACTACGTGCTGGATGAGTACGGCGACCCCGTCCGTGACGAAGAGGGCAACCTGGTGGTGGAGGAGAAGGTCTACGACATCGCCAAGATGCCCATCAACGAGATCTATCGCGTCCGCGGCAAAGAGATTGCCATGATCTTCCAGGAGCCTATGACCTCTCTGAACCCCATCTTCACCATCGGCCAGCAGCTGGACGAGGTGACCCTGATCCACGTCCCCGGCGCCACCAAGGAGCAGGCCAAGGAGAAATCCTGCGAGATGCTCCGTCTGGTGGGTATCATCCCGGAGAACGTGTACGGCGCCTATCCCCACGAGCTGTCCGGCGGTATGCGCCAGCGCGTGATGATCGCAATGGCGCTGGCGGCGGAGCCCCGTCTGATCATCGCTGACGAGCCCACCACCGCTCTGGACGTGACCATCCAGGCGCAGATTCTGGAGCTGCTCCAGGACATCAAGAACAAGATCGACGGCTCGATTTTGCTGATCACCCACGACCTGGGCGTCATCGCTGAGATGGCGGACTACGTGGTGGTGATGTATGCCGGCAAGGTGATCGAAAAGGGCACCGTGCGGGAGATCTTCCAGGATCCCCGCCACCCCTATACCATCGGCCTGCAGAAGTCCAAGCCCACCATGGAGCTGGACGACGGCACCGAGCTGTACAACATCCCCGGCAACGTGCCCAACCCGGTGAATATGCCCAGCCACTGCTACTTTAAGGAGCGGTGCAACCGGTGCATTCACAAGTGTAGCGGCGACTATCCCGGCATGGTGCAGGTAAGCCCCACCCACTACGTGGCGTGCCACCTGTACGGAGAGGAGGCGGACCATGGCTGATTCTAAAGTGATGACCCCGGCGGCTGAGACCGTCGAGTACGACGACGCGGCCCTGCAGGCCGCCTACCAGAAGGCCCGCAAAAAACAGATCAAAAAGGACCTGGCCCAGCCCTTTGACCCGGACTGCGTGCTGGAGGTGCGCCACCTGCGCAAGTGCTTCCCGCTGAAAAAGACCATGTTCGGCCGTGTCACCAAAGAGCTGGTGGCGGTGGACGACGTGTCCTTTAAGCTGAAGGCAGGCGAGACCCTGGGCATCGTGGGCGAGTCCGGCTGCGGTAAGACCACCGCCGGCCGCGCCATTCTGAAACTGCACGAGCCCATCGCCGGTCAGATCATCTTTGACGGCAAGGACATCACCCACCTGAAGCCCAAGCAGATGCGGGAGTTCCGCAAGCAGATGCAGATCATCTTCCAGGACCCCTATTCCTCGCTGCCCCCCCGTGATACGGTGGGCGGTCTGCTGAGCGAGCCGGTCAAGGTGCACAAGATCGTGCCGAACGACCAGGTCAAGGATTACGTGCTGCAGCTGATGGATAAGTGCGGTCTGCGGGATTACTATTTTGAGCGCTACCCCCACGAGTTCTCCGGCGGTCAGCGCCAGCGTATCTGTATTGCCCGCGCCCTGTCGGTGAACCCCAAGCTGGTCATCTGTGACGAGCCGGTTTCCGCTCTGGACGTGTCCATTCAGGCGCAGATCATCAACCTGCTGAAGGAATTGCAGCGGGAGATGAATCTGGCTTACGTGTTCATTTCTCACGACCTGTCGGTGGTAAAATTTATCTCCGACAAGATCGGCGTGATGTATCTGGGCGGTATGATGGAGTTTGGTACCAAAGAGGATATCTTCAAGAATCCTCTGCACCCCTACACCAAGGCGCTGTTCTCCGCCGTGCCCAACCCGGACCCGGACAACAAGATGCAGCGCATCGCGCTGGGTGGCGATATTCCGTCCCCCGCCAACCCGCCCAAGGGTTGCCGCTTCCACACCCGTTGCCCCTATGCCAAGGAGATCTGCAAGCACGTAGTGCCGGAGTATCAGGAGCACGAGCCGGGACACTTCGCGGCCTGTCACTTGTTGAATGAGAAATAATTCGGCTTTACCGAACAAGGAGTAATGACTATGGCGAAAGAGAAAGACGACATCGAGTACGTGGACGACGGACGCACCCTGGCGGATATGTCGGGCGTGCCGGAGGGTGCCAGCCGGTATTTCCGCAACGACACCCCCTCCGTCGGCACCTTTCGGGAAAAGCTGAGCACCTTTTGGGCGGTCTTCAAGATGATGCTGGCCCCCACGCTGGTGGTTGGCCTAATGATCGCCGCCCTGTATTGGGTCATTTATATCCTGTTCCGCCTGATGTAAATCAAAAAAAGAAGGTTCAACCACCCGGTTGAACCTTCTTTTTTTATTCCTCCATCTGCTTGCCCAAAAAGGCCGCCGCCACCTGCGCCAAGCGCACGTCCCCCTCGGCGGGGGCGGCGCCGGACTCCGGCTGGATGAGGCACACCGCCCCGGTCACGTCGCCGGCGGCCAGAATGGGGGAGGCCACCGCCGCAAAGCGGGTCACCGCCTCCACCGGCTGCAGCCGGTGGTTGCCGCCCACCACCGCCACAAAGGTCTGGCGGCTCTCCATCACGTCGTCCAGACCGGCAGACACCCGGCGCTCAAAAAACTCCTTGCGGTTGGGGCCGGCGGCGGCGATCACGTGGTCCCGGTCGCACACCAGCACGGTCATATTGCAGGCCCGGGCCAGCACCTCGGCGTACTGCACCGCAAAAGGGGAGAGTTCCCCCACCGGGGAGTACTTTTTGAACACAACCTCCCCATCCTTCTCGGTGAAGATCTCCAATGGGTCCCCCTCGCGGATGCGCATGGTGCGGCGGATTTCTTTGGGGATAACAACTCTGCCCAAATCGTCTATTCTACGAACTATTCCAGTTGCTTTCATATATCTCCATCTCCCTAATCTACAAATTATGGTGCTATTGTTTGTCATAAAGGGAGAAATATACTTGGGCAGATTTACTTTTTGGTTGTGTTGTGGTATAATGAACCAAAATTGTTTAAGGAGGATAAATATGGGTAAAATTTCTGAGATATTTAATTTTGATAATATTGGCAGTAAAATTAAAAATCTCGCAAAATGGTCTTGCTGGATTACCATTTTACTAATTTGGATTGCTGCACCGATTGCTTTTATTACTTCGGTGGCTGACGATTGGAAGGCAGAATTTTGCTGGATTCCACTGGTCGGCGCTGTTGTTGGTCCTGTTATCATTTGGTTAGGTAGTTGGGCAATGTATGCCTTTGGTGAGTTTGTTGAAGATGTGCACACTATGAGAAACAAAAAGCCACCTATCATAAAAGTCGAAACAGAATCGAAACAACCGCAAAAGTCAATTAATCAAAGCTCGGCAAAAAAGGAAAATGACATTTCTCCTAAAACAACCAATGTGGTTGAGGCAAAGCAAATCACATCTCAACAAAAAGTAGCGGCAAAAAAGGAAGAAACAATACAAGCACTTCCCTGCCCTGAATGTGGTGAAGATTTGTCCTTTATGGGATGGGATGAAAACGAACTCAAAGAAGAACAAACTTGTCCTCTTTGTGGGAAAGAAATTTTATTTAAGCAGTAATAGTAATAAAATAGCGAAGTGAAATTCACTCCGCTATTATTCTTTTTACCAAATTATGTATCGCTATAAAAAACTTTTCTTCTAGTGTCAATGAGTTATATGAGGGGTCGCCTTCGCGGATTCTCATAGTTCTTCTAATCTCTTTTGGGATAACAACTCTGCCCAAATCGTCTATTCTTCTCACAATACCTGTTGCTTTCATAATATATACAAAATCTCCTTGCTTTACAAATTTGTACTGTTAGTATCTGTAAAACAAGGAGATTTATACTGCATCAAATTAAGTTAATAAAAAATTACAACAGGTTGTTCATTAAAGAATTCACCAGTTCTTTATCTGATTCATAAAGTTTGTATTTTAAAACAAATTCGACAATCCATTCATCTATTTTTTCCTCATTAAATTCGAGGATGGGGGTTATTAAAGAATTGGGTTTTCTGCACCACACATCACTTCTTAAAAACCATCCCGTATCTTGATGGTGATACAAAGCGAGTCTTACATTGGCACTCATAAAGGGCTCTTCCCAAAGGATGATATATTCTTTTTCTTTGTATATTTCATTATAATGATAGCTTTCTTTTATTTTTTTAGAGGCCTGATATATTTTGTGCCAAACTTCATCGTCATTATGAAACTTGTTTTGAAATTTTGTCATAGCATCTATATCAAACATATAATTTAACCTCAATCCATAATTTGCTTTATACAATTATATCATAAATCTTTTCACTATGCAATAAGGTTATATCTTTCCACCACACTATGTATCGCAAAGCAAAATCGGTCGATTGGTGTCAATGTTGTATGTAAGGGGTCTCCCTCACGAATTCGCATAGTTCTTCTGATTTCTTTGGGGATAACAACTCTGCCCAAATCGTCTATTCTACGAACGATTCCTGTTGCTTTCATATATACATTTCTCCTTAAATTACAAATTGTGTTGTTATTATCTGTATTTCTGGGAGATTTATACTGCAACAATTTACTTTTTGAAATTATTATTCGGCACAAAGCGTTTCAAACCAGTTATCAATTACGGTTTTCACATAAGAGTGATCGTAGTTGTCACTTTCTTTGTCAAAGCAGAATTTGCCGATGGGCTCATTTACAACAGCCAGACCATCCGCAACCACAGTAAAAACCGTTTTATCCACAACGAACTGCTCTCCAACGCCCATCTTTTCTACGTCAAGCTCTTCCGCGTCATCCTCAAACCACACCGCGGGCTGAATATACTTTTCTGTATCAACAGGATATCCTTCAGCGTCCGCATGCCGTTCATTAAGTGAGTCCAAGTAAACCCATGCCGCAAAGCCGGCAACGTTTCCTTTATCGCGCAACCAGCATTCACCGGCTATGGTCGGAATGTGTTCTTTGTAGTTTTCAAACTCTCTCGCACTCAGCAGTGTTGCGCGCGTTAGTTTCACGTTGGATTCAACGGGAAGGTATTTGTAAATTTTCATTAGGCGATTTCTCCTTAACTATAATCAACGTTCCCAGAATAAAATTTCAGCAACATGATTTCGCTTCGCTGTTGGTTTCCTTTATGCTTCGCCCTCTAAATCCTCCAGGTCCTCCAACCCCTCCAGGTCCTCCAACTCGTCCAGGCCGTCCAACCCCTCTAGCCCGTCCAGGCCATCCAGGTTATAAAAGTCGTCCTCTTCGTCTTCGTCTTCGTCATTCTCGTCCTCCTCGCCGATGGGAGATAGGACGTAGTTCCAGCTCCAGCACGCTCCGCTTTTCTCCTGGGTCAGATAGAAGAAATACTCCTCCTCTTCGCCAGCAGGGATCACGTTGATCTCGGCCAGCGGGAATTTGCCGTCGTAGTCCTCGTTGTCCACGTAGCTGAAAATGCCACCCCAGGGATCCAAATAGAACCGCACGTTCTCATCCTCAAAATCCTCCAGCACCAGATCCTCCTGGCTGGCGGGATAGGTGGGGTCGGTCAGCAGCTTTTGCAGCAGCTCGGCCAGCTGGCCAAAGGCAACGGGGGTGTTCTCCGGGTAATGCTCCGCCGCATAGGCGTGGATCATATCCACGATGTGGGGCACACCCTCGGGGGAGAGGATACGCTGGCGGAAGCCGGCCATCGCCTCGTCAAAGGTGTAGTAGGTGTCGGTCTTGTTTTTGCCGTACCAGGCATAGCTTTCTACTTTGAATTTCTTGTCCATAAAGGCTACCTCCTATTGTTTTTGTGATTGCAGTTTACCAAATGGGTCGTCCCAATAGTGGGACGTCTGTCGCCGGATTACCGCAGCAGGGTCATCAGCAGATCGCCGGTGCCCACCTGCCGACCGTAAAAATCGAAGGTTTTGTTGGTGGATTGGTCGTAATACCCCAGCCGCTTTCCGTAGAAATCGCTGAGCCATTTTTTGCTTCCGGACCATTCCGTCCAGCCGAGGATCTTTCCCTGCCAGTCTTTGATCGGCTCTCGTGCCATACCGTTCCCTCCTTTTCTGCAGTATAGCACACCTTTTCCGATAATACAACTTTTTAAGCAAACAAATTTGCCCACGCAGCAAACCGCCTAAGTTGCGTGCCTTTTGACGATTTGTAGCAACGCAGGGAGAAGGGGGCACTTGGCTCCCCTTTCACCGCCGGGGCGGTGGAAAAAGCGGCTTGCTTTTCCCGCAGGGGTGTGCTACAATAATCCCATCCCATAAATCCCGCGAGAAGGAGAGATAACCATGAAAACCATGACGAAACGCTTTGGTGTGGCCGCCCTGCTGGTGGCGGTCCTGCTGAGTATGACCGCCTGCGGCGCGGCGGAGCCCGCCGACGACCAGGCGACCCCCTCCGCCACCCAACCGACCGACGGCAACAGCGCTCCGGATAGCCAGATGGCGACCCCGCTGTTCTTTGACGGCACCAAGTACACCGGCACGGAGGAGGCTCCCTACGAGTACGCCCCCGGGGATTATTCCATCGCCAGAAAGTACGCCCTAAAGGGTACGCCCGATTTTGAGATCCCCACCGAGATGAGCCTGGACGGCACCCCCATCACCTTTATGCACACCACCGTTAAGGAGCTGCTGAGCAAGGGCTGGACGCTGGAAACCGGCACCAAGGCCGGCGACACCGTTTCCGCCACCTCCATCTGCAAAGCGGTGGTCAAGACGACCAGCGGCAAATACGCCATGGTCTATGCGGGCACCGCAGATAAGGCGGCGGCGACCTTTGAGAATTGCGTGATCACCGACGTGAACGTGTCCTACGACGCCACCAAGGCGCTGTACTACAACGGCGAGACCGACGGCGCTGACTTTGCTCTTTCCAGCGCACTTAAGCGCACCTCTGTGGCCGCCGACGTGGTGAGCAAGCTGGGCAACCCCACCAACATCACCATCACCGAGTGGTATAAGAATGACCAGCATGTGGAGTCCACCATCACCATCAGCTACGATGAGTACCAGTCTGCCAACGGTGTGGGTGCCACCTTTGAGTTTTTGGTGAACGCCCAGACCAGCACCATGAAGAGTGTGCGGGTAACCGTCCGCTAACCGAGCAAGGATAAAGCAGCACAGGGAGATCCCCTGTGCTGTTTTTTCTCTCCGGAGGGACCGGTAGCGCGCTCCTCCACAAAAAAACCAGGGCATCGACAGGAATATTTGCAATTTTTGTCGGTTTATGGTAAAATGAGGAGAAGAGGTGACTTGTATGAGATTTTTGCTTGGCATTGGTTTGATCATTTTGGGCGGCGTATTGATGACGGTGACCGGGATTCAGGTCTTTGTCGCGCTGGTGTTCGTGGGGGTGTTTTTGTTCGTCACCATTTACGATACGGATGTTCTGATGGATTATATGTACCCCAGCGGGGACGAGGGCCTGATGCGCATACGGCGGTACGCCCATATCCTCCCTTTTACGGTGATCGTGTCTATGCTGACGTTGGGGCGCGGCACCCTCAAGTTTGCCTATAAAGAGGAATACTATCGGGCAAAGAGCATCGAGGGGCAGGAGGAACCGGAGCTGACCAAGATCACCCGCAAGGAATACGTGGCCCAGCGGAACGAACTGCGGCAGTTGTACGCCTCCGGGACGCTGACCAAGGCGTTTTTCCAAAACGCCTATGGCGACGGCTCCGCCATCGGTCTGCGCCGCAAGACGGGACGGCTGGTGGCTATGTGGGTGTTGGCGCTGCTGTTGCTCACCGCCCTGGTGGAGCCGGGTGCCATCTATTTGGTGCTGGGGTACGAGGTGCTGCTTGCGTGGGCGATTTTGCTGTGGACCCCGGAGCGCAAGGACGCCAAAATCATCCAAACGGCCTATGACCGCGCCGTCAAAAACGGATAAACGAGAGAAAACCGGCAAAGCACTCTTTGCCGGTTTTTTTGCCGGTTGTGACAAAGTGCCCCCTTTTGCCCCTGACCATCGGCAGAAATTGGGGGATTTTGTCGATTGCATTTTGCGGTGAGTGTGGTATAATGAAGAGGTTAAAATGCCCTAAAAACAGAGGGAGATGTTTATGATGAAACGATTGTTATGCGGTCTGCTGGCGCTGTGCCTGCTGACCGGTCTGGCAGCCTGCGGCAGCGAGGCGCCGCAGCAAGCGGCAGACGTCCCGGCCAAAACCACTCAGACCACGCCCACCACGTCCCCCACCATCAAGCCGCTTGTCAACCCGGATACCGACAAGGTGGATATTCTCATCATCGGCAACAGCCATTCCATCGATGCTTTTTGGCTGCTGCACTACGCCTTTAAGGATCAGTTCCCGGATGCCGATCTGTGCTTTGGCATCTTGCACTTTAACGGGGCCAGCATCGACGAGCACCTGGACATTATGCGCAACAACCAGTCGGTCATCCGCTATTATAAGCACGAGAACGGCAAGCGCTCCATCAAATACGATGTCACCTCCAAGTCGGTGCTTCTCGACCGGGAGTGGGATGTGATTATGATGCAGCCCGCCAAAGAGGATCTGGCCGACCCGAACCTGAACAAGGACGGTCGCTACGCCCTGATGGAAGAGGTCAACAAATACGTTAAGACTCCCCACGAGTTCGTGTGGCACGTGTCCTGGCCCAGCCCCAACGACGAGGTGTTTTTCTCTCCGGAGTATGTCCGTCAACCCCCGTTGGGCTATAAGGACAAGCTGAAGCGGCTGTACGGTTTTAACCCGGTCAACCAGTTTAAGGTGATGACCGATATGACCAAGCAGCACGTGCTGTCCGACCCCACCTATTCCAACGGCTTGTGCTCCGGCACCTCGGTGATGTACGCCTATCTGGTGGAGGGTATGCCCCAGATCGAATTATGGCGTGACTACACCCACCTGAGCGATTTCAGCCGTCTGATGGTGGGCTATACCCTCACCGCACAGCTCACCGGCAAGCCCCTCAAGAAGATCGGCTACGACAAGATCAAGATCGGTTGGCGGCATAAGCAGAATAAGCCCCAGGGCGTGCAGAAGCTGACCCCGGAGCTGAAAGCCATTATGATCCGCTCGGTGAACTACGCTCTGGAGCATCCCTGGGATATCCCGGCGCAGGCGACCAACCCCACCTATGTGGGTAAGTCCACCGCCGCCACCACCAAGTGGGCACCGACCACCACCACGTCGACCACCGCTACGTCGACCGCGCCCACCACCACCACGGTGACCGGGAGCACCACCACCACGACCACCGGGTCTTCGGTGACCGAGAGCACCACCGATACTACGACCACCACGGATACCACCGTCAGCACCACCGACACCACGGCGACCGCGCCCACCGAGAGCACCGCCGACCCGGTCGTGACCACCCCCACCGAGAGCACCACCGGCACCACGGCGCCTACCGCCCCCACCGGCGAGACCGAGCCCACGGTGACCGAACAACCGTAACCGTTAAAAAAACCCGGAGTGAACCTCACTCCGGGTTTACTTTTTGTTGGGGATATGCTATACTGATCCCAGCAAGGAGGTGGCGACACAATGGTACACATTGGCAACGACTGGGACGCCATTTTGGCGGACGAGTGGGACAAGGCGTATTATCAAAATCTGCGGCAGATTCTGAAACAGGAATACGCCACTCAGCGGATTTATCCGCCGATGCACGATATTTTTAACGCCCTGCGGTATACCTCCTTTGCGGATACCAAGGTGGTGATCCTCGGTCAGGATCCTTATCACGGTGCCGGGCAGGCCCACGGGCTGTGTTTTTCGGTGCGTGCGGGGGTCACCCCGCCCCCCTCGCTCAAGAATATGTTTAAGGAGCTGGCCACCGACCTGGGCAAGCCGGAGCCCCCCACCGGGGAGCTGACCGGTTGGGCCCGGCAGGGGGTGCTGCTGCTCAATACGGTGCTCACCGTCCGGGAGGGGCAACCCACCAGCCACAAGGGGATCGGGTGGGAGCAGGTCACCGACCGGATCATTCGGGAGCTGAACCAAAAGGATACCCCGGTGGTGTTTCTGCTGTGGGGCGCCCACGCCCAAAAGAAGGGGGAACTCATCACCAACCCGCTGCACTATAAATTGCAGACGGTGCACCCCAGCCCCTTGTCTGCCAGCCGGGGCTTCTTCGGTTGCCGCCACTTTTCCAAAACCAACGCCCTGTTGGAGAAACACGGGTTAAAGCCGATCGAATGGTAAAGAACGCCCCGAAAGCTTTGCTTTCGGGGCGTTCTTCGCTTATCCGTAACAGCGTTTGCAGGGGTTCTCGCGGCGAGCAAAAAGTTTAGTTCTCCCACGCCACGTCCGGGGTCTTGTGGTGGGGGTGGCAGGTAAGCCGTTGACCAATGGTGTCCTCAGGCCGCAGCGCCACCGCGCGGATGCGCCCACCGCCGTAGGTGCGGTAATAATACACCCCGTTTTGCAGGTCCATACAGCAGGTATAGTGGCTGACCACCGGCGTTCCCCCCGGCAGCACCACAGCCCCCCGGGGCACCTCGACGGTGCTCATCAGATGAAAAAACTGCCCCACCGGGTCCTCTCCCGGTGCGGACCCGGCCACCCCGAAGGCGGCCCGCACAAACCGGCTGGGGGAGGTATAGTCCCCCGGCAGACCCAGGCAGCCGCTGCCCCGTCCCATTTCCAGCGGGGTCACCGCCGGCTCCCGGTGGCTCAGATAGGCAAACTCCGCCCAATGCTTTAGTTGCTGAGGAAAGGGGGGCTCGTTGGTCATCACCCCCACCGGGTTATCGTATACCTGCACCCCGGCGGCGGTGGACTCCACCACCACCGACCGGAGCTTATCGGCAATCATCCAGTGGAGGGTGGCGGCGGGATAGTCCGGGCTGAAGGCGCGGTTGCACAGGTGCCGTTGCCCCAGCCAGGTCACCGCCTCCTCCACCGACCCGCATTGACCCAGCAGAGAGGGGATGAGCGCGTAGACGGCCACGTTTTCTGCCCCCTCTTTTGCCGGGGGATAGTGGGCGCTGTGGGGAAAGTTGAGCCCCGCCATGGCCAGTCCCGCCTCGTTGAGGGCGTCGTAGTAGAGGGGGTATCCCTCGGCTACGGTGGCGGTGCCCAGGAGGGCGTAGCGGTTGCCCAGATGCCCTCTGGGGGTCACCACCACCTGCTCGTTATAGGTGTGCTCCAGATCCAGGGTCCGCCCAAACAGCCCTTGGGTCTGCTGATGGATTGCGGTACACATCGCCATCACTCCTTTTCTCTAAGTATAGGGTGCTCCTGCGCCACTTATGCAAAAAGCCGCAAGGTCTTATGACCTTGCGGCTTTTGATTATGTTAGGGTTAGGTTAGATCAGCGCGTTGGGGAAGTACTTCAGGAAGTAGCCGTACAGCTCGCCATCCAGAAGCTCGACCCACAGAGCCTGCCAGGCGGCGCCCAGCAGCATCACAAAGCCCAACACAATGATGAAGCCCCAGACGGAAACCTTGATCTCGCACAACTGCTGAATGCCCACGTACAGCAACACAGCAAAGGCGATCAAAGCCAGACTGGTAATGGTGGCGGTCAGGCCGTCCCACACAAAGCCGAAGACGATGTTCAGCAGGGCGGAGCAACCGATGGGCAGCATCGCATAGGCGGTAACGTTAAAGATCTTGGCGATCGGGATGTCCTTGTTGTAAGCCAGCTTAAACAGCAGCAGAATGGCAAAGGACAGAGCAAAGAAGCCCAAAGAGGAAGAGAGAATGCCGTCCAGCAGACCAAAAGCCTCAAACTCGCTGTCCTGATGGCAGGGTCTCAGAGCGGCATAGAACATCTTGAAGAAGACGGTGATGCCGAACAGGATCAGCCACTCCAGGCCGGAGCTCTTAGCGGCCTTCTGCAGACCGTTGGCGGGGTTGCCGGAGAAGAAGCCCTTAAAGGCGGCGATGGTGTCATCCAAAATGGGGTTGGGCTGTGCCGGGGCGGCATAAGCCGGTGCGGCGGGCTGAGCAGGGGCAGCGGCCAAACGGGTGCCACAGCCGTCACAGAACGCGCTGTTGTCGGGCAAGTTTTTGCCACAGTTAGGACAGAACATAGTAAAACTCCTTTCAAAGTTCCGTTATTTATAAGTGCGCGGGAAAACCGCACCACTTTATGGTAAGTGTAGCACAAAGGCGGGATAAATGCAACCTTTTGTTGCAAAAATGCCCAAATTTATTGCGTCTGACCGGCGGCCACGTAGTTATAAATCAGCAGATCCAACCGGTGACCGGTCTCGGTGCCCCCCACCTTGACCGAGGGGGAATAGGACATAATTTTTACCTCGTTGCACACCCGGTGGGAGGGGCTGGCGGTGTCGGTGTATTGCTTCATAAAGGCAAAAGCCTCCTCCAGCTGGGCTTCGGTACAGCTCTTGTCCGCCACCTGGGTCAGCAGAGAGAAGACGGCGAACAGATTTTTCTGCCCGGTTTCGCCCCGGTCCGCCTGGACGACCACCGCCATCCCCCGCTTGCCGGCGGTGAGGGAGATGCGGCATTCGCCCAACAGCACCACGAATTCATCGGGGCTGGTGCCGGATAGGATATCCAGGTTTTTAAAGGCGCCCCGGGTTTTCAGCGCCACGATAAACCGGTTGATGGTTTCATCCGGCACGTAGGTGGCGGGTACGGTCTTTTGGGTCTGGTTAGTGCCGGGGGTGCTCTCTTCTTCCTCGGCGGCTTCGCCGCAGGCACAGGGGGCGACCAGCAGCAGGACGCACAGGGTCAGCAGTAACAGTCGTTTCAGCATACGTATACCTCGCTTAGTGTTCTTCTTCCACCGTTTCCAGCAAAAAGCTTACCGGACGGAAGCCGTCGTTGCAGGAGATGAGGGCGGAATAGGGATTTTTCATCCACCCGTCAAAAAAGTTGCCGCCACCGGCGGCCAGGGTGGTCACGTAGGGGGCCATCACCGTCCACGCTTCGGGGCAGAGGGCGGTGGGCCTTTCACCGTTTTGGCTGTAAAATACCTGCCCGATAGCCACGTCGCAGGCGTGCTGGATGGGGTTTTCATACTGCACCATCAGGTCGGGGTATTCGGTGCGGCGCAGGGCGGTGATCCGGACGGTCTTCATAAATAGCCCTCCTTGTGAGGAATTTACCCTATTGTACCATAATCCGCGAATTAGGGCAAGAATTATCCGCGTAAATCTTGTGCCGGGCCAAAAAATGTGGTACAATGGCGAAAACGAGGAGAAAGGATGTGACCGGCGGTGCTCCATTCGGCGGAGGATAACGACGTTTGGCTGAGTGGTTGGACGGTGCGCCGCCCCTTTCTGACGGTGGGGTGTACCGCTTTGGCGGTGATTTTGCCCGCTTTGAAGCTTCCGCTGTGGGCGGTGGTTGCCGGGGCGCTGTTCCCGTTGGTCACCCTTTTCTTTCGGCGGTGCCGCCGAACGCTGTGGTGTCTGATGGTTGGTGCGGCGGCGTTGGTTTTGCTGTGTACCGCCGTCTTTCGCCTGGTGCGGGTGGAGCCGCTTGCCCGGCTTTCCGGGCGCACCGACACCATCACCGGTCAGGTGGTGGCGTTGCCCAGCGGGGGCAGAATGGCCACGGTGGAGGTGGAGCGGGCTGACCTGATTCCACCCGGCACCCGGGTGGCGATGTATTTTCCGGAGGCCTTGACCCCGGCGCTGTGGGATACCTTTACCGTCTCGGCGGAGCTGAACGGCACCGCCTTTTCCACCTATCAGCCCAGCCGGGGCATCTTTCTCAGCGCATTCCCCTTGGGGCTGGATCCGCTGGACCCGCCCTTTACCGGGGTGGGAGCGCGCTCCTTTGGGGCGGCGCTGAACGACCGGCTTTACCGCATATTGTGTCAATCTCTCCCGGAGGAGGAGAGTGGCGTGCTGGCGGCGCTCTGTCTGGGGCGCAGAGAGGGCGTTTCTGCGGCGGTCGATGCCGCCTTCCGGGGTAGCGGGCTCAGCCATCTATTAGTGGTGTCCGGGTTGCATCTGTCGTTGGTGGTGTTGGCTCTGCGGGCCGGTCTGCGCCGCGTGACCGGACTAAGCCTGTCGGCGCTGCTGACCATCCCCGTGATGGCGCTGTTTATGGTGCTGGTGGGCGCCTCTCCCTCGGTGATGCGGGCCGGGCTGATGAGTCTGTGTTGGCTCATCGGCGTACCGTTG
The DNA here is from genome assembly GCA_015066365.1 of Oscillospiraceae bacterium. GTDB lineage: Bacteria > Bacillota > Clostridia > Oscillospirales > Acutalibacteraceae > UBA5905. The sequence goes on along the minus strand of SVON01000013.1, from coordinate 12,532 downwards.
CGCCGTCGGTCGGACGGGCTCAACGCGTTGGGCTTGGCGCTGACGGTCTTATTGCTTATCAACCCCTACCAGATCTATCACGTTGGGTTTCAGTTATCCTTTTTGGCTACCGCAGGCGTGCTGTGCCTGACCCCGCGGCTGTGCGGGTGGCTGTATCGCCGTCCTTTGGCGGAGCACCCGATGGGGCGGCTGTGGCAGCGAACCGTCGGGTACGTGTGGTGCGCGGTGGCGGTGTGCCTCAGCGCTACGCTGTTCACCCTGCCGGTGGCGGTGTATCACTTCGGCACGTTTTCCGTTTCTTATCTGCCGGCCAACCTATTGGCGGTGGTGCCGGCGGGATGGGTGCTCTTGCTGGGCTGGATGGGTCTATTGCTTTGTGCGGTTCCGTTTCTCGCCTGGTTAGGGCAGCCGTTGTTGGCATTGGCGGGTTATGGCACCCGCTACCTCACCGGCGTGGCCCGGTGGTGTAGCCCTCCCTGGGCGCAGATTTCGGTCACCGCTCTGTGGCAGTTTTTGTTGCTTGCGGCGGTGTGCCTGCTGGTGATTTACGCTGTGTTCCGCCGCCTTTCCCCCAAGCGGGTGTTGCCGCCGCTGCTGACGCTTTTGCTGTTGGCGGTGTGGGTGGGACAGAGCTTCACCCAACCGGCCATCCGGCTGACGGTACAGCCGGTCACCGATGGAGCGGCGGTCGTGGTGGAGCAAGGGGAGAAGACCGCTCTGCTGGTGACCCACAGCAGCGGCCTGACCGAGGCCACCGCACTTTTGCAGGAGGTGGCCTGCCACCACCTGGATTATCTGGTGATTGGGGAGGGCGCGGTGTCCGACACCGGGGCCTTGACCTCCCTCTGTCGGCAGGCGGGATCCCCACAGGTGATCGCCTGTGCAGATACCGCGTGGTGTATGGGCGCCCCCGACCCGGTGACCCGCATTTCATCGGAGCAGCCCGTTTCTTTGTGGCAGGGCTGCACCCTCATGGCCCCCTCCAACGCGTGGTGGCGGCTGAATTTAGGCGCAGAGACGGTGCAGATCGGCACCGTTCCGGGGGCATCCTGCCCCCATCCCGGCGGGCTGATGATTTATACCGGTCTGCCTAAGCAGGTGCACACCCCCTCGGTGGTGACCTGCGCCCAACGGGAGCTGGCGCAGGGCGTGCCGGCGTATGCCGACAAGACCCTGCTGTTGACCGAAGATTATGTAACTTTCACCGTCCAGCCGGATGGAGAATGGAGTGTATTGCCGTGGCGATGACCGAAACCCAAGTAAAAGACATCATTAAGAATGGGACGGCCAACCTCTACCTGTTTTACGGGGCAGAGAGTTATCTGGTGGAGCAGTATGCCCGCCTGGTGGCCAAGCAAACGGTGGAGGAGGACTTTGACGCCTTTAATTTCCAGCGATTTGACGGCCAGTCCGTCACCCCGGAGCAACTGGAGGAGGCGGTGGAGGCTCTGCCGATGATGAGCGACCGTAAGTGCGTGTCGGTGCGGGATCTGACCCTCAACGCCGATAACGGGGAGCGGATTCTGCGCATCGTGGAGCAGATGCCGGACACCTGTGTGCTGGTGCTGTGGCAGATGACGGTCCAGCCGGACAAGCGCAAAAACGCGTGGAAAGACCTGATCAAGTTGGCGGAGAGCAAGGGCGTGGCGATGGAGTTTAAGCGCAAAGAGCCCGCTGACACCGCCAAACTGCTGATGGCGGGTGCCAAGCGCCGGGGGTGCAGTCTGGACTTCACCGACGCCAGTTATCTGGTGGAGCAGGTGGGCAACGACCTAAATCTGCTCATCGGTGAGCTGGATAAGCTGTGCGCTCTGGCGGTGAACGGAGACATCACCCGTAAGCTGATCTACACCGCTTGCCCCAAAAACCTGGAGTCCAAGGTGTTTGACCTGTCCAAGGCCATCCTTCGCCGCAAGGCAGGGGAGGCCTACGACCTGCTGCACCAATTCCGCACCCAGCGGGAGGACCCGGTGGGGGTGCTGGCGGTGTTGTCCGGCGATTATGCGTATCTGTACCGGGCCAAGGTGGCCGCCGGTGCCGGTGTGCCGGCAGAGCGGTTGGCGGCGGAGTTTAAGAGCTATAAGGGCAAGGAATGGAAACTGAAGAACGCTGCACGGGATGGGGCGCGGATGAGCCTGCCGGTGCTGCGGGATTGCCTGGATATTCTGGCCAAAACCGACCTGACCCTCAAGAGCAACCCCGGTGACCCCTGGGTGGTGCTGGAGCAGACGGTGACCCGGCTGATGGCCCGGGCTGCGGAGGGCTGACGGTGCGCCGGGTGCGTCAGGCGATTGTGGTGGAGGGCAAACACGATGCCATCCGTGTCCACGCCGCCGTGGAGGCGGTGGTGGTGACCACCGACGGCTTTCGCCTGTTCAAGGATACAGAGAAAATGGCCCTGCTGCGCCGCCTGGCGGCAACGCGAGGGCTGGTGATCCTCACCGACAGCGACTCGGCCGGTGGGGTGATTCGCAGTCATCTGCAGGGGAGCATCCCGGCGGAGCAGATGGTGCAGGCCTACGTGCCCCCCATCCCCGGCAAGGAGCGGCGCAAACCCGCCCCCTCCAAAGAGGGCCTGCTGGGGGTAGAGGGGATGGATGCCGCCGTGATCATAACCGCTTTGGAGCGGGCCGGCGTCACCTTTGAGGATGAGCAAGCCCCCCAGAGGGAGAGCCTGGGGCTGACCAAGGCGGATTTGATGGAGCTGGGGCTGACCGGCCACCCGGATGCCGCCACCCGGCGGAAACGCCTGCTGACGGCGTTGGACCTGCCCGGCTACCTGTCCGCGGGTCGCCTGCTGGAGGTGCTGAACACCACCGTCACGACGGAAGAGTGGGAGGATCTGCTGGTAAAGATGGGGGAGTGACCCGGCCTGCTGTGCCGCCCCCTCGTTTCGCCTTGACTTTCCGGCGGAAATGGTGTACAATGCAAAAACGGCGGTTGGGGCGGCATTTCAGCGTTACTGGTTTAACGTTGCGTTGCCGCCCCCCGAGAATGGCTTTGCCATTCTCCTAACCTAGCCCGTTGGTATCCCGCCGGCCCTATCGAGGTGTAGGGTAACGGTCACCCACTTGTTTTGGGAGCGTGTCGGGCAGTTACAGCCGAGATTTTGCAGAAGTCCCGAAAAGCCTTTAACGGTGCGGACTTTCGGCACTTTACGAAAACTCAAAAATGCGTGGAATTTGCGTTTGACCACAGTTTGTCCCACTTCCACGCAAGAAACTGAAAAATTGAATAGATATCCGGGTGTGGCGCAGCTGGGAGCGCGGGTGGTTTGGGACCATCAGGCCGCAGGTTCGATCCCTGTCACTCGGACCAAAACGGCGGTTTTTGCCGCACAAGAAGGCCGCAAAGTAAAACTTTACGGCCTTCTTGTTTTTACAAAAGAGCAGTAACATCTTTACTTTATAGTTTTCTCATCCTATAATATTTCTAGGTCTTGCCATAAATGTTTTGCAACTGCCCAATTGAGAGGAGAATAAAAATGAAAGTTCCGCGCATATACTGTATTATGAATACGATTGCAGATTTATCAGAGATGACCATCATTAAACAAAGCCACAGCATGGTTGAACTTAGAAAAAACATTAACATCCTTATTATTGATGATAATAGTTTTTACGCTGAAGATTTTTTGAAAGCAAATGGATATCAGATTACTCATAAAAACGATATAGACAATATACGGGATGTAGAACCTTATGAAATTATTATGTGCGATATTGCCGGCGTCGGAAAAAACTAGGATATGAAAAAGAAGGAGCTTTTATTATCCGTGAAATACACGCAAATTATCCGAGCAAGCAAATCGTAGCATATACTGCCAACACATATAATGCGGATTACAACCAGTTCTTCTCTTTGGCGGATTATGTTGCCACAAAAGATTTAGGTATCGACGATTGGATAGATGTTTTAGATTCACAAATTAAAGAAGCAATAAATCCTATTCATCGTTGGGAGAAGATACGTTCTTACTTGCTAAACAACGGAGTTTCAACTATCACAATCGCAAGAATAGAGGATAAATTTGTTCAGTCAATAAACAAAAAGAACTTTAATGCACTTCAAAACTTTGTTGAAGAAAAAGACTCTAAACTTCGAACTATAATTACAGACTTCACCTCATCGCTTTGTGCAAAACTGATTTTAGGATTGGTTGGAGGTGCACAGTAATGTCCCTACTGCCGGTTGTTAATAATGGTGTTTTGGAGGACGGCTCGTACATTCACTTGTTGCCATTCTGCAAAAAGAACTGCACACGAGAAACATGCTTAAAACATTATGAGCGTATGGCTGAAAGCCCTGCGGGATCTTATTGTTGTCCTCACGGGCTAGCTTCCTATGTTTATTCTACTCCCAATACTAAAATTATTTTTTCGGGACTAAGAATTCGAGGTGTATGGGACAAGAAAAAAGCAAAATCAACAGAGTCTACCGAATGTGTTTTTAATACCATTTTAAGTGAAGAGAACTGCTTGGCAATTGCTAAAGAGGCGGCCGAAAGTTTATCCGAAAAAGGTTCGCTACAACGTAATTTGGATGCCATTAAGGACCTGTTGCATGAAACCCGTTCCTTAAACGGACAAGTTAAAAATACTATTGACCAACTTCTAGAGAGTCAATCGGATGAAGATGGACTTGATTCTGAAACATTGTTAAACACATTGAAAAATGTACATGTTTGCAGTTATATGATTTCAAATCGCTTCGCCTATTTTGATTCAGTTTTGAATCCGACACTCTCAACGAACCCGCCTCTTTCTCTTGTAATATTTCGAAAGTTCGATAAAATGCGCAAGCTATTGAAAGGATATATGCGCAAAAATGTCTGGATATCATTAAATACCCCTCAGCAAAGTGATTACCGATATCCTATTTATCAAACTTTTGAAATATTGCTTTTTATCCTCTTTGAAAACGCCATTAAATACTCACCAGACGGGTATCCAGTTAATGTGAATTTTGCAGAAAATGGAGAAGTTCTGGACGTTACAATTTCATCTATAGGACCATATTGTGATGAAAACGAATTATTACGGCTTTGTCAAAAAGGTTTTAGAGGCGAAAATGCAAAAGCACTTTCAACAGGCGGACAAGGATTTGGATTGAATTTTGCAAAACAGATTTGTGAAACACATAATATTGGTATTACTTTCTCGAGTAATTACCTCCGCCAAGAATTTGGAATTAAATACGGCACATTTACTGTTAACCTTCATTTCGATAACACTAATTAAAAATGCGGCGGTTCAGCATTGTTGAGCCGCCGCATTTTTAATTCTCCTTCAACGAATTTTGAGCCGTTCTTTCTCCTCCGCAATCTCCGCTTTGACTCGCTCGATCATCTCGGCGAGTTTGATTTCGCATTGCTCTTTCTTCTCAGCGTAGACGTTGAATTTCTTTCGCTTGCCGTTCGGCAGGCGTGGGAAGAAGCTGCCTTCCCAGAGGTTGTCGTTGATTTGGTATAGGCATCCCGTGCCGCTCTTGCGTATCTTTCTCGGCACTGGTTCGGGATGGGGTTCTGTGGGCGCACACGGGGCGTTTACGGGCGTTTTTTCACTCTCCTTGGGTGTTTGCTCTACCACGGGCATCTGCGCGTTTGTGCCGCCGATTTTTCGGTCAATGCTCACCGCCGCCTGCATCTGCATCGTGTCGGTCATATGGCTGTAAATATCCAGCGTCGTTGCCGCTGACACATGGCCTATCGTTGCCGACAGCGTTTTCACGTCCATACCGTTTTCCAACGCCATGGTTGCGAATGTGTGGCGCAGATCATGGAATCGCACGCGCTTGCATCCCGCACGCTTGAGTAGGATCGACAGGATGAACCCGTCGGTGAACGCCTGGCGAGCAGTGAGGTCGCAGATCTCACTTTGGCAGTCTTTGAACTTTTCGAAGGTTTCTTTCTGCTGTTCGGTGAGGGTGGACATGAGGCTTTCCTCATTCTTGCAGATAAGCTTCACCAATTTGTCCATCCGCGATCCGCGCTTCATGTCGTGCTCGCACGGACTGATGTTGCCGTAGTACAGATCTTCAAGCGTTGTCATGTTCATCCCACCTCACATAAGAAGAGGACGACTCAGCATCGGTCATTCCCGATATCGAGTCGCCCTCTAATTTCATTTTGTCCGCTGCGATCAGCGCATGCTTAACGATCAGCATCTCCACCCAAGTCCGCTCGTCGTACTCTGCCGGACGGCCATCCTTGAGATACTCAGCCATCGCCGCGCTCATCACGCCGTACTTTTCGCCTCTGTAAACTTCTTTGACCGTTATTCGTGCCATATTCGCACCTCCTTTGCAGTACACAACAGTACCACAGGAGTTTGCGAAAGTCCAGAGAAAAAGAAGAAAAACTTTCGGTTATATCTCGCTGATTTTGTTCAATGCAGAAATCAACTTTGATTCCTCGCCGCTTGCTATCGTGCTGAAGCGAAGGATAGGAATGTTGTATTTCTCGAGTATGGTGTTCTTTACCAGATCCCGCTCTTGCTGCTTTTCACTATTATGATAAGCAAAGCCATCCACTTCAATTACCAATACAGGCTGATGGGTAAGTCGCGAGAAAATCAGAAAATCCACATGAGTCAGATGGTTAGTCGCAAAGGATAATTCCCGTGTATTCAGCTTCTGAAGATCGCTTAGGATCATTCGAAGAGGCACGTGCGGGACCACATCGTATTTTGAAAAATCGCTCTTACTCAACACATCACGAATGACGCCATACATCAGGTTTTCGCTATCGATCTCTGATATTTTTCCGTACTTGCGCATGACTTCTTCTCGAGCATCTGCGCAATTCTTATACAGGTAGTCAAAGACCGAATGGATCTCGCTGTTAATCACTTCGTGATTGTGATATTGAATATAGCCAATCAGCTCGTGAATCGGCGAAGTTGTGTCGTTATCATTTCCGTCAGTTACAACAATAAACTGATCCACCGCACGGGAAACAGCGACATTCAGACGATTGGGATCGGATGCAAACTCACCGATTTCATTATCGACAGTGGAGAAGATCATCACACTGCGTTCTTGCCCCTGAAATTTATCTGCAGTATCTGCCTTTACACTAGTGCCGGAAAACGCCTTTTGGAGTGCTTCAGCTTGATTGCGATATGGCGTGACAATTCCTACAGATCCATCGTCCGGATTTAATTTCTGTTGCGGGAACACTTCGTTTGTGATAACCTCGATCTGCCGCTGATTTACACGCTCCCGCGCATGATTGCCCGGCGCAGTCCTATATACCATAAGAGGCTGACGCTCATCGTGCGGCTTGGTTAAAACAATCAATTCATTATTGTAGAATCGCTGATTACAAAATCCGATGATTTCCGGGTGGCAACGGTAATGCTCTTGTAAAAGGACATGCGGTGCAGAGGGGAACAGCGATATCAAGGAAGAAAGCAAACTGTGGTCTGAATAGCGATACGCTTCTGAAAGCCCGAATTGTTCGAATATCGCATCCGTTACCTTCCTTTGCTCTTGCTCCACGACGTTAGGAAGTTGCTTTAAATCGCCAACAATAACAGCCTTCTTTGCACAGGATAAAGCAAGCGCTCCGGTGACCAAATCAACTTGAGAAGCTTCGTCCACAATCAAGTAATCATATACAAACCGACTTGAAAGACTTGCCCGCAGGGAGTAGGTTGTGCTAAGTACCACCGGATAATCAGAAATAAAAGACTCTGAATGCTTCCAAAGATCGTCAGCATCATAGCATTTGCGCGCGCCAACCTTACCGTATTTCTTTGCCAGCGATGCTTTAAAGGCGGTCATGGATAAAGCAGAATACCGCTTCATTTTCTCTTCAAAGTTGAATGCTGATAATTCTGCTTGCAGTTCCGCCCTTCTCTTTTGGATCTCATTTAACCTACGATCATAATACAGGTTCTGACAATACGGAGAGATTGTTTCCGGTGTTTGCCCATAAAAGCGGAAATTCTTGAGTCCATAAACGAATTTCAAACTTAACTTTTTAAAAAAGCTAAGCTGGGTCTGCGACGCAAGAAGCAGTTCATATTCGGCGTTAAATCTTAAAATTTTTGCTGCAGCAATCCTTTTGGTAAATGCCGGATAATCACCGGCAAAGGTTAAAGTTTTATAAAAGTCCGTAAAATGCTGTTGCTCTTTTTCAATCGCGTCTTGCTCGGTAGTGATCGCAGACAGCTCATTTTGCAGAGCCAACATTTTATCCAGTTCTGTTTCCTCTTGGCGGAGCGATGACAATTCATCCATATTGTCGCGCCAAGTATGCATATCCGGCAAGGAGGGATCTTGCGACTCGATAAATGCTTCTTTATTGGAGGAATTGCCAAGAGGAGCGGCAATAAAATCAACACCGTACTTTTCCAGTTTTTCAAGAACATTTGCGGTTGCCGAATTGTTGCTGGAAACGACAGCGACGCTCTCACCGCGCATCACTGCATTGGCAATAATATTCAGTATGGTTTGGGTTTTCCCCGTTCCGGGAGGTCCTTCGATAATGCTGATTTGATTGCAAAGTGCGTTGTCAACAGCTTTCTTTTGGCTCAGATTAAATCCGAAGGGATATACAATGGAAGTATTCTTTTCAGTAGTTTCTTTCGTGTATTTACCGCTCAAAAAAGCAGCAAGAATACTATCTTCGCGAACAAAGTCAATTTTCTCATACCGTTTTGCCAGAATATTATGTCCCTCTACAACAAGGCCCGTCCGTACAGCCAGCTGTTTGAGGTAATCAAAGCAACTCTTGGATTTTAGAGATTGGAACGCCGATTCGACAATACGCACACGTGCACTTTGTGTAAGTTCACGGTATCCTGTTTTGTAAACAATTCTGCAGTAGTTTCCGAAAAATTGAAGCGTTATAGCGCCGGATAGAGGGATTTCGTCCCTCAGCGCTATGCGGTCATCCAACAAAATAATCTTGGGGTCTTTTAGAAATCGCACATCAGCACTGTTATATGGATAGGTTTTATGATTGCTGTAGGTGATGTATACAACCGGTTTGTATTTATCAAAACGCCAAGATAAAACGGAATCGGTTTTGTCTTCACCCTTAATCAGTATTAAGTTTTTATCAGGATTAAGCATACTTCCTCCGTTTATTTGTTGTCACATCATTTTATTAAATCAAAACCCCATCACAATGGTCTATCTCGTGCTGAATAATCTGTGCAGTCCAGCCTGTGTAGGTCTTGATGCGGTTCTGCAGTTCCAAGGTCTGATACTTGACCTTGATGGATTTATAGCGTTTGCAAGGTCTTGGTCCGCCTAGGAGGGATAGACATCCTTCCTCGGTATTATACGCACCGTCTTTTTTAATGATCTCGGGATTAAGCATCACAGTATATGTAGGTGCTCGTCCACTTTCGTCAAGGATGGCGATGATGCGCTTTCGCACACCGATCATATTCGCCGCCATGCCAACACAACTATCTTTATGCGCCATGAGCGTATCCATCAAGTCCTGCGCGACCTGCAAATCTTCTTTTGTTGCAAACTCCGACTTCCCCGCAAGGAATATTGGATCGTGCATCAATTCTTTAACCATTTACTTTTTCCTCAAAGCCAAATACATCATTAGTGATGCGTGACAAATCTTCAGCGCCGGTATTCACTTCTGGCACCAAAAACCGTTTTATATCATCATTGCAAACATTCAATATACCTTCAATAAAAGCGGATTTTGATATTGCATTTTCGCCAAAATATGTATCCAAATTTCTTGCGTGAGCGACCCAACGGCCGCTCGCGCTTTTCTTTTTGCCCCAAATGTGAATTCCCTTTATGACTTCACGATGTTTTGATATGTCATCAACTAGCGATAAATACTTATCCACATTGAATTTCAATGTGTCCATTCCCTCTGCAGTTAGCAATTGCGGAAAATCCAGAACAACACCTAAATTGATATCTTTATCTTTTATTTTTTGGCACAGTTCAACGATCTCTTTTGCTTTACCAATCACAAATTTTCCGCCCTTATAAACAGCGCCGGAACGATTTTCTATAACAATAATAGAATTAAGATATACGCTGTGAATTCGTTTTTCAAAAATTGTATATCTATTCAAAAAACAATCAATATCGCAATAATCATTAAACGGCGGATGAACTTCAATTACCGTAGGAGGATTTTTACCTTTTGTCAATTCAAGAATGAACTCTGCGAACTCTTCTGCCCATTTATTAGATTTCCAAAGCTGTGGCACTCCGTCCTTTTGTGAACTTTTTAGTTCTGCGAAGCGTGACAGCAAGCTACTATCAAATTTTCTTTTGCCATAACTGTATTCCGTGTGTAAAGAATAGTTTTCTGCAGATTCAATTTCACACTTATCAAAGTGAGCCGCTATCTCTTTAATATTAGAGGCAAAACCTTCAGGATACGGTACGCCATTATATTCAATTAAAGCAAATCTGTTTTCGTCAATCATAGCAACACCACTTTATTTTGATGAATCAATTATCTCCTTCAGTATTTCTTCATCCGCCGGGCAGAAATTATAATTTGGAATCTCACTCGGCGTAATCCATTTGATATCGTTATGTTCCAGTTTCTGCGGTACTCCCTCAGCGATGGTAGCGTTAAATAACGTCAGATGCACCATCAAATCGGGATACTCATGGACGACGTCCATAAACACATCACCAACTGATAACGTAACAGCCAGTTCTTCTTGACACTCGCGAATGAGCGCCTGTTCTTTAGCTTCTCCCGACTCAACCTTACCGCCAACGAACTCCCATAGCAGTCCTCTCGCTTTATGTGCCGGGCGTTGGCAGATCATAAACTTATTTCTGTCCCATATGAGGGCTGCTACTACTTCGGTCATCATCAAATCTCCGCAATACCAATTTCTTTCAAATAGCCATAGATCCCGTCATACCACTCACGTTTGCGGGTCTGATCGTCGTCACTGCCTGCTGGAACAAATATTGCCATACCTTGACGAGCACGCGTTAGCAGTACGCGATATGCGTTCTTCAAATATAGGCGTCGTTCCTCAGAGCCAACGTTATTCCATCGGTTGCCGACGAAATTGTTATACGTCCATTCACCATCTACATAGCGATAGTCAGCGTCCCAAGCTGCTACAGAGTAATCCAGTTCAAGGCCCTGGATATCAAATTCCGTTACAACATCCTCCAGCATATAACTGGAACGGACATCGTCTTTGCTATTCAAAAACCAGTTTGCAACCGAAATCTCATTCTTCACAAAAATACCTTCCGGTTTCAACCGTAATGCGCCACTGCTGGCGAGTAGTCCATAACGAGTTGTGCCCTGACAATGATCGCGTACCCAGTCTTTTGCCTTATTCAAGTTACGGGTTATCACAATCGGATATTTATCTTTTATCCGTTGATACAGCTTCTTTGCTTCATCGGTATCCGCATCCAAAACAGCTTTTACAAAAGCGGCTAAATCGGGCGTTCGGAAAGAACGAACCGAAGTTGCCAAATGAAGCTTGTCTTTCTCGAAGGTACGAAGACCACTCATCATACTGTTCCAGCTTCTACCGCGGCGATACTCATCATCATTAAGCTGAGGTGTGATATATACATCCCAACTGGGAAATGCTCGGCGCAGAGAATCGAACCACTCTGGCAAACCTGCTTCGCCGGTATTAATCTCCTGACCGCCGCCTACCAAACAAATAACAACTGCCCAGTCCTGGTGTCGATCCATTGTGCTGATCAAAAACTCGGGCTCACTATATGGGAAAGGAGATACGCCCTTTTTGGTCGCCATAAACTTTTCGATCATATCGTGAGTCCATGCACGTTGTGCTTCATCAAAGATTGCTACACGCTCAGGCGGAACATTCGTGTTACCAACAAATGAATCACGATATTTATGGATAATCTGAATAAACGCAGATGTGCTACGTAATGCCTCCGTCTTGGATACACGATTACCGCGCTGTTTTTCCTGTTCAACTTTATCTCGAGCCAGAGCTTCTTGAAGTACTGTCACCAACGGAAAATTGCCGGAAAGGAAGACGGCGTGTTCACCTTTCTGTGCATTTGAACGCTGAATAGCAATATTCAAACCAACCAGTGTTTTTCCTGCACCGGGTACACCAGTAACAAAGCAGATCGACTTACGGCCGTTGGATTTGCTATGTTCGATGATACGGTTAATCTCATCAGTGGTAACAGTGAGGTTTTCCGCGCCGGCATCGCTGCGAGTAATATCATGCACATTATGACCGCGATACAACGCTTGAGCCGCTTCGACAATTGTGGGCGTAGGCAAATACTCCGAATTCTCCCACAAAGAATAATCAAAATCCGGCTCATTATATTGGTCTGCCACAGCTTGAATAGTAGATGCAATATTTTCGGCATTGCAACGAAGCGGAACAATAATGCGGTCCCGTTCTTGGACTGTGTTATTTACTTTCGGTGCCTTGGTAGAAACCATGATCGGTACCAAAAATTTGTTATGGCTTTCTCTTTGGAAGTTTCTAAGATCCAGTGCGTAATCGTATACCTGGTCGTATGTGGACTGACGATACTCTGTATCGCCACATTTAAA
>SVON01000012.1 GCA_015066365.1 Oscillospiraceae bacterium | reverse complement strand
CGTGAGAGGCCGGAGTCTTAGGCCACTTGACCAACGGGCCATATAATGGTGCACCTCCAGGGACTCGAACCCTGGACACCCTGATTAAGAGTCAGGTGCTCTACCAACTGAGCTAGAGGTGCTTGTCACCACGGCTTTTTCAAACCGCTTGACTATCATACACTATGGTTCCTATTTTGTCAATAGTAAATTTCAAAAAAATTTAATTTTTTTAGCGGAACAGTTGGCAGAAGCTTTCCAGCCATTCCACCACCTTAAACCGTACCCGATAGCGGGGCTCGTTTTCCACATAGTCCTGCTGCCCGGGGGAAAGAAAGCGCTCCGGCTGGGTGGCCGCCCCGGCACAGAAGGGGGGAAACACCACGCACCACCAGTTTTGCCCTTTGCCCGCACCCAGGGTCACCTGCACCGCGTCGTACATCCCGGCGGGCAGGGTGACGGTGTCGTACTGCCGGGTGGTGAAATAGAGCTCTTTCAGCTGAACTGTCACCGGATAGTCCGCCCCTGCCGCCGCCACCGTCTGTTCTGCCACCGCCTGCAACCGGGGCAGGTTCTGCTTGGCTAAGGAGAGGGCATCCTCGCGGTTCGTCGCCCCGTCCAGCCACCCGGCGGAGGCCGCGGTGAGGGCGTCCCGCACCTGGAGCTTGAGGGTTTGGTCGGCGGTGGAGTCGGAGTTGGCTAAAATGTGCAGCCGCACCACGCTGTCCCGCACCCCTTGGGCTTGTCCGTATATACCTAATATAGAGCACAGCAGGCACAGCGCCAGCCCTCCGGAGAGCGCGACAATCCATCGTTTGCTTTTGGTCATAAGTAAAACCGCCCTTTCGTTTTGGTGAAACGAGTGTGGGCGGTTTTGGCTGGTTTTATTCAAAATTAAAAAGACGAAATATACGCATTAGCACCACGGCAGGGTTGAACAAGGACGGCGTAGTAGTAATCGCCCAGTTCCTCCAGGCAGGCTTCGGCCACGCGCTCGTCTTCAAAAATGGCGAATACCACGCTGCCACTGCCGGTCATCTGACTGCACAGGGGATGAAATTGCTCCATCCGGCGGCGGATGTCGGCGACACCCGGCAGGTTGGTGGCAGCCTCGAACACGTTCACCGCCTGCTGGCACACCCCGTTCAGGTCGCCGGCCTTCAAGGCGGCGATGGCGGCGGCGTTGTCGGGACGGGCCAGAATCTCGGCGTTGTCCACGGCGGCATAGGCCTCTTTGGTGGAGATGCCCTGGTCAGGCTGAGCGATCACAATGTGGCAGTCCGGCAACGGCGGCAAGGGCTGAATGTTCTCACCGATGCCGGTGACGTAGGCGGTGCCGCCCACGAGGCAGAAGGGCACGTCCGCCCCTACCGTCAGACCGATCTCGCAGAGCTGCTCGGTGGTGAGATGGGTGTCAAACAACTCGTTAAGCGCCACCAGTACCCCGGCGGCATCGGCGGAGCCGCCGCCCATCCCCGCCTGTTGGGGGATCTCTTTACTTAGCTCGATGCGCACGCCTTTACTTAGCCCGGTGTAGTTAAAGAACGCCATCGCCGCCCGATAGGCGGTGTTTTTCTCAACCGGACACGTGCATCGGGGGGCAACTAATTTGATTTTTTTACCCAGCTTCTTGCGCACATGAATCGTATCGGCAAGAGTTACCGACTGGAAAATGCTCTCCAGCAGGTGATAGCCATCTTCTCGCGTGCCCACAATGTCCAGGGTCAGGTTGATCTTGGCCGGGGCGATAGCGATTACTTCGGACATAACCCATTCTCCTTTAGGAATTCACCGATGCGGCGGAGTGCCTCGGTGATGTGCTTGAGCGAGTAGCAATAGGAGATACGCACAAAGCCCTCACCGGAGTCGCCAAAGGCGTTGCCGGGCACCACCGCCACGTGCTTTTTCTCCAGCAGTTTTTGGCAGAACGCCTCAGAGGTCATACCGGTGCTCTGGATGCAGGGGAACACGTAGAAGGCACCCTCCGGCTCAAAGCAGGTGAGCCCCAGTTTGTTTAGCTCATCCACGATAAAGCGGCGGCGCATATCGTATTCGTCCCGCATCTGCATAACGTCGCTGTCGCCGTTATTCATCGCCTCGATGGCGGCGTACTGGGCGGTGGTGGGGGCACACATAATGGCGTATTGATGCAGTTTGGTCAGGGGGGCCATCAGCGGGGCCGGGGCGCAGGCATAGCCCAACCGCCAGCCGGTCATGGCAAAGGCCTTGGAGAAGCCGGACACCAGCACGGTGCGCTCCCGCATCCCGGGCAGGGCGGCGATGCTCACGTGCTCCCGGCCGTAGGTCAATTCGCCGTAGATCTCGTCCGACAGCACCAGGATATCGGTGTCCCGCAGAACCTCTGCCAACGCCTCCAGCTCCTCACGGGGCATAATGGCGCCGGTGGGGTTGTTGGGGAAGGGTAAGACCAACAGCTTGGTCTTGTCGGTGATGGCGGCCTTGACGGTGTCCGCTTTCAGCCGAAAGGCGTCCTCTGCCCTGGTGGGCAGAGCCACCGGCACACCGCCGGCCATCCGGGTCAGCGGGTCGTAGCAGACAAAGCTGGGCTCCGGGATCAGCACCTCGTCACCCGGCTCCAGCAGGGCGCGGAAACACAGGTCGATGGCCTCGCTGCCACCGACGGTGACCAAAATCTCGGTTTTGGGGTCATAGGCCAGATCAAACCGACGGGAAAGATACCCGCCGATGGCCTGGCGGAGCTTCAAGAGACCCGCGTTGGGGCTGTACCAGGTACGGCCTTTTTCCAGGGTCTTGATGCCCTCTTGCCGGATGTGCCAGGGGGTGGCGAAATCCGGCTCGCCCACCGACAGAGAGATCACGTCCTCCATCTCGGCGGCGATGTCAAAGAATTTCCGGATGCCGGAGGGTTTCATCTCCGAAAGCGTCCGGTTGATTAGCTTTTCGTAATTCATACCGTGCCTCTCTCGTCTTGTTCTTCATCCTCGAACAGAACGCCGCGCTCCTTATATTTTTTCAGCACAAAGTGGGTGGCGGTACCCAGCACGCCGTCCAGAGAGGACAGCCGCTTGGCGACGAACAGCGCCACGTCCTTAAAGGTGCGGCCGGTGACGGTGACCATCAGGTCGTGACCGCCGCTCATCAGGGACAGGCTCTCCACCTCGTCCATGGCCATAATGGTCTTGGCGATGCCGTCAAAGCCCTCGTCCTTGCTGGGGGCAATGGACAATTCGATGATGGCGGTGACCACCTCTTCGCCGGTCTTTTCCCAGTCGATGAGGGGCTTGTAGCCACGGATAACGCCGTCGGCCTCCAGTTTGGCGATGGCGGCGGTGACCTCGTCCTCGGTCATATTGGCCATGACCGCCATCTGCTCGGTGGTCAGACGGGCATCGGTGTTCAGCAGTTTCAGAATCTTGTCCATCATAGTTCCTCCTCTTTTATCTCAAGAAATGGGGTTCTTACGGGTCACTTTGGTGCGGTTGCCGTCGGGGTCCACCACCACGGTGTTGTCCAGTTGGGCGGTGAGACTGGCCCGGAAACCGGCGATATACTCGGCCCGCAGGGCGGCCTGCTCCTCCAGCTCCTCGGGGGTGAGACCCTCGGCCTTTTTCTTGCGGGCCAGTTCGTTGATGCGGTCGATCTTGCTCTGTTCCATTGGTTTATTCCTCCGCTTTTTGGAAAATGGGTTCAAAATAGTGTTGACTGTCCACCCCCGGTGGGCGGCGGTAGCGCCCGATGCGCCACAGACTGTCCGGGTCACGGGTGATCCGGCTGACCCGTTCCACGCAGGAAAGGGTGGCGGTAAACCCCGCCTCTTTCAGCGTGGGGTCGGTGCCGGTGGTGTGGGCGCCAAAGGGGTAGACAAAGACGGTGGGGGTTACCCCCACGTGGGTTTTCAGTAGTTCGGTGGCCTTTTGCAGGTCCTCGGCAAGCTGTTGCCGGTAGCTGGCATCTGACTCGCCTTTTTTCTGTGCCACCCCTTTACGCCCCTTGTCGGTGCGGTGCAGGTTGTAGCTGTGATGCCCGATCTCCCACACCCCATCCTTTGTCATCTCGGTCAGTTGCGCCCAGGTGACGTGGGAGTAGCGGGGATGATTTTGCTCGGCGGGGTTGGCCGAATAGTACTCCGACACCGAGCCGATGGGGGCGATCACCGCCCGCATCCCGTATTGCTTGAGCAGCGGGTGGGCGTAGAGATAGTTGTTGTAATAGCCGTCGTCAAAGGTGAGCATCACCGGCTTTTTTGGCAGTGGGTTTCCGTGGTTTACATAGGCGATAAGATCGCTCACCGTGACGGTGGTGTAGCCTTGTTGCTGCAGATACATCAGATCCTGCTCGAACAGCGCCGGGTCGATGACATAATCACTGTTCCCACCGGGGAGCAGGCTGTGGTACATCACCACCGGCACCGGGACACCCTCGTTGGGGTCGGTGGCGGCGGGGACCGTTGCGGGAATCGCCCGCCATAAGCAAACCAGGAACACAAGCCCCGCCAAAGGCAGAGCAAGACGGCGCATCCGCCGCAGATTGATGGTAAAAAACATACACACCCCTCCCACACCAATATAGTGGAGGGAGCGGGGGATTATTCCCCGGAGGTTTCCCCACCGTCCAGCAGGGCGGTGGCTTCGGTTTCGGGCAGACTGGTTACGTCGGCTAGGCGGCGCTGGATCTGGCGGGTGCGTACCCCCACCAGCTTGTCCAGCTCGTCGCCGGCCTGCTCCAGCCGCTTTTGGGCGGCTTCCACCACGTCGCCAAACCGGTCAAACTCGGTTTTGACCGCACCCAGCAGTTTCCAGACCTCGCCGGAGCGCTTCTGGATGGCCAGGGTCCTAAAGCCCATCTGCAGGCTGTTTAAGAGCGCCGCCATGGTGGTGGGGCCGGCGATATTGATGTGGTACTCATTCTGCAAGGTTTCGATCAGGCCGCGGCGCACCACCTCGGCGTACAGACCCTCGATGGGCAGGAACATAATGCCGAAATCGGTGGTGTGGGGCGGCGCCACGTATTTGTCCCGAATATCCCGGGCAAAGGCGCGGATGCGCTGTTCCAGCACGCTGCCGGCAGCCTTGACCGCGTCGGCGTCACCGGTGTCATAGGCCTCTAGCAGTTGGGCGTAGGCATCCACCGGGAACTTGGCGTCGATGGGCAACCATACGGTGCCC
This sequence comes from Oscillospiraceae bacterium, assembly GCA_015066365.1. Taxonomy (GTDB): domain Bacteria; phylum Bacillota; class Clostridia; order Oscillospirales; family Acutalibacteraceae; genus UBA5905. Next base: position 43,086 of record SVON01000012.1, on the reverse strand, counting down.
TCGTCGGCACCGGGCAGTTTCACCGCGTATTCCACGTAGTGGGTGGAGCCCGGACGGGTCTTTACGTTGGCTTCGTACTGCTCCGGAGAGAGGATCTGCTCCAGAATAGCGCCCAACTGCACCTCGCCCAGCACGCCCCGGGTCTTGACGTTGGACAGCACCTTTTTCAGGTCGCCCACGCCGCTGGCCAGGGTCTTCATCTCGCCCAGACCCGCATACACCTGCTCCAGCCGTTCGTTGACCAGCTGGAAGGACTGGGTGATACGGTCGTTGAGGGTCTTTTGCAGTTTTTCGTCCACCGTCTGGCGCATCTGCTCCAGCTGGCGGTTGTTCTCCTCCCGGATGCCGCTCAGCTGGGTCACCATAGCCTTGCGGATGGACTCCAGGTTTTCGTTCACCGCGGTGTTGGCGTTCCCTTGGGCGGTGAGCAGCACCTGGCTCATATTCTGCATACTCTGCTGAATCGCCTCGTTGGATTCCTTGCGACTGGCCCGTTGCTCCTCCAACAGATCCCGTTGCATCCGGTCCAGCCGCTCCTCCAGCCGACGGGTCTGGCCGTCGCCGCTCTGCCGTTTCAGCAGAACCGTCAACAGCACGATGGCGATGGCCAACAGGGTCAGCGCGGCAAAACCTAAGATAATTTCCAAACTCATAAACAACTCTCCCCTTAGATGGTATCGTCGTCGTCCTCCCCGCCTTGGGCTTGCACCTGACGGTTGAAGCGACGCAGTTCTCTCTCATTATACTGCTTGGGGAGGGACTTTTTCGGGACATTGGTGGGCTCCGGCTCCGGGATGGTATCCACAAACACCGGTTCCTCCGCCGGGGCAGGCTTGTCCTCGGCTTGGGCAGAGGGGATTTCCTCCTCCTCCACGTCCAGATTCAGGTTGCGGCGCAACTGCTTGTCCGCACCGGGATTGGCTTTGTAATAGGGGTCGATGATCAGCTTCTTGATCGAGGGGAAGATGTGATACTGGATTAAGAACGAGCGGAAGGCCGGCAGAACCGTTGCCACCAGCAGGAGGATCACCGCCAGCATGAAGGGGTTGGGGAAGGTGTACAGCAGGAAGCCCAACACGCCGTATATGGCGATCAGAATCGCCGAGATCAGCAGATTGCGCTTGAGGTTGACGGCGGAGAAGAGAAAGGCGTTTTTGTATACCTGCTTCAGGCTTAACTTAAAGGTGATGATGAGGAAGGGGATGTAATACTTCATCCACGTAAAGGTGCCGTAGCCCATTAGGGTGATGGCGATGATGATGTAGGTGAGGGCGGTGGGGTCTTTGCCCCGTACCCACACCTCCATAATAAAGGTGATGATGTTGTACAGCATCACGCCGGTGACCATCTGGTTGATGGCACCGCTGATGAGGGCGGGACGCCAATTCTTACGGATGGCGTCCACAAAGTCCTCCCGGACGAAGGCGTGTTTCTCCCGGGTGAAGGAGCGGGTGATATAGGTCAGGCCCGCATCTGCCAGGCCGCGTGTCACCAGAGGGATGCACACCGCAAACCACATCAGACCCGCCAAAGCCAGGTTCCAGAATTTGCGGGAATAGATCTCGTAAAAGTGGATAAATCCCCGCTTCTGAGGGGCGTTTTTGGCCACGCCGGGGCCCTCTTTGCTGTAATTGAACAGACCAAAAAATCCTGCCAAGAGAATCGCTCCTTCTTGTTTGATACCGAAATTTTATAACAGTTGGGGCAGCGCGGCCCGCAACAGAACGTCCAAAATACTCACCGCCACCGCCCCGGCCAAAAACAGCAGAAAACGGAGGCTGTATAAACGAAAGGGGTCCCGCAGACCCTCTTCGGTGTCGCCGGATACCAGACGGCGGCTAACCCCCACCGACAGACGCAGGCTCTCGGCTCCGGCGCTGGCCAACACCGCCCCGGTTAAGAGCCCCACCGGCAGCACCACCCCGGCGGTGGCCAGCACCCCGGAAAGGCCCCGTGCATAATAATGGGCCTCGGTCAGCCCCAGCCCCAGTCCGTGGAGCAGGGGGATCAGAAGAATAAACGGGGCACCGCACCCCCACAGCCCCAACAGAAACAGGGCGGTCAGCAGGGCCAGGGTAGCGAACAGGCTGTTCCACAGGGCGGACAGCCATCCCCCGATCCCGGTGGCCACCGGACGCAGGGAGAGCGTCCCGGCCAGGTCCCGGGGCAGTAGGGTGACGTACACCGCTACCCCCACCGCCGCCCCCAACAGGAACAATCCCACAAAGGGGAACAGGCGGCGGTTGTCGGTGATAAAGCGTTTTAGTTCCCGCCCCCGGCGGGTGGTTGTCCGTTGCATAAGCATCCCTCCATTAGAGTAACCGTGTTCATCAGCGGTTACTAGAGGGTATGTGGGACAAGGGATAAATAGAACAAAAAAGCGGAGTAAGCTGTGCCTACTCCGCTCCGGTTAGCGCTTTTTGCGGTTGACCCCCACGAGGCCACCCACAGCACCGCAGACGGTCAGCACCGCCCATTTGATCAAGGCGTATCCTCCCTCAATGCTCCCGGTGCGGGTCACCCCCACCAACAGCAACAGGAGATACAGCAACGTTCCACAGAGTGCCCCGGTGATCAGGCCGCGTTCCCCCGCCAGCAGGGCGGCGGTGAGTCCGGCGGCAAAAGCCCCCACTCCGGCGGCAGTCAGCGCCAGGGGCGGAACGGCTCCGGTGGGCAGGTCTGCCGCTTTTAGCAGTAGGGCCGCCCCCAACAAAAGCAGGGTTCCGGTGATGATGCCGATACACAGCCCCACCAACAGAGGACGGAGCCAGCGGCGAAACCAAGGGGAATTTGCGGATGGGGATTTCATAACCATTCCTCCCAGCACAGGATGGTATCATCCTATGCGGCAGGGGTGCGTATTATGAATTAGATATCGTCATCGTCGTCGTCAAAATCGTCGTCGTCGTTGTCCACGTCCTCGTGCTTGGTGTGGACGGTCTGGATGGCCCACTTCTCAAAGGTCATCTTGGTGCGGTCGTTGCCGGTCTCCAGCACAAAGGTGTCCTCCTTGACGGACAGCACGCGACCCTTGATGCCGCCGATGGTGGTCAGCTCGTCGCCGGCCCGCAGGCTGTTGCGCATCTCCTGCTCTTTCTTCTGCTGCTTCTTCTGGGGACGGATCATCAGGAAATACATCACCACGAAGATCAAGATCAGGGGAGCAAAGGAAACCAGCAAGCCCATCACGCCGCCGCCCTGGTTGTTGGGGTTGCCGGCCAGGTGAATAAAGTTAGCCAAGTAGTTCATTTCTAAGTACCTCCGTACAAAATATTTCTTCTATTATAACCCTATTATACAGAAAGTGCAAGCCTTTCTTGTAAATTCACAATTTGTTTAGATGCGCACGTCTAAGAAATTCGTGTATTTCTGATAGAATTCCTCAAAGGTGCCCTCGTCCAGCGCCTCGCGGATGCGCTCCATCAGCCGGTTGTAGAAATACAGGTTGTGCTGGACGGTGAGCCGCATACCCAGCATCTCGTTCGCCTTCAGCAGATGGCGGATGTAGCTGCGGGAATAGTTGCGGCAGGTGGGGCAGTCGCACTCCTCGTCGATGGGGCGGGGGTCCTCGGCGTATTTGTTGTTGATGAGGTTGCGGTGACCCTGCCAGGTGAATACGTGACCGTGGCGGGCGTTGCGGCTGGGCATCACGCAGTCGAACAGGTCTACGCCCCGGTGTACCGCCTCCAAGATATTCTCCGGGGTGCCTACCCCCATCAGATAGCGGATCTTATTCTGGGGCATATGGGGCTCTACCGCCTCAATGATGCGGTACATCTCCTCCGCCGGCTCGCCCACCGCCAAGCCGCCGATGGCGTAGCCGTCCAGATCCAGCTCGGCGATCTCCTTCATATGCTCCACCCGGAGGTCCTCAAAGGTGCACCCCTGGTTGATGCCGAACAGCATCTGCTGCGGGTTGATGGTATCCGGCAGGCTGTTGAGCCGGTCCATCTCCGCCTTGCACCGTTTCAGCCACCGGGTGGTGCGCTGGCAGGACTCCTTGGAATACTTGTATTTGGCGGGGTTTTCCACGCACTCGTCAAAGGCCATGGCGATGGTAGAGCCTAAGTTGGACTGGATGCGCATACTTTCTTCCGGACCCATAAAGATCTTTTTGCCGTCCACGTGGGAGCGGAAATAGACACCCTCCTCCTTGATCTTGCGCAGGGTGGAGAGGGAAAAGACCTGAAATCCGCCGCTGTCGGTGAGGATAGGACCGTCCCAGCCGGTGAACTTGTGCAGACCGCCCATGCGCCGCACCAGATCGTCGCCGGGGCGCACGTGCAGATGATAGGTGTTGCACAGCATCACCTGGCACCGTAGGTCATCCCGCAGGTCGTGGGCGGAGATGCCGCCCTTGATGGCGGCGCTGGTGGCCACGTTCATAAAGGCCGGGGTCTGCACCGTGCCGTGGGGGGTGACGAATTCGCCCCGCCGGGCCTTACCCTCGGTTTTGAGTAGTTTCATCATAAGGGTTTCTCCTTTGGTTAATGAGGTAGCCTCCCTCTTGAGGGAGGTGCCGAGCGTATGCGAGGCGGAGGGAGTAATAAAAACTCCCTCAGTCACGGCTGTCGCCGTGCCAGCTCCCTCGGAGAGGGAGCCTTTGTCTGCTCTTTATTTATTCTATCACAATATCGCCATGGCGTCGCCGAAGCTGAAGAAGCGATAGCGCTCCTCCACCGCGTGCTCATAGGCGTTCATGGTGTGGTCATACCCCGCCAGGGCGGACACCAACATAATGAGGGTGCTCTCCGGCAGGTGAAAGTTGGTGATGAGGCCGTCCAACACCTGGAACTCATAGCCGGGATAGATAAAGATCTCGGTCCAACCGTCGGCGGGTTTTACGATGCCGTCGGTGAGCCCTACGCTCTCCAGGGTGCGGCAGCTGGTGGTGCCCACGCCGATGACCCGACCGCCCCGCTGACGGGTGCGGTTGATCACGTCGGAGGTCTCCTGGGACAGGGCGTAATGCTCGGAGTGCATCTTGTGATTTTCCACCACGTCCTCTTTGACCGGACGGAAGGTGCCCAAACCCACGTGCAGGGTGACAAAGGCCACCTCCACGCCCATCGCGCGCACCTCGTTCAGCAGTTCCGGGGTGAAGTGCAGGCCGGCGGTGGGGGCGGCGGCAGAGCCTAATTCGTTGGAGTAGACCGTCTGGTACCGCTCTTTGTCCTCCAGGCGTTTCTTGATATAGGGGGGCAGGGGCATCTGCCCGATTTTATCCAGCGTCTCGTAGAAGTTGCCCTCATAGGAGAACTCCACCAGGCGGTTGCCGCCCTCCAGGATCTCCAGCACTTTGGCGGTGAGGATGTTACCGCCAAAGGCGATGCGGTCACCGGGCTTGGCCCGACGGCCGGGACCGGCCAGCACCTCCCACACGTCGCCCCCGTGGGGGGTGAGCAATAGGAGTTCTACGTGGGCGCCGGTGCCCACCCGCTCACCCAGCAGACGGGCGGGCAGCACCCGGCTGTCGTTGAGGATGAGGCAGTCACCGGGTTTTAGCAGGTTTTTGATATCCCGGAAGGTGCCGTCACGCAGTGCGCCAGATTGCTTGTCCATCACCAGCAGACGGCTGGCATCCCGTGGTTCGATGGGCTCTTGCGCAATCAGTTCCTCCGGCAAATTGTAATAAAAGTCGCTTTTTAGCATAAGGTATACTCAACTTTCTGTAAAAATGAGGCAGCATGCATTGACATTGACCCTTTAAAGTGATAAAATAAGCGAAAATTTGTAGCAAATACCGCTTGTCAGTTACCGATTTGTCTATTATAATAGATATGTAAAGGATTTTCAAGTGGCAATACCAAAAGGAGCGATTTTTATGAACAAGAAATTTAACGTAGGCATCGTGGGTTGCACCGGCATGGTGGGTCAGCGTTTTATGACCCTGCTGGACGGTCACCCCTGGTTCAACGTCACCTGTCTGGCGGCTTCCCCCCGTTCCGCCGGCAAGACCTATACCGAGGCGGTGGGTAACCGCTGGGCCATGGACGTGCCGATGCCTGCGTCTATGAAGGATATGATGGTGCTGGATGCCGCCAACGTGGAAGAGGTGGCCTCTCAGGTGGATTTCATCTTCTGCGCCGTGGATATGCCCAAGGCGGAGATCCGCGCCCTGGAGGAGGCTTACGCCAAGGCAGAGTGCCCCGTGGTGTCCAACAACTCCGCCCACCGCGGTACCCCCGACGTGCCGATGATCATTCCGGAGCTGAACTGGCAGCATGAGGAGATCATTCACGACCAAAGAAAGCGTCTGGGCACCAAGCGCGGCTTCGTGGCGGTCAAGTCCAACTGCTCTCTGCAGAGCTACGTCCCCGCCCTGTATCCTCTGGACAAGTTCGGCGTAAAAGACGTGCTGGTTACCACCTATCAGGCCATTTCCGGTGCCGGTAAGACCTTTGAGCGTTGGCCCGAGATGGTGGATAACGTGATCCCCTATATCGGCGGCGAGGAGGAGAAATCCGAGCAGGAGCCTCTGAAGATCTGGGGTAAGATGGAGAACGGCGCGATCGTCAATGCCACGTCCCCCGCCTTTACCGCCCAGTGCCTGCGGGTGCCGGTGACCAACGGTCACTTTGCCGCGGTGTTCGTGCGGTTTGAGAACAAGCCCAGCAAGGAAGAGATTTTGGAGATTTGGAACAGCTTTAAGGGCCGTCCCCAGGAGCTGAATTTGCCCTCTGCCCCGAAGCAGTTCCTCAAGTATTTTGAGGAGGACAATATGCCCCAGACCAAGCTGCACCGGGATCTGGAGGGCGGTATGACCGTCTCCCTGGGTCGTCTGCGGGAGGACAGCCAGTACGACTATAAGTTCGTGGGTCTGTCCCACAATACCCTGCGCGGTGCCGCCGGCGGTGCCGTGCTGCTGGCCGAATTGCTCTGCGCCGACGGGTATATTTGAGAACCAAGTTCTAATCTAAACCGCTTTCCCGCTGATTTATCGTATCCCTTGGCTCTCTTAAGTTGTTTTCTTTGAGTTTGTGTACATGTTCTTGCCTCCCCTTGTTCGATTTCGCCGAAGGCGAATAGCGCGGAGGTGGCACGGCGATAGCCGTGACGGAGGGGTAGTTAATTCGCACCCGCGATTACGTTTAGAAAGGTGGTTTTCCTATGAGCAAACCGATTCTTTTCACCGGCTCCGGCGTGGCGCTGGTAACCCCGATGTATCCGGACGGACGTATCCATTATGAGAAACTAGAACAGTTGGTGGACTGGCACGTGGATGCGGGCACCGATGCGCTGATTATCTGCGGCACCACCGGCGAGGCTCCCACCCTCAAGATGGGGGAGCACCTGGAGGCTATCCGGGTGGCGGTGGAGCGCTCTGCCGGTCGTATCCCGGTGATTGCCGGTACCGGTTCCAACGACACCGACCACTGCATTGAGTCCTGCCGCTCTGCCAAAAAGCTGGGCGCCGACGGTCTGCTGTTGGTTACCCCCTATTACAACAAGACCTCGCAGCGGGGGCTTATCGCCCACTATGAGGCGGTGGCCGCCGCCACCGACCTGCCGCTGATTCTGTACAACGTGCCCTCCCGCACCGGTCTGGATATCAAGCCGGATACAGCGGCAAAGCTGTACCGGGAGGTGGACACGGTGGTGGGCATCAAGCAGGCCTCCCCGGACCTGGCCGCCACCGGTTATCTGGCCTCGATCTCCGAGATCCCCATCTATTCCGGCAACGATGATTTGACCGTACCGATCCTATCCCTGGGCGGTGTGGGCGTCATCACCGTGCTGGGCAACCTGGTGCCTGCCGTCTCCCACGATATATGCGAGCTGTGGTTCAAAGGCTACACCGATCAGAGCCGGGATCTGTTTCTCCATTGGATGGATCTGGCTCAGGGTCTGTTTACCGACGTGAACCCCGTCCCGGTGAAAGAGGCCATGAACCGGATGGGCTTTGAGGTGGGCGAGTGCCGTCTGCCCCTGTATCCGATGGAGGAGGGTGCCGCCGAGAAGCTGGCGGGGATCCTTAAGCATCACGGACTAGTGAAGTAAAGGAGATTTTTCCTATGAAACTGATTTTGAACGGCTGTTTGGGCCGGATGGGTCGTGCGGTCACCGAGCTGGCCCCCACCCGTGAGGCCGAGGTGGTAGCCGGCGTGGATATCGCCGCCGCCGAGGCCGCCTATCCCATAGCCACCGAATGGGCGGGTCTGCCCGCCGCTGATGCGGTCATCGACTTTTCCAACCCCGCCGGGTTAGCCGCCGAGCTTCGGTACGTCACCGCCCACAACCTGCCCCTGGTGCTGTGTACCACCGGCCTGTCTGCCGACCAACTGACGGCGGTGCATGAGGCCGCCAAGGTGGTGCCGGTGTTTATGAGCAGCAATATGAGTCTGGGGGTGGCGGTGTTGTCCGCCCTGACCAAAAAGGCCGCCGCCATCCTGGGCGACACCTTTGACATTGAGATCGTGGAGATGCACCACAATCAGAAGCTGGACGCCCCCTCCGGCACCGCCCTGATGCTGGCGGATGCCGCCAAGGCGGGACTTTCCTATGAGCCGGAATACACCTATGACCGCCACACCCGCCGGCAAAAGCGGGAGAAAAAGGAGATCGGCATCGCCGCTCTGCGGGGCGGCACCGTGGTGGGGGAGCACAGCGTGTATTTTGCCGGCGAGCAAGAGGTGCTCACCCTCTCCCACTCCGCCGGATCCCGCAGCGTGTTTGCCGCCGGGGCGCTGACCGCTGCCCGGTTCCTGCAGGGCAAGCCTGCCGGGTTGTATTCGATGGAGGATATTTTGGATGGCATCTAAACAAAGCAAAAAAAGAGCGTAGGCAACCTTGCCTACGCTCTTTTTGTTTACGCTCATTCGTGCGCCATAACGTCCTTTTTGCCACGGGCACTGACCTTGCCCTCGGGGGTGATCTCGCCGGCCTTTTGCAACGCGATCTTGGTCAGGAAGGGACCCACCAGCTCGTAGATCAGCACCGAGAACAGGGTGATGTTGGCCACGATGTGTCCCTCCGGCCCCAAGGTCTCCGCCTTGATGGCCATACCCAGGGCCACGCCGGCCTGGGGGAGCAGGGTGATACCCAGATACTTGACGATCGAGGGCTCGCACTTGACCGCCCGGGCGGACAGCCCGGAACCGAAATACTTGCCGCAGGAGCGGAACAGGATGTACACCACACCCACGAACACGATGGCCCAGTCGGCAAACACCGACAGCTCCAATTCGGCGCCGCTGATGACGAAGAACAGCACCAGCAGAGGGGTGCTCCACCGCTCCACACGGTCCATCAGCTCCTCGGAGAAGTCGCAGACGTTGCAGAAGATGGTGCCCATCATCATACACACCAGCAGAGAGGAGAAGGCCACGTGAATACCGCCCACGGTAAACTCGATCATGGATAGCGCCACGGTCAGCAGCACAAAGGTGACCGACATAGCCATACGCTTGCTGCGGGAGTGGAAGAACCGCTCGCAGAAGGAGAAGAGGAAGCCCATCAACGCACCCAGCGCCAGACTCAGCGCCACCTCCAACAGCGGTTCCAGCACCACGCTCATCACGTCCACCGCGCTGCTGAGGAGCGCCTTAGCTACGCCAAAGGATATGGCAAACAGCACCAGACCCACCGCGTCGTCCAGCGCCACGATGGGCAGCAGAATGTCGGTGAGGGGGCCCTTGGCCTTGTATTGGCGCACCACCATCAGGGTGGCGGCAGGGGCGGTGGCAGAGGCCACGGCACCCAGCACGATGGCCGCCTCCAAAGACAGTACGTTCGGCATCAGGAAGTGCAGGCCGATCAGCGCGGCATCCACCAGCAGGGTGGCGGTCACCGCCTGGACGATGCCGATGACGGTGGCCTGCTTGCCGGTCTTTTTCAGCGTGGCCAGGCGGAACTCGTTGCCGATGGCAAAGGCGATAAAGCCCAGCGCCACGTCGGAGAGCAGTTCATAGGTCTTGATGTCCGACATACTGTCGAACCCAAAGTGGGTGCCGTCGGGCAGATGAAACTGACCCAGTACGTAGGGACCCACCAGAATACCCGCCACCAGATAGGCGGTGACCGCCGGCAGCTTGACCAGTTTTGCCAGGCGGGACAGCATCAGCCCGGCGAACAGCGCCACCGACAGACTGAGCAGTACTTGCATTTCCTTTTCCATAAAAGGCCTTCTTTCTAAATTCCTATTTATTAGGAAAATTCTTCGAACGCAAGTCATTATACTCCCCTGCTTTGCGAATTGCAACCCCCAATTTATACAAGTTTCACCAAAGGGAAAAACTGCCCTTGTTCAATTCCACGAAATGGTTACAAAATTGTTACCCAAGGTTACAAAATTGTAACTGGATTTTGCCGATTTCGGCTGTTACAATGGACTTGGAAACACACCGAGAGGGGGACGCATAAATGAAAGGAAAAAGCAAGCGCATAGCGGCGGCACTGCTGTGCCTGTGCCTATTGGCGGGCACCACCGCCTGTGGCGAAGAGAAGCCGGAGAAATCTGCCTATCAGCAAGGGATGGAGGCCCTCGAAAAGAAGGACTACGTAACCGCCTACAAACAGCTCAAAGAGTCCAAAGACCGCCGTGCCGCCCAGGTGCTGGAGAAGTTCCGTTTCGTGCCGGTGAAGTACACCAGCAAGCAGTCCAACGGTCGGGATAACGCCACCACCTATACCTACGACGAGAACGGCAATCTGGTGCGGGAAGAGCGGATCGGCACCGATGGAAGCCGGCTGGTGGAGTGCACCTATTCCGGGAACAAACTGATCACCCGAAAGACCCAACAGCGGGCAGGTGACACCACCACGCAAGTCTATGTCTACGATGCCAAGGGGAATCTGACCATGGTGCGGTATCTGAACCGCAACGGCGATTGGCTGGGCCAGACCATCTATACTTACGACGAGCAGGGACGCTGTCTGTCGGAGGAGAAGGCCATGATGGAGGAGGCAAGCGAGCTGACGCCGCAACTGAACTACACCCGATACCACACCTACGACAGCGAGGGACGGGTGCTGACCCAGACGGACACCTATTATTACGAGGGCGAGATCGAAGAGAAAAGCACCCTCTATTATACCTATGAGGAGGACGGCTCCTACTGCGAGGTGTGGATCTCGGAGGTTGCGTACCACAACGACCCGAAGCTAACCCAAACCACCTATTACGATGCGAAGGGTAAGGAGCTGCGGGGCGAGAGCCAGTATGAGGATGAGACAGAGCCCTATTACGTTTTTGAATACCGCTACAACGACCGGGGGGACGTGGAATACGATCACCATCGGTATTTTGCCGAAGAAGAGGTGACCCTCTATACCTACGATGAGGCGGGGAATCTGTTGGAGCAGGAGACCACTACCCTGGAGGGGGAGCAAACCTATTTTGCGTGCAACACCTACGACGAGCGGGGTAACCGGCTCACCCACGAACTGGCGGATGTAAAGGCGAATTTCTGGTGTAAGATCGTGTGCACCTACGACGCCGAAAACCGTCTGCTGACCCAGAAACGCGACGACAAAAACGGGTGGGAGTCCACCACCAATACGTACAACGACCAGGGGCAACTGGAGAAAGAGGAGATGGAGGGAGAGCATAGCTCCCACACCAAAACCTTTACGTACGATCCGTGGGGCAACGTGATCGCCTCCTTCCAGTATCATGTCAACGACGGCAGCGAGGTGGCCAGCGAGCAGGCCACCCAGTGGGAACTGCGGTATTACCCCGAGGGGGTGCCGGAGGACGTGCAGGCGGCTATGGATCGAGCCACCATCACCGGTTCCTAAGAGAGTAATAAAAAAGCAGCCGACCCGCCGGGTCGGCTGTTTCGTTTTATCCCAATTCGGTGACCAAATCATCTTTCTTTTTGCGCTTTTTCTCCCGGGCGGTATCCAGAGGATAGCCTACCGTCACCACCAGCCGCACCGGGTGCTCCAGGTGGCAGACGTCCCGAATCTTTTGGTCGTCCAGCCACCCCAAAATGCAGGTGCCCAGCCCCTGAGCCGCCGCCTCGGCGGTGAGATAGGCTGCGGCGATGCCGATGTCGATGGAGCGGTAGTCGTTGCCCTTCATCCGGGACCCCAGAGCGGCGGTCTTGTTGTAGGGCATTTCGGAGATCACGATCACCACCGGTGCCTCTTTGGCAAAGCCGTTGAGACCCATGCCGGCGGTGGCCTTGGCTACCTTTTTCGCCACCTCGCCCCGGCACACCGTCAGGTGATAGGGTTGACCGTTGCAGGCGGAGGGGGCTAGGCGGGTCGCCTCCAACACCGCCTCCAGTTTTTCCGGCTCCACCGGGTGGTCCGGGTCGTATTTTCGGCAGGAATACCGTGCCTGGGCAATCTCTAAAAAGCGCATACTGCCACCTCCGTTTTTACCCATTATACCATCCCCGCAGGGCGCTTGTCCACAAAAACCTTGTATTTGGGGAGAAAGTGTGCTATACTGACCCCGTATGGATTTGTGAAAACACACAAACGAGGTGTTCGTGTATGAAGAAAATTCTGAGAGTAGTGGCTCCGGTGCTGTTGGCCGCCGCGGTGGTGGCGGTATCCTTTGTGGGATACAAGCCCCGGGACGTGTACGATGCGGCTATGACCGCGATGGAGCAGGGCGATTATGAGATGGCTCGCTCCCACCTGGAGCGGTTGGAGGACAACCCAGAGGCGCAGAAACTGCTGGGGGAACTGTATTTCGTGCCCAGCCGGGTGAACACCACCTATCCGGACGGCACCACCGAACTGCAAAGCTACGCCTACAACCGTAAGGGGTGCCTGGTGAAGGCGGAATTGACAAAAAACGAGATCATTCTGTCCACCACCAGCTATACCTATACCGAGGCCGGTCAGATGCTGACCATGGATCTGGTGATGGGGGAGGAGACCCGCCCCCAGACCACGGTGCAGAACTTCTATAACGAGCTGGGGCACCTGACCAGTTCCCGGACGGTGGGCGATGAGAACACCTTCCACCAGACCACCTATACCTACGGGCCGGAGGGCCGGTGTAGCACCGCTTTCTGTGTGCAGGGGGATGGCTCCTGGGAGCGCACCGAGTACGTCTATGACAGCGAGGGTCAGCGCACCACCGAGATAATCACCACCGATCAGGGGGCCAAGACGATCCGGCACTATGGCATCAACGAACGGCTGCACACGGTGTCGATAAACGGCAAGCTGACGGAAAGCTATATCTACGACCAGAAAGGGCTGCTGGAGCAGGCGGTCTATGCCGACGGACGAAAGATCACCAACACCTACAACGAGATTGGTCAACTGACCGAAACCCTGGTGGTGGATGCCACCGGAGAACAGCAAAAGACCACCTTGGAATATAACGGAAAAGGCCTGCTGACCAAGCGGGTGCAAGAGACCTATAAGGGTGTTTTCACCGAGACCTTTAAGTACAACAAAAAAGCGCTGTGCGTCACCTATCAGCGGCAGAGTCGGTACGCTCCGGCGTATGCGACCGGCACCGAGAGGAAGGATACCACCGAGAAATACACCTATACCTACGACCGCCACGGCAATGTGGAAAAGGAGACCTATACCGCCCCCACCGGCAGCTATGAACGCACCTATAAATGGAAGACCCGTCACTACCCCCAGGGGATGCCTCAGATGATCGAGGATCTGGTGGCGGAATATCAGCCGAAAGAATAAGCAAAAAGAGCCACCCGACCGGGTGGCTCTTTTGTTTGCCGTTTATACGCGTTCCAGAATGAACTTGGTGATCTCCTCCTGCACGCCGGGCATACCGGGCTGAGGCTCGACACCGTAGTGCATGGCCTCAAATCCGTGACCGCCGGCGATGGAATACATCAGCCGGGTGTTGGCTCCGGCCGCCACCAGCTTATCGTACAGCTTTTCTGAGTGGCGGGGCAGCACGTGATAGTCGCTGGTGCCGGCGATGAGCAGGGTGTCGGGGGTGTCGGCGCCGGCGTAGGTGATGGGGCTGACCCGCATCTTCTCTGCCTCGTCCTCGGGGTTTTTGAAGAGATAGCCGTGGTCAAACCGCATGGCCTCCTCATCGCTCAGGTCGGTGATGGGGCTCATGGGGGCGATGGCCCGGACGGTATAGGGGTCGGTATAGGAGCTTTCCGACCGGAAGCCCTCCTTGACCATGCCGGTCATCAGCGCCAGATGGGCGCCGGCGGAGTGACCGGAGATAAAGATCTTGTGAGCATCAACGCCCCAGGTGTCGGCATGGTGGGCGCAGAAGCGCAACGCATCCAGGCAGTCCTCGATGATATCCGCCACGAACACCCCCTCCGGGGTGACGCGGTAATCCGCCGCCACGCAGGCGAAGCCCGCATCCAGCAGTGCCTTGACCGACACACCGGCGTAGTTGAGCATACCCAAACGCTCCTCCACGTACCAGCCGCCACCGGGCAGGACAAAGTACAGGGGGGCTTTGTCGTACACCTTTTTATTGGGGGGTACCAGAGTCAGCTGCAGCTCCCGCTGGGGGGTCACCTTGTAAACAAAGTCGGTCTGTTCGTCGTTCCATAGGGGATAGGTCCATTCGCTCATATTGGTCAACTCCTTGGTAGAATATGGGGATGATTTCTTATAATATAGCACAGAGTTCTTGGGATGACAAGAAAAACCGAGGGCGTTTGACCCCGATTTTTTATTGTTACAGTTCCACCATTCTGTGGGTGTCCTCGTAACAGCACATGGCCGGCAGGGTCACGTAGTGGATGCCGTCGGTGACGGTGTCTGCCCCCCAATGGAAGTGACCCTGGTACACCGCTTTCACCTTGCCACTCTCCGCCAGAATGCGGCACACCGCGTCGGCATTGACGGGACGGTGGTCGGCGGGGCAGGCGGCGTCCAGATTTTGGTGTAGGAACACGGTGACCTCCCCCTGGGCGGCTTCCAGCCGTTCCGCCAACCCCTCGGTGGGGATAAAGCATTGATCCCAATGAAAGGCGTGGGGGTGATAGGGGGTGCCGTCGGGGTTGTGGTTGGCGTTGAGGAACAACAGCGTTTTGTCCCCTATGGTGATATCCCGGGGGTTCCCTCCGCCTAAGAGGGTATAGAACTCGTCCGGCTCGAACACGTAGGCGTCGTGGTTGCCCATCACCACCACCGTGGGGATGGGGCAGGCGGCGAACAGGGCGGCGATTTCTTTCATATTGGCCTGCTCCTGTTCTTTGGTGGTCTCGGTGTCGGTCAGGTCGCCCAAGCAAAGGATGAGGTCGCACCCGGCGGTCTCAAAATCCCGATAGGCGGCGCGCATTTTCTCTAGGCTACGGTGGTTGTACCGGTTGCCGCCGGTGAGCTCCTGAGAGGAATAGTGGGGGTCAGAATAGATGCCTAGTTTCATAGTATTCTTCCAGCTCCTTGAGAATTAGGTCGGTCACGCTAGCGGTGACGTGGGTGGCTTTCTGTTTCAGTCCCTCGTTGCCGTGCTCCATAGCGTAGCTGTAAAAAGCCTCGATCATCGCCACGTCGTTGAGGTTATCCCCCACCGCGATTACGTCCCCCTCCGCCACACCATAGTGGGCGCACAGCTCCCGAATGCCGGTAGCCTTGTCCACCCCATAGGGGGCGATGTCCACGCACCACCAGTTTTGGAGCGGGTTCACCTTGTCGCCGTAGGTTGCGCGGATCTTGGCGGCCATAGTCTCGGCCTCCTCCGGGGTGGCGAAGAAGGTCGCCATCTTGGTAAAGGCAGCGATGGGGGGCAGTTGCTCCGGGGGGATATAGTCGTAAGGCTCCCGGCAGTCCTTGGTGCCCAGCAGGACGCATTGGTCCTCGTAGTTGACGTACAGCGTGTGGGCGCCCCAACCGAAGAGGTCTGCCACAAAGGCTTTGACGTCCACGTTGGTGCATTGGTGGCAAAACAGGTGGTTGCCCCGGCTGTCGGTGGCGATGCCGCCGTTGCAGGAGACCAGAAAATCGAAGTTGTCCCCCAACTGCTCCTGCAGGGTGGGCAGAAAATCCGGGCCTCGGCCGGAGATGACGCCGAACAGGTTGCCGGCGGCACGCCAGCGGCGGATGGCATCCAGTTTTTCCTCGTTGATCCCCCCGTGGTTGAGGGTACCGTCGTAATCGGTGGCGATCAGGCGCATAAGTGCCACCTCCTTTGGTTTGATGGGGTTAGTATAGCACAGTTTGCCGAAAAGAGCAAGGGGGCTAGCGGAACCGATATTGGATTAACACCGGTTAGATCCCGTAGGGGCGAACTGTGTTCGCCCGAAAAAGAAAACCCCCACCCGGGGATGGGTGGGGGAACTGTGACTGCTTTTGTTAGAATTTAGAAGAAAGCCATGGTTAGTCTCAAGAAAGGAAATACCCACAAGACGCCGCCGATTATAGAGGCGATGCCACCGTAGAGAAAAAACTTCTCGATACCTTTCACTCTACCATAAAAAGCAGCGATAGCACCGGCAATCAATAAAATAAAACCTAAAACCTGCATAGTTTTCACCTCCTTGTATATCTTTATATAAGTATATATTCGAATAGGTGAATTGTCAAGTGAATATATATCTACTAAGATATAAAAATAGAAGGGGTGGTCTCATGATCCGCATTTGTTTGGATACGGCCTTAGAGAGGCGCGGTGTTAGCCGCTATGAGCTGGCAAAGCGCACGGGCATTCAGTATCAGATTATTGACAATTACTATAAAAATCGTGTTAAGCGTTACGACGGATTTGTGCTAGAACGTATCTGTACCGCTCTGGACTGTGGCGTCAGCGAGATTATTGAATTTGTGAAAGAATGATCACCCGACTCATTGTGAGCCGGGTGGTTTTGCTTTTTTTTGCGGGCCGGGCAACCGCCATTTCGCCTGCGGCGAAACCGAAAAAGTTTGCAACCACCTGCATTTTTGCGATGCAAAAATGCGTTGCGTTTCTGCTTACTACCCTCCGCGCATAAAGCAAAACGCCTCGTGCAAAAGCACGAGGCGTTTTACTTGGTGGGAGAGGGTGGATTCGAACCACCGAAGGCGAAGCCAGCAGATTTACAGTCTGTCCCCTTTGGCCACTCGGGAACTCTCCCAAATCCAACGACAACCACTATACCATAGGGAACCCCCTTTGTCAAGGGAAATTTTTGCTTTTTTGCAAGATTTTTTGGGTGTAGTTTTATTCAGCGGTAAATTCCTCTTGACGAGCAGGGGGAAACTTGCTATACTAGGTCTGTTCAAAATGCTACTGTGGCTCAGCTGGTAGAGCAGCTCACTCGTAATGAGCAGGTCGCCCGTTCGAATCGGGTCAGTAGCTCCAAAAAAATCCAAGTCCTTTTGGGACTTGGATTTTTTTATCCAAGCCGACAGGCTTGGTATATGATCACGCTTTAGCGTGTATATCATCAAATGCGGTGAGCCGCATTTGTATCTCATCACACCTTTAGGTGTGTATCAAAAACTGTCGGCTTGATGATATACAAAACTTCGTTTTGATGATATGCAATTCCTTGCGGAATTGATGATATACAACGGCAAGCCGTTGATTTTTTATTTTTTTATGCTATAATATTACAAAAATGAAGGAAGTGTTATGATATGACTTTAGAAAAAGAAAAGAGGTTTTTATTGCTTCTAAGTTCTTATGAATTGGGAACGAATGCAACGAAAGCGGCTGTTTTAGATAATATTGTTGAGAACGGTTGGGTAAAACTATCTGACAAAGATTTAGAAACTAAACATAATCGCAACGAATTGGTATGGAGAAACGATTTTGCTTTTGTAAGGAAACACCTAACACAAGAGAATTTTTTTGTTAATGGCATTTTTAACGACTGGTCCATTACAGATGCTGGAAAAAAAGAATTGTTTTCTTTATGTAATGATGTTGCGTGTGTCAACAACTTTAAGTATATTTCATCTGTTGCAAGAGAAAAAGCCGAAGAACTTACTAAATAGTTTAATGTATATATCAATTAAAAAAATCAGGTTTTAGTCCGGTTTCATTTTGAGTGTCGGTCCCAAGAAAAAAGCTCACCCTTTGGGGTGGGCTTTTTTCTTAGTTTGCGCTGAGCCGACGATGTTGCTCCACCCCGCTACCTGTTATAGGGGCTGTAGGAGAGCAACTCAGGGACTTCGCCACAGGCGAATGTCCACGAATCACACCCTCTCCCACCCTCGCAAACAAAATAGCACCCATTCCACAAAACGGAATTGGGTGCTATTTTTCTGTTCTGCCGATAAAGTAATCCGCAGAAACCTCATAAAAGGCACAGAGTTTGATCAAATCTTCAATTTTCAGTTCGGCACGACCGGTTTCAATATGATTATATCCTTGTTGGGATTTATTGATGATCTTGGCCACCTGCGCTTGGGTCAGATCCCGATCCTCCCGCAAGGCCCGCATCCGTTCTCGATAGTTCATACGCCACCTCCTAGCACCACTATCATAGCATACTCATAAATTGAGTATTGACATATACTCAAAGATTGAGTATAATTAAATCGACCGAAATGAACGAAAAAGAGGAGGCTTTTATGATGAAAAGAAGGTTTGTTAGGCTAATGGCGGTGGTGCTGGTGACGGTGATGGCGCTGGGTATGAGCGCCTGCGGCGATTCGGGAAGTACCGCCAAAGTGGCGGGCGAAGAGGTGACCGTATCGGACATTTGCGATAACCGGCCTCGTTATATGGGGAAACCTATCAGTGTTGGCGGCAAAATTGAACGCATCGACGGCCCTTATTATTACAACGATACCAAGCCGTACTTTGAATATTACGTGTTTGATTTGAAAGGCGGTTGGACCATCTGGGTGGACGACGACGATCCGCTTGTTGGCGTGTTGAGCGTGGGCGACCAAATTTCGGCAGAAGGGTACATTAAAGACGCTTGGACCGGTGTTACCGTTTGCGGAAGAGATGGTACGGGCTGGTGTCCGGCTACCGCATATTAAAGGCAGAAAACGTCCGGGTTTATACCCGGGCGGTTTTCCACATTTTCCCACCTATAATTTCTCTCCGCTTACACATTCTATGTCCAGAGCGGCGGTGACAGCCGACGCTCCGGTCGGCACCGCCCGTTTTAGGTGGGATGGCGATGGCTCATCCCGGAGTACAAGCGGATTGTTTGTGTCCGATCTTTCCAAGGCCACCCTGTTTTGCCCGTCAAAACAGGGTGGCTTGATTTTTTTGTTTTTTTCTGTTATAATAAGATGATTTTGTATGAGAGGATGGTGGCGATGGAACGGATTGCCAGCTTTTGCATCAACCACGACACCCTGGTGCCGGGGATGTATCTGTCCCGGGTGGACGGGGACGTCTATACCTACGACCTGCGGTTTGTCCGCCCCAATACGCCCCCCTATCTGCCCACCGATGCGATGCACACCATCGAGCATCTGGTGGCCACCTATGTGCGTAACAGCGCCCACAAGGACGGCATTATCTACTTCGGCCCTATGGGGTGTCGCACCGGGTTTTATTTCCTCACCCGGGGGCTGTCCCACGCCACCGCCATCGATCTGATGCGGCAGGCGGTGGCCTTCACCGCCGGCTATGAGGGGGCGATCCCCGGTGCCAGCGCGGTGGAGTGCGGCAACTGGTTAGAGCACGATCTGGCCGGGGCCCGCGAATGGGCCGCCAAGATGGTGCCGGTGCTGGAGCACTATACCGAAGAACAACTGACCTATCCGGAATAATTCGGAATTTTTTGAGAGAAAGGGGGCGGACGTATGGCCGCTTGGTTTGCCGGAATGTGGGTATTTTTATATAAGTATCATTACGGCTTGGGCTTACATACCGCTCGTTTGTTCCACCGGCTGGGACGGTGGCTGTATCGGGTCAGCCGTCCTCTGCGGCGGCGTTGCCGATATCTATGGCTGCGCCGGGTGGTGCTGCCCGCGCACCGGTTCCGCCGTAAGCTGCGCAATTTGGGCGGTCGGATGGGCCCCGCCTATCGGCTGATGAAGCGCACCGCTAAGGAGAAGAATCTTTGGGCGGTGGTGCCCTGCTTTTTGCGGCTGTGCCGCAGCGCCCTGCGCCATTATTGGGACGAGCTGGCCTCGTTGGGCCGGATTCTGGGCCCGGTGGCGGCGGTGCTGGCGTTGACCGCCACTGTGGGCACCTGGGCCGGTGTGGAGTATCACCTGACGGTGAACTATCAGGGCAAGGATTTGGGCGTGGTGGCCAACGCCGACGTATACGAGGCCGGTGCCGCCATGGCGAAGGAGCGCGTGATCAACGTCAACAACGACTTTAAGGTATCGGTGCCGGTATTCACCATGACCATTCAGGGGCGTCGGGCCCCCATGAGCGCCGAGCAGGTGTGCGACGAGATCCTGCGCGCCTCCCGGGACGACCTGGCCGAGGCCACCGGTCTATACGTAGACGGTAGATTTGTGGCGGCGATGGAATCCCGCGAGGAGATGGACGCTCTGCTCAAGACCCTGAGGCAAAAGCTGGTGGATCAGCTGCCCCAAGAGGATGCCTCCGATCGGGTAAAGGTGAAAAAAGTGGAGTTTGTCCAGAAACTTAAAAAGACCGACGGTCTGTACCCCGTTCAGGCGGTGTGCGACGCCGCCACGCTGGAGAGCAAGCTGGACACGCTGACCGTCAAGGTGATCAAAACCGTCACCACCGACGAGGTGATCAAGTTTAAGACCAACACGGTGTACAAGGACACGATGTACACCGATGAGACCAAGGTGATTACCGAGGGGAAAGACGGTGAGCAAGAGGTGGTCACCGAGGAGACCTGGATCAACGGCAAATGCACCAAAACCAAGGTGGTCAAACGCACCGTCACCAAAAAAGCGGTGACCAAGGTGGTGCACAAGGGCACCAAAAAGCGGGTCTTGATGAACGGTATGCTGGTGGAGCCGGGTGACGGTGTCGCCCACGGCAATATGCTGTGGCCGGTGCCCATCTGCCACAATATGTCCCGGGGCTTTAAGTCCGGGCACAAGGCGTTGGATATCTGCAACGGCCCGGTGCCGGTCTACGGTCACCCGGCGGTGGCGGCAGACGGCGGCACGGTGGTGCACGCCGGCTGGTATTACGACTACGGCTATCACGTGCGCATTGACCACGGCAACGGTCTGGTCACCACCTATTCCCACCTGAGCGCAGTCAAGGTGGTCAAGGGGCAAAAGGTGTCCCGTGGGCAGACGGTGGGTCTCATCGGCAGCACCGGTTGGTCCAGCGGACCTCACCTGCACTTTGAGGTCATTAAGAACGGCGTCAAGGTGGATCCGTTGCTCTACGTAAAGCCCTAAAACAGAACACCCAAACAGCCGGGCAGAAGTACTCTGCCCGGCTGCTTTTCTTGGGTGAGATTACCGCCAATTTCTGCAAAGGGGGCGGTAGGGGCTTGCCTTTTTCGGACAAATCGTGTATAATCGTCCCGTTGCGTGTGATTGCCGTCGGGCAAACACGCGTGAAGAAAAGGGAAAGGAGTGGACGCTGTGAAGCAGAAAAAAGAGCCGGGCTTGTTTGCCGGGCTGTATCGGTTTCATTACGGGATAGGTTTGCAGACGATGCGGCTGTTGCGCCGGTGCAGACGGTTTGTGGGTCGTCATACCCAGCGTCCTCGCCGGGCTCTGCGCTATCTGTGGCTGCGCCGGGTGGCGCATCCCGCCCACCGCTTTATGCGGGGGGTGGCGTGGCTGTTTCCCCATCACCGACCCAAGGGACAGAGCTATTTTGAGAGCACCCGGGAAGAATGGAAGATGCTGGGTCGCTTTTTCGGCCCTCTGGTGGGTGCCGTGGCATTGGCGGTCACCCTGCTCTCCTGGACCGGCGTTGACTATTGTCTGGAGGTCACCTATCAGGGCAAGAGCATCGGCGCGGTAGAGAACGCCGAGGTGTACGCCCAGGGCGTGGCTTTGGCCAAGGAGCGCGTGGTGGCGGTGGCGGATTATCAGGTGGCCCACCCGGTGTTCACCATGACTATGCAGGGGCATAAGGCCCTTTTGACCCCCGAGCAGGTGTGCGACGAGATCCTCCGCACCTCCAAGGACATCGTGGAGGCCACCGGCCTGTACGTGGACGGCAAGTTTGTGGCGGCGATGGACTCCGGCGAGGAGATGCAGGCGATGCTCACCGCCATCAAAAAAGAGGGGGTCAAGCAGGCGGCGCTGAACAGCGACGCCATCAGCACCAAGGATAAAGACCTTAAGGTAGGATTTGCCCAAAAGGTCAAGATGACCAACGGCTTGTATCCCGCCTCCTCCCTGCTCAGCCGGGAGGAACTGGAAAACCGGCTGACGGCGGTAACCACCCAGGGTATTACCTATACGGTGAAGGAGGGGGACGTGCTCTCCACCATCGCGGAGAAATTCTCTATGACCACCAAGCAGCTGCGCAAGCTAAACCCCCCATACGCCAACACCGACTTTATCAACGTGGGGGACAAGCTCAAGGTGCAGATAGAGCAGCACGCTCTGCAGGTGAAGGTGGTCAAGACCATCACCGACAAAAACGTGACGGTGAACTATAAGACCCAGATCGTGTATCGGGACGATATGTACGTGGATCAGACCAAAACCGCCACCAAGGGCAAAAACGGCAAGCAGACCGAGGTGCGGGAGATCGTGGTCATCGACGGCGTGGAGAAGAGCTCGAAGGTGATTGAGCGCACCGTCACCAAAAAAGCGGTGACCGAGGTGGTGTACCGGGGCACCAAAAAGCGGCCCGGTTACGGTGGTCAGATCGAGTACGGCGACGGTGTCACCCACGGCAATATGCTGTGGCCGGTGCCCATCTGCCACAATATGTCCCGGGGGTATTCTTCCGGCCACAAGGCGCTGGATATTGCCAACGGCCCCGTGCGGGTGCTGGGCAAGCCGGCGGTGGCGGCGGATGGCGGCGTGGTGATCCAGGCCGCCACCGGCTGGAACGGCGGCTACGGCAACGTGGTCAAGATCCGGCACAGCAACGGTCTCATCACCGTTTACGCCCATCTGCAGACGGTCAAGGTGGTCACCGGACAATCGGTGTCCCGGGGTCAGACCATCGGTCTCATCGGCAATACCGGCTATTCCTTTGGCCCCCATCTGCATTTTGAGGTCATCAAAAACGGCGTTAAGGTGAACCCCATCTATTACGTCAAACCCTAGCAGCAGTTATCACCGGGCAGTCAACAGACTGCCCGGTGTTTTTTATCCCAAAAATTTCATATTTTTTCCAAAGAAAATTCACACTTTCTCTTTCTTTTTGAATTATAGTATGGTATAATGCTATAATCTATAAGTATAATCCATAATTATACCCAAAAATGCGAGGAGGGACCGTGGATGGAACGGGATATGGATCTGGAAAACCGGCTGGTTTCTACCGATTATCTGCCGGAGGATGACGGCGATAACCCCCTGCGCCCCCGTACCCTGCGTGAGTACGTGGGTCAGGAAAAGGTGAAAGAGAATCTGTCGGTGTTTATCGACGCCGCCAAGCTGCGTCACGAGTCCCTGGACCACGTGCTGCTGTACGGTCCTCCCGGCCTGGGTAAGACCACCCTGGCGGCCATCATCGCCAACGAGCTGGGGGTCAACATCCGCATTACCTCCGGTCCGGCGCTGGAGCGCCCCGGCGACCTGGCGGCGATGCTCACCAATCTGGAAGAGGGGGACGTGCTGTTCATCGATGAGATCCACCGTCTGCCCCGCACCGTAGAAGAGATTTTGTACCCGGCGATGGAGGATTTCTCCATCGACATTATGCAGGGCAAGGGGCAGGGCGCCCTGTCCATCCACCTGCCGCTGCAGCATTTTACGCTGATCGGTGCCACCACCCGGGCGGGTCAGCTGTCCGCCCCCTTGCGTGACCGATTCGGGGTCATCTCCCGGCTGGAGATGTACACCCCGGAGGAATTGTCCCGCATCGTCACCCGCAGCGCCCAGATCCTGGGCGTATTCATCGACCCGGCGGGTGCGTTGGAGATTGCCACCCGGTCCCGCGGCACCCCCCGTATCGCCAACCGGATGCTTAAGCGGGTGCGGGATTTCGCCGCGGTGCTGAACGGCGGCGTGATCGACAAGGCTACCGCCGACACCGCCCTGAATCGCCTGGAGGTGGACCACTTGGGTCTGGACCTGGTGGACCGCCGGATTTTGGAGGCGATGATTCGCCACTACAATGGCGGCCCGGTGGGTCTGGATACCCTGGCGGCGGTCACCGGCGAAGAGGCCATCACCATCGAGGACGTATACGAGCCGTATCTGATGCAGCTGGGCTTTATCAACCGCACCCCTCGGGGGCGTGTGGTGATGCCCGCCGCTTACGAGCACTTAGGGTTGGAGCCTAGGGGGCAGAACGGTCAGATGTCATTTTAAGAAAGAGGATTTGCTATGAGAGCAGCCGATCAATGGAAGGATTATGAATTGCTGGACGCCTCCCGCGGGGAGCGTCTGGAGCGGTGGGGGGACATCCTCCTGATCCGCCCCGACCCGCAGATCCTGTGGGACACGCCCCGCAAGGATCCCCGCTGGAAGCAGGCTCATGCCCGCTACCATCGCTCCAATACCGGCGGCGGTCAGTGGGAGCGGTACCGCCCCATCCCGGACAGCTGGCAGATCACCTATGGCGATCTGAAGTTTGCGCTGAAGCCTATGGGCTTTAAGCACACCGGTCTGTTTCCTGAGCAGGCGGTGAACTGGGATCTGATGGCGTCGCTGATCCAAAAAGAAGATCGCCCCATCCGGGTGCTGAATTTGTTCGGCTATACCGGTGCCGCCACCTTGGCCTGCGTGGCCGCCGGCGCTCACGTCACCCACGTGGACGCCTCCAAGGGGATGGTGGCCTGGGGCAAAGAGAACGCCGTTTCCTCCGGTCTGGCGGATAAGCCCATGCGCTGGCTGGTGGACGACTGCCTGAAATTCGTGCAGCGGGAGCAGCGCCGGGGCAACACCTACGACGCCATCCTGATGGACCCGCCCAGCTATGGTCGGGGTCCCGGCGGCGAGGTATGGAAGCTGGAGGAGCAGATCTATCCGCTGGTAGCGGAGTGCGTGAAACTGCTGTCCGACGACCCGCTGTTTTTCCTGATCAATTCCTACACCACCGGCCTTTCTCCATCGGTGATGCAGTACGTGCTGGGCACCCTGCTGCCGAAGCGCATCGGCGGCACCTTGTCCGCCGACGAGATCGGTCTGCCGGTGACCAACTCCGGTTTGGTCTTGCCCTGCGGTGCCACCGCCCTGTGGCACAAGTAAAAACGGATCTTTTTCGCTCATACGGCGTCAAAATGCTCGTGAATACAGCCAGTATTCACTCCGTTTTTTTCTTGTCTGAACGAAAAAACTCTCGTTTTACAAATGGGAAGAAAGATTAGCCTAAACTACGATAAGGGAAACCCATCCTCTTGACGGAGGAAGGTTCATTCCTCATCTCTCATTCAACGAACAAGGAGGTGGACGAAATGCCCATGCTGAAAGCGGAAAGCATCCGCTTTGATTACGTTTACGAAGACGAAGCACCCCAGATCGTACTCCGGGGCGTGGAGATGGAAATCGAAAAAGGTAGTTTTGTGGCACTGTTGGGTCACAATGGGTGCGGCAAGTCCACCTTGGCGAAGCACTTTAACGCGCTGTTGCTCCCCACCGGGGGACGTATGCTGGTGGAGGGGATGGACACCGCCCACGAGCAAAACACCTATCCCATCCGCCGGCGGGTGGGGATGGTGCTCCAGAACCCCGACAACCAGTTGGTGTCCACCATCGTAGAGGAGGACGTGGCCTTTGGCCCGGAGAATCTGGGTCTGCCCCCTGCCGAGATCCGTGCCCGTGTGGACGAAGCTCTGGCGGCGGTGGATATGACCGCCTATAAGGATCACTCCCCCCACAAGCTTTCCGGCGGACAGAAACAGCGGGTCGCCATCGCCGGTGTGTTGGCCATGCACCCGGATTGCCTGGTGTTGGATGAACCCACCGCTATGCTGGACCCCCAGGGGCGGCAAGAGGTGCTGGACACCGTCTGCCGGCTCAACCGGGAGCAGGGAATGACGGTGGTGCTCATCACCCACTATATGGAGGAGGCCGCTTTGGCTGACCGGGTGATGGTGATGGACGAGGGCGTGGTGGTGTTGGACGGCACCCCCCGCCAGGTGTTTGCAAAGGGTGACCGTTTGCAGGCACTCGGTCTGGACGTGCCCCAGCCCACCGCTCTGTGCGCCGCTCTGCGGGAGCAGGGCGTTGACCTGCCCCAGGGGTTGCTCACCCCCGAGGAGTGCGCCGAGGCACTGCTCAAACTCATTCAGTAAACAAGAAAGGTGGTGACGCCGTATGGCTCTGCTGACGTTAGAAAATATCGTGTATACCTACGGCGTCAAATCGCCCTTTGAACAGCACGCCGTCCGGGGGGTGTCTATGGACATTCGGGAGGGCGAGCTGATGGGCATCATCGGCCATACCGGCTCCGGAAAGTCCACCCTCATCCAGCACCTCAACGGGCTTGTCCGTCCCCAGCAGGGGCGGGTGCTGTTGGAGGGCAAGGATATCTGGGAGGATCCCAAGAAGATCCGGGACGTCCGGTTTAAGGTGGGGATGGTGTTCCAGTATCCGGAGCATCAGCTTTTTGAGGATACCATTTATAAAGATATTGCCTTTGGCCCCCGGAATATGGGGTTGCCCGAAGAGGAGATCGACCGGCGTGTGCGGGATGCCGCCGCCACCGTGGGGCTGACCAAGGAGATGCTGGACAAGTCCCCCTTTGATCTGTCCGGCGGTGAAAAGCGCCGGGCCGCCATCGCCGGTGTGATGGCGATGGAACCCCAGATCCTCATTCTGGACGAACCCACCGCCGGCCTGGACCCCCGGGGTCGCGAGCAGGTGCTGGCGATGATCCGGGATTATCAAAAACAGCGGGGCACCACCGTGCTGCTGGTATCCCACAGCATGGAGGATATTGCCCGGGTGGCGGACCGCGTGCTGGTGATGAACCATGGTCGGGTGGCGATGCTGGATACGGTGGAGCGGGTGTTCTCCCGTGCCGAAGAGCTGGAAGCCATCGGCCTGACCGTCCCGGCGGTCACCAAGATTTTGCTGCTGCTGCGGCAAAAGGGGGTGGCGGTGGATACCGCCGCCTATACCATAGATCAGGCAGTGACCCAGTTGCTTCTGTTGTTAGGAGGTGACCGGACGTGAGAGATATGACCTTTGGCCAGTATTTCCCCGGAAATTCCTTTCTGCACAAGCTGGATCCCCGGATGAAGCTGGTGCTGACCCTCTTGTTCATCGTGTTGGTTTTTCTGCCCCAAAACTGGTGGGGCGTGTTGCTGACGGTGGTCTTTTTGGCTACCGTTGTCGCCCTGTCCCGGCTGCCGGTGAAGATGCTGTTTAAGAGCGTTCGTCCGGTGCTGTTCCTGGTGCTGTTCACCGCCCTGCTCAACGTGCTGTACGTCCACGAGGGCACCCCCTTGTGGCGGTGGGGCTTTCTCCACGTCACCACCGGCGGTCTCAACAATGCCGCCTTTATCGCGGTGCGCATCGTGTGTCTGATTCTAGGCAGCTCTCTGCTGACCTACACCACCACCCCCACCGCTCTGACCGACGGTATCGAGCGATTGCTCGCCCCTCTGAAGCTGGTGAAGGTGAACCCCCACGAGCTGGCGATGATGATGACCATCGCCCTGCGGTTTATCCCCACCCTGATGGAGGAGACCGACAAGATCATGGCGGCCCAAAAGGCCCGCGGCGCGGATATGGAGTCCGGCGGTCTGCTCCGCCGGGTCAAGGCGCTGGTGCCCATCCTTATCCCGCTGTTCGTCTCCTCCTTCCGCCGGGCTTACGACCTGGCGATGGCGATGGAGTGCCGCTGCTATCAGGGTGGGCAAGGCCGCACCCGGATGAAGCAGCTACGCACCACCCGTCTGGACTGGGTGGCGCTGAGCGCATACCTGCTGGTGTTGGCAGGGTTGATCGTGCTGAATATTCTTTTATAACGAACGGGAGGTGTCGGAATGGCACGAATTATGTTGACCCTGCGCTACGACGGCACCGCCTATCACGGCTGGCAGGTGCAACCCAACGGGGTGACGGTGCAACAGACCCTGCAGGACGCCATAGAGGCGGTCACCGGGGTACGCGCCGGGGTGACCGGCTGTTCCCGCACCGATGCCGGGGTGCACGCGGATATGTTCTGCTGTGCCTTTGACACCGCCAGCCCCCTGCGGGGAGATAAACTGTGCAGCGCGCTGAATTATCACCTGCCCCGGGACATCTCCGTCTATGAGGCACGGGAGGTAGAAGAGGCGTTTCACCCCCGTTATCACGCCGCCGGCAAGCGGTATGTCTACCGTATCTGGAACGGTCCCCAACGCCATCCGGTGTACGACAAATACGCCCTGTGGGTAAAAAAGCCGTTGGACACAGACCGCCTGAACCGGATGGGGCAGGAGTATGTGGGCACCCACGATTTTGCCGCGTTCTGCGGTGCCGGCAGCGACGTGCAGGGCACCACCCGGCGCACCATCCACACCTGCTCGGTGACCCGGCAGGGGGACATGGTGCTGTTTACCGTCGAGGGAGACGGGTTTCTGTATAATATGGTACGCATCATGGTGGGTACCCTGCTGGAGGTGGCCGCAGGCCGCCTGCCGGCAGACGGCCTACCTGCCATTTTTGAGAGTGGGGACCGGACCAAGGCCGGCCCTACCGCCCCGGCGCAGGGTTTGTGCCTGGAACGGGTGTTTTATAACGATTAACCAAGGAGGTTGCCGTATTGATCCAGTTTAACAAGAAAAAAGCGGAAGCCGACAAGCGGCAACAGCCGATGACCGCCGAGGATAAGCGGCAGATGCGCCGCCGCCATCAGCGCCGTCAGGCTATTGTGCGTGGCGTGGTGTTGGTGGGCGTGTGCGCCCTACTGGTGTTTGTATGGCAAAACTGGGATTGGTTGGCACCGGATCAGCTCTTTGCCTCCATCTCCGACTGGTTCGACGGCGGCACCGGTGAGTATCCGGTGGACGTGTCCGGCATCGGGGCTCAGCGCTTATGCCGTACCGAGGACTATACCGTTTTGCTCACCGACAGCCATCTAATCTATTACGACGACAACGGAGCCGAGATGAGCCGCTACAACTGTGCGGTGCCCAACGGGCTTCTGCGTGCCGCCGGTGACTATGCCCTGCTGGCCGAGCAGGGAGGCAAGCGGGTGTATCTGACCACCCGCGGCGGGATGGAGCTGGAATTCGAGACCGAGCAGGAGATCCTGTCGGCGGCCCTGAACGAGGAGGGGCAGTTTGCGGTGCTCACCGATGGTCCCCAGGGCTATCAGGTGCAGGTCAAGGTGTACGACGACGAGGGCAAGGAGCTGTATGCCCGCAGCCGTAACCGCACCGCCACCGACGTGGCCCTGTCTCCGGACGGGAACCAGGTGGCCCTGCTCAGCGCGGTGGCGGACAACGGCAATCTGGACACCTACGTGGAGGCTTTTGACCTGACCTCCGGTGCCAATGAGGCCACCCACGCCCACCGGGTCAAGGATACGCTGCTGTATCGGCTTTCCTATTTTGCCGACCACCGTTTGGCGGCGGTGGGTGAGGATCGGGTGATCCTGCTCAACTGCCAGAATGGTGACGTCAGCGAATATAAGCAAGAGGGCAAACGCATTTTGGGCTATGCCGTGGGCAAGGATCGGTTGGCCCTGGCTCTGCGTTCCTACGGTGCCACCGGCGACGGCGAGGTGCATCTGGTCAACGGCAACACCACGCTGGTGCAGACCGTGGCGTTTATCGGCGATTTTCGCCAGCTGTCGGCGGATGAGAACCACTTTTTATTGCTGACCGACGGCTACGTGCAACGCCTGTCCGAGCAGTCGGTGGGCGACAAGGTCAAGGTGGAGGCGGATGGCCGCCAAGCGGTGCTGGATGAAAACCGGGCCGTGGTATTGGGGGTCAGCCACCTGCAGGAATACGAGCTGAAATAATTTGTGATAACTTTGTGATTACGACAAATAGGAGGGATAAAGGATGGCATACTTAATAGATGGAATTGTACTGCTGATGTTTTTGGGCTTGGTCGCTTTAGGGAAAAAGCGAGGCTTTTTGAAGACCATTACCGGGGTGCTGACCTTTGTGTTGGCGTTGGTGCTGTCCTCCTGGTTGGCCGGACCGGCTGCCAGTCTGACCTACGACGCCTTTGTAGAGCCGGCGGTGCTCAGCAGCTTTGGTGAAGAGGCCCAGTCCGGCAAGCTGACCGCCGCGCAGGTGGACGACGCCTTGGCGGAGATGCCCGCGTTTGTGAGAAATCAGTTGGAGCGGCAGAATTTGGGCAACGGTGAGGCGGTGCTGGAGCAGGCAGGGGATGGCAAAACCACCCTGGCCCAGAGTGTTTCGGACAAGGTGGTGGCCCCCAAGATCAAGCCGGTTCTGGAACTGATTTGTTCGGTGATCCTGTTCTTAGTGTTGCTGTTCGTGCTGGGTTGGTTGTTGCGGGTGTTGGGCCTGCTGGCCAAGATCCCCGGCATCAAAAAGGTCAACAAATGGTTGGGCGTGGTGGCCGGTGTGGCCCAGGGCCTGCTGTGGGTGTTTTTCGCGGTGCAGATCATCGACATTCTGGCGGCTACCGGCTGGATCTCCTGGTTGACCCCGGAGGTGGTGGACTCCACCCTGCTGGTCAGTTGGCTGGATTCCGTCAGCCCTATGGGCGCGGCGCTGAAAATCCTGATGACCGGCCAATAAGTTTTGATTATCTATCCTGGTTTCGAGGTGTAAATGGTTATGCAGATTTTGAATGTTCAGTGGAAATGGAATATTCCCAACGCCCTGTCGGTGTTGCGGATTCTGTTGATCCTGCCGTTTATGACGTTGTATCTGTTGGGCTGTGACGAGTGGGCCTTTTTGGTGCTGCTGCTGTCCGGTGTGACGGATATGCTGGACGGGTTTATCGCCCGGAAATTCAATATGATCACCGATTGCGGTAAATTGTTGGATCCCCTGTCCGACAAGCTGACCCAGATCTCGGTGGTGGCGGCGTTGGCCTATCGCTATATAGAGCTGCGCCCCTTGGCCCTGCTGTGCCTGATCAAAGAGGTGTGCCAGGCCATCGGCAGCGTCATCCTGCTCCGCCGTAAGAGCAAGGTGCGGGGCTCCCGCTGGTTTGGTAAGCTGTCCACCATTATGTTTTATATCTGTATGCTGGTGATCGTTCTGTGGCGGGACGTGCTGTCCCCCACCGCCAAGTGGATTCTGGTGGGCTCCGCCAGCCTGTGTATGCTGTTGGCCTTTGTCGGCTATTTCCGTCTGTATCTTCAGATCCGTCGTGAAGAAATGAGGGAGGAGACCCCTGCGTCCACCGAGATCCCGGAGAAAGGTTAACCTATGGCCATGATTCTGTGTACAAAATGCAAAGAGCGTCCGGCGGTGGTGTTTGTCCAACGGCCGGATCAGAAAGAGGGGCAAAACGAGGGCTATTGTATGCGTTGTGCCCGGGAGCTGAACATCGGCCCCATCAACCAGATGCTGGAGCGATTCGGCATCGGGGAGGAAGAGCTGGACCAGATGGAAGAGCAGATGACCGAGATGATGGAGCTGGCTGGTGAAAGCGCTGAGGGGGAGGATTTTTCCCCCGGTGGCGCGCCCTCCTTCCCCTTTCTGCAAAATCTGTTTGGTCCCCCGCCCCCGCCCCGCGAGTCGGCAGAGGAGCCCCCGCAGGAGGGTAAGGGGAAGAAGAGCAAAAAGAAGCCCGAGCCGGAGAAAAAACGCAAGTTTTTGGACACCTATTGCACCAATCTGACCGCCAGAGCCAAGGCCGGTCAGGTGGACCCCACCATCGGTCGGGACCGGGAGATCTATCGGGTCACCCAGATTTTGTCCCGCCGCAGTAAGAACAACCCCTGCCTCATCGGTGAGCCCGGCGTGGGTAAAACCGCCATCGCCGAGGGTCTGGCCTCCCGCATCGCCCGGGGGGAGGTGCCGCCCCGCCTGCGGGATAAAGAGGTGCACCTGCTGGACCTGACCGCCTTGGTGGCGGGTACCCAGTTCCGGGGTCAGTTTGAGAGCCGCATCAAGGGTTTGGTGGACGAGGTGCGCCAGGCGGGCAACGTCATCCTGTTTATCGACGAGGTGCATAACCTGGTGGGCACCGGCGATGCGGAGGGCAGTATGTCCGCCGCCAACATCCTCAAACCGGCTCTGTCCCGGGGTGAGATCCAGGTGATCGGTGCCACCACCTTTAACGAATACCGCAAACACATCGAAAAGGACGCCGCTCTGGAGCGTCGGTTCCAGCCGGTGACGGTGGAGGAGCCCTCTCTGCAGGCCGCCTATGAGATTTTATTGGGGGTGCGCCCCTATTACGAGGCCTATCACGGTGTCACGCTGTCCGCCGTGGTGCTCCGTCAGGCGGTGACCCTGTCCGAGCGGTACATCACCGATCGGTTCCTGCCGGATAAGGCCATCGACCTGCTGGATGAGGCCTGTGCCGCCACGGCTCTGGCCAACAAAAAGGCCGACGAGTACGCCGACCTGCAAAAGGAATTGGCTCGGCTCGGCACCGAAGAGGAAGAGGCGATGGCGGAGGAAACCATCGACTATGAGAAGCTGAGCAACACCCGAGCCCAGATGGCCCAGGTGCAGCAGCAGGCGGATGCCATCCGCCCCGAGGCCACCGCCGCCCCGGTGGGGGAGGAAGCTTTGGCCAAGGTGATCGAGCTGTGGACCGGTATCCCGGCCTCTAAAGTGCAAGAGAGTGAGTTGGGTCGTCTGGCCAAGCTGGAGGACCATCTGCGGGCTAAGATCATCGGTCAGGAGGAGGCGGTCACCGCCGTTTCCGCCGCCATCCGCCGTAGCCGGGTCCAGCTCAGCCCCCGCCGCCGTCCCGCCTCCTTTATCTTTGTGGGCTCCACCGGCGTGGGTAAGACCGAGCTGGTCAAGGTGTTGGCCGCCGAGCTGTTTGATACCCCCGAGACGCTGATCCGTCTGGATATGTCTGAGTTTATGGAGAAGCACGCGGTATCCCGCATCATCGGCTCGCCCCCCGGCTACGTGGGGTACGACGAGGCCGGCCAGCTGACCGAAAAGGTGCGCAGAAAGCCCTATTCGGTGATCCTGCTGGATGAGATCGAAAAGGCCCACCCGGACGTGCTGAACATCCTGTTGCAAATTCTGGACGAGGGTCGGGTCACCGACGCTCACGGCCGTGTGGTCAACTTTGAGAATACCGTCATCGTGATGACCTCCAACGCCGGCAGCAATCTAAAGGATACGCTGATGGGCTTTGGTCAGAGCCAGTCTGAGGCCGCCAAAGAGAAGGCGGTGAAGGCGCTGAGCGATTTCCTGCGACCGGAGTTCATTGGTCGTGTAGACGAGGTGGTGTTCTTCCGTCCCTTGTCGGTAGAGGATTTCCGTGCCATCGCCGGGCTGATGCTGACCGAGCTGCGCGAGGCGCTGACCCACCGTGGCATAGCGCTGACCTGGAGCGAAGAGGCGCTGACCGCCCTAGCTACCGCCGCCCACGGTGGCAAGCGAGGGGCCCGCGACCTGCGCAACGTCATCCGCCGTCAGGTGGAGGATGCGCTGGCCAGCGAGATCGTGGCCCGGTATGAGATTCCCCCCCAAGCGGTGTCCATCGAGACAGATGCCGAGGGTGGCATCCGGCTGAATTACACGTAACTAAAAAAGCACCCGATGCGTGAGCATCGGGTGCTTTTTTTTAGTTAGTCTTCTGTGATTAAGAATAATTCGTTAGGCGTACAATGCAACAGGAAACACAGCGTTTCA
Organism: Oscillospiraceae bacterium; assembly: GCA_015066365.1. Taxonomy (GTDB): domain Bacteria; phylum Bacillota; class Clostridia; order Oscillospirales; family Acutalibacteraceae; genus UBA5905. The sequence goes on along the minus strand of SVON01000012.1, from coordinate 9,502 downwards.
ATATTCTCATAACGAATGGATTTGGTTTCATTATGGATCATTCGGCTGAAATTTTGATAGCTCATACCAAGTTGCTTGTACAGCCAATACTTGGTTTTGCCTTGCTTTTCTAATAAAGGGAGCACGTTTAATGTAATCATAAGATAATGTCTCCATATCATATATTTTAATGAGATATTATCTTAATTTTGCCCTTTACATATAGACTAATACATTATATAATGAATAAGTTAGATAAATTAGAAAGGAGAGGGCTTATGATCATCGACGTAACCGGGGTAGAACTTATTCCGGGAAATGGAGGAAAGGATTGCCCCGGAAACGGAGAGCACCTAGATGCAAACGGATTTCCTATTGTATGCTGTTGTGATGAGTGCGATTATATGTTGTGCTGTTACGAGGGGTGTTTAGGCGAGGTGTGTGACGAGTGGATATGCCCGCGCAATCAAAAAAGCGTAAAGGGATAGAGCCCTTTACGCTTTTTTTATGATTCGTTTTAGTGCTTACCTTTGTTGCCACCGCCGGACATACGCACCACCAGCACGATGCCGATGATCAGCAGAGCCAGGGCGGCTACGGCGGCGGTGCTGATCAGCAAAACCTGCTGATATTCCCGGAAGAAGGCCGCGATACCGCCGCTCTTTTCCTCCTCCAGAATCACCGCCGGGGTGTTGGTATCCTTTTGCGGGGTGGCAACGCCCTCGGTGGGGGCCACGTACCGCAAAAAGGCTTTTTCGGCGCTGTCAAACACGTACAGGCCGGTCTTGCCCTCCGGGGTGGTCACCTGCAGGATGGCAAAATCCTTCAGCGCCTCGTCCTCGTACAGAAAGGCGCTCACCTGCACGTCCTTATAGGTGAAGGTGCCCTCTTTGGTGCCGGCGGGTGCTACGCTGCCCTGAGGCAGGCTGTGGACGGTGTACACCGCCGATTTCAACGATAATTTATAGTAGGGGGCAAAGGTCTCGGTGGCCGGGTCGTAAAGATAAAAGGCGCCGCCATCCCCCTCTTTTTCCAGCAGATACAGCACCGTCAGGTCGGCGTTCTTGTGCTTGCCGGCGGGTACATCCACCCCGTTGACGGTGATAAAATCCCAGTCGAAGTTGGTGGGCAGCTTCTCGGTGGTCTGGCTTTCCGCCACGTACATAGCCTTGTCCCCTACCGTTACCTCCAGGGTATCCTTGGGCGGCGCTGTGGGGGCGGTGGTGGAGGTGGTGGAGCCGGAAGAGGAGGTGGTGTTATCGGTGTCGGTGGCCGGCTCGCGGGTGATGACCACGGTGTATTTTTTGGTGGTGCCGTTTTGCGCGGTGACGGTGACCGACCGGGTGTTTTTGCCCACCTTCAGGTTGGCGCTGCCCGCCACGGCGGTCTGGGCCTGGGGGTCGGTGGTGCCGTAGTTCAGCAGGCACCGGGTCACCGAATAGGGCACCGTCACGGTGTAGTTGGTGACGTTCTTATCAAACTTGGGGGAAAGGGTGCCCTTAGAGGGCTTGAGGAAGGAGAGGGTGGCGTCCCCGGACTTGGTGGGGTTGGTGACCGAGACCGACAGACTCTTGCCGGGGGTGCCCAGCAGGTCGTCGTTGTCCGAGTACATACCCTCGGTCTCCCACTTAAAGTTGCCGTTGCCCACGCCCACCGCCTTCAGCGTGACCGATACGGTCACCGTCTTGGGGGCGGTCACGTCTTGGCAGAAATAGGAGATCTTGATGGTGCCGGCTCCGCCGGCGGCGGTGGCACCGGAGCAGGAAACGTATTCAAAGGCCTTGGTGTTGTAATAGAAATAGGCGTCCAGCGAGCCAATGCCCGCGCTACCGCCGGCGTATTTGGCGGTGACGGTCACCTGTTGTCCCACCGTGACGGAGGACTTGCTGGCAGAGATGGTGGCAGAGCCGGCGGCGTACACCGGCAAGGTTCCCATCAGCCCGATCAGCAACAGCAGAGCCAATGCGATGCTTGTGATTTTTTTCATAAGGCATTCTCCTTTTTGGGGCTATCCCGTTAGGGTTGCAGGGTGTCGAGAATCTTCAGGATGTGTCGCTGGGTGCGGCGCAGGTCTTGGGAGTTGACCTTGTCGTCCCGGTTGGCGTCTGCCGCCACCAGGAAGGGACCCTCTACAGAGGCGACCCCCAGGATGTGTCGTTGGATGCGGCGCAGGTCTTGGGAGTTGACCTTGCCGTCGCCGTTGGCGTCACCGTAGATGACCACCGGATAGCTGGCAAACAGCCCCTTGTTCTCGTTGTAGATGCGCAGTACGTCGCCGGTGACCACCAAGCCGTCCTTCTTGCTCTTTCCGTCGCGGGTATAGAGGGCGGCGGAGCCGTGCTTGACGGTGAACTTTTTGAGGAAGTTGGCGGGGGTGGTGTTCGGCTCCACTCCGGTGACCGCCGTCCTCAGATGATAGCCGCCGGTGACGGTGACGGTGGGGTTCGCCGGCGGATTGGTGCCGGTAGAGCCGCCGGTGGAGGGGTTGTCCGGGTTGGTGGTGCCGGGGTTGTCCGGGTCGGGTTCGCCCCGCAGGATGGTGACGGTATACACCCGCTTTTCACCGCTGGTGGCGGTTACCGTCACGGGGATGATGTTCTCCCCTTTTTTGAGGCTGACGGTGCCCGCCCCGGTCACCTTGGCGTCGGAGGCGTTTTTGGTGGCGGTGAGCTGTACGCTGGTCACCGCCTCGTCCACCTGACCGGTATACTCCATTGTATAGCGGTCAAAGGTGGGGTTCAGCGTGCATCCTTTGGCGGTGAGCTTGTCCAGGAAGTTGTTGTTGTTACCGGTCTTGCCGGGCAGGACGGTGGCCGCCTCCGGCATCTCCTTGTATACCGGGATGATAAAGGTCAGGGCGCTGTCCAGCTCTGCGTTGGTGGCGCTGTCGGCCCGGATCTTGCTCTCGGCGGTGGGAGCCTGCACGTTACACATATACTGGTGGTTGTAGAGGTTTTCCCCCGCCACGTTGAATTTCTGATAATACAGGGTGTTTTGCCCCTTGTTGATGTAGCCGTTGCCGATCTTCTCTGCGCTGGCCACCAGACACTTATAGGGGGTGTTCCACCCCTCTTTTTTGGCGTAGATGGCGCCGTTGGTCACCGCGCCGTGATAGGCACCGTGCTGACTGCCGGCATAGGCACCGTAGTTGAAGAAGTTGTAATAGCCCTTATAGCTGACCCCGTCCGGGTCCACCCAGGTGCCGTCGATCTTGCTGCCCTCCTGAGCCATACGGGTGGCCAGAAAATAGGCGCTGACCTTGGTCTCCTTGGCGGCCTTGAGCAGGTCCTCGGCGTATTTCTCCTGCTTGGCGGGCAGGATGGCCTTGACCCCCTCCACCGTTTGACCGGCAGAGTATTGCAGGTTCTCAAACTGGAATACGTAGGTCTCGTCCAGAAAGTTGCGGGGATCCATATAATAGGCCACTACCGCCGGGGCGGCGGTCACCCATCCGCCGGAGTCGATCTCCAGATAGGTGCCGTTTTTCCAGTTATAGGCACCCTCCTCCATGGATTTCCAGGACTCCGGGCTGGTGATGCCGTTTTTCAGCGGCTTGTTTTCCTCCGCCAGCGCCTGGGCCCAGGTCATGGACAGGTGTTGCGCCTGGAACACCCAGTTTTTGTGCTGGGCCCACAGCTTGCGGAGCTTGACCTTATAGGTTTCCGGGAACTTTTGCTGGGTCAGATAGGCCTCAAACTCTTTATCGGTTTGGTAGGCGACGTTTTTGCGGATGTATTCGGCGCTGGAATAGCCGGTCACGTCGCTTTCGGTGTGCACCTTATACCAAGCGGTGCCGCCGGAGGTTACCTCATCCAGGATGGTGACCACGTCGCCGTTGCTTAGTTTATCCAGCACCTCGGCCGAGGTGCTGGCGGATTTGCGCACATAGAGTTTGCTGCCACTGTCCAGACCATAGACGGTGCCGGTCACGTCGGCGGCGGATACCATCATCGGCGTAATGCCGGCCAGCAGGCATAGGCACAGTAACAGAATAAAACAGCGGCGCAGCATAGCGGTAACCTCCTTTCTTTTGGGGTGCTTTAGTAAAAAATCCTATTATTCCACTATATATTGTTATTCTACAGGAAAAGACAAAAAAGGTCAAGAGGAAAGATGCTGGTACATTTTAGTAAAAACCTCTTTACTTTTACCCGAGAAAGATGGTACAATAAGCGGGTAAATGACCTTAATCCAAGCAAGTGAGGAGAAATGAACGATGATTTATATGCCGTGGTGGCTTTTGTTGTTGCTATTTGCGCTGTTTGGTGCGGCCGGTGTGGCCCTGCTGATGTTGGATAAAAAACGCGCCCAAAACAGAGGCAAACGCATCTCGGAGCTGTGGCTGTTCTTGCTGGGTTTGGCCGGTGGTGCGTTGCCTATGTATATTGCTATGTGGAAGATGCGCCATAAGACCCGCTACGTGATTTTCAAATACGGCTTTCCGTTGATGATGCTGCTCCACGCCGGAGCGATGGCGATTGCGCTCAAGTTTGGGCCCATTTACAACTACTACTTTAGCCTGCAACTGTCTATGGTGGTGGCGGTGTTTGCCGTCATCAACATTATAGCGGCAGCGGCCACCAACTGGGATAAAAAGAGCGCCCAGCGGGGAAGCTGGCGTGTGCCGGAGGCGTGGTTGATGTTCCTGGGCGCCATCGGCGGTGCCTTTGCGATGCTGCTGACCATGTGCGTCATTCGCCACAAGACCCGCTACCTCAAGTTTATGGTGGGTCTGCCGGTGATGATGCTCTGCCAGGCACTGGTGCTGACCTATATCTTCAGCGAATGGTGCCAGTTTGTGGTAATCTGGATCTGATAATTGCGCATTTTTTCTCTGGCTTTACCGATTGCTATTGACAAACCCCACCAGATGTAGTACACTTACGTGCATAAATGGCACATATAGGTGGTGGGTCGGTGGAAGAGGAACAATGGGAGCTGATACAGAGCACCTGCACTACCCCGGGGGCGGAAGGCTTGCCGGTGTATGGGGTGCGGGTGCGCTGCCGGGACGGGCGCGTTTGGACCTGGTCGGACGTGGACGTAGATGCTGCGGTGGTGCGCCGTTTGGTGGCGCGGCTGCAGAGGGCGCAACCGGAGCGCTGTCACTATGCGGAGTTGGTGACGGATTACATCGAAGAGGTGGCCGGAACGGTCCTGTAAAAAATTCTTGCATTTGAAATCGGACTATGTTACAATATATAGTATGTTAAAGGCAATTTTTACCGTTGCCGACCACATTTTAAGGGGGTACCTACGATGAAATGTCCTTTTTGCGGATACACCGACAGCCGGGTGATTGATTCCCGTCCCACCGACGAGGATAGCCGCATCCGCCGTCGCCGGGAGTGCATCCAGTGCGGCAAGCGGTTCACCACCTATGAGATTGTGGAGAGCCTGCCCATCGTGGTGGTCAAGAAGGATAAGTCCCGCGAGTCCTTTGATCGCAACAAGGTGCTCAGCGGTCTGCTCCGCGCCTGCGAAAAGCGGCCGGTATCTCTGGACCGGTTGGAGAAGGCGGTGGACGACATCGAAGTCCAGATCCAGAACAGCTTGGAGCGGGAGGTTTCCACCCACAAGATCGGCGAATACGTGATGGAGCAGCTGATGGGCATCGACGACGTGGCCTATATCCGTTTTGCTTCGGTGTACCGCCAGTTCAAGGACATCCAGTCCTTCCACGACGCCATCCGCAAACTGATGGAAGAGGAAGAAAAATAAGTGTTTTCACAGCCGTTTACCCTCGGTAAACGGCTGTTGCTTTGAGGAGGTGAGCCGGTGGCCCGGTTAGCGATACAACAACTGGATAAATACTTTGGTGAGCGGGCTCTGTTCACCGGTCTTTCCTTTGAGATCGGCGACCGGGATAAGATCGGGCTGGTGGGGGATAACGGCTGTGGCAAATCCACCCTGATGCGCATCCTCACCGGCGAGGAGTCCTATGACGGCGGCGCGTTGGTCAAATACCGGGATACCGTCATCGGCTATATGGAGCAGCACACCTGCCGGGACGCCACCCGCACCCTGTTTGACGAGGTGCAGAGTGTGTTCGCCCCGGTGATGGCGGTGGAGCAGGAGCTGGCCACCGTCAACGTCCAGCTATCCCAAGGCAACCCCACCCCGGAGCTGTTAGAACGTCAGCACACCCTGCGGGAGAAGTTCGAGGATATGGGCGGCCTTTATTACAAGAGTCGGGTGCGGGCCACGCTGCTGGGGCTGGGTTTCCCGGAGAGCGCGTTTACCACCCCGGTGGGGGTACTGTCCGGTGGTCAGCGGAGCAAGGCGGCTATGGGTCGTTTGCTGTTGGCTCAGACCAATCTGCTGCTGTTGGACGAGCCCACCAACCACCTGGACATCCCCTCGGTGGAGTGGCTGGAGGAATACCTGCAGGAGTACAACGGCGCGGTGGTGGTCATCTCTCACGACCGCTATTTCCTGGACAAGGTCACCACCCGCACCATCGAGCTGAAAAACGGCAGGATCTACGACACCGCCGGCAACTATTCCTATCATAAGGAAAAGCGGAAAAAGGATCGAGAGATCGAGCTTAAGCACTATAAAACCGCTATGCAGGAGATTCGCCACATCGAGGAAAACATCACCCTGCTGAAACAATGGAACCGGGAGAAAAGCATCAAGCAGGCGGAAAGCCGCCAAAAGCGGGTGGACCGGCTGCGGGAGGATCTGGTGGATCCGGAAAAGGATAACGCCACCATTAAATTTACCTTTGACATCCAGATGGTCAGCGGCAACGAGGTGCTGGTGGCGGAGGGACTCTCCAAAGCCTTTGACCGCCCCCTGTTCCGGGATGTAAATCTGGATCTGCGCCGGGGGGAGCGTTTGTTCCTCTTAGGACCTAACGGGTGCGGAAAAACGACGCTGCTGAAGATTTTCTCTGACCGTTTGTCCCCGGACAGCGGCTTTGTGCGCCCCGGTGCCAAGGTTTCCTTCGGCTACTATGACCAGGTACAGCAGGGTCTGGACAGCAGCAAGACCGCCTTGCAGGAGATCTGGGACACCTACCCGCAAAAGACCGAGACCGAACTGCGGTGCGCTCTGGCGGCCTTTTTGTTCCGGGGCGAAGAGGTGTTCAAGCCCATCGGCGTTATGTCCGGCGGTGAGCGAGCCCGTCTATTGCTGCTGAAGCTGATGCTGGCGGGGGATAATTTGCTGCTACTGGACGAGCCCACCAACCACCTGGATATCGCCTCCCGCGAAGCGTTGGAGGATGCCCTCAAGGACTACGAGGGCACCATCCTGGCGGTGTCCCACGATCGCTACTTTATCAATAAGATGGCCAGCCGGGTGGTGAATCTTACCCCGGAGGGCTTAGTCACCGTGGGCAACGATTACGAGGCCTACGCCGCCCTGCACCGGCAGATGGTGCAGACGACCGCTCCCGCCCCCGCTGAAAAACCGGTGAAGGTGAATGACTACAAACTCCGCAAGGAGCGGGAGAGCACCATCCGCAAGCTGACCACCGCCGTCCGTCGGGCGGAGGAAACGGTGACCGCTCTGGAGGAGGAGATCGCCGCTCTGTCTGCCCGGCTGGAGGACCCTGCCACGGCGGCGGATTATGAATTGCTCACCGCCCTTACTGCTGAGTTGGACGAGAAAAACGAGGCGCTGACGGCGGCGATGGAACAATGGGAAACCGGGCAACTGGAACTGGAAGAAATCACCGCAGAAAACAGTTGACAATGCCGCTTTAAAGTGCTAAACTATCAATAACCCCAAAACTCCTGTCCCATTGGGGCGGGAGTTTTCTGTTGATTAAGGCGAAAGGAGCGGATACGATGGGTCTTCCTCGATGGTGCGGCTTCAACAGAGCTGAAGCCGATAGAATGCGATGGCAAAGCCGTCGTATTTGCGCGCAGCGGAGGGTATCCGCGCGCTATTAAATAATTATTACCTTTTTATATATAGGAGGACTTTGTTATGATTCTCAACGGCGTTGATTTTGAAACCTATTTTAAGAATTACCCCGACGACAAGGGTTACTTCGGCCCCTATGGTGGCGCGTATATCAGTGAGGAGCTGAAGGCGGCGATGGAGGAGATTTCCACCGCCTATTTCACCATCGCTCAGTCCCGCCAGTTTATCGCGGAGCTGCGCCGCATTCGCAAGGAGTTCCAGGGTCGTCCCACCCCGGTCAGCCATCTGGAGCGTCTGTCCAATAAGCTGGGCAACGTCCAGCTGTACGTCAAGCGGGAGGATCTGAACCACACCGGTGCTCACAAGCTCAACCACTGTATGGGCGAGGTGCTGCTGGCTAAGTATATGGGCAAGAAAAAGGTGATCGCCGAGACCGGTGCCGGTCAGCACGGCGTGGCCATGGCCACCGCCGCCGCCTATTTCGGTATGGAGTGCGACATCTATATGGGCACCGAGGACATCAAAAAGCAGGCCCCCAACGTAGCCCGGATGAAGATCCTGGGTGCCAACGTGGTGGAGGTCACCGCCGGTCAGGCTACGCTGAAGGAGGCGGTGGACGCCGCCTTTGCCGCTTACGCGAAGGAATATAAGGACTGCATCTACTGCATCGGCTCGGTGGTGGGCCCCCATCCCTTCCCGATGATGGTGCGGGATTTTCAGCACGTGGTGGGCGAGGAGGCCCGCGCTCAGTTCCTGGATATGACCGGTCACCTGCCAGATGCCATCGTGGCCTGCGTGGGCGGTGGCTCCAACGCCGCCGGCTTCTTCTCCGGCTTCCTCAATGACCCGGTGGACATCTACGGCATCGAGCCGCTGGGCCGCGGTACCGCCCTGGGCGACCACGCCGCCTCTCTGCAGTACGGCACCGAGGGTGTGATGCACGGCTTTAACAGCATTATGCTGAAGGATGAGAACGGCGACCCCGCCCCGGTGTATTCGGTGGCGTCTGGTCTGGACTATCCCTCCTCCGGTCCGGAGCACGCCTTCCTGCACACCCTGGGCCGCGTCAAGTACGACGTCATCAACGACGAGGATACCATCGACGCGTTTTATGAGCTGGCTCGTCTGGAGGGCATCATCCCCGCCATCGAGAGTGCCCACGCGGTGGCCTACGGCATCAAGCTGGCCAAGAAGATGGGTAAAGGCTCGGTGCTGATCAATCTGTCCGGTCGTGGCGACAAGGATATGGATTATATCATCGAAAAGTACGGGATTCGTTAATTTTTAGCAGAACAGCCCCCGATTTTCGGGGGCTGTTTTTGTATATCAAAATTTAATGAGAAAACTTTCCAAAAATATTAAAAAAAGTGTTGACAAATGGAAGGTGTAGTGGTATGATAGCAGGGCTGTCGCACAAAACGGCACCTTAGTGCGGTTTCAGCTACAGCGCAAGGACCTTGAAAATTAAACAGTGTAAGACAGAACGAAAACACACACAATACCCGTTAATTCTTACTCAGAATGAGAAGAATCCGGCAATGAGAGATTATTGCCAACACAGACGCCAAAGAGCGTCATGAGTTACAAACTCAAAACTTGATTAGTACAGCCTTCGAGGTTGTGTTAATACCATTTTTGAGAGTTTGAT
>SVON01000011.1 GCA_015066365.1 Oscillospiraceae bacterium | reverse complement strand
GGTGACTACCGCGTCGTATTCCTGCAAGATGACCGCCAAGATCAGCGGCCGCTACGTTTACTGCGTGGTGAAGGATAAGTACGGCAACACGGTGAAATCCACCACGGTGCAGGTTAAAATGAAATAATTTAACAAAAAAACCGCTACCCTCACGGGTAGCGGTTTTTCGTATGGTTTATCGGGATTAGACAGCGCCCTGGGCCATCATGGCCTCGGCCACCTTCTCAAAGCCGGCGATGTTGGCACCGGCTACCAGATCGCCCTTCAGACCGTACTTCTCGGCGGCCTTATAGGAGTTCCAGTAGATGTTGTACATGATCTGCTTGAGCTTGGCGTCCACTTCCTCGGCGGTCCAGCTGTACCGCATGGAGTTCTGGCTCATCTCCAGACCGGACACCGCCACACCGCCGGCGTTGACCGCCTTGGAGGGGGCCACGATGACGCCGTTCTTCTTCAGATAGGCCATCGCCTCATTGGTGGTGGGCATATTGGAAACCTCAACGTAGTACTGGATGCCGTTGGCGACGATCTGCTCGGCCTCGGCCATACCCACCTCGTTCTGGGTGGCGCAGGGCATCAGGATGTCCGCCTTGGTATTCCAGGGCTTCTGCCCCTCGAAGTAGGGGACACCGAACTTGTCGGCGTAATCCTTTACCTTATCGCGGCCGGAGGAGCGCATATCCAGCATAAAGTTCAGCTTCTCTTCGGTGACCACGCCCTCTTCGTCATAGACGTAGCCGTCGGGGCCGGAGATGGTGACCACTTTGCCGCCCAGCTCTGCCACCTTCTTGGCGGTACCCCAGGCCACGTTGCCGAAGCCGGAGATGGCAAAGGTCTTGCCCTTAATGGTGTCGCCGAAGGACTTGAGCATCTCGTCGGTGTAGTACACAGCACCAAAGCCGGTGGCCTCGGGGCGGATCAGGGAGCCGCCGTAGGACAGACCCTTGCCGGTCAGCACGCCCTCATAGCGGTTGACCAGACGCTTGTACTGGCCGAACATATAGCCGATCTCCCGGGCACCCACGCCCAGATCACCGGCGGGCACGTCGGTGTCGGCGCCGATATGGCGATACAATTCGGTGATGAAGGACTGGCAGAACCGCATGATCTCGTTGTCGGACTTGCCGCGGGGGTCGAAGTCAGAGCCGCCCTTGCCGCCGCCCATAGGCAGGCTGGTCAGGGAGTTCTTAAAGGTTTGCTCAAAGCCCAGGAACTTGATGATGCTCAGGTTCACAGAGGGATGGAAGCGCAGACCACCCTTATAGGGGCCGATGGCGCTGTTAAACTGCACGCGGTAGCCACGGTTGACCTGGATCTTGCCGGCGTCGTCGATCCACGGCACGCGGAAGATGATGGCGCGCTCCGGCTCCACCAGGCGCTCCAGCAGAGAGGCGACCTCGTATTTGGGGTTCTGGTCGATGACCGGACGCAGGCTCTCCAGAACCTCTTCGGCGGTCTGCAGGAACTCCGGCTGGTCCTTATAGCGGGCCTTCAGGTCGTCCAATACACGGGTAACGTAAGACATAGAAAACACTCCTTCTTGTTTATAATCAATCGAATGGCTTTATTATAACAGAAAAATATGGATTTGCAAGAAGTTCTTGACAAAATTTCATATTTTTTTGCAAAAACCGGACAAAAAATCAAAAATTACCTAAAAATTGACAGTTTTATGGATTAAAAATTGCAAAGAAATCGCCGTTTGCTTTTTTTATCGGCGTGTGGTATGATAGACGAAAGAAAAAAGGAGGGGAGAGCCCGATGAAAATATTGGCTGTGGATTTAGGAAAGGCGCGCACCGGTATTGCGGTCAGCGATAAGGGGGAGCGTTTGGCGTCCCCGGTGGGCACCATCACCGAGTACACCGACGAGCGGATCCTGAACAAGGTGGTGGAGACGGTCAAGGAGCAAAAGGCAGAGATGATCGTGGTGGGGCACCCCAAGAATATGGACGGCACCCGGGGCGAGAGCGCCAAGCGGGCAGAGGACTTTGCTCAGCAACTGGGCGAACTGACCGGTCTGCCGGTGGCCCTGTGGGATGAGCGGATGACCACCGTATCGGCCATTGGTTACCTCAATCAGACCGACGTGCGGGGCAAAAAGCGCAAGCAGGTGGTGGATACCGTGGCCGCCACCATCATCCTGCAGGATTTTCTCGATAGCCGGAAGTGACTGGTGGGCGGGGGCTTGCACCCGCCGTTTTGAAAAAGCACCCTTTGGGGTGCTTTTTTGTTTGTCCGGAAAAGGGGGAAAGTAGCGCACAAAACTATTGCATTCTGCTATGTAATGTATTATAATATATTCTGTATAATTACGATTAGAATGGAGGGGTATGGTTTGCCACAGGTTTACTTGGATAACAGCGCCACCACCCGGGTCTGTCCCGCGGCGGCCCAAAAGGCGATGGAGCTGATGACCGACGTATACGGCAATCCCAGTTCCCTCCACACGATGGGCTTTCGGGCTGAGCAGGAGGTGACCGCGGCCCGGAAAGCGGTAGCCGGGCTGATGGGCGCCCAGCCGGAGCAGATCACCTTTACCTCCGGTGGCACCGAGGCCAACAATCTGGCGGTGTTTGGCGCTGTGACCGCTCACGCCAGAGAGGGCAGGCACATCGTCACCACGGCGGTGGAGCACGCCTCGGTGGCGGCGGCTGTCGACCAGCTGGAACAGCAGGGCTACGAGGTAACCCGCCTGACCCCGGATGAAAACGGCCTGATTGACGCCCCCGCCATTGTGAGTGCCTGCCGTCCCGACACCGTGCTGGTGGCGGTGATGCTGGTCAATAACGAGACCGGTGCTCGCTTCCCTCTGGAGGAGGCGGTGGCCGGCATCCGAAAGACGTGCCCTAAGGCGCACGTGCACTGCGACGCGGTGCAGGCGGCGGGCAAACTGCCCCTGTATGCCGAGCGGTGGGGCTTTGACAGTATGACGGTCAGCGCTCACAAGATCCACGGACCCAAGGGCGTGGGAGCCTTATACTTGCGGCGGGGCAGTCGGCTGATCCCCCGCACCTACGGGGGAAAGCAGGAGGGCGGTTTGCGCCCCGGTACCGAGGCGGCCCCGCTGATCGCCGCCTTTGGCGCGGCGGTGGCAGAACTGCCGCCCCCCCATCGGCAGATGCCCCATTATGCCGCCCTGCGGCAACACCTGCTGGACCGGCTGGGGGATCACCCCGGGATCCGGTTCCACCTTCCAAAATTCGGTGTACCCTACATCGTCCACCTGTCGGTGCCGGGGTACAAGAGCGAAACCCTGCTCCATTTTTTGGCGCAGCGGGAGATTTACGTATCCAGCGGCTCCGCTTGTTCTAAGGGGGCCCAAAGCCCGGTGCTGACAGCGCTGGGTCTGCCGGCAGCAGAGATCGACAGCGCCCTGCGGGTGAGCCTGTGCCGGGAGAACACCCAGGAGGATATGGACCGTTTTGTCGACGGCCTTTTCGAAGCGATGACGCAACTGGCGTCCAGAAAGGAACAGCGATATGGCTAACAACAATATCCAAAATTCCAAAAAACACGATTCCAACAGCGAGGTGCAGGAACTGCTGGCGGTGCTGGATCGGATGCAGAACCGCCCCCACGTGCAGGAGGTAGAGGACGTGCTGGTTGAGCACGGTCACGCCGACCTGGTGCGGATGGACATCTATTCCCATCCCGCCGCTAACGAGGGGTTTGTGCCCACCACCACCAACGAGAAGCTGGCGGATCTGCTCATCGCCCCTGACGAGCCGGTTCTGTTTGCCAACCCGCAACAGACCCAAAAAGAGGGGGAGGAGTCCGACGAGGAGGACGTGGCGCTGTTCTATGGCGAGGGTGACGAAGAAAACTGGGAGAATCTGCCCCCCCGTCCGCAGCAGCGTCTCAACCCGGTGAAAGCGTTGCTCCGGGGTGTTCGGGTGACCCTGCCGGCTAAGGGGGACAAGCCCCTGCGCCTGGCGGGCAAGGCCGGTGCCTGGCTGAGCCTGGTGGCGTTGGCTGTGTCGGCGGTGATGCTGATCGGGATGACCCAGGTAGCCCCTCTGCGCAACGACCGGTTGAACGAAGAACTGCGGGGCATCTACAACGACTCCATCGATACCCTCGTCACCGACACCACCAAGTATCCGGCGGGTATGCTGGCCTCCTTTAAGCAGCTGTACGACCGTAACAAGGACGTGCGGGGCTGGGTCAGCTTCCACTCCAAGGGCGAAGATTTTCTGAACATCGAATACCCCTTTGTGCAGGGCGAGGATAACCAGTATTATCGCACCCACGATTACGACGGCAACGAGAGCCGTTACGGCACCCTGTTTGTGGACGCCAAGACCAACATCAGCGGGTATCATACCACCGATCAGGTGCTGATCATCCGGGGCAACAACACCGCCGACCAGACCATGCTGTCCGGTATGAACCGGTTGGTGGGTCCGGTGGACTATGGCCGTGTGGCACCGGAGCTGACCCTGTCCACCCTGTACCGGCGGGATGATTACTACGTCTTTGCCACCGCTCTGTTTGACGGCACCGGCAAGGATCCCTTTAACCCCTTTAAGACCGACTTTAAGGATGGCGAGGCGTTCCTCAAGTACATCCAGAGCCTGCGGGCCCGCTCCCTGTTCGATTATCCGGTGGACGTGGCCGAGGACGACGCCATCGTGTTGCTGGCGGTGCCCACCGGCGCGGTGAGCACCGGCCTGGATGACGGTATGTTGGTGGTGGCGGCCCGCCGTCACCGCCGTGGCTCCACCGAGACCACCCCGCTGTCTAATCAGATTATGAAGAATAAGAACGCCATTATGCCGTATAGCTGGGATATCCATCGCGGCTCTACCCCGGACAGTTTCTTCTATAACGGCTACGTGGAGCCCACCGACCCGGCGGAGACCCCGGCGGTGACCATCCCCAGCACCACGCTGGTGGACGTAAACGGCACCACCTCCACCACGGTGCGGGGCACCGGCAACGTGGGCGGCATGGTTGTGGATAAGAACTCCACCACCGGCTCTACCGGTTCTACCGACCCCACCGGCTTCACGTCCTCCACCGATCCCACGGGTGAACCCACCGAGCCCTCTACGGAGGACACCGACCCCACCCAAAACGCAGAAAATTAAGAGGAACCAGCTATGCAAGAGTATCAACCCAGCGAGATTCTGCTGATTAAAAACGGAGAACTGGCCCTCAAGGGGCTCAACCGCCGCACCTTTGAAGAGGCGCTGATGAGCAATCTGCGCTATCGGTTGCGGCACTACGGCGATTTTCTCATTCGCCGGGCCCAGTCCACCATTTACATTGAGCCCAAAAACGACTATGCGGATATGGAGGGCGCCTGCGACGCCGTATCCCGTGTGTTCGGCATCGCTGCCTATTCCCGGGCCCGGGTGACCGTCAAGGATATTGAGGCCATCAAAGAGGCCGCCGTGGCCTATCTGGGCGACCAATTGGCCACCGCCAAGACCTTTAAGGTGGAGGCCAAACGGGCGGATAAGGCGTTCCCCTATACCTCCCCCGAGATCAGCCGGGAGGTGGGCGGCTACGTGCTGTCCCACTATCACCACCTAAAGGTGGACGTGCATAACCCAGAGGTGCTGATTATGGTGGAGGTGCGGGACTTCGGTGCCTATATCCACGCCCAGCAGTTGCCCGGTGCCGGCGGTATGCCGGTGGGCACCGGCGGCAAGGCCGCCATTATGATCTCCGGCGGCATTGACAGCCCGGTGGCGGCCTATATGATGGCCAAGCGGGGCATCCAGCTGACCGGTATCCATTTTGCCTCGCCCCCCTATACCAGTGAGCGGGCGGAGCAGAAGGTGATCTCCCTGATGGAGAAGGTAGGTCGGTATGCAGGCAATATGAAGCTGCACATCGTTCCCTTTACCCGCATTCAAGAGGAGATTCAGAAGCATTGTCCCGAAGAGTATTTCACCATCATTATGCGCCGCTTTATGATGCGGCTGGCCCAGCGGGTGGCCCGGGATGCCGATTGCGGCGCCCTGATCACCGGCGAGAGTCTGGGGCAGGTGGCCAGCCAGACCATCCCCGCTATGGCGGTGGTGGACACCCTGGCCAAGATCCCCGTGTTCCGTCCCCTGATCGGTATGGATAAAGAAGAGATCGTGGTGATCTCCCGCAAGATCGACACCTTTGAGTTGTCCATCCAGCCCTATGAGGACTGCTGTACCGTCTTTACCCCCCGTCATCCCAACACCCGCCCCAAGCTGCGGTTGGTGGAGGAGGCGGAGTCGGTGCTGGATGTGGACGCTCTGGTGGAGGAGGCCTTGACCGGCATCCGTACCCTGCAGGTATAACGTTATAATTCAGAAAGGAGTGACCTCTATGACCAAAGAACTCCGTGTGTTTGGCCTGCCTGAGGATGCCCTGCGGCATCGGTTGGCGGATCTGCTGGCGGAGGAGGCAGTGGGGGTCGCTCTTTCCTTTTGTGAAGGGCACGGCGTGGTGACCCTGTCTGCCTCGCCCGAGGCGGTGGAAGACCTGACCGAGGAGATCCGTGTTCGGTTGGGTGGCTGTGTATACAGCGAGAATGGCGAGAGCCTGGCCGCCTGCGTGGTGCGTCTGCTCACCGCCCACGGGCTGACCGTGGCCACCGCCGAAAGCTGTACCGGCGGTCTGATTGCCGCCGCCCTTACCGATGTGCCGGGTGCCTCTAAGGTGCTGGGCACCGGCGTGGTCAGCTATTCCAACACGTGTAAAGAAAGGCTGTTGTCCGTATCCCCCGATACCATAGCCAACGAGGGGGCGGTCAGCGCCGCCACCGCCGGGCAGATGGCCCGGGGTGTGCGCCGCACCGCCGAGTCCGCCTTGGGCGTGTCGGTCACCGGCGAGGCGGGTCCCACCCCGGCAGAGAACTGGCCGGTGGGCACCGTCTTTATTGCCTTGGCGGATAAAAAGCGCACCTGGGTGGAGGAACTCCACCTGGACGGCCCGGACCGGGCCGCCATCCGGCGTCAAGCCGCCGACCGGGTGCTGTGGCTGCTGTGGCGGTATCTGTCTGCCTATCCTACGGTGATCGCCGGGGGAGAGAAGCACGCCGCTGTCCAGCGACGGGAAATCCCCCGCACCAGGGGGGAGCGTCACCCCCGGTTGTTGTCCCGCATCCTCCCCTGGCGGGGGGATAGCCGCCGCCGTCTGCTGATGAAATGTACGGCGTGGTTGGCGGTGTTGGCGGTGTTGGCCGTCTTTGTGTATATGGGGTATCTGTATCTGTCGGCCGGTGACCGCAACCGAGAACTCCAGAGCAGTCTGGGGGAACTCTATTGGGAGTCCACCGACCTGACCGATGTGGGCGAGAACACCGCCTATCCCCAAGGGATGCTGCCGGCGTTCCGCGGTCTGTACGACCTGAATCGGGACGTAGGCGGATGGCTGTATATCCCCGGCTCCGGGGTGGATTACCCGGTGATGAAATACGCCGAGGGCTATTACCGCAACCACAGCTTTATGCAGGAGTATTCCATCTATGGACAGCTGTATTTCGGTCCCTCCGGGTCCAAACGGGTGTCCTGCGTGTACGGGCAGAACCCCGGGGACGGTCAGATGTTCTCGGATCTGCTCCATTATCGGCGTTTGTCCTATTTACAGGGGCACGGCACCATCCAGTGCAACACCCTGACCGCCAACGAGAATTGGCAGATCTTTGCCGTGGTGGTGGTGGATGAGGAGCAGATGAGCCGTTTTTCCTATCTGCCGAACAAAGAGTTTTCCAGTGACAAGGCGTTTCAGGATTACTTGGACGGTCTGTGCCGCCGTTCCCTGTTCACCGCCAGTGTGACCCCCTCTGTTGATGACCGCATTCTGCTGCTCACCACCGAGGCAGAGGAGGAATACGAGCACAGCGGAGCCCGGTTGGTGGTGGCGGCCCGGCAGATAACTGAGCCGGAAGAAGAGGTGACCTATCGGGTCAATCCACAGGTGAAGTTGCCCACCTTTTTGGCAGGCACCACCCGGCGGGATACCACCACGACGCGGGGGGATACCACCGGTGACACCACCCTGTCCACCACCGGAACGACCCAGACTGTGAGCACCACCACGACCACCCAGACCGACCGGGTGACCGACACCACCGGTGACACCACCACGTCCTCCACCGACAGCACCGGCACCACCGAAACCACCCTCACCACCGAAACTGCCCCCACCACCGAGGGGTCCACCGTCCCCACCCAAGCAGAGGGGACGGAGCAATAAGGAGTTATGCGTTTATGCTGATTTTGGGAATTGACCCCGGCTATGCCATCATCGGTTGGGGCGTCATCCGCTACGAGCGGGGGCGCTTTATTCCGGTGGATTTTGGCGCCATCACCACCCCGGCAGGGATGCCCTTTAACCGGCGGTTGGAGATCATTTACGACGAGATGACCGCCCTCTTATCCCGGCACAGCCCGGATGCGGTGGCGGTGGAAAAACTGTATTTCCAGACCAACGCCAAGACCGCCATCGACGTGGCTCAGGCCCGCGGGGTGACCATGCTGGCGTTGCAAAAGTGCGGGGCACCGGTGTTTGAATACACCCCCCTGCAGGTGAAATCGGCGGTGACCGGTTTTGGTCAGGCGCAAAAGCCTCAGGTGATGGAGATGACCAAGCGGTTGCTCAGGCTGAAGGCCGTGCCGAAACCCGATGATACCGCCGACGCATTGGCGATTGCCATCTGCCACGCTCAATACGGCGGAACGGCGCTGAAACAGTCCTTGCTGAGAGGAGAGGTTTGATATGTTGTATAGTGTGAAAGGTGAACTGATTCACCTGGAACCCAAAATGGCGGTGGTGTCCTGCGGCGGCGTGGGATTCCGCCTGCAGATTACCATGAATACGGCCCGTCAGTTGCCGTCGATCGGCGCAGAGGCGATGCTGTATACCGTGATGAACGTCCGGGAGGATGCCATCGAGCTGTTTGGCTTTGCCGATCAGCAGGAATTGAGCAGTTTTAAGCTGCTCACCGGTATTTCCGGCGTGGGCCCAAAGGTGGGGCTGTCCATTCTGTCCGAGCTGACCCCGGAGCGGGTGGCGCTGGCGGTGGCCTCCGGCGACTATAAGGCGCTGACCAAGGCCGCCGGCGTGGGTCCCAAGCTGGCTCAGCGTATCGTGCTGGAACTGAAGGATAAGGTGGGTGCGGGGATGACCGCCCCCGTTTCGATGGGTGGGGTGGACCTGCCCGCCTCGGTAGTCGTGTCTGCCTCCTCCAACGCCTCTCAGGCGGTGGAGGCGCTGACCGTGCTGGGCTTTTCTGCCACCGAGGCCTCTGCCGCGGTGGGCAAACTGGATAGCGTCCAGCCGGTAGAGGTGCTGGTGCGGGACGCCTTGAAGATGCTGGCGAGAAGAGGGTAACGTGCGATGACCTACGATGTAATTGTGATTGGTGGAGGCGCCGCCGGATTGGCGGCCTCCGTCTTTTTAACCAGAGAAAAGCCCGGATGCCGGGTGCTGGTATTGGAGAAAAACCCCCGGGTGGGCAAGAAACTGATGGCCACCGGCAACGGCACCTGCAATCTGACCAACGCCAACGCCACCAGCGCCGATTACCACGGCGCACCCCAGTTGGCAAAGATGGCGTTGGAAGCGCTTACAGTGCCGGAAACACGGGCTTTTTTCACCTCCATCGGTGTGGACTGTGTCACCCGTGAGGATGGTAAAGTATACCCCGCTTCGCTGCAGGCGGGGGCGGTGCTGGATGCGTTGCGGCTCACCGCCGAGGCACAGGGGGTCACCATTCTGTGTGAAAAAAAGGTGGACACCCTCAAAAAAGCCAACGCCGGTTGGGCTGTGGCGGTGGGACGTGAAACCGAAACTGCCCCTTACGTGTTGGTGACGGTGGGTGGTGCGGCGGCACCCGCCTTGGGCGGCAGCGCTGAGGGCTACCGTCTGCTCACCGACCTGGGGTGTCAAAAGACCCCGCTGTTTCCCTCCATCGTTCAGTTGCGCACCGCCACCGACTTTGTGAGGGCGGTGAAGGGCATCCGTGTGGACGCCACCCTGCGGCTGTGCCTGGATGGCAGGGAGCTGGCCCGCAACACTGGCGAGGTGCTGTTCACCGACTATGGTCTGTCCGGCCCGGCGGTGATGCAGATTTCTCGCGCCGTAGGCGACTGGGAGCGGCAGAAGAAGGGGCAGATGACCGCCCACTTGGACTTGCTTCCCCAATGGGATGAGTCCGATTTGCACGCTCGTATCGGTCAGCGCCGTTATTTGCCCGGACGTACGCTGGAGGACTTGCTCACCGGCCTTGTGAATAAGCGGGTGGGACAGACGGTGCTCCGGGTGGCAGGGGTTCTGCCCCTGACCCGTGCGGCGAACACCCTCACCGATAGCGAGGTCGCTTGCGTGGCTGCCACCCTGGCGAACTGGTCCATCCCCGTTACCGGTACCCAGGGCTTCGGCGGTGCTCAGGTCACCGCCGGAGGCATTTCGGCCACCGAGGCGGACACCGCTACGTTAGAAATCAAGCGCCTGCCCGGTGTGTATGCCGCCGGTGAGGTGTTGGATGTGGACGGCGACTGCGGTGGGTATAACCTGCAGTTTGCATGGTCCTCCGCCTATGTGGCGGCAAAAGCGATTGCCGCAAAGCTGTAATAACCACGAAAGTGAGGTGGCGGTATGCTGCGCATCACCGGGGTCAAGTTGCCCCTTTCCTATAAAGAACAAGACCTTTGCCGGCGTGCCGCCGATCTGCTGGGTGTTCCGGTTTTGTCCTGCCGTTTGCGGCGGCGGGCTGTGGATGCCCGTAAAAAAGACAACGTCCATTTCACCGCCACCCTAGACGTGACGGTGGAAAATGAGGATAAGGCTCTGCGCCGCACCAAGGCGGGTGTGACGCGGGTGGAGGAGACCCCCTACGTGATCTCTGCCCCCGCCGCCCGGCCTGACCTGCCCCCCGTGGTGGTGGGCAGCGGTCCGGCAGGCCTCTTTGCCGCCCTCACCTTGGCCAAAGCCGGGGTGCATCCCATCCTGCTGGAGCGGGGCGGCGACGTAGACAGCCGCCGTGCCGCGGTGGATCTGTTCCACCGCACCGGGGTGCTGGATACCGCCTCCAACGTGCAGTTTGGCGAGGGTGGTGCCGGAACCTTCTCGGATGGCAAGCTGAACTCCGGCATCAAGGATCCCCGTTGCCGACGGGTGCTGGAGCAATTTGTGGAGGCAGGGGCGCCGCAGGAGATCCTGTGGCAGGCCAAGCCCCACATCGGCACCGATAAGCTGCAGGACACCGTCCGGGGACTGAGAAATGAGATTATCCGCCTGGGCGGGCAGGTACACTTTTATCACCAGGTGACCGACCTGGTGGTGGAGCAGGGCGTGCTCACCGCCCTGCTGGTGACCACCCCGGAGGGGGAAACAGAGATCCCCTGCCGGCAGGTGATCCTGGCCATCGGCCACTCTGCCCGGGATACCGCCGCGATGCTGTACCGCCGTGGTCTGCCGATGGAGCAGAAGCCCTTTGCGGTGGGCGTCCGGGTGGAGCATCCCAGAGAAATGATCGATCAAAGTCAGTACGGCCCGGCGGCGGGACACCCCGCCCTGGGTGCCGCGGATTATAAGCTCAGTTGCCGCCCTGCCGGAGGGCGAGGGGTGTATTCCTTTTGTATGTGTCCCGGCGGTACGGTGGTGGCCGCCGCCTCCGAAGAAGGAATGGTGGCGGTCAACGGTATGAGCGAATTCGCTCGGGATGCCGCCAATTCCAACAGCGCTCTGCTGGTGGGGGTGGAGCCGGGTGATTTCGGCTCGGAGCATCCTTTGGCGGG
Source organism: Oscillospiraceae bacterium (assembly GCA_015066365.1). GTDB lineage: Bacteria > Bacillota > Clostridia > Oscillospirales > Acutalibacteraceae > UBA5905. Next base: position 38,299 of record SVON01000011.1, on the reverse strand, counting down.
CTTTGAGTTTCAGCGTAAGATGGAGCGGGCCGCTTATACGCTTGGCGGTGGCGGATACCGCGCCCCGGCCCAGTTGGTGGGGGATTTTCTGCGGGACAAGGCATCTGCCGGGATGGGGGAGGTTATGCCCTCCTATCAGCCGGGGGTCACCTGGTGTGACCTGCGGGAGTGCCTGCCCTCGTTTGTGGCCGGGTCGCTGAAGGCGGCTCTGCCTATATTTGGACGGCAGATCGCCGGTTTTGACCGCCACGATGCGGTGCTCACCGGCGTGGAGAGCCGGTCTTCGTCGCCGGTGCGGCTGTTACGGGATAGCCACGGTCGCTCTGCGGTGGCGGGGGTGTATCCCTGCGGCGAGGGCGCCGGTTACGCCGGCGGCATCCTGTCGGCGGCGGTGGATGGCATCCGCTGTGCCGAGTGGGTATTGGAGGACTGCGTATGAATCAGTTAGAATTGCCGGTGCTCCATTGGATACGGGAGCACCTGACCTGCCCCTTGCTGGACTGGCTGATGCCGGCCATCTCCTCTTTGGCCAATCACGGCGAGCTGTGGATCCTATTGGCGGTGGTGCTGTTGTGCTTCCCCAAGACCCGCCGGATGGGGCTGACCATGGGGCTGGCGCTGCTGATCGGTTTTCTCACCGGTAATCTGTTGCTCAAAAACGTGGTGGCCCGGATACGCCCCTACGATCTGGCCGACGTGCCGATCCTGGTGGAGCGGCTAAAGGATTTTTCCTTCCCCTCCGGGCACACGCTATGCTCCTTTGAGGGAGCCGCGGTGGTGTGGCTTTACCACCGCCGTTTTGGTGTCGTGGCGCTGGTCTTTGCCGGGGTGATGGCTTTCTCCCGGCTGTATCTGTTCGTTCACTATCCCACCGACGTGCTGGCCGGTGCGGTGATGGGGGTGGGGATCGCCCTGCTCTCCTATTGGCTGGTGCATAAATTGGATAAAAAAAGAACTCTGCGCTGAGGCGCAGAGTTCTTTTTTTGTTGGGATCAGTTGCCCTTTTTGTCGTCCTCGTCGTCCTGCAGACCCTCCAGGGAGATAAAGGGATCCGCATCGCCGGTGACCATCGGCAGTTCGCCGTTCCATTTTTCCACCTTGTTATAGTCGATGATCTCATCGGTCAGCGACTGGCTGAGGATTTTGTTGGCCTCGGCCTGAGCCTCTGCCTTGATGCGCACCGATTCCGCCTCCGCCTCGGCGTTGGTGATGGCGGTCTGCTTTTCGGTCTCGGCCTTCAGCAGTTGCTGTTGGGCCACCTGCTTTTCCTCGATGGCGGTGATAAAGGCATCGGAGAAATCAAAGTTGATGATGTTCACGTCGGTGATGTACAGACCGGCCGCATTGAGCTTATCGTTGAGCCCCTTGACCAGTCCCTCGGAGATCAGCGACCGGTTTGTGACGCTCTCCTCGGCGGTGTATTTGGCGGTGATGGCCTTGAGCACCTCGTTGACTGCCGGGGCCATCAGCACGTCCTCGTAGGAGGAACCAATGTTTTTATAGATGCTATAGGACATCTCGCTGTCCACCCGATAGTTGATGGCCAGGGTGGTGGAAACGGTCTGCAGGTCTTTGGAGAAGGCCTCGGTGGCTACCTCCAGCTTGGTGATGCGGTTGTTGATCTTTACCACCTTTTGGACAAAGGGAATCTTCAGGTGCACACCCTCCTCCAGGACGCCCTCATTGACGCTGCCCAGGGTGACCACCACGCCGGTGTGACCGGCATCCACCACCACAATGCTGCTGGCCAGCACGATGATCACCAGCACCACCGGGATCAGAATGACCAGTACCTTTTTCAGTAGTTCTTTTTGCTTATGATCCATCAGAAATAACGCCTCCTTATTGGCTTTTGCTTCATTATATACCCACCCACCGGTAAAGTCAAGCCGACCTTGTCGACAAAACCGCTCTTGAAATTTGTGGGGGGATGGAGTATAATAGAGCGAGTTTCAGAAAGGATGATATACAATGGATTGGAACAAAATAGGCGGTTTTCTGTCGGACCTGCTGATCTCCCTGGGCTTTCGCCTGGTGGCGGCGCTGCTCTTGCTGGTGGTGGGTCTGCGGCTGATTTCCTGGTTCAAGAAATTTCTCAAAAAGAGCCCGAAGCTGGATAAGATGGACGTGAGTGTCCGCACCTTTTTGGTGAGTTTTTCCAGCATCGCTCTGTATATCCTGCTGGTGATCACCATCGCCTCGGTGTTGGGGGTGCCGGCTACCTCGTTTATCACCATCATCGCCTCCTGCGGTGTGGCCATCGGCCTGGCGCTGCAAGGGGCGCTGAGCAACTTCGCCGGCGGCATTATGATCCTGCTGTTCAAGCCGTTTCAGGTGGGGGACTATATCGAGGCCTCCGGTGAGAGCGGCACGGTGGAGGCCATCTCGGTGGTGTATACCGAGCTGCTCACCCCGGATAACAAGCGGGTGACCATCCCCAACGGTACCCTGACCAACGCGGTGATCGAGAACTATACCGCCGAAAAGACCCGCCGGGTAGACCTGACCTTTAACACCGCCTATGAGAACGACGTGGAAGAGGTCAAGACGCTGATCGCTCAGGTGGTGGCGGCACACCCGTTGGTTCTGTCCGACCCGGCCCCCATCATCCGTCTGTCCGCCCACGGGGAGAGTGCCCTGACCTATGACACCAAGGTGTGGTGCAAGACCGAGGACTATTGGGCGGTGAAGTTTGACCTGACCGAGCAGGTGAAGGCCGCCTTTGACCGGGCAGAGGTCAAGATTCCCTACAACCAGCTGGACGTGCACGTTAAACAAGGTGAGTAATCCCCCTTTTCTTGACAAAATGGGCGGTTTTCTCTATAATGACAGGAAATAGAAAAAGAGGAGTGTTAATTATGGCGTATATTCCCGTACGAGTCCCGGTGCCGACCCCCAAAACCAAAAAGGGGCTTAATACTTTTCGCCTTGTGGTGGTGAGTATTATGTTGGCGGTGATGCTGATTGCCTGTATCGCGCTGGCTACCACTTCCGGTGCAACGGTGTACGATCTTACCACCTATGACGCTATGAAGAGCGGCGAGGTCTATTTCTTCCAAAATCTGTGTGTGGTGGACAGTTATGGTGAAGTGGAAACCACCTATGATAATGACAGCAAAGCGGTCACCGAGCAGTGCTACTTGGTTTCTTTCAACGATCAGAACGGTCAGCTTTGTTATGCCTCTTTGGGTGTCAAAGCGGGGTCCCCGATTTATGAGCAGTGCGCTGCGTATGTGAAAGACGCATCGCAGCAAATTGGTTCTTTGGTGCTTTCCGGCTGCTTTAAGCTGAATACTATGGAAAGTCAGATGGATCAGATGGAACGGGAGTATAAGAATACCTGTGAGCAGGCGAAACAATATTTCGGCTATACCGCTGAGGAGACCAGCTTTCACCTGAACTATGAGGATGCCACCAAGGAAGGCTATCTGGAACAGAACAGCAACAACGCCCTCATTGGTGTTTGTATCACCGGGTCCTTTGCGGTGCTTTTTGCCGTGCTGCTGTTCTTTATTCTCCGTCAGCGCAAGAAGATTAAGGCGGCGGAGCAGATGGTGGCTGGACAGTTTCAGCAGGGCTTTGGAGTGGACATCCAGAATTATCCCCCGGCTCCCCAGAACCCCACAGATCCTCAGAATCCGGTGGAGCCCCAGAATACCAACTATCCCCAGAGTTTCCAATAATCACAAAAAAAGCCGAGGCTCACGCCTCGGCTTTTTTTATTCCACTTTTAATCGGTCACACAGGGCCGGGTCAGGGTTGACGTAGGCGGTGCGGTTGTCGGTGTAGATCACCATACCCGGCTTGGCACCGGAGGGCTTCTTCACATACTTAGCGGCGGCGTAGTCCACCGGCACCTGCACGCTGTCCACGGCCTTGGAGTGGGTGGCGGCCAGGATGGCGGCCTGCTCCAGGGTGCGGTCCGGGGGCGTTTGCCCCTCGCACACCACGATGACGTGGCTGCCGGGGATGTTTTTGGTGTGCAGCCACACGTCAGAGCCCTTGGCGACCCGCAGGGTCAGCCGGTCGTTCTCCAGATTATTGCGCCCCACGTAGATGGTAAATCCGTCGTCGGAGCGGAAGGTGAGGGGCTTCATCGCCGGGGGCGGCTTCTGCTTACCCTTTTGCCGGCGGAGGTATCCCTCGGTCTCCAGTTCGGTGCGCAGTTCTTCCAGTTCCCGGGTGGAAGAGGCCCGGGAGAGGCTGTCAAACACCGACTCTAAATAGATCTGTTCCTGTTCACCGGCGGCGATGCGATCGGTGAGCATCCGCTGGGCGGTTTGGGCCCGGCGGTAGTCCTTATAGTATTTCTGGGCGTTGGCGGCGGCAGAGAGCGCCGGGTCCAGCGGCACCGTGATGGTGGCGCAGTTCTCGTCGTAATAGTTGACCAGTTCCGCCTGGGATGCCCCGGGAGAAATCAGATGCATATTGGCGTGGATCAGGTCGCCGTACAGCCGGAGGGTCTCCCGGTTTTCGGCGGTGGCCAGCTCCTGACGCTGTACGTTCAGTTTTCGGTTCACCCGCTCGGTGGCGGTGGTCAGCACCCGCAATAGGTCGTGTCCCTTGACCCGCATTCGCTCCGCTTGGGCTCGTTTATAGTAGAAGGTGTCTAAGAGCGCAGAGAAGGACTCCATCTCTTGTCCGGTGGCCTCCAACCCATACTGGATGATGGGCTGAAAACTAAACTCCAGGGGGGTGCCGTCCGGCTTTGTGATGAGATAGGGTACCTGCTTTTCACCGGTGAGCACCGCATTTCTGACCCGGTGCAGGCAATCGGCGAGCTTCTCCCACTCACGGGGGGTGAGGGTGCTCACCGGGCTGTCCTGACCGGCGGTGGCGCGGTAGGCCAGCTCCCGGCAGGAGAGGGGGGACAGGCCGGTGGTGACCGCCTGCAACGCCTTGGAGAGAGGTGCGTCCTTGCCGCCTTTTAGGGCGGTGACGATCTGATCCGGGGTGTGGGCCGTCAGGTCGTATTTGCCCGCCGGTGCCGGGGGCACCTCGTAGGGCAGACCGGGCAGAATGGGGCGCACCGAGGACATGGCGGGGTCCACCCGCTTGATGGCGTCGATAATGCGTCCGTCCGGACCGATGAGGATGATATTGCTGTGGCGGCCCATGATCTCCACCGCCAGGGTCAGCCGTACCGGCTCCCCCAGCTCGCTGATGCAGTCAAAATCCAGATACAGCGCCCGCTCCAGCCCCTCTTGGCGGATGGCCGCCAACCGGCCACCGGTGAGCCGCTTGCGCAGTAGCATACAGAACATCGGCGGTTGAGCCGGGTTTTCCGGCGCTTGTTCGGTGAAATGGAGGCGGGGGGAATTGGCACCGGCAGAGAGATACAGTTTTCGGTTGCCACCGCGAAAACGCAGGGCAATCAGCAGTTCTTCCCGACCCGGCTGATGGATCTTGTCGATCCGCGCCTCCGGCAGGGCACAGATCAGCTCTTGGCGCAAACACGCCAGAAAGGCACCGTCCAATGCCATACCAATTCACCTCGCTTTCCTCTGTTTTGATTGATTACTTAATCACGTCGTAGGGGTTGCCGTCCCGATAGACGGTGACGGATAGGGTGGGGAAGGCATTCTCCAGCCACTCCACCAGGGTATCCACCACCGGCACCTCGGTGGCGTAGTGACCGGCCTCCACCACGTTGATGCACCCGGCAGCAGAAAGCCATTCGTGGTGCTTGACCTCGCCGGTGACGTAGGCATCCGCCAGCCCCACACAGCCGGCGATAAAGTCGCCGCCGCCCCCGCCGCATACCGCCACGGTGGTCACCGGGCTCTCACCGGCGTACCGCACCGGGGCGTCTAGTGCGTGCGCTACGTGGGCGGCAAAGTCCCGGGCAGTCCTCTCACTCGGCAATACGCCGATGCGGGTAAACCCATCCTGGGCGGTGGTGACGTTTTCCAACCCCAATCGGTCAGCCAGGGTGTCGTTGACGCCGCCCTGAGCTTTGTCCAGGTTGGTGTGGGCGGCGATGAGGGAGAGGCCCTCGGCGGCCAGACGGTAAGGGATGCTGTCCGCCTCCAACCGCTTCAGCGGGGCAAAGATCACCGGATGGTGAGTAACGATCAGGTCGGCCCCCAGCGCCACGGCGGTATCCACCGCCCCGGTGGTGGCGTCCAGCGCCACCAGCACCCGGGTTACCTCTGCGTGAGGGTTGCCCACCAGCAGACCGGGGTTGTCCCACTCCTCAGCGGTACTAAAAGGGGCGCGGTGATTCAGATAATCAAAGACGTCTTGTACGGTCATACGTATCACCTCCGGTGTAATAGCCTTATTATACCACATTCCCCTCTGCCGTCAAGCGGGGTTGCTTGAGATTTCACAGAGAAAAGCGTATAATCTATGTGACGAATAACAAAAATAGCCGTCTTGATGGGTGAAAGGCCTTTTGGACACTACAAAGGAGGTGGAAGTATGGAGGATATAAGAATTATTGACCTGTTTTGGCAACGCAATCAAGAAGCCATCCGGCAGGCAAAAGAGCGCTATGGCGGGTACTGCTATGCCATCGCCCTGAACATTTTGCAGGATCGGGAGGATGCCGCCGAGTGTGAAAACGATACCTATCTTAGGGCGTGGGAAAGCATGCCGCCGGATCGACCCTGTCGGTTGCGCGTGTATATGGGCACTATCACCCGGCGGTTGGCGTTGGACCGGTGGCGCAAAGCCCATGCCGATAAACGCGGTGGCGGGCAGGTGACACTGTCCTTGGCGGAGCTGGAGGAGTGCATCCCTGCCGGCTCCAACGTGGAGCAGACGGTGGAGAGCGGAGAAACGGCCCGTGCGATCTCTGCCTTTCTCCGTACTTTGCCGCCTGCCGAAAGCGACCTGTTTTTGCGGCGGTATTGGTATCTGGATTCCATTCAGCAGATTGCCCGCCGCTACGGGTTTAGCGAAAGCAAGGTAAAAATGACGCTCAAGCGCACCCGGGATAAATTGCGGGTGTGTTTGGAAAAGGAGGGGATCCTTTATGAAACGTAACGAATATTTGCTGAATGCCATCGGCGATATCGACGCCGATTTGGTGGAGCGGGCGGCGCAGAAGCCCGCGGTAAGAATGCATAGGGTCACCCGTTGGGTGGCGGTAGCCGCCGCAATAGCGATGGTAGCCGGTCTGGGTCTGTGGGTTGGTTTGGGTAATCAGCCGGCGCCGCAGATGACCCCCCCTGATGAGGAGACTCAGCCGACCACTGCGACTACCCCATCTCCGGAGGATAACCCAAATGGTACCGGCGGTGATAACTGGAGCTGTCCGGTGCATAGCCGTCTATTCCATTGGTTTCCCGGTGAGTTATACGATTATATAGAAACCTTGGTGGGTGAAGAACAGATTAATAACTATTTCAAGGAAGAAGACGCGAACGGCAAGAAGAACTTTGTTTACGATACCGTCTACCCCTATGATGAATGCTACGTGCCCGGTTCCACCGGTTTGCCGGGCTATCTCAAAAAATTCAACATTACCCGGGAGCAGTTTATCGAGGCGATGGGATGGGGTGACTTCCTGGATCACGTGTATCAGGAGGGCTATCCGTTGTTTGAGGATATGCACTACTACCATTTCACCTACCGGGATGTGGTGGATGCCATCTACGGCAACGATCCCCATCTGACAGCGTGGGTGTTCCACAACACAGCCAGCTATGCCGATGAGCAACCCTATCAGGATTTCTATTACGATGACTGGGTAAAGATCAAGCGCAACCGCGATCCGATATGGGATTATATCTACGAGAACTATAAAGGGTTTACCTACACCTACGATGCCCTCGATGACTTCCGCCAAGCGTGTAAGACGCTGGACGACGAGGAGGTGGACAACGTATTCCACCTGGTGCAGTTCTTCGGCATCGATCGGGAAACCTTTATCGGGCTGTACGGTTGGGCCGACAAGTTGGACAAAAAGGCCACCGAGCACTTCCCCTATGCGCCCTATACCTACCGCCAGTTTGTGGACGCGGTGTACGGCGAGGATGCCACCCTGCGGCGCTGGGTGTTTAATCCCTTGGTGTTCCACCCGGACTATCCCACGCTGGAAGAGTTTGCCGCTCTGACCGAGGGGGATCGGTTCTACTGCGCTCCCTTCACCGTGACGCCGCTTAAGCCCACAGAGAAGGAAGCGCTGTGCACCCAGCACAATCCGATGTATCACGATTTGTCCCGTTTTAACGCAGATATGGTGCAAAAATTCAAAAGCGCCTATGCGCGAGAGGACAAAGAACAGCTCAACGTCGTCAACTTTGTGAAGTACTTGAAGAAAACCTATACGACCTATGATTTTTGTGGGTATTACGATTTTTCTCTGGAAAAGGATCGAGACAAAATCGCCGTGGATCACGGCGAGGGATGCCCCTATACCTACGGTCAGTTCTACTATGCGGTGTTCGGCTCTGACCCGGCGCTGACCGCCTGGGTGTTTGCCCCCACATCCACCTGGCCGCAGGCCGCGGAATGGCCCCCGCAGGGGGCGTGGCCTCCGGAGGGGTATGGTTACAAAAAGAAAGTGATCTGCACCCAGCACAAACCGGCGTACCACGATCTGTCTTATTTCCCCGCAGAGATGGTAGAGGAGTATCAAGCATCGGTTCCGTCCGGCGACGAGGAAAAGTATAATCTGTTTGATTTTATCAACTATCACCAGATGAACAGGGCGAGCGTTGCTCATTATTTAGGGTTTCCTGACCATCTTTCCAAAGCGATGGACGAGGTGGCTACCCTATTCGGCAAGGATGGCACGTATACCTACAATCAGTTCTTGGACGCCATTTACGGCAACGATCCGGCATTGACTCAGCGGGTCTTTGGACCGGTTACCGCCACGGTGACCACCACGACCACCACGACCCGCGACCCCAACTGGGGGCGGGATGAGTTTGGCAACACCACCACCCGATCTCAGCCGTGAGTGAATAGAAAAGGCTCTGCACCATTGGTGCAGAGCCTTTTTTCTCAGATCATCAGTTTTACAATCTCTTGGTCGGTGGGTTGCATCCCCACCCGGCCGATGTGACCTACGTCCCGGATGGTTTCGCCGGTATCCTCCCGGAGAATACCGGTGCCCTGAGAATAAGCCTTGCCGCGCATCGCCAGGGCGTGAGCAAACAGGGCGGCGTCCAGGGCGGAGGAGATCTTGGCGGCGCAGGAGGTCTTGGCGCCGTCGCAGATGATGCCGGGGATATCCGCCAGGGTGTTGTCGATGGTGTCCTTGATCTGCCCGATGGTGCCGCCCACCAGATAGGTGATGGCGGCGCCGGCGGCGGTGGCGGCGGAAACCACGCCGCAGAAAGCGGACAGCTTGCCGATGTATTCCTTCTGATACACGGTCATCAGACTGGAGAACACCAGGGCGCGCATCATCTTATCCTCCGGGATCTGCCGCTCCCGGGCGTACACGATCACCGGTACGGTGGAGGTGATGCCTTGGTTGCCGCTGCCGGAGGTGATGATCACCGGCATATCACACCCATCCATCCGCGCCTCACTGGCGGCGGAGGCATAGGCGCGCACCTTGGTGTAGACGCTGTGGGCATAGGTGTCCAACAACGCCTTGCCGATGCCGATGCCGTAGTCCCCCTGCATACCCCGCTGGGCAATCGCCATATTGCAGGCGATCTGCCGTTCTGCGTGGGGGCGGATCAAGTCCAGATCGATCTCGTTGGCGAAATCGTAGATGTTCTCGATGCTCAGGGCGGAGCGGTCTGCCCGCTCGGTCACGTCCACCTTGTCCTCCACCTCAAAAACGGTCTCGTCGTTTTTGGTGATGCGCACAATGTTCCGATGGCTGTGGCGCACCTCCACGTCCACCCAGTCGCCGCCGGCGATGAGGGTGATGATGAAGTGCAGGGGGATGTCGGACTCTAAAAATTCCACCGAGCAGGTGCCTTTTTTGAGGAAAGCGGCGGTTTTCTCAATGCCCTCGGGGGTGACCCCCTCCAGCACCTCCATGACCCGACCGGCGTCGCCGGCGATGGCGCCCAGGGCGCAGGCCGACTCGATGCCGGTCATCCCGTTGGAGTTGGGGATGCGCACGCACCGCACGTTTTTGATGATGTTGCCGCTGCAGCGGGCGAGAATACCCTCCGGGTCACGACCCAGCACCTCACGGCCCCGGGCAGAGGCGTAGGCCAGGGCGATGGGCTCGGTGCACCCCATAGCGGGCACCAGTTCCTCCTCCAAGATGGCCAAGAAATCCTGTTTCATCTTCTCGTTCATTTTGTATTCCTCACTTTTCAAAGGAAGTTAACCAAACCATTATAACAAATAATTATAAAAAAGTAAAGAAAAAGAGGTGCCCGAAAGGACACCTCTTTTTTGCATTACAGATTGTAATACTTATCAAACTCGGCGGGGTGGGGGATGGCGGCCAACTGGCGGCACTCCTCCCGCTTGGCCTTGATGAAGTTCTGCAGCAGCTCCACCGGGAACACGCCGTCGGCGGTCAGATAGTCGTGGTCCGCCTCCAGAGCGTCCAGAGCATCCTCCAGGCAGGTGGGCAGACCCTGCAGCTTGGCCTTCTCCTCCTCCGGCAGGTGGTACAGGTTCATATCGTAGGGACCCCAGCCGTTCTCGTGGGGATCGATCTGATTCTTGATACCGTCCAGACCGGCCATCAGGATGGCGGCGTAGCAGAAATAGGGGTTGCAGGTGGCGTCCGGGTTGCGCAGCTCAAAGCGGCGCTTGTCGGGGCTCTTAGCATAGGCGGGGATGCGGATGACCGCACTGCGGTTGGAGGTGGCATAGCCCACCGTCACCGGCGCCTCAAAGCCGGGCACCAACCGCTTAAAGGAGTTGGTGCTGGGGTTGGTCAGAGCACACAGAGAGGCGATGTGCTTGAGCAGACCGCCCATAAACCAGTGGGCTTCTTTGCTCAGGTGAGAATAGCCGTTGTCATCGGAGAACACCGGCTTGCCGTCTTTCTTCAGCAGCATATGCACGTGCATACCGCTGCCCGCCTCGCCGTAGATGGGCTTGGGCATAAAGGTGGCGGACAGACCGTGCTTGAGAGCGGTGTTGTGGATGATGTATTTGATCATCATAGAGGCATCCGCCATATGCACCACCTCGCCCAGCTGGGGCTCGATCTCAAACTGACCGGAGGCGGCCACCTCGGGATGGTGGTAGTTGATGTCGATGCCGGCCTCCTTCATCAGCAGGCACATCTCGCTGCGGCACTCGTAGGAGGTGTCAAAGGGCTTGGCGATGTGGTAGTTTTTCTGCTTGGGCACCACCACGCCCTTACCCTCTACGTCGCTGTTCCAGAAGGACTGCTTGGTGTCCACCTGGGCGGCGATGGTGCCATCGGACAGGTTCCAGCCCACCTGGTCGAACAGGTAAAACTCAAACTCCGGCAGGATCAGCATCTCGTCGGCGATGCCGCTGTCCTTCATGGCCTGCACCGCGGCGCGGATGATGTTGCGGGGATACTGGGGCAGAGGCCGGTTTTGAGGAGAGTCGATGATCATCGCGTTACCGGTCATGGACAGGGTGGGGATGGCGCAGAAGGGGTCGATGAGGGCGGTGTCCGGGTCGGGGATGAACACCATATCGCTCTTCTCCACCACCGCATAGCCGTAGTTGGAGGCATCAAAGCCGATACCGGCGGTCATGGTCTCCTCCGAGAAGTTCTGGGCCGGGATGGTGACGTGGCGATATTGGCCGTTGATGTCCACCATCTTAAAGTCCACCATTTTGATGTCGTGTTCCTTAATGAGATTCAGAATGTCTTTGACAGTTTTTGCCATAATTGCACCTCCGCAAAAATTTCTTATTCTATCATACACCATAGAGAGGCAAATTACAAGAAAAAAGTCGGTGTATCCTGCGATACACCGACTTTTTATTTATGCTTCGCCCATTCGGTTGACCCGCTCGGTGGTCAGCACCATCGTCACCCAAAACACTACCAGAAAAAGGGGGAACAGCCCTATGTGCAGGTGCTGGGCAACCAGCCCGAACACAGGGGGGATAAAGGTGATGCCGCAATAGGCCGCGGCCACCTGAATGCCCACGATGGCGTGGCTGTTCTCCCGTCCGAAGAGGGTGGGGGTGGCGTGGTTGCAGCAGGGATAGATGGGGGCGCATCCCAGCCCCAGGGCTACCAGACCAATCAGCGCTGTGAGGACGGTGGGGAGCAGTATCAGCACCAGCCCTGCCGCCTGTACGGTTAGACCGACCCGTACCATGGCGCGGTCGCCAAAGCGGTCCGCCGCAAAGCCGTTGAGAAATCGTCCTGCCGTGATACCCAGATAGAACAGCATGGCAAAGGCGGCGGCAGACTGGGTGTCCACGCCGCGTTGGTCAACCAGATAGCTGGCGGCCCACAGACCGGCGGTGGCCTCCAGCGCGCAATAGCCAAAGAAGGTCAGCAGCATGGTCTTGACCCCTCGTATTCCAACCGCTTGCCGCAGGCTGAGGGGAGCCTCGTACCCATCCTCGTCCGGGGTGGTGGCGGAGTCCCGCTTTTTCCACAGGGGCAGGGAGGCGAACAGCACCACCGTTAGCGCCACCTGCACTGCGGCAATGGTGCCGTAGCCCATAGGCCAGCCGTGACGGGAGCCGATGGCCACACTCATCACGTAGGGGCCGATGGCGGCGCCTACGCCCCAAAAGGCGTGGAGCCAGCTCATATGGCGACTGCTGTAGTGGAGCGCTACGTAGTTGTTCAGCGCTGCGTCCACCGCGCCGGCGCCCAGACCGTAGGGCACCGCCATCACGCACAGTATCCAAAAGGAGCGGGACAGAGAAAACCCCAGCAGGGCGGCGGCGGTGAGCAGAACGCTGACGGCGGTGACCGGACCCGCGCCCATACGACGGGTAACCTTGTCCGACAGTAGGCTGGAGAGAATGGAGCAGGCGGCGATGATCATAGACACGATGCCCATATAAGAGGCGGGTACGCCGAAATCTCCTCGGGCCACCGGCCAGGCAGCCCCCAGCAGGCCATCCGGCAGACCGAGGCTGATAAAGGCCATATAGATGATGGCAAGCAGTAATGAAACCATAAAAGAAAACCCTCTTTGTTGTGTTGGCTTTACCATAGCACAGGAAAGAGGGTTTTTCAAGTTATTTTTTTGGCGGTAACAAGGGCTCGTTTACGTTCCAGCAGAGGTAATAGGTGCCGATCTGGCTAGCGGATACCAGTTCCCTAGAGCCTTTCAGCCCGGGGATCTCGTTGGTGGGGATCTGGTCGATCATCTGCCAGGCACCGCTGCGAAAGTTGGTGAGCATATTGTTGGCGTCGTCCGACAGATACACCTTCAGTTCCTCCAGGGTGGCATCTCCGTGGTGGGTGGGATTGCGGTTTAGCGTCAGAGAGGCCTTGTGATCCCACCGGGTGAGGGTATAGGGACCGTTGCTCACGTAGGTGGCGGCCTCGGTGGCCCAGGCGGTGTTTTGCACCACGTCCTGCCGCACCGGGAAAAAGGTGGGGAAGGCGAGCAGCTCGTTCCAATAGGCCACCGGGCCGGACAGGGTCACCTGCAGATGACGGTCGTCCGGGGCTTTTACCGCCAGTTGGTCGGTTCCGTAGCCCGCCACCACGTCGTAGAGATATCCATAGGAGGCGCCCAGAGCCGGGTCGGCGGCCCGTTTCCAGGCGTATTCAAAATCCCCGGCGGTCAGCGGCACCCCGTCCGACCAGGTCAGCCCCTCTTTGAGGGTGTAGGTGTAGGTGACGGTGCCGTCCGGGTTCTGAACCCCCTCCGGCAGGGCTTCCGCACAGTCCGGACGGATGGTGAGGTGCCCCTCTTCGTCCAACTCCCATTTGGCCAGACCGGAGAAAAGGTGAACCAGCAGCGAGGCACCGTCGGCGGTGGCGTTTTTCGCCGGATCCAGGGTCTCCGGCTCGGAGGCAAAGCTCACCGACAGGGTGTCGCTTTTACCGTTTCGGGTGGCACGGTGGAAGTATTTATACCCCAGCGGGATGGCGTACACCCCCTCCACCGCCGGGTCCAGAAGATACAGGTCGGTGGAGAAATAGAGGGGGGTGACGCATCCGGTGGACATAAGGAGATCTTCTGCCCGATGCATCAGGGCGTAACGGGTGTTTTGGTCGGCGCAGGTCTTGATCAGAGCAATCAGCCGGTCATAGGTCTGGGCCCAGGTGCCGTTTTCCACCTGAACGTCGTAGCCCAGGTCGGTCAGATCCAGATCGTAGACGGCCACCTCCTTGTGGGCCCCTTTACCAAACTGAATGTCGTTGTTGCCGGAGTCGGTGGTCCACATATCCAAAAAGCAGATGGGGTCGGTATAGTCGGCGGTCCAGCCGTGGCGGGCCAGCTCATAGTTTCCCTGTTGGCGGGTGGAAAGAAAGGTGGCCCACTCCTGGTTTTGCAGGCTTACCCGGATGCCGTATTTGGCCAGGGTGGATTGGAGATACTCGGCGATCTTCTTATGGTTGTCGCCGGTGTTGTAGATGTAGGTCAACCGGGGAAAGTCTATAAACTGCCTGCCGTCGAAATCGTAGTATTTTCGCAGAATCTCGATGGCCTGTCGGACGTTGGCTTCATAGTCCTCTTTGGCGACGGAATAATAGCCGTTTCCACCACCGGCGTTCAGGGCAAAGTTGCCGCCGTTGGCATCGCTCATCCCATCCGCCACAAAGGAGGCGGCGGGGGTCTCTCCGCCCCGGGAGATATGGGCGGTGACGTAGTTGCGGTCCAACAGCAGGCTGACGGCCTGGCGTATCTCCGCTTCGGCGGCGGCGTATTCCGCCGGGGTGCGGGGGTGTACCGTGGCGGTGGAGGGAGCCAGACCGGTGGCCTCGCCCCCCTGCTGACAGCCGGTGGTGCATAGGGCGATGACGGTGGTCAGAGCCAGGATAAATAAGCGTTTCATAGGCATCTTCCTTAGTCGATTTCTCCGATGCGGTGGCAGGCGGCAAACCGCCCCGATGCCCATTGGGACAGCGGGGGGATGCTCTCGGCGCACCGGTTTTGGGCATAGGGACAACGGGTGCGGAAGGGGCAGCCGGAGGGGGTGTTCAGCGGGCTGGGGATATCCCCGGCCAGCGGGATGTGGGGGGCTTTTTGGCGATGGGGATCCGGCACCGGAACGGCATCCATCAAAATCCGGGTATAGGGGTGCAGCGGGTGGTCGTATACCGCGTCGGCCGGGCCCAACTCCACCACCCGGCCCAGGTACATCACCGCGATGCGGTCTGAGATGTGCCGCACCACCGGCAGATCGTGGGCCACGAATAGGTAGGTCAGATGGCATTCTTCCTGCAGTTGTCGGAACATATTCACCACCTGCGCCTGGATGGATACGTCCAGCGCGGACACCGGCTCGTCGCACACCACGAAATCCGGCTCCGTAGCCAGAGCCCGGGCGATGCCGATGCGTTGCCGTTGTCCTCCGGAGAACTCGTGGGCGTACCGCCCCGCCTGCTCCGGGTGCAACCCTACCCGCTCCATCAGCGTCAGCACCCGTTGGGTGCGCTGTGCTCGGGTGGGGCAGAGACGATGGATGTCCAGCGGCTCGGCGATCAGGTCGGCCACCGTCATTCGGGGGTTTAGTGAGGAATAGGGATCCTGGAATACCATCGCGGTGCGGCGGCGAAAGACCTTTTGCCGTCCGTTTACCGGCTGACCGTCAAACAGCACCTGCCCACCGGTGGGGGGATAGAGGTGGAGCAGGGTGCGCCCCAGGGTGGATTTGCCGCACCCGGATTCTCCCACCAGGCCCAGCGTTTCACCGCGGTGGATGGTGAGGGATACGTCGTCCACCGCCTTGAGCGGTTGGCGGCGAAAAGGTCCGGTCTTGACCTCAAAGTATTGCTTCAGGTGGCGTAGCTCCACCAAGGGTGTGGCGTTCACGGCGGCGTTCCTCCTTTTCGGCGGCGCGTTTTTGGTTCATCCAACAGCAGGCGGTGTGGTCCCGTCCCAAGCGGGTGCGGGGGCACCGCTCCTGCACGCAGACGTGCATGGTTTGGTCACAACGGGGGGCAAAGGGGCACCCTGGCGGCAACCGAAACAGATCCACCGGCGTACCGGGGATGGGGATAAGCTCCTTCTGCCCCACCCCCGGCACCGAACGGAGCAGCCCTTTGGTATACTGATGACCGGGGCGGTCAAATACCGCCTCCACCGGCCCCTGTTCGCAGACGGTACCGGCGTACATCACCACCACCCGGTCGCACAACCCGGCCACCACCCCCAGATCGTGGGTGATCATCAAAATGGCCATCCCCATTTTTCGTTGCAGGTCTTTCAGTAGCTCCAGAATCTGTGCCTGCACCGTCACGTCCAGGGCGGTGGTGGGTTCATCGGCGATGAGCAGGTCCGGCTCACAGGCCAACGCCATGGCGATCATCACCCGTTGGCGCATGCCTCCGGACAGCTCAAAGGGATATTGACGCATCCGTTTGTTTGGCTCGCTGATGTTCACCAACCGCAGCAGCTCGGTGGCGCGCTCATAGGCTTGCCGGCGGTTTCGCCGGGTGTGCAGAAGGATGGGCTCGGTCAGTTGCCGTCCGATGGTATAGGTAGGGTTCAGAGAGGTCATAGGGTCTTGAAAGATGATGGAGATGCGGTTGCCCCGCACCTGCTTCATCACCCGTTCCCCCGCTCCCACCAGTTCCCGACCGTCCAAGCGCACCGAGCCGGACTGGATGCGTCCGTTTTTCTCCAGAATTTGCAGGATGGAATAGGCGGTGACGGATTTGCCGGAGCCGGATTCCCCCACCAGAGCCAGGGTTTTTCCTCGCTCCAGGTCAAAGGAAACGCCCCGCACCGCCGCCACCGTCCCGGCCGGGGTGTCGAATACGGTGTGCAGATCGCGCACTTCTAACAGAGCCATAGACAGACCTCCCTTATCGTTTCAACTTCGGGTCAAAGGCGTCCCGCAGACCGTCCCCAAACAGGTTCAGCGCCAACACCAGCAGACCGATGGTCAGCGCCGGAAACAGCAGCGGCCAGGGATTGCCGGCGATGTTGCCATCGGCCCGGGCATCTGCCGCCAGAGACCCCAGACTGGGCATAGGGGCGTTGACCCCCAACCCCAAAAAGCTCAGATAGCTTTCGGTGAAGATGGCACCGGGGATCTGCAGGGCGGTGGCCACCACCATCACGCTCAGACAGTTGGGGATCAGGTGGCGGCGGATGATCCACCCCGATCCGGCTCCGGCGGCCTTGGCGGCCAGCACGTATTCTTGCTCCCGCAGAGAGAGAATTTGCCCCCGCACCAACCGTGCCATGGATACCCAATAGAGCAGGGCAAATACCAGAAACAGGCTGAGGATGTTGGCGCCGATGGACTCCAGGGGCGTATCCTCGATCAGGGCTTTTAGACGCTCCCCGAAGAGAGCCGCCAACAGCAGCACGATAAGGGTGTCCGGCAGGGAATAGATGCCGTCCACCACCCGCATAATGACGGTGTCCACCTTGCCCCCCAGATAACCGGCTATCGCCCCCAGGGCGGTGCCCACCACCAGCACCACCAGGCTGGCAAACAGCCCCACCGCTAGGGAGACCCGGGTACCGTACACCACCCGGATAAACAGATCCCGCCCCATATGGTCGGTGCCCATAATGTGGGGCATCACAAACTGTCCCGCCCTTTGTTGCGCCTCTTCTGCCGGGGCGTACTGAAAGGGCTTTAGGTTGTTGTAGTCCGGGTCGATGCCGGTGAAATAGTGGTCGCCGCAGCTGACGTCGTAGGTATAGGGCCACACCATGGGCAGCACCACCGAGCCCAGCGCCATCACCGCCACCACCAAAAAAGCCGCAAAGGCTACTTTGTTTTTCACCAGACGCTGGATCCCGCCCCGCAAAAAGGATACCGCCGGAGCGGGCGGAGGCGCCACGGATTTCTCCGTCGGAGAGGCTGGTAGAAATGCCTCCGGCGGGAGGGAGTACGAAGAATCGGTCAATCCGGACACCTCCTTACTTGAGTGAGATACGCGGGTCGATCACCCGGTAGAGAATATCGCTGACCAGGGTCATCAGCACCACCAGCATCGCCAGCACCGTGGTGGTGCCCATAATCAACGGATAGTCCCGGGCGGTGATGCTGCTGACAAACTCCACCCCAATGCCCTTGAGGTTAAAGATGCGCTCCACCACCAGCGACCCGGTAATAATGTAGGCCAGCATCGGGCCCAGATAGGTGATTACCGGCAGCAGGGCGTTTTTCAGCGCGTGGCCAAACAGAATCTTGGGCTTGGATACGCCTTTGGCCCGGGCGGTGCGGATATAGTCCTGCCCCAGCACGTCCAGCATGGAGGAGCGGGTCAGCCGGGCAATGGTGGCTAAGGGGTACAGCGCCAGGGTGATCACCGGCAGCACCTGCCCCTGCCAGGTCTCCCCGTGGGCGGGGAACCAGCGCCACCGCTCTGAGAGAAACAGCAGCAGCACCGACCCGGTGACAAAGGCGGGGAGGGACACAAAAGCGGTGGTGGTGACCATGATCAGCCGGTCCCACACCCCGCCCCGGTCCAGAGCGGCCACCGCACCCAGCAGGATGCCAACGGTCACCGCGATGACCGCGGCCACCAGACCCAGCCGGGCGGAGTGCTGTAACCCGTCGGCGATGATGGTGGTGACGGGGCGCTCCTCCTGCTCCAGACTGGTGCCAAAGTCAAAGCGGGTGACGATGTTTTTTAGATAGATCAGGTATTGTTGGCCCAGGGGTTTGTCCAGACCGTATTTTTCTTCCAATGCCGCCAGCGCCTCCGGGGAGAGGGCCTTTCCCTCCCGCAAAAAGGGGTTGCCCGGTACGGCCCGGGCTGCAAAAAAGGTGAGGGTGATCACCGCCAATACGGTGACCGCCGCCAAGAGAAGCCGCTTGGCCACATACCACAGAGTCTTTACGTCCATCCGCCTTCTCCTTTCTTTTGGTTTCATTAGCGGCTTTAGTATACCCCGGTAAAACGCAAAAAAACGCGTTGCTGTAAAAAACAGCAACGCGTTTTTGGGGGTTAATTCAGATGGGCTTTATTGGTGGTCGGGGGGATTGGCGGGGGCAGTAGCCAAACGTTTCTTTTTCTTGGCCTTGAGCACCAGCACCAGGATCACCACCAGCAGGACCGCACCAACACCCAGGCAAATGTACAGCACGTAGGGGGTCTCCACGATCTTGGCATAGCCGTTGGTTTCGGCCTCGTAGACGGTGTCCACACTGCCGTCGCCGTCGGTGTCCACCTCCAGGGTGGTGGTGTCGTCCTTAACGGCGGAGGTCTCCACCACGGTGGCGTGGCGGATGGGAATGTTATAGAAACGGCGGGTGTCGTTGTAGCCACCCTCACCGTCCGAGAAGCTGATGGTGTAGTTCATCATACCAACGCCGTTACCATGGATGAGGATGTCGTATTCCGCGCCCTCTTTCAGACGTAGGATTTTGATGCGGTTGTCCGAGGAGGTCTCGTTTTCTTTCTCGTTCTCCTCAAAGGTCAGGGTGCCGAAGGAGGTGCGCTGACTGGTCTCGGCATCGATGGAGGACAGCACCTCGTTGTTGTGACGGACGATGACGTTGAC
Organism: Oscillospiraceae bacterium; assembly: GCA_015066365.1. Classification (GTDB taxonomy): domain Bacteria; phylum Bacillota; class Clostridia; order Oscillospirales; family Acutalibacteraceae; genus UBA5905. The sequence continues at coordinate 18,818 of SVON01000011.1, read as the reverse complement.
CGGGCAGGCGATGCGGATGTATGTATAGTTGGTGCCCTTGATCTGCTCGGCAATATCCTCAAAGAAGAAGATCAGCTGGTCGGCATCGTCCACCTCAAAGTGGCAACCGTCGCTGGCCAGAGCCTGCATCAGTTTCTGCTCCGCGCTGTTGTTGCCGGTGCTGTGGAAAAAGCCCAGCGTATAGAGGAGGATGCCCTTGGCCTTCAACTCGTCGGCATAGGCGATCAGGTCGTCGCCGGTGCGGTCGCGGTTGGGGGCGCCGTCGCTCATCAGCACGATGATCTTCTTTTTAGCGGAGCTGGCATCCAGCATCTTTTCGGCCTCTTGCAGACCGGCGTCGATGTTGGTGGAGCCGCCGTCGTTGATATTTTGGATGATGTTGCTCAGGTAGTCCTTACTCTTGTTGAAATTGGACAGACGCATCGCCCGGTCGTCGTAGGCGACGATACCGATGCTGGCATCCTCCTTGAGCACCGTTTCGGTAAATTTCAGCGCCGCGTCCTTGGTCTCCTGCATGGGGGTGCCGGCCATACTGCCGGCGGCGTCCAGCACCAGCACGATGTCCCGCTCCTCCGAGCCGGAGATGTCCGGCCACTCATAGGCGTCACCGTAGGTCTCGATGTCCTCGATTTTTTCTTGGACACAGGCGGCGTAGAGACCTGTTCCCAACTCGTTGGGGTGGATGGAATAGGCGCTGATCGCATTCTCTACTTTAACGGATTTGCCTTCGATGAAAACGGCGCCTTCCTTAATGTCTTCCGGTTGAGTAATCATAACGCCGTTGATTGCCGAGGGGAAAGAACCGGCGCCCATACCATTGAATGCCTGTTCTACCGAAACAAAACAGATTTTCATTCCTTCCGTTTTACAGGAGTTAACCAGCATTTGTATTTCATCGTTGAAACGCACCACGGCATCATTTATTAGACTGGCAGTTTTGCGATTGAACAAAAGACCTCTTCCGTTTTCGTTCAACAATTTCGGATAACCGGCAATGATGATTTTGGCTTGTGTGCCGGCTTTCTCTTGAATTTTGTGATAGGCGTTATAGAGCCGAGTGCGAATGGAATCTTTTTCAAAGTCTTTTCCGTCCGGAAGACCATAGTAGTATTCATCCCACACGGTGTTAAGTTTACGAACAAGATAATTTGGGGAGAAGTAACTGGTTACGGCTTCTTCAACTACTGCGCTAAAGTCGGCATCGTTACCGCCCATAGTCATAGTGACGTATTCAGCCTTTCCTTTTATTTCATCGAAAATAGACAGTTGACTATCTATGTACTCGCTTCCGCTTATGTAGGATGACAGGCCGGTAAATTTGAGGTACTCCTTCTTTTGTCTTTGCTCTAAATGAACGGTCTGTGCGCCGGAAACGGCGGAAAAATACCAAGTTCCGTTGGGGTTATCATCTTCATCGTAACGATTGTTTTTCATCTGAGTTTTGCCATCAAGCGTAAGTAGCCCCGGCCAACTTTTGGTGGAACGATGGGATAACCAATCTTGACTCTCCACTTTTTTCGACAAAGTAAGTTTTTGATCATAAAATTCTTCGACACCCTCGCCGGCGGAATAGGAATCGCCGAGAGAAACGATGATGCCGCTTCCTTTGGAGTTGTTGGGCATAGTTGTCGCTGCTTTTGCCGCCTTAACTTCCGTAGGCTGAGCGATTACCGGAATGAGAGAAAGTAGCATAGTGCCGCACAGTAGGACGTTAAGCAGTTTGGTTCGTTTCAGTTGTTTCATTATCCGTTACCTCCCAACACAAGAGATTCCAGCGTTTCGGCATTGATGGTGGTTACCTTTTTAATAGTCGCAAAGGTATCGTTGGGCTTGATGGTGTAGAAAGCGTTACTGGCGCAGTCGTAGGAAACCACTGAATCACTTTCGGATACGTACAGAGGAACTTCAGCCTCCAGGTTGTACTGCAAAGGCATAGCATAGATGGTGCTGTTAACATCAAAGATATACCAGATTTCGCCAGACTCGGTGACATAGGTGGTTTCATATTGTGGATGTTGACTAGAAGAGTAACTGCTGATGTTGGATGGACTGGAATAACAGGAGCCGTCGGTATCGTACGAGGTGGTGATGCCGAATTGAGTGAAACCACGGGTGGAGAATTCCTGATAGATCTCCGACTCAGTACGCACCTCGGTAGCACTAGCGATAGGGGTGGTGGAGAGAATGGTGGCCTTGTCTTTGAAATATTCCACAATATCCACTTCGGGTATCTCATAAGACTGGCCCAGTTCGCCGGTGCCCAGATATTCCCGGTCCGGGATGGTGTCGTCGGCGTGGGGGATGTCCTCTTTTTTGTCTTCCTCCCCCTCTTCGCCGGTCTCGCCTTTGAGACCCACAGAGGTGTATAGGTTGTCCATAAAGGGCACTTGGACCACGTCAAAATACGTCAGGGCGATGAAAGCGCCCAGCGCCACCAACAGCAGGGCAACGACCAGGGCGATGATTTTACCCTTGTTCCCTTTTTTATCCTGCTTTTTGGGTTCGTTCTTTTGGGGCTTCGGCGCTTTTGCCGGGGCGGGGGCCGGGGCGGGAGCCACCGGCTGAGCCGGAGCGGGCTGGACGGGAGCCGGAGCGGGGGCTACCGGTTGGGGCGGAGCCACCGGGGCAGGGGGTTCGGCAGGGGTGGCCGGAGCCGCCGGCTGAACCGGGTTGCCGCAACCGCGGCAGAATTTGGCGTTATCGGCAAGGGTAGCGCCACAATGACGACAGAACATAATGTTACCTCCTTATATTTATACAGATGGTCAGGCTTTGGTCTCAATGCCGGGGTTGAAGCAGGGCATCAGCTGCAGCTTAAACAGATTCATTTGATGTTTACGGTCAATGAGCGCTTTCTTCTCCGGGTCGGCGATCTCACCGGTGCGGATGTAGACGTCCAGCTCGGCGTAGGTAAAGCCCAGATTCTCTTCGTCGGTCTTGCCGCACAGGCCGTCGATGGGGGTCTTGTCCACCAGCACGTCCGGCAGACCCAGCACCCGACCGATAGCCTTGACCTCGGTGACGGTCAGGTGGCTCATGGGGGAGAAGTCCCCCACCGAATCGCCGTAGCGGGTGGAATAGCCCACCCAGTCCTCGGAGAGGTTGCAGGTGTTGCACACCCGGCCGTTCAGGCTCTGGGACACCGCATAGACGGTGCTCATCCGGATGCGGGGGGGCAGATTCTGCCGGGCCTGGGCGGTTACCTCTAAATCGGCGGGCAGCGCGTTTAGAATACCATCCACCGCGGCAGCGACGTTTACCTCGTACCGGCGGATGCCCAGGTGGTCGCACAGCAGATAGGCCATATCAATATCCCTCTGCTCACCCTGGGGCATCAGCACCCCCACCACTCGGTCACGCCCCAGTGCTTCCACGCACAGAGCGGCGGCGACGGAGCTATCCTTGCCGCCGGAAATACCGAGGACGGCGGGGCTGTCCGGCCCGTTTTTCTCAAAAAACGTCCGAATCCAGGCTACGCACTCGTTTTTGACTTTCACTGCATCGAACATCGCAGTTCCTCCTTTGAGGTAGTGTGTGGGTATAGTATACCACAGTCGAGGAAGATTTGTAAACAAAAAAACAAAGCACACCGGGATGGTGTGCTTTGTCGATGAAACGTTAGGGGGTCGGCTCTGCGGCATAGCCCTTGCGGCGGGCCTCCAACACCACAAGAATCGCCTCTCTGTCCGGGTCATAATACGGATAGTCCGGATCGGTTTCGCTTAATCGGCGTTCCAGTTCCTGATTGGTGCAGGCGAGGGACTCCTCATAGTTGGATTGCTGCAGGGTCACCCGGTAAAAATCTGCCGGATAATACCGCTTGAACCAGGCCAGCGCCACCGCCGTTTTGGTGTATTGGGCGGCATGGGCTTTGGGAAACAGATAGTGGATGCGCCGCATGGATTGGAGGTACCAGTCCGGCACACCGGCCTGCTCCAGTGTCTGGATCAACTTGTTGTTGTCCGGGTGCTCCCGGTGAAACCGGCCCAACCGCGCCGCCTGGGCGGCGGCAAAGGCGGTCTCTCGGTCTACGCCGTAGCCCTGCAGGGCGTGGAAAATATCGTCCCGGGTGCCGATCAGTTCCTGCAAGGGATGGTGCTCCAACAGATCCTCGGCATTTCTGGTCCACACGTTGGTGCCGTGGGTCATTCCATTGATGTGGGTCAGGTCACCGAAGCAGAAAGCATCGAACCGGCTCAACACCGAATGCATAAAGTTTGTCGAGAATTCCGGCAACCCGCCGGTGTCCTGCTGTTCAAACAGCCGGTACACCGACCGATCGTTGTAAGAAACCTCCTCCGGCGTGACACCGGTAGCCGCATACAGCGCCTGCAAGCGGTCGAACTGGGAGAAGTGCAGAACGTTGATCCGGGACAAGGAGCGGATTAAATGGGAGTAGTGGATATGGGTCACGTTGTCAACGCTGCTGTTGGGTGCCGCTACCTGCCGTAGCGGGGTAAAATTCTCCCAACACTCTCCCTCCGGCAACAACAGCAGGCCGCCGGGAAAGCGCTGATCCACCCGTCGTACCCCCTCCAGGCACGGGATGATGCGGGCACGTTCTTCCTCCGAGAACCGGAAACCGTACTTTTTTTCATAGTCGGCCACCGCACCGGTGGCGCTGGCGGGGAGAAGGCGGGATGCCGTGCCGGCAAAAGCCACCCGGCCTTTGCCCAAAAAGGAGGTCAGAAAGCGTAAGGCTTCCCGGTGCCCCTCCTCGGTAGTGTTAAGGCTCACGTCCGGCTCACGGGTGCCATCCCAACCCATAGCCATCTCATAGGGCAGGTCGTGGCCATCCCCTTTCATCGGGGCACCGCAGGCAGGGCAGACCTTATCCGGCAGATCAAAGCCGGAATGTGCCGCGGCAAACTCCACGTGGCGGCATTGAGAGCAGTAATAGTGCGCCGGCAGAGGGTTGATGTCTGAGAGGCCCAGCAGATAGGCCAACAGCGTACTGCCCAGCGTGCCGCGGCATCCGGTCATCTGCCCCTGCTGACGTAGGTGGTGGCATAGCTTGTGGGCCAGCAGATAGAGGGAGGCGTGGGTGCCCGGCTGCAGTAGGGATAGCTCCTCCTCCAATCGCTGGGTGATTTCTTCCGGCGGGTTGGCACCGTACCGCTCCGTCACCGCCTTTCGGCACAGAGCGCACACCGTCTCATAGGCATCCGGCAGGGTGAAAGGAGGCGCTTCTTTGGAATAGGGGTCACCGGCGGTGACGCGCATGGCCAGAGCGCACGGGGCGGTCATCACCACCTCGTAGGCCGTCTCCGCCCCCAGGTAGGCGAAGGCGGCCAGCATCTCCTCGTTGGTGAAAAGGTGGGAGCCCAGGGCTTTGCCCCCGAGGTCAAAGGCTTCGTCCAGCACCTGCTTGCAGATGCGCTCCTCCGGGGTCAGATAGTGGCAATCGCCCACCGCCACCACCGGGATGTTTGCCGCCTTACCCAATGTGTAGAGCGTTTGATTGAGCGCCTCGGGTGTGTGGGGGAGCAGTTCGATATAGTCGTACTGACCGGTCAGCTCCCGTAAGCGGTCAGGGGTGTCTTGGGCGATTACGGCCTGAAAAAGAGCGCTGTTCGCTCCGGCACCCACCAGCAGATGCTCCCGTTGGTCGGGGGTCATTCGGTGGTGGGTAAACACCTGGTTGAGGGCCTTAAACCCTGGGTCGTCCCGCACCAGCAGGGTGACCCGGTCTCCCTCCACCTCGGTTTCTACGCCGTAGATGACCTGGATTTTGTCCGCATAGTCTCGGTGCCATTTGGCTATTGTCGGAAAGGCCTGGATGGTGCTCTTGTCCACAAAGGCGATGGTCTTAATGCCTTTTGCCACGGCGGCTAAAAGAGCCTTTTCCGGGTCGATCACCGACCGGTCTTCCGACAGTTTCGTGTGTACGTGTAATTCAGCACGGTTCATGGTTTCCTCTCCTTGTTTGGCTTTTGATTACATTCTACACGGTTTAATGTACCAAAAAGGTCTCTTAACAAACGTCCAAGACAGACCGGCGTATGGATGCTGAGAGGTGGGCGCCGCCGGCTATTTGTTGCCCGCCTCCGCAAAGGCGCCCCCTTTGATGCCACCGGTCATTCCTTTGGGGGAATACACCCCTTTCCGGGTCTTGGTCGGCCTTGAGTTTAGTATCGAAACAGCTCCTTTTGGGAGGTGGTTTAGTGAAATTCTACCATACTGAATGCCCCAATGCTCTTACGTTGCTATTTCGCCTGCAGAGAGGCTGACAATTAGGGATTATAGGGGAGGAGATCGAAAAATCCTGCTAGTTTGCAAAATAATTCTAAAAAACGCACCCTCCGCAGAGGGTGCGTTTTCGGATCAGAGCAGAGGGTGCCGTTTGAGATAACGGTCGATGTCCTGAATGTCGGTGAACAGCGCAATCCCCGCCACGAAATCCTTTTCGTGAATGACGGTGGCGGTGTAAGTGGCAGGATGGGGAAGCCGCAGGTGATGACAGCAGACGCCGTTGTCGGAGACTTTACTATCGTACAGATTGTTTATTGCCCAGGCGTGGGAGCGCTTTTCCATCTCTTTGTCGTCGCAGAGGACGAGAAAGGGGTTGCCGTTGCGATCCTGAAGATCCTGAAAGGCGACGCCATCGTAGACCAGAATCAGTTTTTCGCTGTGGCGGTATTTTTCGTATTCCTCCATGATCACCGACGAGGCCAGCCGCACCTCTTCGGTCAGGTCAACACCGAAGGCTTCAAAGCCTATGCATTGGGCGTGGGCGTATTCCCCCAATTCGCCTCCGGCGCAGGCGGCATAGATGAGGGCATCGGTATAGCAACTGGTTAAGTAGAGGTCGCCGTATTCATAAGTAGTTTTTTTATACAAGAATACCGGGACGCTCAGGAACTTGCCGTCCTTTTGGCGTTGGTAGGTGAGCAGTGCTTCTTGGTCGAGGGTGTTGCCGTTGGCCAGCACTCGGGCAAAGGTCATCACCCGGTCGCAGGCGGCGTAAAACCGCTCTCGGTCCTTGTCAGAGGCTTCTAGGGCGTAGGAGCGGGTGCCGTGGAACAAGGGGATAGCACAGTGATCCGTGTCAGTGACGGGGGCACGGTGATCGTGGATGTTGGTGATATCCTGGATGTTTAAGCTCATAGCTACAGCTCCTTTTGCGATGGTGGTGCCAGGGGATATTTTCATTATACTATGGTGCGGAGATCATTGTCAATGCGTGGCGGAGCGGTCCTGCCCTTGGTTTTGGCGCGGGGAATACCGGAATGGGAAATAAAATCGGTTATTTTGCAAAAAGCACTTGACTTTGGGTGAGGGATGGGGTATACTATGTGAGCGCTGTGAGGCGCACCCATATATCGCGGGGTGGAGCAGGGGTAGCTCGTCGGGCTCATAACCCGAAGGTCGAAGGTTCGAATCCTTCTCCCGCAACCACAAAAAGAGAGACACACCAATCGGTGTGTCTTTTCTTTTTGTTGCTGTGAGTTGGTGATGAAGGACTTAGAAAATGCGGCAGCATTTTCACAGGTTTTGCGTTGGTACAACCTACGATACGCACTCGCTCGGCGCAAAACCAAAGTTCTAAAGATTTACATCTACTTCGAGAATATGGCGGTAGCCATATTCAGGGGGCGGCAACGGAACCTACGGACTGTACTAACTACGAGCCGCCCGCTTCCTCCCGCAACCAACGAGAAAAAGGATGTCCACAAGGACGTCCTTTTTCTTGCTTTTTTTCTCTTTTTGCGGTATACTGAACCTATCAACCAGAGAGGTGAGCGTATGCGTTATATCATAGACCACGACCTGCACATCCACTCCTTTGGGTCCATGTGCTCCAAGGCGCCGGAGCAGACCCCGGCGCGGATCGTGCAATACGCGGTGGACGAGGGTTTTACCACCGTCGGGCTCAGCGACCACTTTTGGGACGAATTGGTGCCTATGCCCCGGGGCGGCTGGGGCCCGGATTTCTACACCTCCCAGAACTGGCCCCACATCTGTGCGCAGTTGCCCTTGCCGACGCGGGAGGGGATCCGCTTTCTGTTCGGTGCCGAGGTGGATATGACCCTGGACGGCACGGTGGGGGTCAGCGAGGAACGGTTGGCTCAGATGGACTATTGCCTGATCTCCATCAGCCACTTCCATTGCACCGACTTTACCATCCGGGCAGAGGATGCCGCCACCGCCGAGGGAAAGGCCCGGGTGCTGCTGGACAAGCTGGAAGAACTCTTGTCCCGCCCCTTGCCGTGGCACAAGATCGGTTTGGCCCACCTGGTGGGGCAAAAGGTGAGCGGCGGTGACCCGGATTTCCACTGTGAGGTGCTGCGGTTGGTGCAGGGTGAGCGGTTGACGGGACTGTTCAAAAAGGCCGCTAAGCTGGGTGTGGGCATCGAGCTGAACACCGCCACTTTTAGTTTTGGCAACGACGCGGAGCGGGAGGCGGTCACCGCCTTTTACGCCCATGCCAAGGCGTGCGGGTGTAAGTTTTTCTTCGGCAGCGACGCCCACGCCCCCTTCCAGTGGGAGCACCACAAGGAGCGGGCTCAGGCGATGGCGGATGCACTGGAGTTGACCGAAGAGGACATTTTTCGATTATAAGACAGCAAAAAGGACACCCGCGTGGGTGTCCTTTTTCTTTTCGCTTTATCCCTTGACCTGCGGGAAATTATGAGGTATACTTATCCTGTATACATTTACGCAATTTTTCTCCGAAAGGATGACAAATCATGAGCAACTACAAAATCGAAACCAAATGCGTGCAGGGTGGCTACACCCCCGGTAACGGCGAGCCCCGCCAGATCCCGGTGATCCAGTCCACCACCTTCAAATACGCCACCAGCGAGGATATGGGCAAGCTGTTTGACCTGGAGGCCAGCGGCTATTTCTACACCCGTCTGCAGAACCCCACCAACGACTCGGTGGCGGCCAAGATCTGCGAGATGGAGGGCGGCACCGCCGCTATGCTGACCTCGTCGGGTCAGGCGGCTTCCTTCTATTCCGTGTTTAATATCGCCTCCTGCGGCGACCACGTGGTGTCCTCCTCCTCCATCTACGGCGGTACCTACAATCTGTTCGCCGTGACCATGAAGCGGATGGGCATCGACTTTACCTTCGTTTCTCCCGACTGCACCGAGGAGGAGCTGAATGCGGCCTTCCGCCCCAACACCAAGGCGGTGTTTGGCGAGACCATCGCCAACCCGGCGCTGACCGTGCTGGACATCGAGAAGTTTGCGAACGCCGCCCACGCCCACGGTGTGCCGCTGATTATCGATAATACATTTGCCACCCCCGTCAACTGCCGTCCCTTTGAGTGGGGTGCAGACATCGTCACCCACTCCACCACCAAGTATATGGACGGCCACGGTGCCGCCGTCGGCGGTTGCATCGTGGACAGCGGCAAGTTCGACTGGACCAAATACCCGGAGAAGTTCCCCGGTCTGTGCACCCCCGACGACAGCTATCACGGTGTGACCTACACCGAGCGGTTCGGTCTGGAGGGCGCTTACATCACCAAGGCGACCGCCCAGCTGATGCGGGACCTGGGCTCCATCCAGGCGCCTCAGAACGCTTTTTATCTGAACTTAGGCTTGGAGAGCCTGCACGTGCGTATCCAGCGCCACTGCGAGAACGGTCAGGCGGTGGCGGAGTATCTGCAGAGCGATGACCGCATCGCCTGGGTCACCTATCCCGGTCTGCCCGGCGATAAGTATTATGATCTGGCGCAGAAATACCTGCCGAAGGGCTCCTGCGGTGTGGTCAGCTTTGGCGTCAAGGGTGGCCGCAAAGCCGCCGAGAGCTTTATGAAAAACCTGAAGCTGGCCGCCATCGAGACCCACGTGGCAGATGCCCGCACCTGCTGCCTGCACCCGGCCAGCGCCACCCACCGCCAGATGAACGACGAGGAGTTGGCCGCCGCCGGTGTGTCTCCCGACCTGGTGCGCTTCTCCTGCGGCATCGAGAATGCCGAGGACCTGATCGCTGACATCAAGCAGGCTCTGGACAATCTATAAGAAATGAGGGGTATGCATTATGCCCATTAAGATTCCCAACGATCTGCCTGCGGTACAGACGCTGACAGACGAGAATATCTTTGTGATGACCGAAAAACGGGCCATCACCCAGGACATCCGACCGCTGAAGATTTTGCTGCTGAACCTGATGCCCAAGAAAATTGAAACCGAGACCCAACTGGCCCGTCTGTTGGGTAACTCCCCCCTGCAGGTGGAGATGGAGTTCATCCACACCAAGTCCCACGTGTCCAAGAACACCTCCGCCGAGCATCTGTTCACCTTCTACAAGACCTTTGAGGACGTGCAGGAGAACCACTACGACGGTCTGATCATCACCGGCGCGCCGGTGGAGCAGATGCCCTTTGAGGAGGTGGAGTACTGGGAGGAGCTGTGCGCCATTATGGAGTGGAGCAAGACCCACGTGACCAGCACCTTCCACATCTGTTGGGGTGCTCAGGCGGGACTTTACTACCACTACGGCATTCAGAAGCATCCTCTCGGATTTAAGTATTCCGGCATCTACCCCCACAAGGTGGATTATAAGCGGAGCATCCTGTTTCGGGGCTTTGACGACACCTTTATGGTGCCCCAGAGCCGGTATACCACCGTCAAGGCCGAGGACGTGGCGGCGGTGCCGGAGTTGAAGATCCTGGCCTCCTCCGAGGAAACCGGCATCTACGCTGTGGCCAGCCCCGGTGGTCGGCAGATCTTCATCACCGGCCATTCCGAGTACGACGGGGATACCCTCAAAAACGAGTATCTCCGGGACGTGGCGGCGGGGCTGAACCCGGACCTGCCGGTGAACTATTTCCCCGGAGACGACCCGGAAAAGGAGCCGATGGTCACCTGGCGTGCTCACGCCAATCTGCTGTACAGCAACTGGCTCAACTACTTTGTGTACCAGACCACCCCCTACGATATTAAGGAAATTAAGTAAACTGAAAGTCAAGCGAAGCCTCCCTACCTGACGGAGGAAGCAGAAAAAAGCACACCGATTTCGGTGTGCTTTTTTTCTTGAAATCCTCTTTATTTCCTGGCGTATCTATGGTATAATAAACCCATCACAACGCAAAGGATGGATTGTATGAACCGCCTACTGCTTATCGACGGCAACAGCATCATCAACCGGGCTTTCTACGGGGTTAAGGCGTTGACCACCAAGGACGGTCGGTACACCAACGCTCTTGTCGGCTTTTTGAATATTCTTGCCCGCCTGCGGGAAATGTCCGAGGCTACCCATATTGCGGTGGCCTTTGACCGCAAGGCGCCCACCTTCCGTCATAAGGCCTATGCCGCGTACAAAGCCGGCCGAAAGGGGATGCCGGAGGAACTGCGCCAGCAGCTCCAGCCCCTCAAGGACATTCTCTCGGCTATGGGGCTGACCCTGGTGGAGCTGGACGGCTACGAGGCGGATGACATTCTCGGCACTCTGTCCAAGGCCGCCGCCGAGGCGGGGGACGTGTGCTATATCGCCACCGGCGACCGGGACAGCCTGCAGCTGGTGGGGCAGGGGGTCACCGTGCTGCTGGCCACCACCAAGATGGGACGCCCCGAGACGGTGGTGATGGATACCGATGCCATCCGGGAGAAATACGGTCTGACCCCCGACCAGCTCATCGACCTGAAAGCCCTCCAGGGCGACACCAGCGACAACATCCCCGGCGTGCCCGGGGTGGGGGAAAAGACCGCTCTGGATCTCATGACCCGGTTCGGGTCGCTGGACTATATTTATGAAAATCTGGACACCCTGGACATCCGGGATAGCCTGCGCAATCGGTTAGCCGCCGGCAAAGAGAGTGCTATCTTAAGCCGGATGCTGGGCACCATCTGCCGTGAGGTACCCCTATCCCTGACCCCCGCCGACTACGTCATAGGGGAGATGGACGAAAGGGAACTGGGCGCCCTGCTCCAGGATTTCGAAATGTATAAATGGATGGAGAAACTGGGTGTTTCCGCGGTGGCGGCTCCTGCCGCCGAGGCGGTGGAGATGCCCGCCACCCCGGTGGAGGGCAACGAAGGCCTAACGGAGTTGCTGGACACCATCCTTGCCGCCGACAAGATGGATCTGCTCGCCACCGTAGAGGGGGAGGAGATCACCGCTCTGGCGGTGTGCGCCGGCGGTCGGTGCGCCCGGGTGGACCGGTTCGCCCCCGACTATGACCGGCTGATTGCGCTGTTGGCCGACCCGGCGGTGGAAAAACGCACCCACCAGGCAAAGCCGCTGTTCGGCGCGCTGTTGGGGATGGGGATGACCCCGGCGGGATTTACGCTGGATACCGCCCTGGCGGCTTATTTGCTCAATCCCCTTTCCTCCGATTATTCGCTCCCCCGTCTGCTGACCGAATACGGTCTGGCGGCGGAGGAGGTGCTGCACACCTTCCCACTGCTGTGCGATAAGTTGATCGCCCTGGTGGCAGAGCAGGGGATGACCCATCTGCTCACCGAGGTGGAACAGCCCCTGGCGCTGGTGCTGGCGGCTATGGAGCAGGAGGGCGTGGCGGTGGACCGGGAGGGTATCGCCGCCTTTGGCCGGGAGCTCACCGCCCGGATTCTCACGTTGCAAAAGACCATTTACCAGCAGGTGGGGTATGAGTTCAACCTCAATTCTCCCAAGCAATTGGGCAAGGCTCTGTTCGAGGATCTGGGTCTGCCCCACGGCAAAAAGACCAAGACCGGCTATTCCACCAACGCAGAGGTGTTGGAAAAACTCCGGGACCAGTCCCCGGTGGTGGCCGATCTGCTGGAATACCGCACCCTGTCTAAGCTTAACAGCACCTATTGCGATGGTCTGCTGAAGGTCGTTGACCCGGATGGGCGGGTGCGGTCGGTGTTCAACCAGACCGAGACCCGCACCGGGCGTATCTCTTCCTCTGAGCCAAATCTGCAGAACATTCCGGTGCGCTCGGAATTAGGACGTCAGATGCGGCGGTTCTTCACCGCCCGTCCCGGCTGGGTGCTGTGCGACGCGGACTATTCCCAGATCGAGCTGCGGGTGCTGGCCCATATGGCTGCCGAGCAGACCATGCAGGAGGCTTTTAACACCGGCGAGGATATCCACCGCCAGACAGCGGCCTCGGTATTTGGAGTGACGCCCCTGGAGGTGACCCCCGAGATGCGTTCTGCGGCGAAAGCGGTGAACTTTGGTATTATGTACGGTATGGGTGCTCATTCCCTATCGGAGGATCTCGGCATCACCTACGGCGAGGCCAAGGATTATATCGAGCGGTATCTGGCTCGGTTTGGGTCGGTGAGCGCCTTTATGGATCAGCTCATCGCCACCGCCACTGAAAAAGGGTATGGCGAGACTCTGCTGGGGCGCCGCCGTCCTCTGCCGGAGCTGAAGGCCGGCAACGCCATGACCCGCCATTTTGGCGAGCGGGTAGCCCGCAATATGCCCATCCAGGGCACCGCCGCGGATATTATCAAGGTGGCGATGGTGCGGGTGTACCATCGGCTGCAGGCCGAGGGTCTGCAAGCCAAACTCATACTGCAGGTACACGATGAGCTGATGGTGGAGTGCCCCAAGGAAGAGGCCGCTGCCGTCTGCCGTCTGCTGGTAGAGGAGATGGAGTCCGCCGCCGACCTCACCGTCCGCCTGGAGGTGGACGCCCACGTAGGGGAGACGTGGTACGAGGCGAAAGGGTAAGAACTAAAAAAGAGCAACCACCATCGGTGGTTGCTCTTTTTTTGCTTTTCACTTAATAAATGGATGTATCCTTCTCAATTTCTGCTACAATTTCTTTCACGGTATGCGGGACTCCGTTGGGATAATAGAACAACTTCCAGGTGAAGGTACAGGTTTCTTCTTCGCGTGTCATAGTAAGATAGTTGCCAAACTTGTCCTGCGTATAGGTGATGGGGGTGCGGTCTTTTCCGTCTCGCTTTTCGGTTACGGTCGTTGCGTCGCCGTTTTCCACATAAGTATATTCATACGTGGTGGTTTGGGTGGTGAACTCAATGGCAGAGTCTATGGCTGTTGCCAGATCCACCTTTTTAATCAGACGACCTTGTGCATCGTAGGTATAGGTGATGTCATGGTTGATATAAGAGGAGTCCGAGGACTCGGCCACCAACCGTCCTTTCTCGTCGTAGGTGTAGGTGGTGATATCTTTCTCTTCGCCGTTATCGTAAGTATAGGAAATCCTATTGCCGTACGCGTCGTAGGTGTAGGTGATGCTCTGGATGTGGCCTTCGCCATAGTCACGGGTCTCGGAGAGTAGATTGCCCTCGGCATCGTAGGTGTAGGTGGAGGATCCCTTGGATATCACCCGTCCCATAGTATCGCAGGTGTAGGTGGTGGTGTCGGTCACCTCACCTTTAGAGATGTGGGTAGAGGAGCACAAGTTCCCGTTGGCATCGTATTCGTATACTTCTTCATAGACGTTACCGTTTTCCGTCTCTTTTGTGGATAAGAGGTTGCCCTTTTCGTCATAAGAGTATTGCCACTTGCATGTTTCATCGCTTTCCTTCCACTCATACAAGATCGGCACGTATACCAGTTTGTTCAACAGTTTCTTCGCTTCAGGGCTTTGGTTGTTGCTAAGCATTTGGTAGGCTTTTTCATATTCTCCGGCATTCAGAGCGGCCTTGGCCTCCTCAATAGAGCCGTTTTCGGCGTTGGCAGTGATTTCGTTGTCTTTTTTCTCTTCGCCGCAGGCAGTCAGTCCGGTGAGCAGAAGCAAGGCTGCCAGTAGCAGAGATGCGGCGCGCTTTGTTTTCATTTGACATTCCTCCTAAAATAAAAAGGTGCGACAACCGAAGTCGTCGCACCGAAAAACGCAAATCCTCCGATTGTCGCCAAACAAAACTTAAAGGAAATGCAGGACAAAGCCATACAAAACTACCTTTTGAGGATTTGCGCTTTTACCAAATTCTCAAAAATAGTTTGTATAGCAAAGAGAAGACAATTCTCCTAAAAGAGCATTATCCTACATTTACCGATAAAGTTTTGTTTGGCACTTTTCATCTTAACATAAAAGAAAAGCAAAAGCAAGTATTCCTTTGCGGGAGCGGAAACGGGAGAGAGCGCCTTCCCGTTGGGCGATGTGAGCCAAACGTTAGCGAGGCGGGAGGAGGTGCTTTAACGGGCGGCTCGTGAATCGCCCTACAAATAGCGCACCCATCTTGGATAGAATTTGTAGGGGAAGGGTCTCCCATCCCGCAGGCCGGGATCCAGTTCTTGTAGCATCGCACCGGTGTTTATTCATTTCTTGTTTTTGCTTTCTCATAGAAACCGCCTCGTGAGGGGCGGTTTTTTTGCGCTCTATTTGTGATGTTTTTCACAACTTGTGCAAATGTGCTATCTTCTTCGCTAGGAATATAGCAAAAATGACAAAAAACACAAAAATTCTGGAAAATGTTTGTAACAAAGTATACAAATACTACTTGCTTTTTTCCATAATAACTGCTACAATGAAGGTGTATCAGTATGCCTTGGGATAGGCGCGCCTATCCTGCAGCCCCGAAAGGAAGTGGAAACCGGATGAATTTATACGACAACGGCGTGACGCTTAATCAACAGATTAAGCGCTTTCTCGCCGGCACCGACACCCACGCCTATCGCTGGCAGGGGTGCCATTACGCGGGGGACGATAGCTACGTCTTCCGGGTGTGGGCCCCCAACGCCAAGGCGGTCTCGCTGGTGGGTGACTTCAATGGGTGGAACCCCGATGACCAACCGATGATCCAGATTGAGGGCGGAATTTGGGAGACCACGGTGCAGGGTCTTCCTTTGTACGCCGCCTACAAATACTGTGTGGTGGGGCAGGACGGTACGGCGGTGCTCAAGAGCGACCCCTACGGGGTACATACCGAGACCCGACCCGGCACCGCCTCCAAGGTGTTTGAGGTGGGCGGTTACCAATGGCACGACCAAGAATGGCAAGAGAGCAAGGTAGCGCCCTACGATAAACCGGTGAACATCTACGAGGTGCACGCCGGCTCCTGGCGCACCTACGGCGACGGCAACCCCTTCTCCTATCAAAAACTGGCGGAGGAGCTGGTGCCCTACGTGCTGGATATGGGCTACACCCACATCGAGCTGATGCCCATCTCCGAGTATCCCTTTGACGGCTCCTGGGGTTACCAGGTCACCGGCTATTACGCCCCCACCAGCCGCTATGGCGGGCCGGAGGACTTTATGGCCTTTGTGGACACCTGCCACCAGGCGGGCATCGGGGTCATCCTAGACTGGGTGCCTGCCCACTTCCCCCGGGATGCGGCGGGTTTATTCCGGTTTGATGGCGGCCCCTGCTATGAGTACGCCGACCCCCGCAAGGGCGAGCATAAGGAGTGGGGCACCTGCGTGTTCGATTATGGACGCCCTGAGGTGCGCTCCTTCCTCATCTCCAACGTGTTCTATTGGCTGGAGGAGTACCACGTGGACGGCATCCGGGTGGATGCGGTGGCCTCCATGCTGTATCTGGACTACAACCGTAAGGACGGCGAATGGGTGGCCAACTGCTTTGGCGGTCACGAGCACCTGGAGGCGGTGGACTTTATCCGCTGGCTTAACGAGGCGGTGTTCCACGACCATCCCAACGTGATGATGATCGCCGAGGAATCCACCGCCTGGCCGATGGTGTCCAAGCCCACCAGCGACGGCGGCTTGGGCTTTAACTTCAAGTGGAATATGGGTTGGATGAACGATATGGTTCGCTACACCTGTATGGACCCCTTCTTCCGCAAGGATAACCACAATCTGCTGACCTTCTCGCTGATGTACGCGTTCTCTGAGAATTTTGTGCTCCCCATCTCCCACGACGAGGTGGTTCACGGCAAGGGCTCGCTCATCAACAAGATGCCCGGCACCTACGAAGAGAAGTTTGCCGGTCTGCGGGCATTTCTCGGCTATATGATGACCCACCCGGGTAAGAAGTTGTTGTTTATGGGCAGTGAGTTCGGTCAGTTTAAGGAGTGGGATTATCAGAGCGGTCTGGACTGGCTGTTGCTGGACTATGAGGCACATCGGATGTGTAAGCATTACGTGCGCACCCTCAACCATCTGTACCGGCAGACCCCGGCTCTGTGGGAGGACGACTACTCTTGGGAGGGCTTTAAGTGGATCGCCGCCGACGACAACGCCCAAAGCGTCATCTCCTTCCGCCGCATCGATAAGAGTGGCAACGAGGTGGTGACGGTGTGCAACTTTACCCCCTGCCAGAGAGAGAACTACCGCATCGGTCTGCCGGTGTACGGGGACTGGGTGGAGCTGTTTAACTCCGATCTGGCGGAGTTTGGCGGCGGTAACGTGACCAACGGGCTGATCAAGACCGACCCGGAGCCGATGCACGGCTTTGACCAGTCGGCGGCGCTGACGCTGCCGCCCTTGTCGGTGCTGGTGCTGAAGAAAAAACGTGCCAGACCGTACCCCAAGAAAAAAGCAGAACAATTGGCTAAGGCGAAAGCCAAAGCCGTGACCCAATAATACTGAGGAGGAGAATTGTTATGTTTCGTAAGCAAGAATGCGTCGCGATGCTGTTGGCAGGCGGCCAGGGCAGTCGCCTGTACGCGCTGACCCGCAAGATCGCCAAACCGGCGGTGCCCTATGGCGGTAAGTACCGCATCATCGACTTCCCGCTGTCCAACTGTGTCAACTCCGGCATCGAGACGGTGGGTGTGCTGACCCAGTATCAGCCCCTGGAGCTGAACGATTACATCGGCTCCGGTCAGCCCTGGGATCTGGACCGGATGAACGCCGGTGTCCACGTGCTGCCTCCCTATCAGCGCAATCAGGGCGCGGATTGGTATAAGGGTACCGCCAACGCCATTTATCAGAACATTGACTTCATCCAGCGCTATGACCCCGAATACGTGCTGGTGCTGTCCGGTGACCACATCTATAAGATGGATTACAGCGCGATGCTGGCCGAGCACAAAAAGAACAACGCCGACTGCACCATCGCGGTGCTGGACGTGCCGCTGGAGGAGGCCAGCCGCTTTGGTATTCTGAATACCAATCCCGACGGCTCCATCTATGAGTTCGACGAGAAGCCGGCGGTGCCCAAGAGCACCCTGGCCTCTATGGGCATCTACATCTTCACCTGGGAGAAGCTGCGCAAGTATTTGATCGCCGACGAGGAGGATACCACCTCTCAGAACGACTTTGGTAAAAACGTGCTGCCCACCATGTTGAATTCCGGCGAGCGGATGTTTGCCTATCGCTTTGAGGGCTACTGGAAGGACGTGGGTACCATCGACTCTCTGTGGGAGGCCAATATGGACCTGCTGGATCCCAAGGTGCCGCTGGATCTGTCCGACCCCAGCTGGAAGATCTATTCCCGCAACCCCGGTATGCCGCCTCAGTATCTGGCGGCCACCTCTCGGGTGCAGAACTCTTCCATCACCGAGGGCTGTGAGATCTACGGCCGCGTAGAATCCTCGGTCATCTTCGCCGGTGTCACCGTTGAGGAGGGGGCCGAGATCACCCAGTCCATCCTGATGCCCGGCACGGTGGTCAAGAAGGGCGCCAAGGTACAGTATGCCATCCTGGCGGAGAACGTGGTCGTTGAGGAGGACGCCGTGGTGGGCGAGGCTCCCGAGCAGATCGACGACCTGGATCGTTGGGGCGTGGCGGTGGTTGCCTCCGGCATCACCGTCGGAAAGGGCGCCAAGGTGCTGGCCAAAGGTATGATCGAAGAAGATGTAAAAGACGGCGAGGAGGTGGACATCCATGCGTAATTACGGTGCTGTGGGTTTGATTTTTGCCAATATGCAGGATGAGGCGTTCCGTGACGGAACCGCCATCCGTTCTATGGGCTCTCTGCCCTTTGGCGGTCGTTACCGCCTGATCGATTTCCCCCTGTCCGGTATGGTGAATGCCGGTATCACCAAGGTGGGTGTCAT
>SVON01000002.1 GCA_015066365.1 Oscillospiraceae bacterium | reverse complement strand
TGGTAGAAACCATGATCGGTACCAAAAATTTGTTATGGCTTTCTCTTTGGAAGTTTCTAAGATCCAGTGCGTAATCGTATACCTGGTCGTATGTGGACTGACGATACTCTGTATCGCCACATTTAAACTCCAAAAGGAAAACTATATTCTTATAAAGCACAACCACATCAACGCGTTTGCCCATTCGAGGAATTGTATACTCAAAAACAATTCGTCCGTCCTCAAATGTGCGCAACTGATTTTTGAGAATCTGCACCTCGGATTCCCATGTGTTGCTTTGTTGAATTGTGGTTTCTGCAGATATATCGTTGGAATGAATAACGCCAAGAATTTCACTGGTAGATTGGCGCAAGAAATCTGAAATCGAAGCAGAATAATATGATCTTAAATTACGCATTATACTGCCTCCTACTTAATTTCTTGTTCAAGTCCGTCAAATAGGTCACTATCAAAAAATTCTCTGATGGTAATATCCAGTCCATCACAAATTTTCTTAATGGAACAAATACCAGGATTCTGGCTTTTTTCGTTCAAAATACTGTAGACAGTCGAAGGAGAAACACCGGATATATTTGCGAGTGCATTAATGGCAATTCCGCGCTTACTACACAACTCAACAATTCGTTTTTCGACAGCTTCTTTAATCAACATAATATATACCTCTTTTTGTTGCGATATATCGTTGATCATATTATATAGTAATCTGCGATAAATCGTGTGCGATGTATCGCAGATTGTCTAATAGTATATAATTTTGTCTTAATGGAGCTTTTGTTCCTTGCTCATCCGGTCGTTTCTATGTGAGCGGATATATTTGCACATTTGGAAATAACAAAGCCGATGAGGAATCGTTTGATTTCTCATCGGCTTTTCTCATAGTGATATTTATTTACAGTCTTTGCAAGAGTATTCGGGGACGGTGCGTTCGTTGATGACCGATTCATAGAGCCGCCAACCGCCTGCAAGGTTATAACAGTCGTAGCCGTTGCCTGTGAGAATACGGCAGGCAAGGTAGGAACGGAGTCCCGAATGACAATGAACGTAGATAGGTCTGTCTTTTGGGATTTCATTTATTCTTTGACGCAGGGAGTCAAGCGGAATATTGACAAATCCCTCTATCTTTCCCTGCATCACCTCAAACGGCGTGCGGGTGTCGAGTAAGAACACGCTGCCGTCACGGGGGAGATTTTCCACGTCGTGCCAGAAGAACTGCTTGAGCTTTCCGCTGACGATATTTTCGGCAACAAATCCTAACATATTGACGGGATCCTTCGCACTACCGAAAGGCGGCGCATAGCATAGTTCAAGGGTGGTAAGGTCGGTGATCTTTGCACCAAAACGGATGGCGGTGGCAAGCACGTCCATACGCTTGTCCACGCCGTCAAAACCGACGATCTGCACGCCGATGAGCTTCAGCGTTTTCTTCTCCCACAGCGCTTTGATCGACATCTGTGCCGCACCCGGATAATAGGTGGCGTGGGATGCCGAATAGGTATAGGTCTTATCGTAATCAATGCCTGCCGCAGTAGCCGACTTTTCATTAAGACCTGTGGTGGCAACCGTCATATCAAAGAGTTTAAGCACCGCCGAGCCCTGCGTGCCGGTATAAACGCTCTCGTATCCCGCGATATTGTCGGCGGCAATTCTGCCTTGCTTGTTGGCAGGCCCTGCAAGAGGAATAAAGGCAGGCTTCTTTGTGATGAAATCCTCCACCTCGACCGCATCGCCCACGGCGTAAATGTTCGGAATATTGGTCTGCATTTTGTTGTTTACAACAATGCTTCCGCGCAGATTAAGTTCTATTCCTGCATCTTTTGCGATGGCGGTTTCGGGACGGACGCCGACCGACAGTATGATCATATCGGCGGTGATCTCACCGTTTTGCAAAACGACGGTATTTCCGTTGATCGCCTTTACGCCGTTATTCAGGTGCAGATAAACGCCTTTGGATTTGATATAGCGGTGAACGTCCGCCGCCATATCGAAATCGAGGGGCGCGATCAGATGATCGGCAAGCTCGACGATCGCGACCTTCAGCCCTGCTTCGACTAAATTTTCCGCCATCTCAACGCCAATATATCCGCCGCCGATCACCACAGCCGAGCGCGGCTTTGCGGTATCAATATAGTTCTTGATCTTTAAGGTGTCGGGAATGTTACGGAGGGTGAAAACGTTGCTGCCGTCAGCCCCGTCAATGTTCGGTCGGATCGGCTCGGCACCCATAGACAAAATGAGGTTATCGTAGCTTTCTTCATAGATTTCGCCTGTGCGAAGATCTTTGACGGTGACGGTTTTGGTAGCGGGATCGATCTTAACCGCCTCGTTCAATACTCTGACGTCAATATGAAAACGCGCCTTGAAGCTTTCGGGCGTTTGCAAAGTCAAGCCCTCACGGTCAGTGATGACTCCGCCGATATAATACGGCAGACCGCAGTTGGCAAAGGACACGTATTCGCCGCGCTCCAAAATAATGATTTCCGCTTTTTCATCCAGTCTGCGAAGCCGAGCCGCCGCCGTTGCGCCGCCCGCAACACCGCCTGTAATAACGGTTTTCATCCTGTTCACCTCTTTACAACGATTTTTATATAAATATTATACCATTTTTCTCGTCTTTTCTCAATCCCTTTTTCTTTGTTTACTGCGGTGCATACGGGCAGGTTGCAATATCATTGGTTTTGTGGTACAATTACCATACGGTGAAAGCCGAATTCATTTTTTTGGAGAATGCTGTTTGAAAAGAAACGACACCTTGGAGATTGTATTGTAAACGAGAGGTTTGCAAATACATCTCGCAATCCTCTCGTATTTTGAGCGTCACAACTATGAAAGGATTTAAAAATGGAAAATTTGACGATACGTTTAGAGACAGAAAAAGACTACAGAGCCGTAGAAGAACTGACCCGTGAGGCGTTTTGGAACGTCTACAAGCCCGGTGCAGACGAGCACTACTTCGTTCACATGATGCGAAATCACCCCGATTTCATTCCCGAGCTTGCCTTTGTGCTGGAGAAGGACGGAGAGATCGTGGGAAACATCATGTACACCAAAGCTTGGCTTGAGGATGAGGAAGGAAACCGCAAGGAGATTCTTTCTTTTGGTCCCCTTTGCGTTGCGCCCAAATTCCAAAGGCAGAAACTGGGCAAACTGCTTATCGAGCATTCCTTTGAGGCGGCTCGCAAGATGGGCTACGACGTGAACATCAACTTCGGCAATCCGGGCAACTACGTGAGCCGTGGGTTCGTGAGCTGCAAAAAGAAGAATGTGAGCTTCGTGGTGGATGGTAACTTCCCGACCGCACTTCTCGTTTGCGAGCTTGTTCCGAACGTGCTGGACGGCAAAAAGTGGATGTATATCCCCTCCACCGCCGCCGATTGCTGTGAGGATATCGCCTCTGTCGAAGCATTTGATGCGACTTTTCCACCCAAGGAAAAGAAGTGGATGCCCAGCCAAGAGGAATTCTACATCTATAGTCATTCTTCGGTAGTACGATAAACGTAAAAGCCGATGAGGTGGAGCGATCCATCTCATCGGCAATTTTTATCTTTTTTTATAGATAAGAAGCTCGGGATTTTCGCCGTTTTCTTCGTAGGTGCAAATGAGAATAAAATCCATATTGGCGACTACGCCGAAGCAACGGTCTGTTCCGAATTCGCATTCCAGCTGATTTCCCAGATAGGTGGCATTATCGTCGAGGAATTTGACGGTATTCCCGTTAGGGAGGCGGTATTCAAGATTGACGTAACCGCCCACAAGCGCGTTGAGCGTTTCAAGCTTCGGCATTCCTTCCACACCAAGGGCGTTGATCTCATCGATCAGTGTATGCTTGAATTCTTCAAACTTTCCGCCATCGTCAAGGTTTTTATATTTCTTCCAATAGTCAAGTTTGGGGAGCATTTCCTTCAAGTACGCACGAGCCTGCTCCGAGGGGAAGGCTTCGCTTGCCATATTCGCTACACAGACCTCGATCAGCTCGTCCATATCGTGATACATATACTCGCCGTCAGCATAGCACCACTTGCAATAATCTTCGTTGAAGATTCCATCTTTCTCGCGGCTGACATTGCTATCCTCCAGCGGCATACCACAGCATTGGCAAATAAGCTCTCTCGGAGAGCCGAGGAGCGTGTTGATCGAAACATCGAAGAGTTTAGAGAGAAGCTTCAGCGTTTCGGTGTTGGGCACCGTTTCGCCGTTCTCCCAACGGCTGACCGCCTGACGGGTGACAAATACCTTTTCGGCAAGTTCCTCCTGGGAGAGTCCATGTTTCGTTCTGAGTTCAAGAATAATATCTTTTGTTTCCATATGTTTTACCGCCCCTTGTTTACTATGGCTATATTATAACAGATTGCCGCGTGAATCACAAGCAACGCGCTGTTGCTCTCGCACCTTTTTCTTTGTTTACTGCGGGGCAAAATTTGTTTCGCGAAAGGACTTGACTTTTGGGGCGAACAGAGTTACCATACACACGAAAGAAGGATCGAAAATGAAAATTAAATATATATGCGAAACAGGTGTATCGCTCACAAACGGGCAAATATATGAAGTCATTGCCATTGAACAAACCTATTACAGAATCGTTGATAATACTGGAGAGGATTACTTATATCCACCCGAAGAATTTGAAATTGTTGAGAAATAAAAACACCTCGAATGCGGCGAGAGCTGCATTCGGGGTGTTTTGCTTGACCACAGTTTATCCCACAGACACGACCGGAGTACACGGAAACAGTGGAGACAAGAGCGCCGGAAAGCATCTGTTTCCGAGCGGAAAGGGGCGGAAATGCCCGGAAACAAGCGGAAACAGGTACTCCGGATTTCTTTGGGAACAAGTCCAAGCTGGTTCAACTCCAGTCACCTCGACCAAAAAAGGAAGAGTAGGAAACCGCCTACTCTTCCTTTTCTTATTCAACGCTGAAAACGAGATCTCCCGAAAAAGCGCAGCGTTTTTGAATAACAATGAGCCTTGAAAATTCAAAAAAGAGTGATAAAATAAATCGTATACAGGTGTAATTAGGAGTGATTATATGACTTCTCGCGAAGAAATGATGGAACTATTACGAAAATACGCTCCACAGATAAAAACGTCTTTTCTCTTTTTTGTTGGAGAGGAGATTTCGTCTAAGCAAATGGATAATGCTATCAAGGCGTTTGCGTCCGGTGTAGATCGCTCGAGCGTAATCGGTTTGTACGACACGACACTTTTTAATAGTGGTAAGCAAGGTTATCTTTTCACTACCGAAGAAGTGTATTATTTAGAAACTTTAGAGAAACCACAGAAGATTCGTTATGCGGACATAGAGAAGATGGAGTTGTTCAATACGCAAAAGAAAGACTGCAATCAGGGTCTTGCTATTTATTTGCATAACGGCATTAAAATATCTTGGACGAGCATTTATCTCCAAAAGCCTGCTCTTCTTTCTTTTTTAAACGAATTATTGCAACGTGTGAAAGCGGCTGAAAAGTCCGTGACGCCTGTGTTATTAACAAAGGAGCCGAAAGAGAGCAAGGATAGCGAGCAGACCGCTTTTGTTGTTCCGGAAAAAGTTGTCGCAGAATCGACAGTTAAAGCAGAGAGAACAAGTACACCCATTGTCGAAGAAACCTTTTTGCAAAGAGAGGCGGCGAAAGCAAGGGATGCTGTGGGAACGGGTGCTGAGGAGCAGGTTGCGCAAGAAGAGGACTACGGCCGTTCTGTTTGGGATGAGGTAGTAGACGCGGTGGAAAAATCGCCCCAAGAAGAAGTTTCCGCAAAGATTTCCTACAATAATTCTCGCTTTTCTAGTGCAGACATTGGCGGTGTGGCGGTAGGAAATCGCGCTACCGTGAACAAATTGTTTGACGAGGAGCGATTTCACGCTCGTCAGGGTCACGGTTTTGCAGCAGAGCGCGCTAATGATTTGTATGATCGCCTGGCAGGACATAAGGTGCAGTTAGCCGGCGACGGAAACGAAAAGAACGGAGCCGATCGTATTGTAGACGGTGTGCACATTCAGTCTAAGTATTGCGCTACTGGCTCTCGCTGTATCAACGAGTGCTTTAAGGATGGCGGAAAAGGTGAATTCCGTTATGCGATGAAAAACGGAAAGCCGATGCAGATAGAAGTGCCCTCGGACAAATACAACGCTGCCGTCAAAGCGATGGAGGAAAAGATAAAAAAAGGGCAAGTAAAAGGTGTGTCGGATCCCGCTGAGGCGAAGAATATCGTTCGCAAAGGCCACTTTACTTACAAACAGGCAAAAAACATCGCAAAAGCCGGAACAATCGAGTCGCTGACTTATGATTCCGTAAAAGGCGTGGTATCGGCGACTTCTTCTTTTGGCGTTTCGGCGGCCATTACTTTTGCTACCTACGTGTGGAATGGAGATGACTTTGATACAGCGTTGAAAGCGGCCACGCATTCCGGTTTGAAAGTGGGCGGTATTGCTTTTGCTACCAGCGTGCTTGCCAGTCAGTTGTCTAAAACAGGACTAAACAGTTTGATGGCGGGTGGATCGGAAGCGATTGTTGCCGTGATGGGACCAAAAGCGTCTGCACTTCTTGTAAATGCATTTCGTGGAGGCGCGAATATATACGGTGCTGCAGCGATGAAGAGCGCCGCAAAGTTACTTCGTGGCAACGCGATCACCGCCGGAGCCACCGTTCTGGTTATGTCTTCTTTTGATATTGCGAATATTTTTAGAAACAGAATTTCCGGAAAGCAGTTATTTAAAAACCTTGCAAACACTACGAGCACTGTGGCCGGTGGTACAGGTGGGTGGATGGCCGGCGCCGCTGTCGGATCGGCTATCCTTCCGGGCATAGGCACGTTTGTTGGCGGTTTGCTTGGCTCTATTGGAGCGGGTGCTGTGGCAGGCAAGGTGTCGGAAGGCATTCTTGGAGCATTTATCGAGGATGACGCACAGGAGATGGTGCGCGTTATCGAATCGGTTTTCAAGAATATGGCCGAGGAGTATTTGCTTAATCAAGAAGAAGCAGAGAAAGTGGTTGACAAGTTGGGCAACAAGCTGACCGGTGATTTGCTAAAAGATATGTTTGCCTCGTCTAACCGCAAAAACTTTGCAAGAAATTTGCTCACGCCTATCGTTGAGGACGTGGTTGCTAAGCGGCGTGCAATTCAGCTACCTTCGGAAAAGCAGCTAGTAATCGGCTTAAAAAAAGTACTGGAAGAGATTGCCGAAGAAAGCGAAAAAGAATAAAAAAGAGCGTAGGCAATTGCCTACGCTCTTTTTTATCGACAATATACCGCGATCGCCTTGCTCGCATAGTCTGCCGTTCCCTCGCCGTAGCGGTCGATGTTCTCCCGAAACCGCGGGTCGCAGACGTACATCTGACCCAACCCGGATAAAATCTCCTTGGTGCAGGTGTAGAAGTGGGCGGTGATGTACTCCTGCAGGCGGGCAACCACCTTTTGCGCCACCTCGCTGTCGGGGGCGTTGCCGGCGGTCTGCACCGCCGCAAACGTTTCGAACACCGCCATCAGCCCGGCGGAGGCAGCGGCGTTGCCGCGTTGTTCATACTCTTGATAGGCGGCGGTATCGCCCCACCGCCGCTTTGCTTCATCCTCGTACTGCTGACGGGCAGTTTCGTATTCACTGTTGTCAAATGCACTCATGGTAATCTCTCCTTTTTCTGCTTGTTCCAGCGCTGCGATCAGCCGTGTGAGCCGCTCCTTCTTCAGCGTCAGCAATCGCTTCTGCTCTGCAAGCGCTTTTTGTTTGTCGTAGTTCGGCGAGGCGAGGATCTCTGCAATGCTTTTCAAAGGAAAATCCAACTCACGGTAAAACAAGATCTCCTGCATTCGTTCCAGCGATGTTTCATCGTAAAACCGATAGCTGTTTTGCTCGTCCACATAGCACGGCTTCAGCAAACCGATCTCGTCGTAATAATGCAGTGTGCGCACGCTGACCCCGGTGAGAAGGCTAAATTCTTTGATCCGTCGTTTCATATCTTCACCTCACGAAAAGGAGTATACACTATAACGTACCGTCAGAGTCAATACCGTTAAAGATAATTTACCGCCAGGATCACCATGCTCGTAACGATCATAACCACACCCACCACACGGTTTAAGGTCTTTGCGTTCGATTTGTTGGCGATGTTGGATGCAATTCTTGCCCAAAGCAGGGTAAACACAACGCACAGCACAAGGGAGAGAATGTCGGGAACTCCCCCGATCATAAAGTGGCTGATACCGCCTGTAAGAGCCGTAAAAGCCATAATAAACACGCTGGTCCCCACCGCTAAATGCATGGGATAACCGAGGAAGGTTGTCAGGACAAGGAGCAGCATCATTCCGCCGCCTGCGCCTGCAAAACCGCAGATAAATCCGACGAATACGCCGCCGACAATGGCCTTGATCCGTCTGCTTTTGGGGGAAACCGCTTCAAATTGCTCCCTCGTTTTGCTCACAGGCTTTAACAGAAATCGCAATCCAATGATGATCAGCGCGATCTGCATCGTACCGCTCATGGCTTGCTCCGGGAGAAAGCTTGCCGCAAAGCTGCCAATCATCGTGACGATCAGAACACTCACGAGTAGCGGCAAGCTGTTTTTCACGTCCAGGTTTCCGCTTTTCTTATAGGTATATGCGCTGACAAGGCTTGCCAAAACGTCGCTGATCAGCCCGATTCCCACCGCGTCGTAAGCGGGAATACCCAAAAAGGTTATCAGCATAGGTCCTATCACCGCAGCAGCGCTCATACCGGCAAAGCCCGTTCCGATGCCTGCCCCTGCGCCTGCGAGAAAACACACAAGGATTTTTAATAAAACAGCGCTCATTAGGTACCTCCATTAAAATCGATGTATCGGTGAGAGTATTATATCATTTCTCGCCCCTTTTCTCAATCCCTTTTTCTTGGCTTACTAGGGGGCAGAATTTGTTTTGCGCAAGACCTTGGTTACCCCAGACGACAAAAAACACCCCGGATGCGGCTTTGTGCTGCATCCGAGGTGTTTTACTTGACCACAGGCTTCCCATAATACCCCTTTTTTCAAAAAGAGAAACAAAGGAAAAGCCCGCCGCCGTGTATTTTTGGGTTGGAGGGCTTATGGTTGGCGGTTACAGTTCTTCCACCTGCTCCTCCACCACACCGGTGAGTACGTCGCTTTTCAGCGTGATGACGCGCCCCTCCCGGCCGAACACCCACACGTTGACCGCCGGTTGGTCGTACCAATGGTCGGTGTCCCGTTCGCCGTAGACGGCTCGGTAATATTCCAGCAGGTTTTTGGCAAAAAGGCGGCAAAAAGGTGAATTTTGCCGAAAAAGAGTATAAATTTGCAGAAAGTTTTATGAAAAAGGTTGCACCCGCCGCCGTGGAATGCTATAATGACGGCAGGTGCTTATCCCGATTAAGCAAAAATCATCCAAAAGAGGAGGAAAACAATATGTTCTGTGCAAAATGTGGCGCCAACGTAGCCGATGGTGCAAAATTCTGTGACGTGTGCGGTCAGCCCATGGCGGCCCCTGCCGCTCCTGTGGCTCCTGCTGCTCCTGCTTATGCCCCAGCGGCTCCTGTGGCGGCTCCCGCCCCCAAGAAGGCCGGTCTGCCGGTCATCCTCATCGCCGTGGCGGCGGTGGCGGTGGTCGTCCTGCTGGGTGTCCTGCTGTTGGGCGGTAGCTCCTGCGAGGGCGTTGTGGACGATTATTTTACGTTGCAGTATGAGGGCGACCTGTCTGTGGTAGAGGATCAGGCTCCCGAGGCGTTCTGGAATTATGTGACCGGCGAATACGGTATGTCCGTAGAGCAGATAACCGAGAACCCCATCTGTGTTGCTAAGGCTCAGGCCAGCGCGACCGAGAGCCGCAACGATTACAACGACGATTACGGCCCGGACTGGGATTTTGACTACACCGTTCTGTGCGAGCACGATCTGGGTCAGACCAAATTGGCGGCCGTGCAGGCCAAGCTGGCCGAGAAATACGGCATCCCGATGGAGGACATTGAGGAGCTGGTCACCCTGCACATCGAGCGTGAGCGCTCCGGCGATCTGGACGAGGATCACGACGTAATCTCCCGCACCGCCGTTAAGATCGACGGTGACTGGTACCTGCTCTCTGCCAGTTTCTATAAGAATGGCGAAACCGGCGCAGAGGTTTTTGACGGCGACTTTGTTGTCGCGGATCTCGTAAAAACGTATGCCAGAGCGCTGTCCAACCAGTAATGTGACGGACGAAAAGGAGGAACAGTTATGATTTGTGCAAAATGTGGCGCCAACGTAGCCGATGGCGCAAAGTTCTGTGACGTGTGCGGTCAGCCTATGCCCGCCCCGGCGGCTCCCGTAGCCCCCGCCTATGCTCCTGTGGCTCCCGTGGCCACCCCCAAGAAGAATAATACGATGATCATCGTCATCGCCGCTGTGGCGGCGGCGGTGGTGCTGCTGCTGTGCCTGCTGCTGTTTGGCGGCGGCGGTGCCGAGGCGGCCTTTGAAAATTACTTTGCCGTGGCGGTTGAGGGCGATTTCTCCGGTGTCGAGGATCTGCAGCCGCAGCCCTATTGGGCAGAGGAAAAGATGACGGCGGAGGCTCTGTCCGACGACGCTTACAGCCAGATTGCTCTGCCGAAGATCCACGGCGACGACTACGCCTATCTCGACAGCTACGATTATGAGATCCTGCTGGTGGATGAGTACAGCGAGCTCGAGTTGGCCGAATTCAACACCAATTCTTCTCGCCTTGCCAAGGGCATTATGGCCGACGACGCCTGCACCATCTGCGTAGAGATCACCTACGAGAATGCTGCCGGCGAGGAGGTTGTCAACCAGGAAGATTTCACCGCCTATCGCTATGATGGCGACTGGTATCTGACCGAGGGTGACGATCTGGTGAACGAAATCATCAACAGCGTGACCAACAACTAATCGAGAACCCATCCTGCCGGGGCAAACGAGGTTTGCCCCGGCTTTTTTGGCTCATTTTTGCATTTTTTGCCATCCCTCCGAAGAAAATTGTTGCATAATCCGCGCAAATGTGCTATTGTATAGTAGCGAATGTATTTACACATTTTTAGGAGGTAAATTTATGAACGTGAAAAAGTATATTGCCGAGTTTATCGGCACCTTTGTGCTGGTGCTGCTGGGTTGCGGTACCGCCTGCGCTGTGGGCTGTAATGCGGCTGAGGGCTCCGGCTATCTGCTGACCGCTCTGGCCTTCGGTCTGGTGATCGTGGCTATGGCCTACTCCATCGGCAACGTCTCCGGTTGCCACATCAACCCCGCCGTGTCCATCGCCATGCTGGTGAGCAAGAAGATGGGCATCAAGGATTTCTTCGGTTATATCGTGGCTCAGTTTGCCGGTGCTACCGCCGGTGCCGCTCTGCTAGCCTGGTTCTTCGGCGTGGACTCCGGTCTGGGCGCCAACAACCTGCTGTGGAACGACGGCGACCTGCTGATGGGTCTGGCCATCGAGGTGCTGCTGACCTTCATCTTCGTGCTGGCTATCCTGGGTGTCACCTCTAAGATCGAGAACGGCGCTGTGGCCGGTATCGTCATTGGTCTGACCCTGGCCCTGGTGCACATCATGGGCATCACCTTCACCGGCACCTCCGTTAACCCCGCCCGTTCCTTTGGCCCGGCTCTGCTGGCCGGCGGCGAGGCTCTGAGCAACCTGTGGGTGTTCCTTGTGGCTCCCCTGGTGGGTGGCGTGCTGGCCGCTCTGGTGTACGGCTTCCTGTCCTCTGACAAGCCCGTCTCCATCAAGCTGCCCAAGTGCAAGAAGGCGAAGAAGGACGAGGACGACGAGGACGAGGAGATCGAGGTTGTGGCTGTTGAGGCCGCTCCCGAGATCGTGGAGATCCCCGCTGAATAATCGCAACGGAATGAAAAAAGCCAACCCGCTTGGGTTGGCTTTTTTTATTCGCTGTATTGCGTAGTGATTTGCGTTAGAATATCCTTATCCGCCGGGCAGAAGGCATAGCCGGGGATTTCTGCAGGGGTGATCCACTTGAGGGCGTTGTGCTCCAGCAGGGTGGGGGTGCCCTCGGCGATCTGTGCGTGATAAAGGGATAGATGCACCAGAATGTCCGGGTATTGGTGGACCACGTCCATAAAGGGCGCGCCCACCGTCAGGGTGATGCCCAGCTCCTCCCGGCACTCCCGTATCAGCGCCTCTTGGTGGGTTTCGCCCGGCTTCACCTTGCCCCCCACAAACTCCCACAGCAGCGCGTTGCTTTTGTGGGCGGGACGTTGGCAGATTAAAAACCGCGCCCCGTCCCAAATCAGTGCCGCCACGACCTCGACCATACCGCTCACCTCATCAGTTTTCTTAAGAATAGCATACCATCCCCACGAAAAAAAGCAAGCCATTTTTCGGGATGCGCTCCACAAATTTTCGCCACCGATCAGGCGTTTTTTTCAAGGGTGCAGGACGCAAAAAAACGCCCCGCGGCAGGGGAAAGACCGCGGAGCGTTTTTTTGAAGTATAGAAAAGAGGTAGTGAAAGAAAAGAAAGAGAAAAAAAGAGAAAAGAAAGGCAGAAATTATTCCCCTGGGGATACACTTAGTCTTCGGCGTCGATGGGGGATTCCTCCTCCAGCATCGTCGCCCAAAAGCCCAATTCGGCGGCTTTTTCATCAGGGGACAGGACGCCGTCCCCATCCAGATCAAACAGATTTCCAAACAACGACATAACACACACTCCTTTGCTGTCTGTGCTTATAGTCTAGCAGACGCAAAGAGTTATAAACCGGACAATGCTTGGCGAATTGACAAAAAAAGAGGTAGGCGATGCCTACCTCTTTTTTATTCTCCGATGATATACTTATTTAGATGCCCGCACATCCCCTGGGAGGATACGTATTGGGTCAGCCCCTCTGCCACCGGGCAGAGGTGGTTAAAGTGCAGGTGTCCCGCCAGCACCGCCACAATGCGGTGGGGGTTGTCGGTGATAAGGCGGATGAATTCCAGGTTCTCCGCCGGACAGGCGTCGTGATTCAGCCGGAAGTATTCGCCGCACCCTCGCAGCAGCGCCTCGTTTTCCGACACCGCAAAGGGGATGTGCAGCAGAATGAGCAGGGGCTTGTCGCCGTGCAGAGCCTCTTTGAGGGCGGTCAACTGTTCCTGGGTGATCACCCGTTTGCTGTCGTCAAAGCCCAGCACCAGCAGGTCCCCCAGATCCATCCGCTGCACCGGCTGTTTGGCGGCGGAGCACCCGTACCCCTCCGGGAATTTCTCCGGGGTGTCGTGGTTGCCGCAGACGGTCATAAAAGGCAGGGAGGCGGTTTTTTCGTCCACGTACCGCAGGGTGGCGGGCACAAAACTCTCCACCAGGTCGCCGGCGCACAGCACCGCGTCGCCGTCCCCGCAGGCGGAGAGAATCTCCTCAAAATAGGCTTGGGCGGAGTGGGCGGCGTCAAAGGGCTCGTGGCAATGCTCCGCAAACCACCGGCGGCACTCGTCAAATTCCTTGGCGGCCTCTTCTGCCGCCGCGGTCTCCTCGGGGGTGGAGGCGGCATCCGCCACCCCCAGATGGCAGTCGCTGAAGTGGTAGATGGTCTTTGGGGTTATCCCCGGAAAGGGAATGCGAAACGCGTGAATTTGCAGATTCATAGGTTCACCTCATCACAAAATGGAGCCGAGATAGTTGGCGATGGCCACCATCGTCGGGATGGTGAGCACCGATAAAAGGGTGGATACCGACACTAGATTGACCGACAGACCGGTGTCCAGATCATAGCGGGTGGAGAACATGGTGCAGGCGGTGGCCGCCGGGGTAGAGATGCAGATCATGCAGGCGGTGAGCACGTTTCCGCCCACGCCGCAGAGCAGCAGACCTGCCAACGCCAGCAGGGGCATTCCCAAAAGCCGCAGGATCATACACAACCACCCGGCCTTGTCCTTGAGGGCGGTCAGTAGGTTGGTCTTAATCAGATAATAGCCGATGATCACCATAGGCAGGGGGGTGTTCAGCACCGCCATGTGCCCGATGGCATCCTGCAAAAGGGCAGGCACCGGAATGGGGAGCAAAAACAGCACCAGACCCACCGCCACGCCGATGACGCCGGGATTGAGCAAAATCTGTTTGGGGGAAAGGCGGCGCTGACCGCTCATCTCCATCAGACCGTAGGTCCACAGAAACACGTTAAACACAATGACGTAGGCGGCGCAATAAAACACGCCGTCATCGCCCAGAATGGCCTGCTGGAGCGGGATGGCCATATAGCCGGCGTTGGAGAAGACGGTACAGCATTTCAGCACCCGGCGGCGTCTTTCGTCCGGGTCTCGGAACACCAGTTTCGCCACCAAAATGAGCACCAGATGGTTGACCGCCGCCACCGCCGCCACGATGAGAAAATCCCACAGCAGGGCTTGGTTAAACGGGCGGATGCAGGATTTGATGATCACCGCCGGGGTGGCGATGTACAGCACCAAATTGGCCATCGCCTTGACGGCTTTGTCGTCCAGCAGGCGGGTCTTGGCGCACAGCGCCCCCACCGCGATCAGCAGAAACAGGGTGAGCACCTGTCCGCCCACCGTGAGAAAATCGTTTCCCATACAGTTACTCCTTTAACCGGCTCAAATCAGAGGTTGTCCGTCCAGCACCGCCCCGGTGAGGGTCTCACCGGTATAGGTCAGCTTCAGCGAGAAAAAGGGACGGTTTTCATTCAGCAAATTAAGGAAGATGCGGTCCCCCTCCCAGGTGGGCAGGGTGGGCACCTGGGCGTCGTCCACCCATTCCAGCGTGCCCTCGTCGCACTCCTTGAGGGTGCCGGTGAAGCCGTCGGCGGTGAACAGGTGCATATACTCGGTCTCCCATGTATCCGACACAAAGGTGACGATGCCCCGATAGGCGTAGCGGGTGAGGGTGAGACCGGTCTCCTCATAGACCTCCCGGATAAGGCAGTCCTCGGGGCTTTCTTTATCCTCAAAGCCGCCGCCCACACCGATCCATTTATCCTTGTTCAGATCGTTCTCTTTTTTGACCCGGTGGAGCAGCAGGGTCTGCCCCCGGTCGTTATGAATATAGCAAAGGGTGGTGTTGCGCATTTCTACTCCTCCCGGCAATGTTTCATAGAGCTATTGTAGCATTTTTTACCGCTTTACGCAAGAGGCGGGTAAAAAATGGGCAAAACCCTTGCAGTTGTGCATTGACTTATGGGGGAAAGTGTGCTACAATGAGGAAAATTAAGCAATTAGGAGGGTTATCCTTATGAAGCGCATTCAGACTCTGGAGACCAAGAACCTGTGCGACAGCGCCAAGAACGGTGGCTGCGGCGAGTGCCAGACTTCCTGCCAGTCCGCTTGCAAGACCAGCTGCGGTATTGCCAATCAGGAGTGCGAGAACAAGTAATTGGCTCAACCCAAAATGTCGCCATCGTCAGATGGCGACATTTTTTATGACGCTATGTAGGAGGAGTACGTTATGGTACACCGTTATCAATTAGGCGGCTACAACATCGTGCTGGACATCTGCTCCGGCTCGGTTCACGTGGTGGACGAGGTAGCCTACGATATGATTGGATTCTATGAGCAAACCGACCGGGACACCTTGCTTTCGGAGATGCTGGAGAAATACGGTCACCGGGAGGACGTGACCGCCGAGGAATTGGCGGATTGCTATGACCAGATCGGCGAATTGAAAGCCGCCGGTCAGCTGTTCACCCCCGACACCTTCAAGCCTATGGCGGACACCCTCAAGCGCAAGACCGCCGGGGTGGTGAAGGCGCTGTGCCTGCACGTGGCCCACACCTGCAATCTGAATTGCTCTTACTGCTTTGCCAGCCAGGGCAAATACCACGGCGACCGGGCTCTGATGAGCCTGGAGGTGGGTAAGCGGGCTCTGGATTTCCTCATCGAGAACAGCGGCACCCGCCACAATCTCGAGGTGGATTTTTTCGGTGGCGAGCCGCTGATGAACTGGGATATGATCAAGGAACTGGTGGCCTATGCCCGGCAGCGGGAGCAGGAGACCGGCAAGCATTTCCGGTTCACCCTCACCACCAACGGCGTGCTGGTGGACGAGGACGTGATCGAGTTTTCCAACCGGGAGATGAGCAATGTGGTGCTGTCCTTGGATGGCCGAAAAGAGATCCACGACGCCTACCGGGTGGACTATGCCGGCAACGGCTCTTGGGAGAAGATCGTCCCCAAATTCCAGAAATTCGTGGAGGCCCGCGGTGGCAAGAATTATTATATGCGGGGCACCTTTACCCACGCCAACCCCGATTTTCTGAAAGATATTCAGCAGATGCTGGATCTGGGCTTTACCGAGCTGTCTATGGAGCCGGTGGTGTGCGCCCCCGAGGATCCCTCGGCCCTCACCGCCGAGGACCTGCCCATCGTCCTGGACCAGTACGAGAAGCTGGCCGAACTGATGCTGAAACGGTACAAAGAAGGCAACCCCTTTACCTTCTATCACTATATGATCGACCTGAAGGGCGGCCCCTGCATCTATAAGCGGGTGTCCGGCTGCGGCAGTGGCACCGAGTATATGGCGGTGACCCCCTGGGGCGACCTGTACCCCTGCCACCAGTTTGTGGGCGAAGAGGCCTTCAAGCTGGGCGACATCTGGCAGGGGGTCACCAACGTAGACACCCAGTGCCAGTTTGCCGCCTGCAACGTCTATGCCCGACCCGATTGCGCCGACTGTTGGGCCAAGCTGTATTGCTCCGGCGGTTGTGCCGCCAACGCCTATCACGCCACTGGCTCGGTCAACGGCGTGTATGAGTATGGCTGCGAGCTGTTCCGCAAGCGGATGGAGTGCGCCATTATGGTGGAAGTAGCCAAAACTTTGGGAGATGATGAGGCTTGAATACCCCCATCTGTGATTTCATAAACGCCTACCGGGACAGCGGCCTTGTGCGAGCCCATATGCCGGGGCATAAAGGAGTGTCCCATCTGGGCTGTGAGCCGTGGGACATCACCGAGATCGACGGCGCGGACGTGCTGTATCACTCCGGTGGCATTCTCCGTCAGAGCGAGGACAACGCCGCCGCTCTGTTCGGCACCGCCCGGACGGTGTACTCCGCCGAGGGAAGTTCCCTCTGCATTCGGGGTATGCTGTATCTAGCGATGCAGAAGACCGGTCGGCGCACCATTCTGGCGGGGCGCAACGCCCACAGCACCTTTGTCACCGCCTGCGCCCTGCTGGACGCCCAGGTGACGTGGCTGACCGGCGGGGATACCCTCACCGCCTGCGCCGTCACCCCTGAGGGGTTAGCGGCGGCCTTGGATGCCCTGGCCGAACCGCCGGCGGCGGTGTATGTCACCAGCCCGGATTATTTGGGCAACACCCTGGATATTGCCGCCCTGGCGCAGGTGTGCCACGCCCGTGGCACGCTTTTGCTGGTGGACAACGCCCACGGGGCCTATCTCAAGTTTTTGCCACAGGATCGCCACCCCATCACCCTGGGGGCGGATCTGTGTTGCGATTCCGCCCACAAGACCCTGCCGGTGCTCACCGGCGGCGCTTATTTGCACCTTTCTCATCGGATGGCGGAATGGGCAGAGGAGGCAGAGCACGCCCTAAGTCTGTTCGCCTCCACCAGTCCCTCGTATCTGATTTTGCAGTCGTTAGATAAGGTCAACCCGTATCTGGAATGTGCGTTTCCCGCCGCTTTGGCGGTCTGCTGCGACCGGGTGCAGGGGTTGAAAGCCGCCCTGACCGCTTACGGCTATCCGCTGGCAGGAGAGGAGCCGCTAAAAGTAACGGTAACCCCCAAAGCCTATGGCTATACCGGCAAGCAACTGGCGGCTCACCTGAAAGCACAGGGCGTGGTCTGCGAGTTTGCCGACCCGGACTATGCGGTGCTGATGTTTACCCCGGACAATGCCGCCGAGGATTTTGACCGGGTGGAGCGGGCGCTGTGCGCCCTGCCCAAACAGGCACCGCGTACCGAAGTTCCCCCCGTCGTCACCGCCCCTCAGAGGGTGCTGTCCCCCCGCCAGGCCTTGTTCGCCCCGGCAGAAACCTTGCCTCTGGAGCAGTGCCTGGGTCGGGTACTGGCCACCCCCACCGTCGGTTGCCCCCCTGCCGTGCCGGTGCTGGTGGGCGGCGAGGTGGTGGGCGAGAGCGCCGTTCGCGTGTTCCGATACTATGGTTATGATACCCTGCGGGTGGTCAAAGAATAAGAAAAAGCCGAGGCTCACGCCTCGGCTTTTTTTGTCGGGAGAAGGGTGCTTATGCCTTCAATTTGCGCAGTTTATCGGTATCGGCGATGATCACCAGTTTTTGGTTCTGCTCCAGCGGAGCGGAGGGGTCCAGCGCCACCGCAATGTCTTCGCCGGAGCGCAAAGCCACCACGTTGATGCCGTATTTTTTTCGCAGATTCAGGTCCGCCAGACTCTTGCCCTGCCATTCCTGCCGAACGTCTAATTCGATGAGGGACACTTTGTCGGTCAACTCCATCACATCCACAAAGCCGGAGGAGAGCAGGTTCTTTGCCAGACGGAAGCCGGATTCCTGCTCCGGAATGATGGTCTGGTCGGCACCTACCTTTTGTAAAATTCTTCCGTGGGTCTCGTTGGCGCATTTGGCGATGACGGTGGGAACGCCGGCCTCCTTGCACAGCATGACCGCCATCACGCTTTCCTCCAGATGATTGCCCATAGCCACAATCACCACGTCCATATTGCTGATGCCCAGCAGTTCGAACACCTCTGGGTCGGTAATGTCGGCGCATTTCACCAGCGGGATGGTGGCGGCGGCAGAGTTGACCAGTCCTTGGTTTCGGTCGACCGCCAACACCTCGGCTCCGGCGGCGGCCAGTTCTTGGGCTACGGCGGTGCCGTAACGGCCAAGGCCAAACACGGCATAGTTTTTCTGCATACTCATAGCAATTCCTCTTTTCTTATCCCACGCTGATTTCTTCGGTGGGATTTTGGATGTTGTTGACACATTCCTTGCGGGTGCCTAGGGCAATCGCAAGCGAGATGGGGCCGATGCGTCCGAAATACATGGTGGCAATGAGGATGGCCTTGCCCCAACGATTGAGCAACGGGGTTAGGTTTTGGGTCAGGCCAACCGTGGCGGTGGCGCTGGTGGTTTCATAGAGGATCTGGACCAGCGGGGCGTCGGTGACCAGCGCCAAACCCAGGGTGGAAAGAAACAGAATGGTCAGGGACATCCCCGCCACCGCCACCGCTTTCCGTAGGACGGCGGGGGAGAGATTCCGCTGGTGCAGGGATACCTGCTGCCGACCGGTGATGGTACAAAAGGCGGTGGCGATCAGCACCGCCAACGTGGTCGTCTTGATACCGCCGGCGGTGCCCACCGGAGAACCGCCCACAAACATCAGCAGCAGGGAAATAAGGGCTCCGCCGCCGGTGAGATTCTCTTGGGGGATCGAAGCAAAGCCGGCGGTGCGGGTGGTGACCGACTGGAACAAGGATACTTGCAGCTTGTCCCACAGGCTCATCCCGCCGATAGTGGCAGGATTGGCATACTCAGCGGCGAAGATCAGCGCCGCACCCCCGAAAATCAGCAGCGCGGTGGTGGAAAGCACGATCTTGGAATGGAGGGTCAGGTACCGCCAACGGCGGCGGGGATGCCGCCGCCACACCCGAGCCAAATCCCACCAGACGATGTAACCAAGACCGCCCAGGACAATGAGGCCCATCGTCACAAAGTTGATGAGAGGATGGGTGGCATAGGCGTACAGGCTGCTGTCGCCCAGGATGTCGATGCCGGCGTTGCAGAAGGCGGAGACGGCGGTAAACACCGAGATCCAGATGCCCCGCAGACCGAACTGGGGGATAAACACCAACATATACAGCGCCGCACCGACCCCTTCTACCACCAGAGTGCCCAGTACGACTTTTTTGACAAATTTGGCTAATCCGGAGAGGGTGCTCAAATTAAAAGCGTCCTGCAACAACAGATTGTCCTTAAGGCCCAGTTTTCGGTGCATCAGCAGCATCAGCCAGGACACAACCGTAATGACCCCCAGACCGCCGATTTGAATCAGCAGCAGGATCACCGCGTGGCCAAAGGTGCTCCAGGTCACGGCGGTGGTGACGGTGACCAGACCGGTGACACAGGTGGCGGTGGTGGCGGTGAACAGCGCATCGATATACGGTATGCTCTGACCGTCAGCGGCACTGATCGGTAGGCTTAGCAGTACGCTGCCCACCAGGATCACCAGCAGAAAACTGAGCAGAATGATTTGGGTTGTGGAGAGGGAGAACCTCTTTTTTGTTCTCATAGTCCACCTCGTTTCCTAGAATACCTCCAGTATACCACGCCTTTTTCAAAAATTCAACGCCGGTTTTTTTCTTGACAGTTTTGGGGAAACTGGGTATAATAAAGCTCCTATCTCATTTCATCCATACGGGGGCGTAAAGGTTTCGACGGGGATTGTGAGGTACGGTAAGCGAGTAGTGGTGCCGGACCACTCTAAAACCGACAATTTTCTAAAAATAAACGACAACTCTAAAGTTGCCCTGGCTGCTTAATTAATGCAGCCCGTCCTGCCCCGGAGTACCGCGACCGGGAGCGGGGCGTCGATGAGCGGTGAACGTGAACGGTGGGGTGCCACCCCCATCGTCACGGCGTAGTGGCTACCGTAGCGCATAGCCTGTCCATCGGCGATGCGTGAGGGGAATCCCAAAAGACGGACTGCACTCGGAGAAAGCTGTATCAAGTGGTTTTCGGACAGGGGTTCGATTCCCCTCGCCTCCACCAAAAAGCCAAGGGACACCCACAGGGTGTCCCTTGGCTTTTTCGTGTCGGCTCAGAGAATCAACCCCTCGAAACGGCTTTGCCGTTTCACAGGGTTTTGCCTAGCACATGTACGACCAGCACCACCTTTGGGCAAAACCAGGGTTCGATTCCGATTAAGAGGGACACCCACAGGGTGTCCCTTGGCTTT
This sequence comes from Oscillospiraceae bacterium, assembly GCA_015066365.1. GTDB lineage: Bacteria > Bacillota > Clostridia > Oscillospirales > Acutalibacteraceae > UBA5905. Next base: position 143,895 of record SVON01000002.1, on the reverse strand, counting down.
TTCATGTCGGTCGCGAATCAACCCCTCGAAACGGCTTTGCCGTTTCACAGGGTTTTGCCTAGCACACGTACGACCAGCACCACCTTTGGGCAAAACCAGGGTTCGATTCCGATTAAGGGGGGGGACACCCAAAGGGTGTCCCTTGGCTTTTTCGTGTCGGTCGCGAATCAACCCCTCGAAACGGCTTTGCCGTTTCACAGGGTTTTGCGAGCAGTACTTGCGACACGCACCACCAAGGCGCAAAACCTGGGTTCAGGGCTTCGCCGCCAGCAAAACCCGCCCTCTCTTTACCCCCAAAAAAGAAAACCCCCGCCGGGAAAACTCGGCGGGGGTTTTTAGGCAGGGGTTAGTTGCTAAACGAGAATCCGTTATAGGAAAATGCACGATAGGCTTTTAGCATCGTCTGCTTTTGAGCCGAAGAACTACTTTTATCAAAATCGGGACCATAGATGCATTCCCATTGAAGGTTCATATCGGTGTTTTCCTCATAGAACTCAGCCACCTTTTGGATATAGGCGGATTGGGAGAGGTTCTCTTTGTCCCCAAAATCGTACTTAACCGTCTTACCTGCCTCCGGGTTGTCGTAATCGGTGGGGTGGGTGTATTCGGAGAAAAGATAGGTTTCGCGAAGAGTGCCGTTTTTGAGGTAAGACTCGGCATAAGAGATAATTCCTTCGTCGGCGCTGACGTGGCCATAGTTTTTGATTAGATAAAACAGTTGTCCGGAGGATTGATTCTTCAGCAGTTTGGTTTGCGTAGACATACTGTAATAATCCAAGCCACCGTCTTTCGGATCGCTTTCTTTAATCAATTCCACTTTTCTGGTGGTGGGGTTGATCTTGTAGAAAGCGTTATAGCTTTGACGCATAGAACCATCGTTGCCGCTGGTGATGAGTTCCAGCACGCCGTCAAAATCCAGATCCAACAGGCAATAACCGTAGCCCTGCATCGGGTCGTAATCCGGGTCGTGCTGCCAAACGGATTTCTGACTCATATAGATGTCTACCGCTACCTCTGGGGTGAGGGGCTTGTTTGCAGAGCCGGTGGTTGACGAGGTGGAGGTACGTTTTGTCGTGGAGGTGGTGGATGTGGTTTTCCCTGTCTGTTCCGTCCCCCACTTTACTTTGTACATACGCCAATAGTCGCCATAGGTTGGATCGGTCTCCAAAGCTGCCTCTACTTCAAGTGTGCTTTGCTCTAACAGTTTTAGGCTCTCGTCATCCTTGCATTCATACTGCACCGTAACAAGGTATCGACCGTTGGCCTGCTTTTGGCATTTTTGTGTTGTGTATGTGTGGATGCCCATTAAACCGGCATTAGGATACCCATGGAAATAAATTTTTCCATTGTGAATGTAGAAATTATTGCCGGTGAAAAAGTCGGTTTTTGTAGAACCTGCTTTTTCGGGGAATAGGTGGGTTGCAATCCAATAGGTCAAGTCTTCATCCAAGCACGAGTGCCCATCGTAGCGGCGCAGGGGATCTGTATTGGATTTATAGTTCCAAGAGGGAGATCCATTGTATAACTTATATAGGCCCAAATCGGACTTGGCATAGTATATATATGGAAGCAAATCATCAAAAGTGCAATTGGAGAAGTTCACTACTTTGTTAAGTTCTCCTTGATGGCCCGCAATATACATAGCCTCTAACTGCTTTTCCAACTGGCGTTTTACATTAGAGGAAAGGGCGCTATTGGTGTCGGACTTGGATTGAGTGGTTGTTGTAGAGGTGGTTGTGCTGTTGTTTTTGTTGGTGGAAGAACCGTTCTCGCCGGGCGAATCGCTGAAATTGGTGTGGCAGAGCAACGTATCCTTGGCGTTTGATAGGCTTCCATCTACATAGATTTTTATTGTATAGGTTTGCTCCGAGTTGTCTTTGTTTGTCAGAGTGATGGTGTAAGAGCCTTTTTCCAGCGGCATAATCACTCTGGTTGTGCGGTGGTGGATTTTATGATAAACTGCCTTGCCGGTAGACTCATCTGTCACAACCACGTCAACCGGAGCGGTTACGTAGGTATCATCTTGATGACAAATTGACAACTCGAAATTCTCTTTCAATGCAGTAGAACAGCTATAAGGGGCGGCTACGATGCCCACGGCATCAAAGGCTTTGGAAACGCAGGCCTGCTGTTCGGCTTTCAGTTTGTTTGCTTGGCGCATTTCTTTGGCAGCCAGTTCCACCGCGTTGCGGCATTCCGAAAAATCCGCATCCGGCAGCATGAGGAAAATGGAACGGTACCACAGTTCCCCCAAATCATCAAGGCTGATTACTTGATTTTTGGTGCCATCGACGCCTTTGCTCATCAAATAGGCTGCGTGAGAGACCACGGTGCAAGCATAGTGGGTGAATCGGGTGGCTTCTTCTCTGGTTAGGGCTGTTGTGGTATAATACCATTCATCCGTTGTTTTTGCGGCTTGGGCAATTTGACTGTAATGGGACGGATAAAGAGAGCTCTCGCTCCTGGGATTGGCGAGATTTCTGTCTACGATTGCCCAGTTAGGCCCATCTCGGGATTCGCGCGTTTTTTCATCAAACATGTAGTACTCAAACAGTTCACCAAAAATATCGGAATAGGCTTCGTTTAATGCGCCGTTTTCTGTCCAGGAACCGCTATCAATAAAAATGTTGTTTCCCTTTGTCACACCGTGGGTAAATTCGTGACCTAGGTCATCGTTTGCGTCTTTGAGATCATAGTTTGTCCCAACAATAACAGAAATCACCGTTTGATCGGCATAGCCGTGTTCAGTAATTGCGTTGGCGTTAAAGGAACCGCCGCCGAGATCGTAATCGCCCACATTGATAATTCCGAATGTGGTAACGTTTTGCTGCTGGTTAAAGCTACGAAAATACGTTTGTAGAGATTTGAATTTTTCCATCAATACACCGGCGACTTTGGCTTGTTCCTTTGTTTTTTTGCCAGTAAAGGAGTCGTCGGCACCGCCATTGAAATTTGTGTCCACGCTAGTGATAGGCTGGGCAACGTTGCGTACGATATTTCGTTGTGAGGAGTTGGGTATGGCTTCTGTGATTTTTTGTCGTTTGGCATCTAAGATGTAAATGCCTCGTTGTTCGTCACCAAACAGATAGCCGTTGGTAATTTTGACTCCTTGGAATTTGCCGGAGGGGTGGGTACATTCTGCCGACTCTGATATGCCGGCCAAAGCTGCCACACAATCCAGGACCTCACCGGTTTTGGCGTCTACGATATATTCTGAACCATCGACAGGAATACAATAGGCCAACACGACCTGCTGATTTTCTTGTGGGTAGATGATCAGATCTTCGGTACTGTAGTTGCCTAAGGTGACATCTCTACCGGTATAATTTTTCAGCGAGTTTACAATCTGTTGCCGTGTCACGGTGGGGGTGGTGTCGATGTCTTGTTGAATCGTTAGAAAATTCGAGGTTAGCGAGTTAACGGAGCCATCTTTATTCGCTGACAGAATTACCTGCCGCGCAAACACCGGAAGCCCTTGGTGGTACTGCTGCAAACGATAATAGGTGTCAGAACCCACCGTCTGGACGGATACCTCTTTCAGCTCTTCGTTGCCGTTTTTCACACCTACTACATTGGAAACGGAGCAAACCGCCTTGATGGCGGAGGGGGTATCTTTGACCACCACGTCGGTGAATTTCTCGGTTAGACACACATAAGGTGCTATTTCGGCAGGGGAGTCTTCCGGGGACAGATACCACCAGGCGCCGGCGCCCAGGCCCAGCACAAGGCTGATGGCACAAACGATAGCCAGGGCTTTTTTGAGGCCGCTTTTTTTGCCGGTTTTTGCGGCGGTGACCGGCTTGGGCGCGTTTGCCGCGTGGGCCAGTGCAACGGGGGCGTTTTGCGGCGGGTTGGCGGGTGCAGGGGTCGAGGTCGGCGTGTCCGCCGAGGTCAAGTTTACACCGGGTTCGGCCTTTTTGGCAGGGCGCGTCACCTCTTTGCCGCAACCGGGGCAAAAGGTGGCGATATCCGGCACTTGATGTCCACAATGTTTACAGAACATACGATAACCTCCTTGGGGATGATATGAAAGAATTATAGCACTTCGTTTCGGAAAAGTAAACGCAATATTTGACAGAAAAAGCCATAAAAAACACCCGAGGTTTTCCTCGGGTGTTTTTATGTACTCATTTTTTCTTTTTTGCGGCCATCTTTTCCACAAACAGCCACACAGCGGCGACCACCGTCACCACCAACGCCACGTGGAACAGATAATAGCCCCAGCCCCACGTGTAGTAGATCTGCCCCGCCAGATCCTCTCGTCCGCCGATAAACCCGATCTGGGTAATATCCAACGAGTAGAGGTAGTAGGGGGCATACGCCAGCAGGGCGAAAAGGGCGGTGGGGGTGGCCTTATCCATCAGCGGGAACAGCATCGCGCACAGGCAGAACACCGCGCACAGCCCCAGCAGCCCCACGTAGATCCAGCCGCGCATCTCCTCTGCGTTGGTGGAGAGCTGGTCCTGAAGCTTCAGGGTCAGGCTCAGCATCGAATAGGAGGACACGTCCTCCACCTCGCCCTCATAGCCGGGCATTGGTTGCGGATTGTATCCGCCGGGGGTCACCGCATAGGGGAGCAGCAGGCTCAGCAGCATCACGGTGGCGGCGCACAGCGCCACCAGAGCCGGCAGGCGGATACCGCCCATTTTATTCAGTATGGTCATAGCGTCACCTCGTTACAGCGCTTTCAGAAAGCCGATAAGACGGCTGGCGATGCGCTCGTGACCGGCGTCGTTGGGGTGCAGGCCGTCCGGCATAAAGGTCTCTTTGATGACCGGCAGCTCCGGGTTCAGGTTGCTGATGGCGTACAGATCCACCACCGGGAAGGAATAATAGGCCGCCACCTCAAGGATGGTGTCCCGGATGGTCTTAAAGGGGGCGATGGCGGGGTTGCCGTGCTCGTTGAGGGTGTCGTGCTCGCCCACCCGGTGCAGGGGGGTCATCACCACGATGGTGGCGGCGGGATACTTTTCCCACAGGGCGCGGTACAGGCAGTGCAGAGCGCCATAGAAGGTGGTGTTGTCCCGGTCGTCGATGGTGCCCAGGGGCACGTCGCCGTGGCCAAAGTCGTTGGTGCCGCCCCAGACCACGACGATATCCGCGTCGGGGTCCATACTCTCCACCCGGGAGCCGAAATATTGACCAAACCCCTCTTCGCCGGGGCGCTCGGGATTCAGCCGGGGGGCGATGCGGGTGCCGCCGATGCCGTAGCCCCGGACGGTGGCACCGGTCTCGCGACCCAGCCGCATCCAATAGACGTTGTTCCAATCGTCCAGGCAGGCACCCTCGGTGATGCTATCGCCTAAGAAATTGATTTTTTTACCCTTCAGTTCCATAAAAAAACACCTCGTTTAATACAATACACTTCGGTTGGGGAATTCCGGCTCACAGGTCAGGTGCATCCGCATCTTGCGCAGGATGGACTCGTCACCGGAGTGGAGGATCTGGGTGGAGTGGATCTCGCACCCCTGCAATTTGGGCAACTGAGCCACGGCGCGGGCCGCTGTTTCGTCGGTGACGGCGCAGATATACAGCGCGGTCAGCACGTCGTCCAGCTTAAGCGCGCTGGAGTGGCTGTTCAGCAGATTGGTTTTCAGATTGATGACCGGCTCCAGCACCGCCGGGCTCATCAGCAGGGTGGATTTGGGGATGTCCGCCATCACCTTGATGGCGTTGAGCACCGCGCCGGAGCAGGCGGACAGCAGGGCAGAGGCCTTGCCGTTGATGATGCGGCCATCCGGCAACTGGATGGCGGCGGCGGGAGCGCCGCAGCGCTGGGCTTTATCCAGGGCAGAGGGAACCACCGCCCGATCGGAGGGCTGCAGATCCAACTGCTGCATGATTTTGCTGAGCTTGTCCACGGTGGACTGTTCCTCGCGGCCCATCTTCAGGTCGGTGAGGCCCTTAAAGTACCGGCGGATGACCTCCTGACAGCTGGCCTCGCGGCAGACCTCGTCGTCCACGATGGCGTAGCCCGCCATATTGACGCCCATATCGGTGGGACTGCAGTAGAATTTATCGTTGCCGGTGATGCGGGTGAGGATGGTGCGTACCAGCGGGAACGCCTCCACGTCCCGGTTGTAGTTGACGGTGGTGATGCCGTACTCTTCCAGGTGGAAGGGGTCGATCATATTCACGTCCTGCAGGTCGGCGGTGGCGGCCTCATAGGCCAGGTTCACCGGGTGCTTCAGGGATAGGTTCCAGATGGGGAAGGTCTCGTATTTGCCATAGCCGGACTGGATGCCCCGCTGATGCTCGTGATAGATCTGGGACAGGCAGGTGGCCAGCTTGCCGCTGCCGGGGCCGGGGGCGGTGACCACCACCAGAGGCTTGGTGGTCTCGATATAGGGGTTGGCGCCGTAGCCCTGATCGCTGACGATGTGGTCCACGTTGGCGGGATACCCCTCGATGGGGCGGTGGATATAGTTGCGGATGCCCAAAGCGTCCAGCTTGTGCTTAAACTGGTCGGCGGAGGATTGACCGGTATAGCGGGTGATGACCACGCTGTTGACCGCGATGCCCATACCGCTGACCATATCGATCTGGCGCAGCAGGTCCTGATCGTAGCTCAGGCCCAGGTCGGCGCGGATTTTGTTTTTCTCGATATTATCGGCGCTGATGCAAAAGACGATCTCCGCCTGGTCGGCCATACTGCGCAGCAGGCGGATCTTGGCATCCGGCGCAAAGCCCGGCAGCACCCGCGCGGCGTGATAGTCGTCGAACAGTTTGCCGCCGAATTCCAGATACAGCTTGCCGCTGAATCGGGAGATGCGGTCGGTAATCTGCTCCCGCTGTTTTTGCATATACAGTTCGTTGTCAAATCCGATTTTCATAGACGACCCACCCCATTACAAAAATACATGATAAGCATACCATATTTCTCCCCCGGACACAAGGAGAAAAACCGAATTTTCGCCAACTTTTTTCCGGGAACAAATCCGGAGTGGTTTGTCGCAAAAAAACCTTGTCATTGTTCCGCTTATCGTGTATAATTAATTATGTATGCATCAAGGAGAGGAGGAACAGACCGTGCGATTTGGCGATTTTGTGGGCAACGCCCCGGTCAAACGGCAGTTGGCGGCGGAGATCGACGCCGGTCGGTTCCCCCACGCCCTGCTGTTGGAGGGTGCCCCCGGCTCCGGACGGCGCACCCTGGCCCGGCTGATTGCCCGGGCGGCTCTGTGCCGGTGTGGGGAGGCCGCGGCCCGACCCTGCGGCACCTGCGCCGCCTGCCAAAAGGAAGTGCCCCCCGACCTGACCGAGGTGGGTGGGGACGGCACCGCCATCCCGGTGGACACCATCCGGTGGCTGCGGGAGGATGCGTACCTCAAGCCCAACGAGTCGGATTATCGCGTGATCTTGTTGGCGGATGCCCAGCTGATGGGTGCCCCAGCCCAAAACGCCCTGCTGAAAATTCTGGAAGAGCCCCCCGCACACGTGCTGTTTATCCTCACCTGCGACAGTCGCACGGCGCTGCTCCCCACCATCCAGTCCCGGTGTGTGTGCCTGAGCCTGACCCCGGTAGAGTGGGCGGAGGCCGAGCCGCTGCTGCGGGCACGGTTGCCCCAGGCTTCGCCGGAGGAGCTGCACCGGGCCTTTGACCTGTTCGGTGGGCATATCGGGCAGGTGATCGACGGCGTGGGGGATGGCACCTTCCGTCAGGTGCTGGACCTGGTGCCCAAGATGGCGCTGGCTCTGACCGCCCCCACCGAGCTGGAGCTGTTGGTGCTCACCGGCGGGTTAGAAAAGGAGAAGACCCTGTTATCCGGTGTGCTCTCCGGTCTCTCTCTGGTGTGTCGGGATGCGTTGGTGCTCCAATACGGCGGCACCGCCACCCTGTCCACCGCCCCGGAGGTGGCGCGGCAGTTATCCGCCCGGTTGACCGGTCCCCGGCTCACCGCGCTGATGGAGCAGATCGAGGGGCTCCAGTACGCCCTGCTCCGCAATATGAACAATACGCTGTTACTGACCCGGCTGTGCGCTTGTTTAAGACAAGCCGCCGGACATTAAGGATACAAGGAGAATAGAAACTATGGCTATGGTAGTAGGCGTCCGTTTTACCCAAAACGGAAAAATCTACGATTTTGACCCCGGCGCACTGCAGTTGCTCCCCGGGGATAAGGTGATGGTGGAAACCGCACGCGGTATCGAGTGCGGCGAGGTAGCTCGCGCCAACCGGGAGATGAAAGAGCCCCGGGAGGATATGAAGCCGGTGCTGCGCCGCGCCACCCCGGAGGATCTGGCCCGGGCGGAGCAGAACGCGAAAAAGGCCCGGGAGGCCATGCGCATCTGTCAGGAGCGCATCATCGCCCATAATCTGGAGATGAAACTGGTGGACGCGGAATACGCTTTTGACAACTCCAAGATCACCTTTAATTTCACCGCTGAGGGGCGGGTGGATTTCCGCAATCTGGTCAAGGATCTGGCCTCCACCCTCCACACCCGCATCGAGCTGCATCAGATCGGTGTCCGGGACGAGGCAAAAAAACTGGGCGGCATCGGTATCTGCGGTCAGCCCTTCTGTTGCTCCCGCTTTCTCAAGGAGTTTCAGCCGGTATCCATCAAGATGGCTAAGGAGCAGGGTCTGTCTCTGAACCCCACCAAGATCTCCGGCTCTTGCGGTCGACTGATGTGCTGCCTGAAATACGAGCAGGACGTGTATGAGGAGCTGAACAAACTCTCTCCCAAGATCGGCGCCACCGTCACCACCCCCGAGGGGCGGGGCGTGGTCACCGACCGCAGCGTGCTCACCGGCAAGGTGAAGGTGCGGATGGAGGATGGGCAGAACACCTCGGTGGCGGAGTTCCACCGGGATGAGCTGAACCGCCCCGCCCGGGAAGAGAAGCCGGCGGAGGAGCCGGTAAAGCCGGCAGAGAAGCCCGCTGAAAAGCCGGCGGAGAAACCGGCCAAAGCCCCCCAACCCAAGCAAACTCAGAACCACCCTGCCGAAAAGCCGACGGGCAAGGCCCACCACCGTCCCCACCATCATCGCCCCCGCAACAAGCGGCAGGGATAAGATGGATGTCGAATGGGGAATAAAAAACTATTGCAATTTTCAAAAATTGTGCTATGATAGGATTTACGAAACGAAGGAGGTGTAAAACCATGGCTTATGTTATTACTGATGCTTGCATCGCTTGCGGCGCTTGCGCCGAGGGCTGCCCCGTGGGCGCCATTGCTGAGGGCGACGGCAAGTACGAGATCAACGCGGATGCTTGCATTGATTGCGGCGCTTGTGCCGAGCAGTGCCCCGTCAGCGCGATCGAGGGCTAATCCAACCCGTTATGCCGGATGCACACGTGCATCCGGCATTTTCTTTGAGAGAAATGAGGTGACAGCGTTATGGAATTCTTACCCGTCTACGGGGATACGGTGGTGGCGGTGAGCGATACCCACCGCTTTGGTACCGATGCGATATTGCTGTCCCATTTTGCTATGCCCTGTGGGGGCGATACGGTGTGCGAGTTGGGTACTGGGTGTGGTGCCATCGCCCTGCGCTTGGCCGCCGGAGGAGCCCCCTCGGCGGTGCACGGGGTGGATATACAGCCTGAGGCCATTGCGTTGGCGCAGGCGGGGGCAGACCGGTTTACTGGCACCCCCAAGCCCACCTTTGCAGTGGGGGATTGGAGCGACCCCCGCTCCATCGCCCCGGCAGGGTCGTTTCGCCGGGTGGTGTGCAACCCGCCCTATTTCCCGCCGGACAGCGGCGGGGTCAATCCCGACCCGGCGGTGTGTCTGGCCCGGCACGAGCAGGAGGACACACTAGACAGCGTCTGTCAGGCGGCGGCGTGGCTGCTGCAAAGCGGAGGGCGCTTCTTCCTCTGCCACCGTCCGGCACGGCTGCCGGCGGTGCTCGCGGCGCTCTCTGCCCATAAATTAGAACCCAAGCACCTGCAACCGGTGCAAAAGCGGAGCGACACCGCCCCCTGGCTGTTTTTGCTGGAGGCCCGCAAGGATGGCCGCCCCGGTATGGAGTGGTTGCCGCCGCTGGTGCTCTATAACCCGGACGGCACCTTTACCGACACCTACAAAGAGATCTACCGAGAAATACCAAGGAAAGAGGGTGACATCCTATGAGCCAAGACTGTGGACGACTGACCCTGGTGGGAACCCCCATCGGCAACCTGTCCGACTTTTCCCCCCGCGCCATCGAGGCGTTGCAGACCTGCGATTTTATCGCCGCTGAGGATACCCGGGTGACCCTGAAGCTACTCAATCACTTCGGCATCCAAAAGCCGTTGGTCAGCTATCACGACCACAACCGCCGGGAGCGGGGGGAGCAGCTCTGTGCCCGGTTGCTGAACGGCGAGAACGGGGTGTTGGTCAGCGATGCGGGGATGCCCGCCATCTCCGACCCCGGTGAGGATCTGGTGGATCTGTGCCACCAAAAGGGCATCCCGGTGGGGGTGGTGCCCGGTCCCACGGCGGTGTGCTCCGCCCTGGCGCTGGCGGGTCTGCCCACCGGACGCTTTACCTTCGAGGGCTTTTTGGACGTGAATAAAAAGCCCCGCCGGGCTCATTTGGACAGCCTGAAGGGCGAAGCCCGCACCATGGTGTTCTACGAAGCGCCCCACAAGCTGAAAGTCACCCTTTCCGACCTGCTGACCGCCTTGGGTGACCGGCGTATCGCGTTGGTGCGGGAGATCACCAAAATTCACGAAGAGGTGATCCGCACCACCCTGCAGGAGGCCTGCCACAAGTATGAGCAGGAGGATCCCCGGGGCGAATTCGTCATCGTGGTGGAGGGTGCCGCCCCGGCGGAGAAGACCGTCGCCACCCCGGAAGAGGCTGCGGCGTTGGCTAAGGCGTATCTGCGTGAGGGGATGAGCCCCTCCGAGGCGGCCAAGACGGCCGCCGCGGAATGCGGGCTAAAAAAAGGCGAAGTGTATCGCTTGTTGATAAAGGAGAATTGAGATGTTTACGAAAGAAACTCTGTTGCTTGTTTTGGCCGCGGCGCTGTGTTATCTGCTGTATCGGCGCATCAGCCGTCCCAGGGACGACGACAGCCGTGCCGCCAAGCTGATGAAGAAATACAAAGAACTGACCCGGGAAAAGCTCAACGACACCGATGACGATGAATTGGTGGAGGCGGTGGTCAGCCACGTGCTGGCCTTAGCGGCGGAGAACCGCCGTCCCGATCCGCAAAAGGAGCTGGCGTTTCTGCCCCAACCCTACACGGTGGTGTACAGCATCTGGGCGGTGGGGAAGGAACTGGCCCGCACCGATTATAAGGGGCTGACCCACACCGCCACCAAGGCGTTGGTGGAGCCGGCGGTGGACGGTCTGCCGGTGATCGGCGCCCCCGCCACCGCCGCGGCGTTGGCGGAGCTGAAGGCCGCCTTTGAGGCCAAGGAGGATGTGACCGAGGCTACCGCCGCCTATCACAAGGCGGTGGAGCAGGAGTGCCCCTTGACCCTGTGTGTATCGTATATTCGGGATCACATCCCGGAGCTGTTGGGGGAGGAGCCGGAAGAGACTCCCGCCCTGCCCGAGACCGAGGAAACCACCGATGAAGGCTGAGTTTCCGCTGAATTCCCTGGGGCTGACCCATCGGGTGATGGCGACCCACGTGAAGCCCGGCGCGTTCTGCATTGACGCCACCGCCGGGAAAGGGCGGGATACGCTGTTTCTCTGCGGCTTGGTGGGACCCACCGGCCGGGTGCTGGCGATGGACATTCAGGCCGAGGCGGTGGCACAGACCGCCGCGCTGCTCACCGAACACGGGGTGGCGGAGCGAGCCCGGGTGGTGCAGGTCTGCCACAGCCGGATGGGGGAGTACGCCGCCCCGGAAACGGTGGACGGGATCATGTTCAATTTCGGGTGGTTGCCCGGTGGCGACCATACCGTCTTTTCCGGTCCGGACACCAGCATTGCCGCCGTTAAGGCAGGACTGGAGCTGTTAAAACCCGGTGGGGTGATGACCCTGTGTATCTATTACGGACGGGAGAACGGCGTAGCGGAGCGGGACGCTCTGCTTCGCTTTTTGCCTGCGTTGGATAACCGCCGCTACACCGTGATACGCGGGGATTTTGTCAACCGTACCGGCGACGTCCCTATCCCGGTGTGCATCGTGAAGGAATACTAAAAAGAGCCGAGGCATTTGCCTCGGCTCTTTTTTGATTATTTATGAAAAAAACTATCTCCGATAAACTCTCGGATCAGGGCGGTCTCCGGCACAGCCGAAGCATCCAGGCCCTCGGCGGCGGAGAGAATAGGCAGAATTTCGGCAATCTCCGGCTTGTCGGCCAGACCTTGCAGTTGATCCAGCAGATAGGGGCGATAGACGTTCATCTCATAGGCAAAGAAGGTGTCCACGTCAAAGGTAGAGCGGTGCTTGTAGGGCATAATGAACTTATCCTCGCCCAGATTGACACTGTGGAACATCTTCAGCGTATCTTCCGGGTGACGCCCCCGGTGCTGAACGTCCCGCAGCATCCGCCGCAGCAGACGGACGTATTTGGGATGCAGCTGGGCGCCGTTGGGGCCTTCTACGCGGGTGCGTACACTAACGTACAGCCGCACCGTCTGACTCTCCGGCAGTTGTACCACGTGGGGGTTGAGGGTATGGATGCCCTCTAAGATGACCACCTCGCCGGGCTTTCGGGTGAGGGTCTTGCCGGAGGAACGGCGGGTGTGGGTGGGAAAATCAAACTCAGTCAGCCCCACCGGCTTGCCGGCGATGATGTCGTTGAGCTGTTGGTTGAGCAGTTCTTCGTCCACCCGGGCGGGGGATTCCAGGTCCAGCTCCCCTTGCTCCAACAGCCGCTTGTCGTTGTCGGACAGGGTGCGGAAATAGTTATCCTGAGACAAGGTGTGGGTCTCCATCCCCCGGTTGTCCAGCTTGTGCTCCAGCATCAGGGCGGTGGTGGTCTTGCCGGACCCGGAGGGGCCGGACAGTAGCACGATGGGGCAGGCGTCACGGTGGGCGGCGATATAGTCGGCAATCTCGGTGAGTTGCCGGTCATAGTTGGCCTCCGCCTCGGCCACAAAGCCGGCGGGGTCCTCCGCCAATCGGCGGTTGCATTCCAGAATGGATTGGATCATCGTTCATAATCTCCTTTCAGCGGTCCCATTTGTCAGCCAGGGACTGAATCTGGCTGGTGAAGCGGGCCAGATCTTTGTTGGCGCCGCCCCGGTTGCGCTCGATGACGCTCATCAGGCGGCGTCCCGCCTCCAGCAGACGGCGGAATACCGGGGTCTCTCCGTCGGCATAGTACTTTTTCTTGCCCGCCAGGCGGGTGGTGAACCCGGGCTGTAGGCACACCCCGGCGGTCAGGTCGTACAGGGCGTTGTTATAGGGGGCCACCGTCTCGATTCCCAACCGCTCCTTGATGGTGGCGGCGAAGTGGTCGCACACCGTGTCGCTGCCGTGGTTGACAAAGACTCTCTTGGGCGTTTCGGGCAGACGAGAGAGCCAGGTCAGCATCAGATCCCGGTCAGCGTGACCGCTGATGCCGCTCAGCGTCTCGATGCTTGCTTGCACCTGAATCTCTTCGCCGAACAGCTTTACCATCGGCGCTCCGTCGATCAGACGGCGCCCTACGGTGCCCTCCGACTGATAGCCCACAAACAGCACGGTGCTGTTCGGGCGCCACAGATTGTGCTTGAGGTGGTGACGGATGCGCCCCGCCTCGCACATACCGGAGGCGGAGAGGATCACCTTGGGGGTGGCGTCAAAATTGATGGCCTTGGAGTCCTCGCTGGTGATGGAAAGGTGCAGATCCGGCAGGCGGATGGGGTTTTCTCCTCTGGAGAGGAGCTCCAGCGTCTCCTCGTCGTAGTAGTCGGTCAGATCCCCGGAATAGATGTTGGTGGCCTCCACCGCTAGGGGGCTATCCACCCACACCGGGAACCCGTCGTGACCGGTGATCAGACCGTTTTGCTTAATCTGTCGCAGCAGATAGAGCATCTCTTGGGTGCGCCCCACCGCAAAGCAGGGGATCACCACGTTGCCGCCCCGGTCAAAGGTCTGTTGCAGAATGCGGGTCAGTTGGCTTACGTAGTCCGGTCGCTCCCCGTGGAGTCGGTCACCGTAGGTGGATTCGATCACCACGTAGTCGGCGGCGGGGGGTGTCTGGGGATCCCGGATCAGGGGACGGGTCACGTTGCCCAGGTCCCCGGAGAACAGCACCGTTTCGCTCTTGCCACCCTCGGTGACGGTGACAGAGATAGAGGCGGAGCCCAGCAGGTGCCCCGCATCGGTGAAGCGCACCGTCACGTCGTCAAACAGGGCATAATCCTGGTCGTAGCCGCAAGGTTTTAGCAGGGGCAGGGTATGGCTCACGTCCTCGGCGGTGTATAGCGGCTTATAGGGCTCTGCGCCCTTGCGGGCCCCTTTGCGGTTGCGCCATTCCGCTTCAAACTCTTGGATGTGGGCGGAATCCATCAGCATAATTTTGCACAGCGCCGCGGTGGCGGCGGTGGTATAGATGGGTCCCTGAAACCCCTGAGCCACCAACATCGGAATGCGTCCGGAATGGTCGATGTGGGCGTGGGTGAGCAGCACCGCGTCGATCTCCCCGGCGGGGAGGGGCAGGTCGGGGTTTTCATACATATCCGCCCCCTGCTCCATACCACAGTCGATGAGAATGCGATGGTTTTGGGTGGTCAGCAGGGTGCAGGAGCCGGTCACCTCGTGGGCGGCGCCTAAAAAATGCAGTTTCATACGCAAAGTCCCCCTTTATGCCAAATATATGCTACTTCTGCTCTCATTATACCACCGGTTTTTTTCATAAAAAAGAGGGAATTGCATAACTCGGAAAAATATGGTAAACTTAACCTAACAAGGCGAGGTGTTTTTATGCGAATTGTGGTAACCGATGCCGCCACCGTGGTGGGGGGCGGCATAGATCTGGCGTTTTTGAGAGAGTTTGGCGAGGTGACCGAGTACGACCTGACCCCGCCGGAATTGCTCCTTGAGCGTCTGCAAGGGGCAGAGGCGGTCCTCTGCAACAAGACACAGATCACCGCTCAGGTGATGGCGGCCTGTCCCACCCTCAAATACGTGGGGCTGTTTGCCACCGGGTATAACAACGTCGACGTAGCCTACGCCGCCGCCCACGGGGTGACGGTGTGCAACGTGCCGGGCTACTCCACCGAGGCGGTGGCCCAGCACACGGTTTCGCTGTTGCTGGCGGTGACCAACCGGGTACACGAGTATAATGAAACGGTGGCACAGGGGGACTGGCTCCGTTCGAGCACCTTCGCCTATTTTCCCCTGCCGCTGATGGAGCTTAACGGCAAGACCATCGGCATCGTGGGCTACGGCGCCATCGGTCGCCGGGTGGGGGCTATGGCACGGGCCTTTGGTATGACCGTGCTGGTGTGCGGTCGGCGGCCTATTCCGGACACCGACGTTCAGCAGGTGCCTTTCGAGGAACTGCTCAGCCGGTCGGATGTGGTGACGCTGCACTGCCCCCTCAACGCCGACAGCGAGGGCATGATGAACGCCGCCGCCTTTGCCAAGATGAAGCCAGGCGCTATTTTCATCAACACCTCCCGGGGCGGTCTGGTGGTAGAGCAGGCTCTGCGGGACGCCCTGGACAGCGGCCACCTGTTGGGGGCCGGTGTGGACGTGCTTCAGGTGGAGCCGATGACGGAGGATTGCCCTCTGTACGGCGCCCCTCGTCTGCTGATCACCCCCCACATCGCCTGGGCGGGGTGGGAGACCCGCCGGCGGCTGATGGGCGTGGTAGCGGAAAATCTCCGCCGGTTTATCGCCGGCGATCCGATCAACCGAGTATAAGGAGAGAGCATGATGATTCGTTTTGCTGCTGAAAAAGACATTCCCCGTTTGGGCGATTTGCTCCGGCAGGTGTGCTTGGTCCACCATAACGGTCGTCCCGACCTTTTTAACGTGGGGCGCAAATACACCGATGGAGAGCTGGCGACGTTGTTAAAGGAGGCAACCCGCCCCATTTTGGTGGCGGTGGATGACACCGACACCGTCGTCGGTTATTGCTTCTGCGTCTATCAACAACCAGCTTCCGGCGGCGCGCTGAAGCCGGTTAAGACGCTGTATATCGACGATCTGTGCGTAGACGAGACCTGCCGTGGGCAGGGCATTGGCAAGGCGCTGTATCAGGCCGCCGTGGCGTTGGCCCGGGATACCGGCTGCTACAACGTGACCCTCAACGTGTGGTCGTGCAACCCCACTGCCCTGCAGTTTTATGAGCGGATGGGACTGACCCCCCAGAAGATCGGTATGGAACTGGTGCTGTAAGACGGAACCGATAAAAAAGCCGACCAACAGATGTTGGTCGGCTTTCGTTTTGCCAAATTATTTCGCTGGATGCGAGTTACTTCGCATAGTCTACGGCGCGGTTTTCGCGGATCAGGTTGACCTTGATCTGACCGGGGTAATCCATATTGCCCTCGATCTTCTTAGCGATCTCACGGGCCAGGATGACCATCTGGTCGTCGTTGACCTTGTCGGGACGGACAATGATACGCACCTCGCGACCGGCCTGGATGGCGAAGGAGTTCTCCACGCCGTCAAAGCTGTTGGCGATCTCCTCCAGCTTCTCCAGACGCTTGATGTAGTTCTCCAGATTCTCGCGGCGGGCACCGGGGCGGGCTGCAGAGATGGCGTCGGCGGCCTGCACCAGGCAGGCGACCACGGTCTGGGCCTCCACGTCGCCGTGGTGGGCCTGGATGGCGTGGACGATGGCCTCGCTCTCCTTATACTTCCGAGCGATGTCCACACCGATCTCGATGTGGCTGCCCTCCACCTGATGGTCCACCGACTTACCGATGTCGTGCAGCAGACCGGCGCGGCGGGCTACCTCGGGGTCAATGCCCAGCTCGCTGGCCATAATGCCGGACAGGAAGGCGACCTCCATGGAGTGCTGCAGCACGTTCTGACCGTAGCTGGTACGGTAGTGCAGACGGCCCAGCAGCTTGACGATCTCGGGGTTGATGCCCCGCAGACCGGTCTCCAGGATGGCGCGCTCACCCTCAGCCTTGATGGTCTGCTCCACGTCGCGGCGGGCTTTGTTGACCATCTCTTCGATGCGAGCGGGATGGATACGACCGTCGGACACCAGACGCTCCATAGCGATACGGGCAATCTCACGCCGCACCGGGTCGAAGCCGGACAGGGTGATAGCCTCGGGGGTGTCGTCGATGATCAGATCGATGCCGGTCAGGGTCTCGATAGCACGGATGTTGCGGCCCTCGCGGCCGATGATGCGGCCCTTCATCTCGTCGTTGGGCAGAGCCACGACGGATACGGTGGTCTCGGACACCTGGTCGGAGGCCACACGCTGGATGGCGTGGGAGATCAGGGCACGGGCACGCTGGTCGGCCTCGGCCTTCAGCTGATTTTCATACTCAGCCAGCTTGACCGCCTTTTCGTGCTCCAGCTCCTGGGAGAGACTGCTGAGCAGGTATTCCTTGGCCTGCTCCTTGGTGAAGCCGGACAGGCGCTCCAGCAGCTCGTACTGGCTCTTTTTGAGGGCCTCGGCATCCGCCATCTTGGCCTCTACCTCTTTGACCCGATCCGCCAGTTTCTCTTCTTTTTTCTCATAGTTCTCGACCTTGCGGTCCAGAGCCTCTTCCTTTTGGTGCAGACGATTCTCCTGCCGCTGCAGATCGGCACGGCGCTCCTTGATCTCCTTGTCGGATTCGTTGCGCAACTTATAGATCTCGTCCTTGGCTTTTACCAAAGCCTCTTTTTTGCTGGATTCGGCCTGCCTTTCTGCCTCCTGACGGATGCGTTGAGCCTCCAGCTCGGCAGAGCCAATGGCGGCCTCTGCCACCTTTTTGCGGTGCTTGATACCGGCCTTATACGCAATAATGCCGGCCACCAGAGCACCAACAGCCAATGCGCCGCCACCGATACCAATGGTAGTGATATCGATGCCCGCTAAGACTGCGTTCCACTCAAACATAATGGGATACACCTCCTGTAAAATAATGGTTGGAAAGGCGTGTCCCGGGGGACTTTTTTCAATTGTCAAAGCACAGACCGCCAAAGGGTCGCAATGTATCAAAAAAAGAGCGTAAACCCCCGAGGGGACGCCGCGAACTATTCTCGTTCCGCACAGAGTACGGCACAAAACATCGTTGGGTGGTAAATACTACCAAAAAATACAAATACCACCGCATACTATATTACACCATACACAAAGGGTTTGTCAAGGGTTTAACGAGGTTTTCTTAGCGGCAAAAACTCCGCACCGTCACCGTGGGAGCGCATACCTTGGTAGAAGGAGAGCGAAGACGGCGGCAGCAAGATCTATTTCGGTAGAAAGGGTGTGCGGTATGGCGGTATTGAGCGTGGAAGGGGTACGCAAAGCGTACCAGACCCCGGCAGGGGAAACGGTGGCGTTGCGGGATATTACCTTTTCTATGGAGCGGGGGGATTTCTTCAGCCTGGTGGGCCCCAGCGGCTGTGGCAAATCCACCCTCTTGTCCATCATCGCCGGCACCATGTCTCCCACCGCCGGGCAGGTGGTGGTGGCAGGGGAGCCGGTCACCGGCCCCAACCCCCACATTGGCTATATGCTCCAGCAGGATAACCTGCTGGAGTGGCGCACCGTCCGGCAGAATGTGCTGTTTGGGCTGGAGGTGCGGCACGACCTGACCCCCGAGACCCGGGAGCGGGCGGATCACCTGCTGGAGACCTACGGACTGTCGGAGTTTGCCAACAGCCGCCCCTCCCAACTGTCTGGCGGTATGCGTCAGCGGGTGGCGCTCATCCGCACCCTGGCGGTCAATCCGGACATCCTGCTGCTGGACGAGGCTTTTTCCGCTCTGGATTACCAGACCCGGATGGAGGTGACCGAAGACGTGTACCGCATCATCCGCCGGGAGCGGGTCACCACCCTGATGGTTACCCACGACATACCCGAGAGCATCTGTATGGGCGACCGGGTGCTGATTCTGTCCCCCCGCCCCGCGGTGATCCGTCAGGCGCTTCCCATCACCTTTGACCTGCCGGTACGCAGTCCGGCCCGGTGCCGGGGGTTGCCGGCCTTCGCCTCCTATTTCGACTATATATGGAAGGAATTGGGGATGGATGAAACACACGAAGACGCTGTCGGCTCTCTCGCCGGAGAGAGCCCTGTATCTGCGGCAGACCAAGCGCCGTAGCCGGACCATTCGCTTATGCCGGTGGGGCTTTTTGCTGGTTCTGCTCTTGTTGTGGGAGGTGGCGGCACGGCTTCGGTGGATGGACAGCTTCATCTTCAGTCAGCCCTCCCGCATCCTGCGCACCTACGCCGGTATGGCGGGGGAGGATCTGCTCTACCACGTGCAGGTCACCGTCACCGAGACTCTGGCCGGATTTCTGTTGGGGGCCGCAGCCGGTGTTTTGCTGGCGGTGGTGTTGTGGTGGAGCCCCTTCGTGGCTAAGGTCAGTGAGCCCTATCTGGTGGTGCTCAACAGCCTGCCCAAGATCGCCCTGGGGCCGGTGATCATCATTCTGGCGGGGGCAGGCACCCGGGCCATCGTGTTTATGGCGCTGGCCATCTCGCTGGTGGTGACGGTGCTGGAGATGCTGTCCGGCTTTCGGGACACCGACCCGGGGGCGCTTAAGATGGCCCGCACCTTTGGGGCGACCAAAGGGCAGATCTTCCGCAAGATCGTACTTCCTTACAACATACCCACCCTGTTCGACTCGCTGAAGGTGAACATCGGTCTGTCGCTGGTGGGGGTTATCGCCGGGGAGTTTCTCGTATCCCGGGCGGGGCTTGGTTATCTGATCGTGTACGGCGGTCAGGTGTTCAAGATGGATCTGGTGATGGCTTCGGTCATCATTCTGGCGGTGGTGGCGGCGCTGCTGTACGAGGGAGTGGCGCTGGCGCAGAAGCTGGTTGCCAAGCGCTTTGGACACAGCTAAAACGCCACCGCAACAATGGAAAGAGGAGTGGTTGTATTGAACAAGATATGGCGCAGAACGCTGGCGGTGGTGCTGGCTCTGACGGTGTTGCTGATTCCGGTGGGGTGCGGCGAGGAATCCGGGTTGGATAAGGTGACGGTGTGCGAGGTCACCCACTCGATCTTCTATGCCCCGCAGTATGCGGCGATCTCGCTGGGCTTCTTTGAGGAGCAGGGCATTGAGATCGAGCTGACCAACGGTCAGGGGGCCGACGCGGTGATGGCGGCGGTGCTGTCCGGCAACATCGACGTGGGCTTTGCCGGGCCGGAGGCCTCCATCTACGTTTATAATGAGGGCAAGGAGGACTACACCCAGGTGTTCGCTCAGATCACCCGGCGGGACGGCTCCTTCCTCATTGGGCGGGAGCCGGACGACAACTTCACCTGGGATAAGGTGCGGGGCAAAACCGTTCTGCCCGGGCGCAAAGGCGGGGTGCCCTATATGACGTTGGAGCACGTCCTGCGGCAAAACGGCATTGACCCGGCAAAGGACACGGTGCTGGACAACAGCGTGCAGTTCTCTATGATGACCGCCGCCTTTACCGGGGGTACCGGGGATTACGTCACCGCCTTTGAACCCACCGCCTCCATGCTTCAGCAGGAGGGCAAGGGTTACATCGTGGCGTCGGTAGGGGAGGCCTCCGGGGACATTCCCTATACCGCCTACTTTGCCAAAAAGAGTTACATCGCGGAGAACAGCGACCTGATCCAGCGGTTTACCAACGCGGTGTATAAGGGGCAACAATGGGTGGCCACCCACACCGATGAGGAGGTGGCCGAGGCGGTGAAGGACAGCTTCCCGGACACCGAATTTGACCTGCTGGTGAAATCTGTGGCCAGCTACCGGGCCATCGATGCCTGGAACACCGATCCTGTCATGAGCGAGGAGAGCTTTAACCGACTGCAAACGGTGATGACCGAGGCGGGAGAACTGGACAAAACCGCCGATTATAGCAAGGTGGTCAACAACACCTTTGCGGAGAAAGCAAAAGGGTAACAGGAGAGAAAACCTCTGCCTTTGGCAGAGGTTTTTTTCGTGCAACGAAATAGTTACAATTTTGTTACAATATTTGACTTTGTCCATTCTTTATGGTATGATGCAATAAATATGGGTATATATGTCATTTTGATGACGGGTTGCCGTTTTTGGCAAAAAGCGGACAACCTATACCAAAAGGCGACGGAAAATAAGCGAGGTGCCGAAATGAACAAGCGTACAGCCGCCGTGGTGGTCACCTACAACCGAAAAGATTATCTGCTCCGCTCGGTGCATGCGCTGCTGGGGCAGAGCGTGCCGGTGGACGTGCTGGTGGTGGACAACGCCTCCACCGATGGCACCGCCGAAGCACTGCAACCCTTGCTGAGCGACCGGGTGCAGTATTACAACACCGGGTCCAACCTGGGCGGCGCCGGCGGCTTTCAGTACGGCACCCGTCTGGCGGTGCAGGCCGGCTACGACCTTTTGTGGCTGATGGACGACGACTGCATCCCAGAGCGGTCGGCGCTGGAGGCGTTGCTCAAGGCGGACGAGGAGCTTGCGGGCAACTACGGCTTTCTCTCCGGCTTGGCGTATTGGAAGGACGGCAGTCTGTGTAATATGAATATTCAGAAAACCGGCATCAAGAGCAAGATCGAGGATCTCTCTTCTCCGCTCGTTCCGGTGATTATGGCTACGTTTGTGTCGGTGCTGATCCCGTCAGAGCGGGTGCGGGAGGTGGGCCTGCCTATCAAGGAATTCTTTATTTGGTCGGACGATCTGGAATACACCCGCCGTCTGTCCCGCAAGTGGCCCTGCTACGTGGTGACCGGCAGCCGCGCCCTCCACGATATGAAGAGCAACGACAAGGTGAACATTGCCACCGATTCCGCCGACCGGCTGGGGCGGTATGCCTATCTCTACCGCAACGAGGTGTACGTCTACCGGCGTGAGGGCATCAAGGGCTGGCTGTATCTGCTGCCCCGGGTGTGCCTGCACCTGGTGAAGGTGCTGCTGAAATCCGACCACAAGTGGAAGAAGATGAAGGTGATTCTCTCCTCCTTCTTCGCCGGCTTCCGGTTTAAGCCGGCCATTGAGTATGTTGACTGAACGTAATTGAGGTGTCTTATGGAACCGATTCGGGTATTGCAGATCTTTGGCGAGCCCTTTTCCAACGGCGGTCAGGACAGTTATCTGATGAATATGTACCGCCACATCGACCGCACGCGGGTGCAGTTTGATTTCTTCACCCCCTTTATGATCCGCGTCCCTGCCACCCAGCAGGAGGTGGAGTCACTGGGGGGCCATATGTGGGCGGCGGGTCACGAGTTCAACGTGGACAACAACCGCTATTTTAAGGAGGGCGTGTCCGCCTTTCTGTCCCAGCATCACTACGACATCGTGCACATCCACTCCGGCAGCACCTATGCCCTGATGATCGGCGCCAAGATTGCCCGCAAGTGCGGGGCCAAGCACGTGGCGGTGCATTCTCATTGCGGTGGCTTTGTGAATCTCAAGTACAGAATTATCCGTATGCTGTCCTGGTATCCGCTCCAAAAATACCCCACCGACTACTTTGCCTGTTCCCATTTGGCGGCTCGGTGGAAATTTCCCACCCCCATCATTAAGAAACGGCGCTATCGGGTGCTGAAGAACGCGGTGGATACCCGGGTGATGCACTACGACCCCGCCCTACGGGAGCAGACCCGCGCCGCTCTAGGGGTGACCGACCACTTTGTGGTGGGTCACGTGGGCCGCTTCTCCCAGCAGAAGAACCATCGGTATCTTCTGCAGGTGTTTGCCGAGATTGTCAAGAAGGAGCCTGCCGCCAAACTGCTGTTGGCCGGTGAGGGCGTACTGCTGGAGGAGACCCTGGCCTACGCCGAGGAATTGGGCGTGGCCGATCGGGTGCAGTATCTGGGCATTCGCCGGGATATCCCCGCGCTGATGAACGCCTTTGACGTGTTTTTGCTTCCCTCCTTCTTCGAGGGGCTGCCGGTGGTGGGCATCGAGGCCCAGGCCACCGGTCTGTCGGTGGTCACCTCCACCGGCGTGACCAAAGAACTGCCGCTGGAGGATTTGGTGACCTATCTGCCTCTGTCGGATAGCCCGGAGGTGTGGGCGGACCGGGTGCTGGAGTGTGCCCGCCTCCCCCGCCGGGATACCACCGACGCGATGGTGGCCGCCGGCTACGATGTGCAGGTGGCGGCCCGCATTATGCAGGAAACCTATGAGGAGATGACCTGATGGCTGTATATATTGCCGCCCATAAGGCCTTCCGGGTGCCGGACGAGCCGGGGTATATTCCCCTGCAGGTGGGTGCCGAGGGAAAGGCCGACCTGGGCTATACGCCGGACAACACCGGCGACCATATTTCCGCCAAAAACCCCCATTATTGCGAGCTGACCGGCGTGTATTGGGTGTGGAAGAACACCGCCGACCCCTATAAGGGCTTGGTACACTACCGCCGGTATTTCCGGGGCAAACAAGGGCGGCTCACCGAGCCGGAGATCACCGATCTTTTGTCCCGCTACCACATACTGCTTCCCCGGCAGGAGATCCTCCGGGAGAGTGCCTACGAGGAGTTTTGCCTTCACAGCGGCTACGAAAAGGATCTGATTGCTTTGCGTCAGGCGGTGGAGACGGTGGATGCCGCCGTCCTGCCCGCATACGACGCGGTGATGGCCGGCAACCGTCTGCATCTCTATAATATGCTGATCACCTCCGGCGAGGAGTTCGACGCCTATTGCGCTTGGCTGTTTGCGGTGCTGGGCGAGCTGGAAAAGACGGTGGATATGACCGGCTACACCCCCTATCAGCAACGGCTGTACGGGTTTTTGTCCGAGCGGTTGCTCAACGTGTGGGTGACCCACCGGGGGCTGCGTGTTAAGGTGCTGAAGGTGTACAACACCGAGCAGACCTTTAAGGGACGGGCTCGGTTGTGGCTCCGTCGCCAAAAAAACCGTATCTTGTTCAAGAAAAAATGATGTTGAAAAACTAATGGAAAAGGAGGGGATGGCGTGCTGTATTTAGCGACCTTTGGCGTGACCTTGGCGCTGGTGTTTGCCTGTCGGCGCTGGGTGCCGGCGTTGGATGAGCGCTCTTTGGTGGACCGGGTACCCGGCGGTCGGGTGTACCATCCCCACCGGCTGTGGTCGATGGTGGCGTTTCTGTTGTGCCTGACACCGCTGTTTTTCCTCTCTGCGGTGCGGGAGGGCATCGGCACCGACTACTATTATACTTACACCCCTCGCTTTTTGGAGATCTTAGAGGGGGAACGCACCTATTACGAAATCGGCTTCTACTGGTTTAACCGGGTGCTGGGAATGTTCACCGACAACCCCCAATGGGTGTTTGTCACCACCTCGTTTATTTATATGCTGTGCCTGGGGCTGGCTTATTACGACGCGGTGGACGACCTACCCTTCTGCATTGTGATTTTGTTGGTCAGCGGCGAATACTTCGTGTCGCTGAACAACCTCCGCCAAGCAATGGCCTCGGCCATTCTGCTGCTCAGCTTCCACTTCATCCGACGGGGCAAGTGGATACCGGCCTTTTTGCTGACCGCCCTATGCAGCACCCTGCACCAGGCGATGCTGTTGTTCTTTGCGGTGTGGGTGATCCTCATTTTGCTCAAATGGATCCCCCTGCACCGGATGCTTCTGTTGCTCAGTGCCGGCGCTCTGCTGGTGTACATTCTGCTGAGTGTGGTGCCGGAGTTTGCCGAGATCCTCTTCCCGGAACGTCTGCTGTACTACATCAAGGAGGCCATGTACACCGAGCCCACCATCGGGTGGCCCCGTGGTCTGATGAATGCGGCGCTGTTGGCCTTCCTGCTGTTTACCCGCTACCGTGCTCAGGATAAACGGCTGGACCCCATGGTGATTATGCAGTTCCTGGCGGTGGTGGTGTGCCTGTTTGATGCCCTGCTACCGGCGGCCTACCGCATTCTGCGTCTGTTCACCTTCTGGCAGCTGTTGTCCTTGCCGATAGCGATGGAGCGGTACAGCGCGGTGATGAAGGACCGTTGGTGGATCAAACTTCTGCTGATCGTGCTGTTGGGCGCCTTGTGTGTCCACGCCATTGTGATTATGCGCACCGAGCAGGTGCTTCCCTACCGCTCGATATTCCACGAGTGAGCGTTGGCGCTTCGGCGCTGAGGAGATTTTCTTATGACCAAAACCATGAGAAAAAACTATATATACAACGTCAGTGTGCAGATCGTGTCCATGCTGACCCCGCTGATCACGGCGCCCTATCTGGCCCGTGTGCTGGGGGAGGAGGGCGTGGGTGCCCACAGCTTCGCGCTGTCCATCGCCACCTATTTTGCACTGTTTGCGGCGTTGGGTCTGAGCTCCTACGGTCTGCGGGAGGTATCCCGCGTCCGGGACGACCGGGTAAAATCCTCCCGTCTGTTCTGGGAGTTGAGCATCATCCGCTTAGCCAACACGGCGCTGAGCTGCATTTTGTATCTCTTGTTCATCTGGCTGTGGGCGGGGGACGAGGTGGGTACGCCGGTATATCTGGGCGTGGGCTTCACCATCCTGGCCACCGGCGTGGATTGCACCTGGTTCTTCCAGGCCAAGGAGAACTTTAAGTCCCTGATGTTCCGCAACCTGACGGTGAAGCTGCTGAGTATGGCGTTGGTGTTCCTGCTGGTGCGGGATGCGGATGACGTGGCGCTGTATTGCGCCATCCAGACCGGCAGCGTGTTTATCTCCAACCTGATCCTGTGGCCTCAGCTGAAGAAGATGGTGCGCCGCATTCCCTGGCGGCGCCTGCGGTTCTCCCGCCACTACAAAGAGGTGCTGGTGTATTTCATCCCCACCATCGCCACCTCGGTATACACCGTGTTGGATAAGACCATGATCGGCACCATCACCAACGATATGGCGCAAAACGGCTTTTACGAGAACGCCCATAAGATCATCAACATCCTGCTCACCATCGTCACCTCGCTGAACGTGGTGGTGGGGGTGCGCACCTCCTATCTGTTCGGGCGCAACAAGCAGGAAGAGATCCGCAACCACATCCGGGATACCTTCCGGTTTATGTATATGCTCACCTTCCCGCTGTGCGCCGGTCTGGTGGCCTGCGGTCGCGGGTTTGCCATTGAGTTTTACGGCTCTGACTTTTCTGAGGCGGGCGATATGATCATGCTGTTCGCCCCCCTTCTGTTCATCATCGGCACCAGCAACGTGCTGGGCTCGCTGTATCTGACCCCCAGCGGTCAGCGTGGTCGGAGCAACCGGGCCATCATTGCCGGTGCCGCCACCAATCTGGTGCTCAACCTCGTATTGATCCCCCACTACGGCGCTTACGGCGCGGTGGTGGCGTCGGTGGCAGCCGAGCTGGTGATCTCTTCCCTGTATCTCAAGTTCTCTCACGAGTTTATTTCCGCCTGGCAGCTTTTGGGTATGGCGGCCCGCTACGGCGCCTTTGCGGCGATCATGTTTGTGCCCACCTACTGGCTGGGTCAGTTCCTGGGCGAGGGCCTCAAGGTAGAGGCGTACGTCATTCTCTGCCAGATCGCTCTGGGTGCGGTCATCTACGGCGCCCTGCTGATTTTGTTCCGTGACCCGGTCTGGCTGGCGGCGAAGGACCTGCTGAAAAAGAAAACCAAACAACATCCCAAGGAGGACGAGTAAATGGAAATCCCGGCCCAGTTTTATCAAGAAGAAGAACGGTGCGGCTATACCGTATCGGCGGATATGAAAAAGGTGTGGGCGGTGGAACTGGACCTGCTGCAGCAGTTCACCGATCTGTGCGACCGCCACGGTCTGCGCTATTTTGCCGGCGGTGGCACCATGCTGGGTGCGGTGCGGCACCAGGGCTTTATCCCCTGGGATGACGACATCGATATGTTTATGCTTCGGGAGGACTATGAGAAATTTCTGGTCATCGCCCAGCAGGAACTAAAGCACCCCTATTTCTGCCAGACCGCCTATAACGATAAGAAATACAGCCGGGGCCACGCGCAACTGCGGCACAGCGGCACCACCGGCATCCTGCTGTCCGAAAAAGGGCACTACCGTTTTAATCAGGGTATTTTCCTGGATGTGTTCCCTCTGGATGAGGTGCCGGACGACCCGGCGCTGAAGGCAAAACAGCAAAAGCAGGTGGGTCTGTGGGTCAAACTGTTGGCCGCCACCGTCCGGTATCCCGGCAGTGTAAAAAAGAACCCGGTCAAGACGCTGATCCATTACGCCCTGTGTTGGGTGCCCTACCGGTGGGTGTATCGCCGGATGGAACAGGCCTGCCGTCAGTATAACGGCACCGGTTGCTCCCGGGTGGCGCTGATCAGTTTTGGACATCAGTTGGAGAACTGGGTGTTGCCCAAGCATTGCTTTGATGAGAGCCAAACCGTCCCCTTTGAGTTCACCCGGATGGTGATCCCTGCCGGGTACGACGAGATTCTCACCACCGCCTACGGCGATTATATGGTGATGCGGCAGGACTCCACCTATCACGCCGGGGTGCTGTTTGATACCGAGCGCAGTTATGCAGACTATTTGAAGTAAGGAGGGACTTGTGTGAAAAAGAACACGGTTTACGAGGCCCGGGACATCTTTGTCCGGTTCCGGGATCTGCTGCTCTACGTCCTGCTGCGATGGAAGAGCGTATTGTTGGTGGCGCTGGCGGTGGCGGTATTGGCCACCGGCATCAAGTTCTGGCAGGACACCAACCGCTACAATGCCATCGAAAAGGCTAAGACCGCCGCAGAGGAGCCGGAGGAGGAGCCGCTGGACGACGACGGCAAGGCTCACGTGGAGCTGGTCAAGTGGCATCAGAAGAACTACGAGAGCCTGCGGGAGTATAACCTCACCGCCCCGATGATGAAGATCAATTTTCAGGCGGTACACACCTATCGGCTGAATTATCTGATCACCGGCAACAACAGCTTTGTCACCGCCACCCTGCTGGAGGACAGTCTGCAGGACGAGATGCTGTACAGTGCTCTGACCGAGCGTTTCTCGGTCGAGGAGAACGCCCATCTGGCTGAGCTGGTCACCATCACCATTAAAGAGGATGCGGCGGAATACAGCAACGCCAAGGTGGTGGAGCTGGTGGTGATCGCCCCCACCAAGGAGATGTGCGAGGCCATCACCGACGTGGTGCGGGAGATGGCGGATGCAGTCAATAAGAAGATCCAGCGCGAGGTGGGCGGCAGTTACGGCCGTTGGGAGTTTGATGAATACGGTGTGGTCACCCGGGAAGAGGTCAAGACCCTGCAAAAGGAGAAGCTGACCGCCCAGGATAAGGCTCGTGAAGAACTGGAAAAGGCCACCGAATCGTTGACCACCGCCGAAGAGGATTACCTTTTTGTGCGGGATAAGGAAGAGGAGCCCACCTTGACGTATCCTAACCCCACGGTGAGCAAGACCACCTTGATCTTGGGCTTTGTGGGCGGCGTTCTGCTGATGGCGCTGTGGCACGGTCTGCGGTATCTCTACTGCGGTCGTGTGCTGTCCTCGGTAGAGTTGTCGGTGCGGCACGACCTGCCTGCCTTTGGCGCGCTGGCCGGCACCAAGAAGCGCTTTATCGTGGATCGTTGGTTGCGGCGCTGGCTGCAGGAGGAGGATTCTGCCGACTTCTTGCTGTGGCACCGGATGGCGCTGACCGCCAAGAACGCCGGCATCCGCTCGGTGTATCTGGTGGGCGACCCCGCCCGGCTGGAGGGTCTGACCGACGTGATGGAACAGCAGGGCGTGACCCTGCACATCGGCGACAGCCCCCTGTCCGCCCCTGAGGCGCTGGCCTCTCTGGCGCAGGCGGAGGCGGTGATCCTCACCGCCGACCTGGAGGTGACCCGTCACAAGACGGTGGCGGCGGAGCTGGAGCTGGCGGAGCAACTGGGATGTAAACCCTTGGGTGCCCTGCTGATCAAAGAGTAACGCACAAACGTAAAAAGTCCGTTGCCCCCACGGGGACAACGGACTTTTTTTGTTGCTTTTGGGGCAGAATTAACGGCTCAGCTTGCGGCGCAAAAGGTCGCTGATCAGCCAACAGACCAGACCAACCCCCAGCACAATGCCCACGGTGGGCCAGGCCACCAGCGAGAGGTTACGCACGACAAAGTCGCCGGTCTCCGGGTCTTGCAGGGGGGCGAAGATCTCCACCACGCTCCACACGGCGGCCCCCAGCAGGACGGCCTTGCCCGCAAGCCCCACCCAAAAGGCGGCGGGGGCCACCGGGGCGGTTTTGGCGCGGGTGGGCATCTGCTCCCGCAGATCCACAGCCCGGGAGAGATAGAAAGCACCCAGGGCGGTGACGATGGTCTCCGGGATCATATAGGTGGCGTTGTAAGCCAAGGAATAGGTCAGGGCTTCGCTGGCGGGCATATCAAACAAGGGAGCCCAAATGGCCCAGCCGGAGATGACGTGGCAGATATAACGCAGGGCACCGGTCAATACCGCGCCCCACATCAACGCTGTTGCTTGGTTTCGGCAACGGTGGCGGAAAACGCCGCCAAGGCCTAGAACGACAAAGGCAAGCAGATAATCCAGCACGACTGCCGCCGCCGTGCCGGTGGCGGAGAGGCCGGGCGTGGAGAAAACACTTGCCCCCAGCACCAGTTGAAGCAGTGCGTGGGCAAAGGCGGTGAACAGACCCCACTTTACGCCGTAGCGATAGGCGACCAACAGCAGGGGGAGGGCAGAGAAGGCGGTGATACTGCCGCCATAGGGCAGCTCCAGCACCTTGACCATACTTAATACGGTGGACAGAGCCAGCATCAAGCCGCTTTCCACCAAGCGAACCATCTTTTGTTGTTTCATTTTGTTTGTTCCTTTCTGTTATGGGTTTTCGGCGTGCACTCCGATACAATTAAACAAACAAAAAACCTCCGCTTGGTAAAAGCGGAGGTTGGAAACAGCCAAAAGCTGTTGACGTTCTCTAGAAAAACATCCCTCCGCCGGTATTATCCGGATCAGGTCGTAGGGTTGAACCTGAGGTTCTCTCAGCCGTCTTGGGACAGCACCCCTTGTTTGTCTGTTTGATTGTGGCTCTATGATACCACCATTGTCCGTCCTTGTCAAGGGGCGTATTTTGCGGTTTGTGCCAAGGAAATTTTCTGCTCCCTCTTGAATGTGGAAAAGAAGTATGGTATAGTATTCTAAATAGGTATGATTTGTCGAAAGGAGGGAGAAGGATGCCCCGATACAGATGGAATGCAGAGGCGCTGGGAGCGGTGTTTGCGGTGCCGTCGCTGGTGGCCGATCGCCTGCTGACCTTGGCCTCTCCGGAACAGCTTCGGGTGCTCCTGTGGTTCTCCCGCCAAGGGCAGACGTGGGATGCGGCGGCTTGCTCCGCCGCATTGGGTCTTGCCCCCGACGAATGCGAGGGCTGCCTGCGCTTTTGGGCCGAGCAAGGGGTGCTGAGCGAGGTGGGACAGCCGGTGACGGTCACCGAGCCCGCCCCGGAGAAGACCCCGGTGGCCCGTGCCGCCGCGGTCAAGCCTACCTGGCCGGAGGTGCTCAAGTATCAGCAGGAGCACCGGGAGTTTACCGCCTTTTTGCAAGAGGTTAGCGCCCGGTTGGGGCGCACCCTCAACCACGGTGACAACGCCACCCTGCTGTATCTGATCACCACCGCCGGTCTGCCGACCGCCTCGGTGATGATGGCGGTGGGTTACGCCATGTCGGTGGGCAAGCCCAGCATCCGCTATATCGAGAGCCTGGCTCTGGGTTGGGCGGACGAGGAGATCGTGACCCCTGAGCAGGTGGACGGCAAGATCCGCCAACTGCAGCAGGCCCGGGAGGCGGCGCAAACGGTAGAGCGGATGCTCGCGTTGCCCCGCGCTCTGAACGCCGCCCAGGCCAAGCTGGCGGTCAAATGGCTGATGGATTGGCATTTTTCCGAGACCATGTTACAGCACGCCTACACCCTGACGCTGGACAACTGCGACAAGTTTAGCCCGGCGTATATGGATAAAATTTTGGAGCGGTGGCATAGTGAGGGTGTCACCCAACCCGACCGCATCCCCGCTCCGGTGGCGAAAAAGAAAGGGGCCGCCTCCACCAACCCGGAGAACAGCAGCCTGAACAGCGAAGCGTTTGAGGAGCAACTGCTGAAGTATCGCCCCAAATTTGACAAGAACAAAAAGACCAATACATAAGGAGGGGACACCGTGGCATACGATGAAAAGGTGGTACACGCCGCCAAAGCACGGCTGGAAAAGCGCCGCCGCGAGGCAGAACGGACCGCCACCCAGTTGCGGGAGCAGATGTGTGCGCAGATGCCCCGCCTGCAAGAGATCGAATACGAGAAAGCCTCTGCTCTGCCGGAGTTGACCCACGCCATTCTGACGGGGGAGATGGAGCGGGTGGAGGACATCCGGGAGCATAATCTGGCGCTCCAGCGGGAGATGGCGGACATTCTGCACGCTCTGGGCTGTGATCGGGACAACTTTGAGCCGGTGTACACCTGCCAGAAGTGCGGTGATACCGGTTACGTGGCCGGTGCGGTGTGCGACTGTTACCGCCAGTTGCTCCGGGAGGAGGCCTGTCGGCATCTGTCCGGTCTGTCGGCTATGCGGTTGACGGATTTTGACTCTATGCGGCTGGATTATTATGAGGATCGGGTGGACCCCAAGCTGGGCGTATCCCCCCGCCAGCACATGAAGGATATCGTGGATTATTGCCGGGAGTATACCTCCTGCTTTGCACCGGACAACGACAGCCTGCTGTTGCAGGGTGCCACCGGCCTGGGTAAGACCCACCTGTGTCTGGCTATGGCCCGTGGGGTGGCTGAGCAGGGCTTTGGCGTGATTTACGGCTCGGTGGGTCCGCTGATTCGCCAGTTGGAGGCGGAGCACTTTGGTCGTGCCACCGGGGACAGCGAGAGCCAACTGATTGCCTGCGATCTGCTGGTGCTGGACGATTTGGGGATGGAGTTTGACACCCCCTTCTCCCGGGCCAGTCTCTATAACGTGCTCAATGCCCGCCTGTTGGAGGGCAAGCCCACCGTCATCAGCACCAACCTGAGCCACACCGCCCTCAAAGAGCGGTACGGTGACCAGTTGGCCAGCCGCATCGGCGGCGGATTCGTGCCGCTTTTGTGCGTGGGCAAGGATATTCGAGAATTGAAGCGTCGTCAGTCTATGGGCTGATCTTACTTAGATTACCTAACGATTAGGAGGAATGCATTATGGCAAAACTGTGTATGGGGTGTATGAATCCGTTGCCGGAGGGCACGACGGTGTGCGCCGTCTGTGGATTTGATCTGGCTAAGGAGCAGAACCCGGAGCATTGTCTGCCCATCACCACCGCCCTGCAGGGGCACTATATCGTGGGTCGGTGCTTGGGGGCGTACAGCGACCATCTGCTGTATTTGGCCTATGACCGTCAGCTGCGGGAACCCTGCTTTATTCAGGAGTTTTACCCGGATGGTCTTTGCCACCGGGATACCATCGGCGGCGTTCAGCCCAACGAGGGTTGCGACCAGGTGTTTGAGAATTTTGCCGACTGGTTCCGCAACAATATGCGCACCCTGGCCCGTCTGCGGGAGCTGCCCGCTCTGGTGCCGGTGTACGACATTTTTGAGGAGAATGGCACCGTCTATGCAGCGTCGGATTATTGCCAGGGGATGACCCTGACCAAAAAGATCAAGCTGTCCGGTGGCCGTCTGAGCTGGTCCGAGGCACGGCCGCTGTTTATGCCGCTGTTGTCCACCCTGGCTCAGCTTAACGAGGCGGGCATCTACCATATGGCGGTGTGCCCGGACAACATTGTCATCGGCGCAGACGGCAAGGCCCGCTTGCGGAACTTCTCTCTGCCGGCCTCCCATCAGGCGGGCACCAACCTGAAGCCGATGCTCCAGCCCGGCTTTGCCGCTCCGGAGCAGTATCAGGCAGACGTGCCGATGGGCGATTACACCGACGTATACGGTATTGCGGCCACGCTGTTCCGCACCGTTACCGGCAACGAACTGCCCGCCGGTGACAACCGCGCCAAGAACTCCGACGATCTGTTTATGTCCGCAGAGGTGGCGCAAGAGCTGAGCCAACCGGTGTGCGCGGCATTGTTCAACGCTCTGTTGGTCCCCACCGAGAACCGCACCGCTAAGGTGGCTGTTCTGCGGGATCAGCTCTCCACCACCCCCAACGTGGCGGCTCTGGTCAACGAGGCCGAGCAGGATATGGGGATGAAAGAGGAGGACGAGGAGCCTGCGGATCACCGCCTGCGGAATATGCTGATCGTGTTCGGCATTTGTCTGGCGGTGATGCTGTTGGTCGGCGTGATTCTCTACTTTGTGTTTGGCGATGTGCTGGGGGGCGACGATGACGACAAGGAAGGCCAAGGCGGCACCACGCCCAGCAGCAGTTGGATGACCCCTGCCGGCGTGGACGCTTCTCTGCTTCCCTCCGGTTGGAACGACCCGGCCAGCCCCAACTATATCCCTCAATACAACCCCAACAGCCCCAGCTACGATCCCACCTACGTGTATACCACCTCTCCGTACGGCAATGAGGAGATCGAGGCACCGAATCTGATCGGCGTGAACTACTACGACCTGAGCGGCAGCGAGAACCTGCAGGTAACGCTGAAGCTGGTGGAGATGCGGGAGGATGAGTCTGACCCCGGTATCATTCTGGAGCAGGATCCTGTTCCCGGCACCCGCATCCAGGCGGGCAGCGAAATCCGCCTGGTGATCAGCGGCAAGCTGGACGACGTTGTGAAGGTGCCTAACGTGGCGGGTTGGAAAGAGAATCAGGCCATCGACCTGCTGGAGGCCTACGGCTTCAAGGTTGAGGTAGAGGAGGTACAGTCCACCGCCTACGATAAGGGCTACGTGGTAGGTACCGATCCGAAGTCGGGTACGGAGAAGCGTAAGGGCGACACCATCACCTTGTTGGTGAGCGCCACCGTTACCACCACCACGACCACCACGACCAGTTCCTCCACCACCTCTACGACGGAGTCGACCACCACGACCAGCTCCAGCACGGTGCCCAGCACCGAGCCCACCTCCGGCACGGAGACCAGTGCCGAGCCCACCTCCGGCACGGAGACCATTATCGAACCTACCGAGCCGACGCAGGTAGAGGCGGAAGGATAAGATATCCTATCCTTAATTAAATAAAAAAGAAACCGACGGAGTTCCGTCGGTTTCTTTTTTTACGCCTCGCCGTACAGATTCATCCGGAACAGCCGGCTTTCGTCCTCGCTCCGCTCACATTCTACGGTAGCCTCCCGGATCTCGCCCTGCTCCAGAGCGCCGGACAGCACCAGCAAGGCGGTCAACTGACTTTTTAGGTTGAGCACGTCCCCTTCGTCGGTTTTGAGAAATACGTTCCCCTGGGCGGTTTTCACAAACTCCATCAGCGCGTTGAAATCGAAATCGTGGATTTGGACGCCTTTCATACACAGCACTCCTTTCGTCCCGTATAGTATGCCACTTTTCACATAAGATAACAGCGACAGCGGAAAATAGCCCCAAAAACAGCGCGTTCACAAAGAATTCACAAATCACCTATTGACATTTTGAAAAAATGTGATAAACTAGAATTAGCACTCAGGCACAGAGAGTGCTAATTCTCAAAAACCGAGAGTGCTAACATAAGCGCACCACCGGAGAGGAGGGGACGTATGGAGCTGGATTTTCGCAAGTGTCGCATCTTGGCGGCCATCATCGAGAGCTATATAGACACCGGTGAGCCGGTGGGCTCCAAGGCTTTGGCAGAGATGCTGGGCAACTGCGTTTCCTCCGCCACCATCCGCAACGATATGGCGGCCCTGACTCTGGCCGGGTATCTGACCCAGCCCCACACCTCGGCAGGACGGTTGCCCACCGCGGCGGCCCTGCGGTTTTACGTGGACGAGTTGATGGATCGCCGCCCCCTCACCCTGCAGGATAAGGTGGACATCAAGGCGGTGTTGGCCACCATTTCCGGTGACGGCACCCGCTTGTTGGAGGATGCCTGCCGCGCTTTGGCGGATTTCACCGGGCTAATGGTGTTCGCCGGTTGTCCCGAGGGGGTCGGCTCCCGCATCAGCCGGGTGGACGTCATGCAGACCTCCCCCCGCAATCTGGCGGTGGTGCTGGTGCAGGATAACGGCTTTATCCGCACCCGGATGTGCCGCTGTCAGCGGGACATCCCCAGCAAGATCACCGTGGCCCTGACCGAGTATCTCTCCCGCCGCTTCCAGGGTGAGGATATCACCGCTGTGACGGTGGCGGCTATGCAGGAGATTATGTTGGAGCTGGGCGAGGCCGGTCTGGCGGTGGCCCCCATCCTGTCCGCGTTTTACGAGCTGGCGCAGGAGAGCGAGCGGGCCAAGCTGGCGGTAGCCGGTCCCATGAACCTGATGCGCCATCCCGATTACAGCACCGACCAGGCGCGACGGCTAACCACCTATATGGCGGACCGTGCCAACCAGCAGGATCTGTTGGAGCAGATGGCTCCCGATCAGCGGGTGCAGGTGTTCATCGGCAACGACGACGATTATTATATGGGCGGCTCCTGTATGATCCTGGCTCGGTACTCTCTGGGTCAGCGGGGGCAGGGCACCATCGGCGTGCTGGGCCCCAACCGGATGAACTACGCCGAGGCCATCCCTCGGATCGAGTATTTTGCCGCTCATCTGGGGCGGATGATGAGCGAGCTGTTTGACGAAACCGCCGCTCTGGACGTTTGATAGGAGGTAGCGCGTATGGATGCTGAGAACAAGGTGGTACAGCCGGAGCAGGAAGCCCCGGCAGAAACCCCGAAAGAAGAAAAAAAGACCAAAAAGCCATCCAAGACCGCCGTTCTGGAACAAAAACTGGCGGAAAAGGAAGCGGAACTGGCGGCAGTGTCCGATCAGTATCAGCGGATGTTGGCAGAATACGCCAACTATAAGCGCCGCACCGAGCAGGAGAAGATGCAGATCGGCGCCTTTACCAAGGCGGAGCTGCTCACCGAACTGCTGGTCAGCGTGGACAATATGGAAAAGGCGATTGCCGCCCCCGCCGGTGACGAATACAAGACCGGCGTGGATATGGTGCTGCGACAGTTTATGGATACCCTTTATAAATTGGGCCTGGAACCGGTGGGTGTCGAGGGCGAGCCCTTTGACCCCAACGTACACAACGCCGTGATGCGGGAGGATGCCGACGACGTGGAGAAGGAGATCGTCTCCGCTGTCTTCCAAAAGGG
The DNA here is from genome assembly GCA_015066365.1 of Oscillospiraceae bacterium. Lineage (GTDB taxonomy): Bacteria > Bacillota > Clostridia > Oscillospirales > Acutalibacteraceae > UBA5905. Next base: position 107,899 of record SVON01000002.1, on the reverse strand, counting down.
CTATAAACTGGGCGACCGGGTTCTGCGCCCCGCCATGGTCAAGGTCAAGAATTAATCCAAAGGCTAATTACGGGAAACCGATTAGATAAACCATTCGAACAAACAACAACTATTTTTACTGGAGGTAATCATTATGGCAAAGATTATTGGTATTGACTTGGGCACCACCAACTCCTGCGTGGCGGTGATCGAGGGCGGCGAGGCCGTCGTTATCCCCAACGCCGAAGGCGCGCGTACCACCCCCTCTGTGGTGGCGTTTAAGAAGGACGGCGAGCGCATCGTGGGTCGTGTGGCCAAGCAGCAGGCTGTGTCTGCGCCCGACCGCACCGTCGCTTCCATCAAGCGGGATATGGGCACCGACCGCAAGGTCACCATCGACGGTAAGACCTACACCCCTCAGGAGATTTCTGCGATGATCCTGCAGAAGCTGAAGGCGGATGCCGAGGCTTATCTGGGCGACACCGTCACCGAGGCGGTCATCACCGTGCCCGCTTATTTCACCGACGCGCAGCGTCAGGCCACCAAGGATGCCGGTAAGATCGCCGGTATGGAGGTCAAGCGTATCATCAACGAGCCCACCGCCGCGGCCCTGGCCTACGGCATTGATAAGGAGAACGACCAGAAGGTGATGGTGTACGACCTGGGCGGCGGCACCTTCGACGTGTCCATCATCGAGATGGGCGACGGCGTGCAGGAGGTGCTGGCTACTGCCGGTAACAACCGTCTGGGCGGCGACGACTTCGACCAGAAGATCGTGGACTGGATGGTGGCTTCCTTTAAGGCGGAGACCGGCGTAGACCTGTCCGCCGACAAGATTGCGGTCCAGCGTCTGCGCGAGGCGGCTGAGAAGGCTAAGATCGAGCTGTCCGGTTCTACCAGCAGTAACATCAACCTGCCCTTTATCACCGCCGACGCTACCGGCCCCAAGCACCTGGATCTGAATTTGACCCGTGCCAAGTTCAACGAGCTGACCGCCTCTTTGGTGGAGGCCACCATGGGCCCCGTTCGTCAGGCTTTGGCCGATTCCGGTCTGTCCGCCGCTCAGGTGGATAAGGTGCTGCTGGTGGGCGGTTCCACCCGTATCCCTGCGGTGCAGGAAGCGATCCAGAAGTTTATGGGCAAGGAGCCCTTTAAGGGCATCAACCCTGACGAGTGCGTGGCTATGGGTGCCGCTCTGCAGGGCGGCGTGCTGGGCGGCGAGGTCAAGGGCCTGCTGCTGCTGGACGTGACCCCCCTGTCCCTGGGTGTGGAGACCATGGGCGGCGTGATGACCAAGGTCATCGACCGCAACACCACCATCCCCACCAAGAAGAGCCAGATCTTCTCCACCGCCGCCGACAACCAGCCCTCTGTGGAGGTGCACGTGCTGCAGGGTGAGCGCGAGTTTGCCCGGGACAACAAGACCCTGGGTCTGTTCCACCTGGACGGCATCGCCCCGGCCCGCCGCGGTGTGCCCCAAATCGAGGTTACCTTTGACATCGACGCCAACGGCATCGTGAACGTGTCCGCCAAGGATCTGGGCACCGGCCGTGAGCAGAAGATCACCATCACCTCCAACACCAATATGTCCAAAGAGGACGTGGAGAAGGCGGTGCGCGAGGCGGAGCAGTATGCCGCCGAGGATAAGGCCCGCCGCGAGGCGGTGGATACCCGCAACAACGCCGATCAGATGGTGTACCAGTCCGAGAAGACCATCGAGGAGATGGGCGACAAGATCGACGAGGCCGACAAGACCGAGCTGCAGGGCAAGATTGATGCCCTGAAAGAGGCGCTGAAGGGCGAGGATATGGAGGCCATCAAGGCGAAGCAGGAGGAACTGACCAAGTCCTTCTATGCCGTCAGCGAAAAGCTGTATCAGGCCGCCGCGGCTGCCCAGGGCGCTCCCGAGGGCGGCGTGGGCCCCGACGGTGCCGCCACCCCCGACGGCGAGGGCTTCTACGACGGTACCGTGAACTAAGCGTAACTGCGGCTAGTAATTTTTCAAACGGGACACCACCCGGCTTTTGTCGGGTGGTGTAGCCTGCTTTTAGACAGGAGAATTTCCTATGGCGGATAAACGCGATTATTACGAGGTGCTGGGCGTTAGCAAAAGCGCCTCGGATGACGAAATTAAAAAAGCCTATCGCAAGATGGCGAAGGAATATCACCCGGATCTGCACCCCGGCGACAAAGAGGCGGAGGCCAAGTTCAAAGAGGTGGGCGAGGCCTATGAGGTGCTGTCGGATGCTCAGAAGAAGAGCCGCTACGACCAGTTCGGTCACGCCGGCGTAGACCCCAATTTCGGCGCCGGTGCCGGTGGCTGGGGCGGCGGTGGCGTCAATGTGGATTTTGGCGACATCGGCGACATCTTCTCCTCCTTCTTTGGCGGTGGGTTTGGTGGCGGTGGTCGCCGTCAGAACCCCAACGCCCCCCGGCAGGGCACCGACGCCGGTGTCAACGTGTTCGTCACCTTTGAGGAGGCGGCCCGGGGCACCAAGCAAAAGGTGACGGTGGACCGGGTGTGCACCTGCGAGGATTGCGGTGGTAGCGGCGCCAAAAAAGGCACCAGCCCCACCAGTTGTCCCCAGTGTGGCGGCTCCGGTCAGGTGGCGCGGCAACAGCGCACCCCCTTTGGCGTGATGCAGACCCAGTCCCCCTGTCCCCGGTGTCAGGGTCGTGGCCGCATCGTAGAGAACCCCTGTGGCGCCTGTAATGGTCAGGGTCGGGTGCGCCGCAAGAGCGAGGTGGGCATCAACATACCCGCCGGTATCGACGACGGCCAGGTGATTACCATCCCCGGCCACGGCAACGCCGGCACCAATGGCGGACCCGCCGGCGACCTGCAGGTGCAGGTGGCGGTGCGCCCTCACCCCTTGTTCGAGCGGGACGGCTATAATATCTGGTGCGACCTGCCCATCACCTACGCCCAGGCGGCGTTGGGTGCAGAGGTGGAGATCCCCACCCTGGATGGCAAGATGAACTACACCATCAAAGAGGGTACCCAGCCTGGCGATATTTTCCGGGTCAAGGGCAAGGGCATTCCCTATCTGCGGGGTCGGGGCACCGGCGACCTGTTGCTGCGCATCGTGGTGGAGGTGCCGAAGAACCTCTCTAAGGAGCAGAAGAAACTGCTCAAAGAGTTTGAGGAAGCCACCGGCGACAAGCAGTATCAGAAGCGCAAAACCTTCTTTGACACCATCAAAAAGCATTTTTCGTAAACAAAAAAGCAACCGCCGAGAGGCGGTTGCTTTTTTATTAGCAGAAGGGTGAATCGAGCGTAGCCTCCCTCACAGAGGGAGGTGGTTGAGCGATAGCGAAACCGGAGGGAGTAAAAGAACTCCCTCAGTCAAAACCGATGGTTTTGCCAGCTCCCTCACAGAGGGAGCCTTGACGCCCCGCGCAAACCCAAAACCAACACCGTAGGGGACGGCGCCCTCGACGTCCCGCTAAGGGAGGGAATCTTTACAAACAAAATTAGTTGTGCTATACTGAGAATACGACATAGCATAATGATACATACGTTAGTGGGGTAATACTATGAGAAAAGTGTGCGCTGTTTTTATTTGTATGATCCTTGCGTTTTCTTTTAGTGCTTGTAGCAACAATGACAATTCCGCGTTTTCGGAAAACGAAAGCGGTGCAGATGGTGCATTCACGGAAATCGAAAATCAAGCCATACGAGCAAAAGATGGAACAGAATATATTAATGTTGGACTTGAATATGAAGTTTGGTGCTTGGGCGAGTGGGAATTTATTGGTCATGTAGCGGGCGAGAAAAAAGAGTTTTCTCACCTTAGTGTGGATAATAAGATTAAAACAGGCATGTATTCTGTTGGCGGCAAACAGGACGTGCTGGTGCGTTATTTTCCCGATAACGAATTTCCTGCCGTATATGTGCGGTCTGATTTGCTTAAAACCGAAATAGTTCTTGAAAATTGCATAAGATTTGCATTTTTAAAAGAAGCTCCTCGAGACAATGCACAAGCAACCTTTTCCAACAAAAGCATTACCGAATGCGAACAGTTCCTGAATGAAATAAAAAGTGGACAAACCGCAGAAGAGGCCGGATTGTACGATTTGGTGAGACAACCAAGTGGGATATTAAATAATTGTTATATTTACGGCTATGTTTGCGGTGTTGTGCAGGAAGATATCAACGTGGTGATTCCTTTGGAAGTAAAATCCTTTGACGATAAAGCCTATTCTATTACCCTTGACGATGTAGAGTATGTTTTGAACAAAAAATGGTTAGATAAACTAACAATGGAATAAAGACAAAAAATCCCGCTATCCAAACGGATAGCGGGATTTTTTATCCAGTCATTATTTCTCCTCGATGACCTCTTTGCCACCCATATAGGGGCGCAGGGCCTCAGGGATGCGTACCGAGTACTTCTCGCCGTCGAACTGCAGGTTGTTCTCCAGGAAGGCGATCAGCATACGGGGCGGCGCCACCACCGTGTTGTTGAGGGTGTGGGCCAGATACTTGTTGCCGTCGGCGCCCTTGACCCGGATGCCCAGACGGCGGGCCTGAGCGTCACCCAGGTTGGAGCAGGAGCAGACCTCAAAGTATTTGCCCTGCTTGGGGGACCAAGCCTCCACGTCGTAGGACTTTACCTTCAGGTCGGCCAGATCACCGGAGCAGCACTCCAGGGTACGCACCGGGATATCCAGCGAGCGGAACAGCTCCACGGAATAGCTCCACATCTTGTTGAACCACTCCATGCTCTCCTCCGGCTTGCAGATGACGATCATCTCCTGCTTCTCGAACTGGTGGATACGGTAGATGCCCCGCTCCTCGATGCCGTGGGCACCCTTCTCCTTACGGAAGCAGGGGGAATAACTGGTCAGGGTCAGGGGCAGTTCGCTCTCATTCGTAAAGGTGTCGATGAACTTACCGATCATGGAGTGCTCGCTGGTACCGATCAGGTACAGGTCCTCGCCCTCGATCTTATACATCATGGCGTCCATCTCTTCAAAGCTCATCACGCCGGTGACCACGTTGGAGCGGATCATAAAGGGCGGGATGCAATAGGTGAAGCCCTTGTCGATCATAAAGTCCCGGGCATAGCTCAGCACCGCGGAGTGCAGGCGGGCAATATCCCCCATCAGGTAATAGAAGCCCTCGCCGGCCACCTTGCCGGCGGCGGCCTTGTCGATGCCGTTAAACTTCGCCATAATGTCGGTGTGATAGGGGATCTCAAAGGTGGCCTCAGCGGCCTCGCCGTACCGCTTTACCTCCACGTTGTCCTCGTCGTTCTTGCCGATGGGCACGGAGGGGTCGATGATGTTGGGGATCTTCATCATCCGGTCGTTTAGTTCTTTGGCCAGCTCGGCCTCCTGCTGCTCCAGTTGAGCCAGTTCCGCCGCCTGCTGAGAGACCAACTGCTTCTTTGCCTCGGCCTCTTCCCGCAGACCCTTGGCCATCAGACCGCCGATCTCCTTGCTGATTTTATTGCGGTTGGCGCGCAGGTCGTTGGCGCGGGTGTTCACCTCACGCTTTTTGCTGTCCAGCTCGATGACCTCGTCCACCAGCGGCAGCTTGTGGTCCTTAAACTTCTTGCGGATGTTTTCTTTGACAATCTCCGGGTTTTCCCGAATGAATTTAATATCTAACATAATATTCCTCCGTCCCATCTTGGACTATAATACACTAGTATAGCACAGGCGAGGGGGCATTTCAACACTTTGTTGCACAAAAAATCGGGGAGAAGCACAAAAACTCTTCTCCCCGTTTTTTTATTCGGTTTCTTCCGTTTTGTCCTCTTCGTCCTTCTTTTCCATCTTCATTTCCCAATGGATGAGGAAGGCCAAGAGGGCACGGATGAGGATGACAATGCCGAGGACCGCCAGTTCCTTGAGATCGTGGACGATCACCGTCTTGATGATCTCGGCGCCCATCTTGAATTCCAGAGCCAGCGCCAGGGTCTTGCCCAGTTCCACCACGATATTGATGGCCCGGTGCTTGATCAGGCCGTCACCCAGATGGAACAGGGCTTTGATCGAGCCGATCACAATGATGATGACGCCAATGAATTCCAGCGTTAGGGCAGACACTTCTGCTACGTTGTGCAGAATGTGCTCGTAGTTGTCGATAAACGCGTCAAACATAGTCCCACTTCCTTACTTCTTAAGATACTTGTTCCACCCGGCCGAGACGGTTTTGGTGCCGTCCTCGGCAATCCATTGAGCCTCCACGTTGGGCAGGGAGGCCACCAGCGCCTTACCCTGCTCCAGCGGCATACAGAACAGGGCGGTGGACAGAGCGTCACCCATCCCCGAATCCGGGCACACCACCGACACCGCTAAATAGCCCTCGGCGGGCATCAGGGTGTCCGGGTGGATGATGTGGTGATACCGCTTGCCGTTCACCTGATAATAGCGCTGATAGGAACCGCTGGTGACCAACGCCTGGTGGTCGAGCTCCAGCAGGGCGGTGTACGCCCCGGAGGGGTTCTCCGGGTTCTCCAGGCCGGCCACCCAGGCGGTGCCGTCCGGCTTTTCTCCCACGGCGCGGACGTTGCCACCCACGTTGAGCATATAGCCGGTCTTGCCCTCCTGCGTGAGCCACCGGGCCACCTGCTCCACCGCATAGCCCTTGGCGATGGCGCCCACGTCCAACCGCATCCCCGGGTCGGTGAGGGTGACGGTACTGTTTTTCTGGTCAATGACCAGGTTGTCGATGGCGGTGTGCTCCGCGGCCTCCTCCAGCCTGTCCATCGAGGGGAGAGAGGCGCTTTCCGGGTCATCCAGACCCACCGTGCGATAGTCGTGCCAGAGCCGCAATACGCTGCCCATGGCCACGTTCATCCTGCCGGCGGTCGTTGCATACATCTCTTTGGCGTACAGCAGCAGGTCGATGATCCTGCGGTCTACCCGGACGGTGGGGTGCTGCCCCTCCACCAGTTGGTTGACGGTGTAGAGGTTGTTGACCCCCTCGTAGGGCATATAGATGTCGTACAGCCGGTGGTATTCCCCCAGCTGCCGTTCCACCTCAGCGTACACCCGGTCAAACTCGGCCCGGCTCTCTTCGTAGCCGGTCACCGTGGTAGAGGTGTCGAAATAATCAAAGGAATAGGCCGAGAATTTTTCTTTTTTGGGTTCACCGCAGGCGGTGAAAGAAAGGCATAGACACAGCCCCAAAAGGCCACAAAACAATCGTTTCATAAGGCACTCCCCGGAGAGAAAAACGGGAGGGGAAACCCCTCCCGTTTTTTCGGTGTAGCGAAAATTACAGTTTGGAAGCGGCGGCCACGAAACCATCCACGGTGATGGTGCAACCGGCAGCCTCAGCGGTGATCGCGGCGATCTCAGCGGCGGTCTTGCCGATGCAGGTCTTGTCAAAGCTATCCGCCTGAACGTACCACTCAGCCTTGGCGCCACCGTAGTCGACCATGTTGTACTCGTCGCCCTGCTGACGCTTGGTGCGGGCGGGGTCGCACTGAACCATCTCGACCTTGCCCTCAGCGTTGGCGCGGAAATCGCCCATCATGCAGTCGCTGGCGATGGCCAAAATCTTGCCGTCCTTATCCTTGGCGGCGGCGGACATATAGGCCTCCACCTTGTTCTGACCATCATATTTGGCGATGATCTCGGCGATTTTCTGAGTGCCGTGACCGGCGATGCTCAGCGTGGCGTCGGCGGCCACTTCGGTCTTGGCGTTGTTGTAGGCGTTCTCCACCGCCTTGACCAGGTCGCCGATGGCGATGGTGCAGCCAGCAGCCTGTACGTCGGCGTTGGGCTTGTAGCCCTCCACCACCAGAGCCTTGACCTCATCCAGTTTTTTGCCGATGATAAGGGTCTCCAGGGTGTCGGCCTGAGCGTACCACTCGGCCACAGAGCCACCCCAGGCGACCATGTTATAGGCATCCTTCTGCTCGTACTTGGACTTCAGGTCTTTGTCCTGCACGGGGACAAACTTGCCGTCCTTCCACTCGGTCTCCATCTTCATGGCGTCCAGAGCGCAGGCGGTGATCTTGCCGTCGGCATCCACCAGCACGGTGGCGTAGCTCATCTCCAGAGTGCCCACGGGACCCTTCTTGTCGGTGGCGTCGCTCACCTTCAGAGAGCCGACAGCACCGGCGCCAAACTTCACGTTAGCAGCGGCCTTCTCCTCAACGGGCTCAGCACCGCAGCCGGCCAGAGCACACACGGAGAACAGCATTATAACACACAGAATCAGGGAAAGAAACTTTTTCATAAGGGTATCCTCCTCTTATTATGTTGGGCGTTATTCACACCTACATTCAGTATAATGAATTGTTTATTTTTTGTCAATATACGAAGTTGATTGAAAATCTTGAAATTCTGCTATACTAAAACAGCTTTTTAGGGATCCGGCGGATGGCCAGAGCCCCACACAGCCCGATCAGAACACCGGCCACGGTGCCGGTGATCGCCAACACCACCAGGTAATACCCCAGCTCGGCGGTATTCAGCAGCAGCATCGCCACCAGGATCTGACCCACGTTGTGCAGGACGGCGCCGGCTACGCTGACCCCCACGGTGGAGAGAAAATCCCACCGTTTGAGCAGCGCCATCGCCACCAGACTGAGGGTGGCACCGGCCAGGCTGTAATAAAAGGACATCGCGTTGCCGAAAAGCCACAACAGTAAGACAATCCGCACCAGCGACACCACCGCCGCCTGCTTGACCCCACAGCGGTACAGCAGAAAGACGAGGACGATGTTGGGCAGACCCAGCTTGACACCGGGCACCGCCGCCACGATGGGGGGCAACAGCGCCTCCACATAGGCCAGCACCAGGGCGAGGGAGGCGCACAGCCCCAACAGGGCGGTTTGTTTGGTTTTACGGTTCATCCCGGCACCTCCCTTATAGGACTACGTCCGGCGCCTCTGTCTGGTCGCCGGAGATCTCCACCACCACCTGGTTGGGCAGGCAGACGATGCTCTCGCCCTGTCGGTGGATGGGGTGGTGGGCCACGCAGATGCCGTTGGGGCAGGTGGCGGTCTCCATATAGGCTGTGCCGTCCCGGATGATCAGGCGATTATGCCCCCGGTCGCTGGGGATCTCCACCACCCGATCCTCGGACAGGGAATAGACCCCGACGGTTTTGGCATTTACCTTGATGGTGACGGTGGTGCCCTCTCCCCGCAGGAAGAACAGGCAGGCACCGGCGACCGTCACCACCGCCAGTAGAGCGGCGATAAAGATAAGGTCGTTACGGACCTTGCGTTTGGTTTTGTTCGTTGCCATAGAGTTATTCTTCCAACAGAGATTTGGGATCGGTGCCCTCCGGCAGGTCGGGGAAGAACACCTTTTTCAGACAGCCGGTGGGGCAGTTTTCAACACACTGACCGCAGCCGGTGCACTTGCTGTACATCACAAAGGCCAGGTTGTTGGCCACGTGGATGGCCTCGTGGGGACAGTTCTTCTCACACTTTTTGCAGCCGATGCAGGCGTTCTGACAGGCTTTGCGGGCATCGGCGCCCTTGGCCTTGCTGCTGCACATCACCACCACCTGGGTGTCCTGGGGTACCATATAGATGATGCCCTTGGCGCACACCTTGGCGCACAGACCGCAGCCCAGACACCGGCTGGTGTCCACGTGGGCGATGCCGTCCTTGATGCAGATGGCACCTGCGGGACAGGCGGCGGCGCAGTCGCCGTAGCCCAGACAGCCGTAGTTGCAGGCACCGGGGCCGCCGTGCACCTGGGCGGCGGCGTGGCAGGTTTTCACGCCGTCGTAGCGGTTTTGATCGTGGGTGGCGTCACAATGACCGTTGCAGGCCACAAAGGCCACCACGTCCTCAAAGGGCTCAGCCTCCACGCCCAGAATGCCGCCGATCTGGTCAGCGACCGTCTGAGCACCGGGGATGCACAGGTTGGGTTTGACCCCCTCTTCCTCTGCCAGGGCGTGGGCGTAGTCGTCGCACCCCTTATAGCCGCAGGCACCGCAGTTGATGCCGGGCAGACACTCGCGAATGGTGACAAAGGTGGTGTCGTCCGGCACCGCAAAGAAGTGGGAAACTATGGCCAGCAGGATGCCCAACACCAGGCCGACACCGGAAATCACCAGCGCGGCAATCAAAATATCGTTCATAATCGGCACCCTCCTTTACGTAAAGATGCTTTCCACAACGCCACCGAACCCGATAAACGCCAACGACACAAAGGAGGCGGCGATCAGGGTCACCGGCAGGCCGCGGAACGGCTTGGGAATGTTGCACTCGTCGATGCGGGAGCGCAGACCGGAGAACAGCACCATCGCCAGCAGGAAGCCCAGACCGGCACCCAATGCGTTCACCAGAGATTCCAGATAGGTGTACTCTTTCTCAATGTTGATGGTGGTCACGCCCAGCACCGCGCAGTTGGTGGTGATCAGGGGCAGATACACACCCAGTCCCTTATGCAGGGAGGGGGAGAATTTCTTGAGCAGCATTTCCAGCATCTGCACCAGCGAGGCGATAACCAGAATAAAGGAAACGTTCTGCATATACCCCATATTCAGGGGGTTGAGAATCAGGTGCTGGATGGGCCAGGTCACCGCGGTGGCCAGCAGGATCACGGCGGTGACCGCGATGCTCATACCGGTGGCCTGATCCAGCTTTTTGGATACGCCCAGGAAGGGGCAGATGCCCAAAAACTGCTTGAGCACGTAGTTGTTGGCCAGGATGGCACTAAACAGAATAAAGGCAAAATTCTTCATATCCATTACGCATCCGCTCCTTTCTCTTGGCAGGAGCCGGTGTGGCAGGTGGCGGCGTTGGGACAGCCGGCGCAGTCAAAGCTCTTCTTGCCGGGGGCTCTGCCCTTGGTGATGACGTACACCAGGGCGATCAGCAGACCGTAGACCAGCAGACCGCCGGGAGCCTCTTGCAGGAACTTAACGTGGTAGTCCTGCAGGAAGGGGACGGGATTACCGGCAAAGGTGCCGGCACCCAGCACCTCCCGCACCAGGGACATAGCCAGCAACGCCAGGGTGAAGCCGATGCCCATACCCACGCCGTCCAGAGCGGATTTCACCACCGGGTTTTTGCTGGCGAACATCTCGGCCCGACCCAGGATGATGCAGTTAACGGTAATCAGATCCAGGAACACGCCCAGCTCTTTGTGCAGATCCGGCAGATACGCCTGCATAAACAGCTTAACGATGGTCACGAAGCCGGCGATGATGACGATATAGCAGGGGATGCGCACCGTCTCAGGGATAAACCGGCGCAAAAGAGAGATAAACACGTTGGAGCAGATGAGCACCACCATCGCGGCGATACCCATACCAAAGGCACCGTCCACCGTCTTGGTGGTGGCCAGGGTGGGGCAGGTGCCCAGGATGAGCACCAGCACCGGGTTCTCTTTTAGAATGCCACGCCACAGGGTGGCGGCGTTACTGTTTTGGTTCATTATTGGGCACCTCCTTCCAGAACTTTGATGGTGTCAAAGCAGACTTGAATGGCCTCCCGATAGCCGTCGGTGGTATAGGTGGCACCGGCGATGGCGTCCACCTCTTGGTAGTTGGCCTCGGTCTTGCCCTTGTACTGGCTGTAATATTCTTTGGTACCGGCCACGGCACCGTAGCCGCCGGTCTCCTTATGGGCGATGGTCAGGCAGTCCACAATGGTGCCGTCGGCGGCGATGGATACGCACATCTCGATGGGCTCAAACCGCTGCTCGCCGTAACCGTGGTTGTCGTCGTACCATCCGTAGCCGTGAGCATCCAGATAGAACACGTAGGTGCCGTCTGCAGCTCGATAGGCTGCCTGGAGGATCTTGTTCTTGTCGGTGTAGTCCACCTTGGTCAGCTTGGCTTGGATCACCTCGTTGGCGATGCTGACCGCCTTTTCGGACAGGTTGGCGGGCACGCCCTCGGTGAGCACCTTGCCGGTGTTGTCCACGCCGATAAACGTCTTATCGAGGACACACACCACGCCGGCGCCGTTCTCGGCCCGATAGACCTGGTCAAAGGCGGTGACAGCGGAGTCCTTTTTCAGAGCGACCCAACGGTGGAGCGCGTCGGCCTCCGGCAGAGCCGCCTTCAGATTATCCGCAAAGATCTCCTCTTCGGTGCGGGTGTCGGCGGTGCCGCCGCTGAGGATGGTGACGGCGTTGAGGGCGTCCTTCATGGCCTGTTTATAGGCGGTGGTGGCGTTGGTGGTGCCGGCGATCACGTCCACGCCGTCCACCCCCGCCAGGTCCTTGCCGATAAAGTTCTTATAATAGGTTTTTGCGGTTTCATAGGTAGCGTTGGTTTCGGTATAGTTGGCGCTGACGATCTTGCCGTCTGCAATACCGCAGGTGATGGTAAAGGCGGCGTAGTTACCGGAGGTTTGCAGTTCTACCACGAACCCTTTGCCGGAGGTTTCGCGATACACCTTCTGCACCGTCTTGGGCAGGTCGTGGCCTTCCATCTTTACCTCTTCAAAGCCGGTGCTGTCCGGCAGAGCCGCTTGCAGCGCCGCGTTACCGGCGGCTGCTTTGTTGGCGTCGATGATGGGCTTGGTGATGGAGTTGGTCACCGCCAGCAGCAGGCTCATAGCCGCCACGATCACCACCAGGGATATCACGCTTTTGATATGCTTTTTCATCAATGAGCACCTCCCGTACCAAACACCTTATGTTTGGTCCACTTGCCAATATAGGGGTTCAGGATGTTCATAAACAGGATGGCATAGGATACGCCCTCGGGGAGAGAGCCAAAATACCGGATCAGGCAGGTGATGGCACCGCACCCGATGCCGAAGACCACCTTGCCCCAGGGGGTGGGGGGAGAGGTGACGTAGTCGGTGGCCATAAAGATGGCACCGATGAGCAGACCGCCGGACAGAATGGCGGCGGTGGCGGCAACAGGGTCAAAGCCCTCCATCAGCAGAGAGAAGACAAAGACGGTACCCACAAAGGTCACCGGCACCTGCCAGGTGATCACCCGGCGGGCCACCAGATATACGCCGCCGGCCAGCAGAGCCAGCGCGCACACCTCACCGATACAGCCGCCGTGCTTGCCGAACAGCAGGTCCAGCAGGGGGCGTACCGGCGCCTTATCCGCCAGAGGGGTGGCACCGGCGATGGCGTCCACCCCGGCAGGGGTGGGATAGTTGGCGACACCGGACATGGTGGTGTCAAAGGCCACCAGCATAAACACACGGGCGGTGATGGCGGGGTTGACCAGGTTGCAACCGATACCGCCAAACAGGCACTTCACCACCACGATGGCGAAGAGGGAGCCGATCACGCATTGCCACAGCGGGATATTGACCGGCAGGTTGAGACCCAACAGCAGGCCGGTGACGGCGGCGGACAGATCTCCCACCGTCTGGTCTTTTTTAGCTATCCAATTAAACAGAGCCTCAAAGCCCACGCAGGCGGCGACGCACACCGCCAGCACCAGAGCGGCTCGGGCACCGAACAGCACCACGCCGGCCACGGTGGCAGGCAGCAGGGCAATCAGCACGTCCCGCATAATACCGGAGGTGGACTGACCGCTGTGAATATGGGGCGAAACGGCAATTTTATGCAGCTTGCTCATTTTTTCTTTGCCTCCTTTGCTTTCTCTTCCCGCAGCAGCACCTTGCCCAGCTTATTCTTCTGGACCAGGGGGCGGTTGGCGGGGCAGACGAAACTGCAGCAACCGCATTCCATACAGGCGTTCACCGCCAACGCCTCCAGCTGGGCGGCGTCCCGGTTGTCGTAAGCCTTGGAGATGGCGGCGGGAGCCAGACCAAAGGGACAGCTGTTGGTGCAGGCCCCGCACCGGATGCAGGCGGTGGTCTTGGGCAGCTTAGCCTCTTTGCGGGTCAGTGCCATAATGGCGTTGGTGCTCTTGAGCACCGGCACCGAGGCGTCCGGGACGGTGATGCCCATCATGGGGCCGCCGTAGATGAGTTTTTCTGCCTCGTGCTTCAGACCGCCGCTGGCCTCAAACAGATTGGAGAGGGGGGTGCCCACCGGAACGATGACGTTCTGGGGCTTGGTCACGCAGCCGCCGTCTACGGTGACGCACTTCTCCACCAGCGGCATACCGGTGGTGAGATAGGCGCCGATGGCGGCCAGGGTGGTGACGTTTACCACCACACAGCCCACGTCGATGGGCAATTTGCCCATCGGTACCGTCCGACCGGTGGTGTGATAGATCAGCACCTTTTCGCCACCCTGGGGATAGACGGAGGGCAGGGGTTTCACCTGCAGGTCGCAGTCGGTCAGGGAGGCGGCCAACTCTCTCATCTTGGAGATGGCGGTGGGCTTGTTGTTCTCGATGCCGATGATGGCCTTGCGGATGCCCAGATGCTGTGCCAACGCCTTGAGGGCGGTGGCCATATCGTCGCCGCGGCTGATCATGGTGATGGTGTCGCTGGTGACGTAGGGCTCGCACTCGGCGCCGTTGAGGATAAGGTAGTCGATGCGCTCCGGGTCCACGTCGAATTTTACGTAGGTGGGGAAGCCGGCGCCGCCCAGACCCACGATGCCCGCTTCTTTGATGGCGGCAATCAGGTCCTCGCGGTTGTTCACCACGGGCGGGGCGATGGACTCATCCACCGTCATCAACCCGTCGGAGTCGATCACCACCGCCGGAACGGTGGAACCGTCGTGTTGCCGGTGGTCGATGATCTTGCTCACCTTGCCGGAGACGCTGGCGTGGATGGGGGAGGAGATATACCCGCTCATCTCGCCGATCTTTTGGCCCACCTTGACCTGGTCGCCCACCTTGACGATGGGGGTGGCAGGCTTGCCGATGTGCTGCGCCATCGGGAGGATCACCCGGTCGGGGAGCTCCATACGCAGCACCGGAACGTGTCGTGTATGTTTTCTGTGGGGTACGTGAACCCCATGAAGGGAAAATGCCATGCTCATTCACCTTTCTTTAACTTATTATTTTGCCAAACAAGAAATATGCTAAGCGCAAAATACTTCATTATATATACTACCTTATATGGTGGCGGGTGTCAACCATCGTTCAAGTTTTAACAATCTTTCCCGTGGGATAAAATGGAACACCGTCCCGCTGGCTTATGGTAGCGGGACGGTGTTGGACAGGGTTAGTCCTGACGGGCGGCTTTGATGAGGTTTTTCAGCATCTCTTTCACCGTGATGGTACACCCGGAGACAGCGTCGGTCTTACCCTCGTTGAGGGACAGACCGGCCAGAGCCTGGGCGGTTTTCCCCACGGCGTAGGCATCAAAGGCATCCGCCTGCTGATACCATTCTTTCCCGATGGGGGAGGCGGTCTTCATGCCATAGCCGTCCCCCAACTGCCGCTTGGTCTTGACCAGACCGGACAGGGTGGTGAAGGCGTCCTCCTCGACGGTGAGGCGGATTTCCGCCTGGTCGGTGACACAGCCGGTGATGCGGTGCTGTTCGTCCAGCGTTACCGCCGCCAGATCCAGGGCATAGTTGATCTTTTTGGCGTTGTTGTTTGGCTCGTGATAGGCGGTGAGCGCCAGCTCCAGATCGTCCTCCCGCCCTACCGGAAAGGGCTTGGCCCGGTTGGCGGCCTCCACCACGGCGGTGATGAAGTCGGTGACCGTCAGGTCACAGCCGGGGATCTGCTCGGTTCTGCCGTCGGTGGCGGCAATCGCCCCCACCTGGGCTCCGGTTTTCCCCTCCACGTAGTCGCAGAATTTCTCTGCCTGCTCGTGCCAGGGGGCGGTGGAGCCTTCCTCGCCGCCCAGGTCCTCCTCGGTGGGGCGGTACAGGTCACCCAACTCCTCCTTGGTGGACAGGTCTGCCACCGGGGTGTGTACCCCCTCCTGTAGGGTGGCGGTGAAGGTTACCTCGTCCAGCTTACAGTCCAGGATCTTGCCGTCGGCGTCCAGCACCACCGCCGCCACCGTCCCCTTGACCCGGGTGCGGTGTACTCCGTCCATCATGGTGGTGACCACCGCACTCACCCCAAGCTTTCGGTCGGCTCGATCACCATCTCCGGCGGGGGTTTCCTCCTCACCGCAGGCCACCAGACCCGCCAGCAGAAACACGCACAGAAGAACTAAGAAAAATCGCTTCATGGTTCATACTCCTTACTGATTTCTATGGGCATCCGGTGTTACTATGCGGAGAAAGGCGCAAAATATACAAAAAAAGCCGGGCAAAGTCAAAGACTTTGCCCGGCTTTTGGGTTTTGAAAAATTACGCGCCGAAGAAATGGCGGTGTACCGCCTCCACGGCCCGGTCAGCGTCCTTCTTATCCACCAGGACGGACACGCGGATCTCGCTGGAGGAGATCATCTGGATGTTGATGCCGGCATCCGCCAGCGCCTCAAACATACCGGCAGCCACGTTCTCGTGGGTCTCCATACCGGCGCCCACGATGGAGATCTTCGCCACGTCCTTCTCCACCAGCAGGTTCTGGGCACCCACCATTTCGCAGTAGTCGCGCAGAGACTCCACGGCGGCATCCGCATCGGCGGCGGGGACGGTGAAGGCGATGTCCTTGGTGCCGTCGCGACCTACGGACTGCAGAATGTTGTCTACACAGATGTGTGCCTTCGCCACGCGAGAGAAGACCTTAAAGGCGATACCGGGGTTGTCCGGCACACCCACCAGAGCCACACGGGCCACACTGTCGTCTTTTGCAACACCTTTAATCAGCATTTTCTCCATTTTGGTAACCTCCTTGACCTTGGTGCCTGCCGCGCGGGTAATGCTGGACAGGACCTCCAGTTCGACGTTGTATTTTTTGGCCATTTCTACCGAGCGGTTGTTCAGCACCTGGGCGCCGGAGGTAGCCAGCTCCAGCATCTCGTTATAGGTGATCTCGTCCAGTTTACGGGCACCGGGGATCTTGCGGGGATCGGCGGTATAGACGCCCTCTACGTCGGTATAGATCTGGCACAGATCGGCGCGCATGGCGGCGGCGATGGCCACCGCACTGGTGTCGGAGCCGCCCCGTCCCAGGGTGGTGATGTCGTCGTAGCGATTGAGCCCCTGGAAGCCGGCCACGATGACGATGCGGTTCTTATCCAGCTCGGCCCGGATACGCTCCGGGTTGACCCGCTTAATGCGGGCGGCGCTGTATTTTGAGTTGGTCTCAAAGCCGGCCTGCCAGCCCAGCAGGGAGATGGCGGGAACGCCTAAGGCGTCGATGGCCATAGCCAGCAGAGAGATGGAGATCTGCTCACCGGCGGACATCAGCATATCCATTTCGCGCTTGCTGGCCCGGGGATTGATCTCGCGGGCTTTTTCGATCAGGTCGTCGGTGGTATCGCCCTGAGCGGATACCACCACCACCACGTCGTTGCCCTGTTTGTAGGTATCGGTGATGATGCCGGCCACGCGCATCACGCGCTGGGCATCCGCCACCGAGCTGCCTCCGAATTTTTGTACGACTAACATAGTTTTGCACCCCTTTGGTGAATTAAAATAATAAACGGATTGGTGTTCCGATTATAAACAGAATCAGTACATCCGCAGACGGCGGGTGAGGGTCATGCCGGTAAAGGTGGCGATCTTCTCTTCCAGCAGATACTCCGGCATACAGGGGGTGACAAACGCCACCTCGTTGTCCGGGGCGTCCGGGATGCTGATCATGCGCACGTCGCCGAACATTCGGCCGATCTGCACCAGCGCGCCGGCATCCTCTTCGCAGGAGAAGCAGAGCAGCAGCCGGGTGGGAGCCAGGCGATGGTCGCGAACGTGTCCCTTTTCGCCCGGACCCCAGAACAGGTACTTGCGGGCCTTCAGGTGTTTGACCTCGTCGATGACGTCGGCCACCACCGCGCTGGCGGTGGGCAGCTTGCCGGCGCCGCGTCCCACAAACACCACGTCGCCCACGCTGTCGCCCCGCACCATAATGGCGTTGAATACGTCGTTCACATCCGCCAGCAGGTTGTCCCTCGGCAGGATCATGGGGGCCACGTAGCAGAACAGGTGTCCGTCCTCGGTGCGGGTGGCGCGTCCCACCAGCTTGATGACACCGCCGCAGGCGGCGGCATAGGCCACGTCCTGCTCGGTGAGGTTGGTGATGCCCTCGGTATGTACCTCCTCCGGCAACACGTGTTTGCCGAAGGCCAGAGAGGCCAGAATGCAGATCTTACGGCAGGCATCGTGCCCCTCTACGTCAGCAGAGGGGTCCCGCTCGGCGTAGCCCAGCTTCTGAGCCAGAGCCAGGGCACCGTCAAAGGACATTCCCTCCCGGATCATCTTGGTCAGCATAAAGTTGGTGGTACCGTTGAGGATACCCGCCACCTCAAACACCTCGTTGGCGGCCAGACACTGATCCATGGGACGGAGGATCGGGATACCGCCGCCCACGCTGGCCTCGAAGAGAAAGTTCAGGTTGTTCTCTTTGGCGATGGCCAGCAGCTCATCGCCCTTGGCGGCCACCAGCTCCTTGTTGGAGGTGACCACGCTCTTGCCGGCCAGCAGGCTGGCTTTGACAAAGTCGTAGGCCGGGTGCAGACCGCCCATGGTCTCCACCACGATGCGGATGTCCGGATCGTTCAGGATGTCGTCAAAGTTGGTGGTAAAAAGATCGGCATAGGGCAGATCGGGGAAGGAGCGCAGATCCAAGATCCGGGTGACCCGGATCTTGTCACCGGCCTTGGCGGTGATGCCCTTTTCGTTGTGCAGCAGCACCTCGGCAACGCCGGATCCCACCACACCGTGGCCTAGAATAGCAATAGAAATCATAATGGTGTTCCTTTTCTGTTTGGGTCGTTTAGTTTTCGTCCTCATTGACCGCCGCAGGAGCCGGAGGCAGTGCGGTGGTGCCGGTGGTGCCGGCTTCGCTGCCGGAAGCGCCGGAGGCGCTGGTAGACCCGGCGGTACCGGAGGAGACGGTGCTGTCCGTCGTGCTGGAGGCGGTGGTACTGCCGGTAGAGGGGGTGGTGCCGGTGGAGGGGGTGGTGCCGGTGGATTTACCGCACTTGTCACACGTGCCCGGCTTGAAGTCACTCTTGTAGACACCCTTGTCGGTCTTTTTACAGCTGGAGGTAGCCAGTTTACCGGTGGCGGTGCAGTACTTCAGCACCTCTACGCCCTCCGGCTTCTCAAAGTCTTTGGCTTTCAGCCCCTGGTGCAGGCGTTTCATCGCCAGGTTCCACAGGCTCTTGGCATAGCCGGTCTGGGAGCTGGCCAGGCGTTGGTTGTTGTCGTAGCCAAACCAGGAGGAGGCACAGTAATAGGCGGTGCCGCCGGCAAAATACACGTCCTGCTGGTTGTCGGAGGTACCGGTCTTACCGTATACCTGCCAGCCCTTCCAGTTCTGACCCACGCCGTTCCAACCGGTGCCCTGCTCAATGACGCGGCGCATCAGGCTGACCATTACGTAGGAGGACTGGGCGTCCATTTTTTCCGCCGGGGTGGAGTTCTGAC
Organism: Oscillospiraceae bacterium; assembly: GCA_015066365.1. Taxonomy (GTDB): domain Bacteria; phylum Bacillota; class Clostridia; order Oscillospirales; family Acutalibacteraceae; genus UBA5905. The sequence goes on along the minus strand of SVON01000002.1, from coordinate 88,657 downwards.
CGCCGGTGAGCACCGTTACGGCATCGTCACCCACACCCTGGGTGATCTTATAGAAGGTATAGGGCTCGTTGCGGTAACCGCCGCTGCCAAACACACCGTAGGCGGTGGTCATTTCTCGGGCCGTGACACCGTCGGTCAACGCACCCAACGCCAGGGGAGATAGGTCGATATCCGAGAATACCTGGTCGCCGCGTTGCTCGCGTTCGACCAGAGTGGTCAGACCAAACTCTTTCGTAAGGTATTCGTAACTGCGCTGGGGACCGTTCAGATACTGCTTTTCGTTGATCAGGCGGGCTGCCACGGTGTTGAGAGATTTCTGCAGCGCCACACCCAGCAGGGTATCTTTATTGGAGTACCTGCGGTCGTAGTTGTAGGGCCACTTTTTACCGTTAGGCAGCTTGATGGGGGCGTCCTTCACCATCGAGGAATAGTGTACCTTGTTGTCTGCGATGGCGGGGCCGTAAGAGGCGATCGGCTTCATAGAGGAGCCGGGAGAACGCTTGGACTGGGTGGACCGGTTGAGCACGCGGTTCTCGGTCTTTTCGCCCCGGCCACCGATGGTGACCATCACCCGACCGGTATAGTCGGTGGCAAAGAAGCAGGCCTGGGGATCTTCCTCGTCCCCCTTGATGTGGTCGGGATAGTTATCCTCGTCGGCGAAGATCGCCTCTACGTCTGCCTGCAGGTCAACGTCCTCGGCCGAGTAGATGGTCAGACCGCCGTAATACACCATATTGGTGGCCTCGGATTTGCTCATCCCCTTGCGGGTGATGAGCGCGTTGATGACGTCCTCTACCACCAGGTCGTCGTAGTAGTCCATCACCTCTACCTTGGCGGAGCTGTGTTGATACACCAGCTCCTGGTTCAGCGCGTTGAGGTATTCATCCTTGTTAATAAAGTTGCACTCGTACATCTTGGCCAGCACCAGCTGTTGGCGCTGACGGACGTTTTCCGGGTGCTCAAAGGGGTCGTAAACGCTGGGGTTGTTGGTGATGCTGGCCAGCACCGCGCATTCCGCCAGGGTCAGGTCTTGCAGGTCTTTATCGAAATAGGAGCGGGCACCGATGCCCACGCCCACCAGATCGCCGGTGAGCGGCACGTTGTTGAGATAGCCCTCCAGAATCTGGTCTTTGGAATACACTTGGGACTCCATAGCCGAGGCGGCCAGGATCTCGTTGAGCTTACGGGAGACGCTGTGGTCGTTGTTCTGGGTGGTCACCTTGATGAGCTGCTGGGTGATGGTGGAGCCGCCGTATTCGGTGGAGCCCAGCTTAAAGGTGCGGTTGAGCACCAGGTTGATCATCGCACCGGTGGTACGCTTCCAGTCCACGCCCTCGTGTTCGTAGAAACGCTCGTCCTCGATGGCGACCACGGCGTCCTTCATATACTTGGGTATCTCGTCCAGATCCACCCACATGGCGTTACCGCCGGATAGCTCTCGGTGGAGCACCCATTCGCCGTTGGCGTCCTTGACGTAGATGGTGGAGCGGGTATCCATTGAGAATTTGCCCAGGATGGGAATGTCGCCGTTTTGGATGGCCTCCTCTGCGTCAAAAGAAGCCTCCAGGAATTTGAAATAGCCGATGGCGGCGGTCACCGCCAAAATCACAAACAGGAACAGCACCAGCATACAGATGATGAGGATGCGCACCCACAGAGGCATACCGGACTTGACCTTTTCGGCCTTCTCGCGGGGGGCTTTCTCCTTGCGCGGCTTTTGGCTCGCTTTCTTATGGGCACTTCTGTTGGGGTTCAGGGGAACGTTTTTGTCAGAATGGTTTTGGAAACTCATCAGAACAACTCCTTTCTGTCGGCGGGCCACAGCCCCGCTCCGATGAGGATAAGCGGTTGAATGTAATGAAAGGATTTTTAATAAATATATACGCACTCTAATAGTATTGCAAAATTGGCAAAAAGTCAAACCTAAAATGCAGAAAAAACCCGTAAATTTCTGCTTTTTTATGAAAAAACAGGATAAAACCGCTTCCGCCCCCCATATTCCGGGTGAAAACGGGTACACTCTTAGAGAAAAACAAGTTGGCGAAAGGAGTGGCCAGGGTATGCAACAGGTGTGGCGGCCGTTGCTATGGGCGGTGCTGGTATCGGCGGTGGTGGTGGCGGTGCTGCTGTTTGTGGTGGTGCGGTTTGTGCTACCGGAGCCCACCCGGGAGCCGGCACCGCCCCGATACACCATCGGGGTGTGGGAGGGTCAGGTGGCGGTGTTTGAGGGGACGCAGATGACCCCCACCCAGGTGTTTGACGTGGCGGTCAGCACCCTGCCGGAGGATCTGCGCCGGCAGATCGCACAAGGGGTTCCCGCCTATAACGAGGCGCAACTATCGGTGCTGCTGGAGGATTATACCAGTTGAGTAAAAAAACAGCACCGCCCCACCAACGTGGGACGGTGCTGTTTGCTTTTGTAAAGATTACTGAGCGGAGGCTTTCTCCATATCCTCCATCATCTGAGCGACGGTGCAGGTGTCCAGAACCTCCTGGTTGAACTCGATCTTGACGTCCTGGATCATCTTATCCAGCATCTTCTGGAAGGCCTCGTTCTGGACGTTCTTCAGAATGGCCTCATAGAAATCGTCGAACACGGTCTTGGGCTCGTTGATGTCCAGCTTCTGCAGTACGACGGCGTAGGGAGCCTCGGCATACACCAGCTTCTCGATCAGCTTAACCTCGCCGTTCTTCATCTTGTCCAGCTCTTTTTCCAGGCTATCCTCTTCGTCGTCGCGGTGGGCGTTGACGCGGTTATCCTTGTCCGTAGAGGGCTCAAACTCCTCTTCCTCGGTGGGGGTCTTGTTGGCCTCGGCTTCTTCCTCCTGCTCCTTCAGCAGATCTTTGCGGTACTGGTCCATCGCCTTCTCAAAGTTTTCCTTCTTGACGATCTTCAGATAGCCTTCCAGCTTCTCCTTGGACTCTTTCAGCTTCTTGGCTTCGGCCTCTTTCAGCTTCTTCTCTTCGGCCTCTTTCTTCTCTTTGTCGGTCAGGCCCTTGCTCTCTTCGCTGGTCAGCGCCGCCGCGGCCTTTTCCTCGTCGGTCAGATCCAGGCTGATGGCGATGACCTTGTAGGAGATGTAGTTTTTGCCGTAATACTCGCGCAGCACCTTGTCCTCGATCTCCTCGGCGCCGCCCTTGCCGTACAGGCCGAAGAAGGCGGTATCCTCGTTCAGCACCAGCTTATCCTCCACGGCGGTGTAGCTGGCATCGCTGATGCCCAGGGACAGGATCCAGCCGGGCTCATAGTCCTTGCGGGCCTCCTCCAGGCTGTGATAGGTATCGTGCAGACCGGTGAAGGACTTGAAATCCTCCTCGGTCTCAAACTTGATGCCGTTGTCCTTGATCAGCTTGTCCAGGACGATCTGCTTTTTGATGTTCTGCTCCACCAGCAGCGGGATGTACTCGTCGAAGGTCAGGTCCTTCTTGTCACCCAGGGTGTACTTCTCGGTGGTGGCGTCCTTGCCGGCCTGATACATGGTGGACATGGTATCGTTGATGGCGTTGTACAGATACGCCAGATACTCACCGGTGGCGATGGTCTGACCGTCGCCGTAGGTGGCGGCCACGTCGGGGGTGGAAGAAACTACGGGCTTCCACAGAGAGCAGCCGGTCAGCAGCATAGACAGCACCAGCACAGCGCTCAGAATGCGAATGGTGTTTTTCATAATGGTGTTCCTCCTTAAGGAATGCCCGGAACACAACCGGACAGTAATCTTTGTTATTATAACCTACTTTTCCTCATTTGTCCAGTATTTTTCTCATAAAAATTCTGCGCGAAAAAAAAGAAAGAAAAAACGGCTTTTTGCGTGAAAAAATTGCTGTTTTTTGGCAAAAAAATTCCGTCTATTATTCAAAAAATCCGCGTCAAAATATTGACATAAGCGCACAATAAGAGTATGATATATCGGTAGTAATTTGCAATTTTATATGGCGTGTGCGCGGAGGGAAAAGCCGCGTTACCGCCGAGCGAAAGGACGATACTTTATGGCAGATTCAACGCGTTTGGTTGGTACCGTATCCCGCGGTATCCGTTGCCCCATCATCCGCCAGGGCGATGACCTGGCCGCTATCGTAGCGGACAGCGTTTTGGCCGCCGCCGAGAGCGAGGGCTTCTCTCTTCGCGACCGGGATGTGATTTCCATCACCGAGTCCATCGTAGCCCGCGCTCAGGGCAATTACGCCTCCGTCGAGGCGATTGCCGAGGACGTACGGCAGAAGCTGGGCGGCGACACCATCGGTGTGATGTTCCCCATCCTGTCCCGTAACCGCTTTGCCATCTGCCTGAAGGGCATCGCTATGGGTGCCAAAAAGGTGGTGCTGATGCTCAGCTATCCCTCCGACGAGGTGGGCAACCATCTGCTGACCTACGATCAGCTGGACGAGGCCGGCATCAACCCCTATTCCGACGTGCTGACTCTGGAGAAATACCGAGAGCTGTTCGGCGAGAATGTGCACGAGTTTACCGGCGTGGACTACGTCCAGTATTACGGCGACCTGATCCGTGAGGCCGGTGCCGAGGTGGAGATCCTCTTCGCCAACCAGCCCCGGGCCATTCTGGATTATGCCGACTGCATCTTGACCTGCGACATTCACACCCGTGCCCGCACCAAGCGGATCCTCAAGGCCGCCGGGGCCAAGGTGGTGTGCGGTCTGGACGATATTCTCACCTCTTCGGTGAACGGCAGCGGCTTTAACGTTGCCTACGGTCTGCTGGGTTCCAACAAGTCCACCGAGGACACCGTTAAACTGTTCCCTCAGGAGTGCAAGCCCCTGGTGCTGGATATCCAGAAGCGCATTATGGACGCCACCGGCAAGCACGTGGAGGTGATGGTCTATGGCGACGGTGCCTTTAAGGATCCCCAGGGCAAGATCTGGGAGCTGGCCGACCCGGTGGTCTCCCCGGCCTATACCGACGGTCTGGTTGGCACCCCCAACGAGCTGAAATTGAAATATCTGGCGGACAACGACTTTAAGGATTTGTCCGGCGAAGAACTGAAGCAGGCCATCTCGGACAGCATCCGTCAGAAGAACGAGAATCTGGTGGGTAATATGGCCTCTCAGGGCACCACCCCCCGCCAGCTGACCGATCTGATCGGCTCGCTGTGCGACCTGACCTCCGGCTCCGGCGACAAGGGCACCCCCGTCGTGCTGGTGCAGGGCTATTTTGATAACTATACCAACTGATAAAAGGGAGGGACCATTAATGATCGATTTCAACGCTAACATCCGCCCCGAAGAAATGGAGCGCATCGTCAATTTTGATTTGGCCAACCAGTTCATCGACGCTCAGGTGGAGGCCATCCGCGCTCAGGTAGGCGATAAAAAGGTGCTGCTAGCCCTGTCCGGCGGTGTGGATTCCTCTGTGGTGGCCGCTCTGTTGGTCAAGGCCATCGGCAAGCAGCTGGTCTGCGTACACGTGAACCACGGCCTGATGCGTAAGGACGAGTCCGAGAACGTCATCAAGGTGTTCCAGGACGAGCTGGACGCCAACCTGATCTACGTGGACGCCACCGACCGCTTCCTGAATCTGCTGGCCGGCGTGGCTGACCCCGAGAGTAAGCGCAAGATCATCGGCAAGGAGTTCATCGAGGTGTTTGCCGATGAGGCCCGCAAGCTGGAGGACATCACCTATCTGGCACAGGGCACCATCTACCCCGACATTCTGGAGTCCATCAAGGCGGCCGAGGGTAAAAAGGCGGTCAAGTCCCACCACAACGTGGGCGGTCTGCCGGAGGACCTGCAGTTTGAGCTGGTGGAGCCGATTAAGCTGCTGTTTAAGGACGAGGTGCGCGTCGTGGGCGAGGCTTTGGGTCTGCCCCACGCCATGGTCTACCGTCAGCCGTTCCCCGGCCCCGGTCTGGGCGTGCGTTGCCTGGGTGCCATCACCCGGGATCGTCTCCACGCCCTGCGTGAGGCGGATGCCATCCTGCGTGAGGAGTTTGACGTTTGCGGTCTGGCGGAGAAGGTGTGGCAGTATTTCGTGGTGATCCCGGACATCAAGTCTGTGGGCGTCAAGGATGAGAGCCGCTACGAGGGCTGGCCGGCCATCATCCGCGCGGTCAACACCACCGACGCTATGAGCGCCACCGTCGAGGAGATCCCCTATCCCGTATTGCATAAGATCGTTGGCCGCATCACCAGCGAGGTGGAGGGCATCAACCGCGTGCTGATGGACCTGACCCCGAAGCCGGTGGGCACCATTGAGTGGGAATAATTGAATTGTCAACAAACAAACGCCAATAGTCTAAAAAAGACAAATTTGCGTAGCCTGTGACATATATAAAAGTCGCCTTTGTGAGCAATCACAAGGGCGCTTTTTTTATGCCCAATTATTCCCACTCAATGGTGCCCACAGGCTGTATGGGAGCCCTTGATATTACTGGCTTTATTAGCATTTGAGTTGATTATCCTATTGGCTAAAATATAGTTGCTTTTTGTATAGAACATTTACAGTGATTTATGTGTTATTGAGAGAATACTAAGTATTGTCTTTTTTAGGATATTTGGGATTGTCTTTTAACATAGTGTTTTTCTAAAAATACTTTTTTAGTGTCCATTTTTTCTAAAACTGATAGATTTAGTCGCTATTTTTCTAAAAATGCCCCTAAAAATGATAAAAGTGATTTGTTTTTAGGGATTTTTCTTCGCTTTTAGTCGATTTTTAGCAAATTTAGGGAGATTTTTATGCGCAATCAAAAGAGTAATGTTCGAGTTATCAAACATAAATTCAATAAATGTGAGCAGGTTTGTCGAGCTTATAGTGATGTGCAATTTGCTTATGCCAAGAAGCTTGATGAAGATGAATCCATAGTATCTTTTGAATGTAATGTTCCTCTCACAGGATTAGATATGGAAGGTGCTTTTACCACGGACTTTCTTATTGTCAAAAATGATGGTGATTATGCCGTGAGAGAGTGTGTGACACAAGATAAATTGTTAAAACCTCGAACCATTAGATTGCTTGATGCTTCGCATATCTATTGGCACAAAAGGGGAATTGTAGATTGGGGTGTTGTGGTTAATGAACGAACTTGATTTGGTGGTTTGCAACCACCATATTCATCGTGTGTTAGCCATCTCCAATAATAAGATGTTAGTCGTTGATTGTGAGTCTTTAACAATGCCTAAATGGATTCCTAAAACTCTTGAGTTAGAAGAGATTGTGTCAGGAGATAATGCATACAACACACCCCAATATGATTTGCTTTCTCAAGAGCAAAAGAGCTTAGCTCACAAGAGATATACAATGATTGCACCTATTTTACCTTTTGTCTCCGATGACTATATGAGAACTCACTTGATTGCTAAAATCGCAGACAAAGAAAATGTCACAAAGCAAACTGTTCGCAAGTACCTTTGTCTTTATTTAGCCTATCAAGATATTGGTCGGTTAGTGCCCTTGAAAAATATCTCTAAAAGACCTCTTAGCAATGATGAAAAGAACTTTCGTTGGGCGCTCAATAGATACTACTATTCGCCCTTAAAACACACACTTATTGGTTCTTACACTCTTATGCTAAAAGAGTGTTATACAACCCCTAATGGACAATTAAGAGAGGGTTATCCACCCTTCCATCGTTATCGCTATTTCTTCAACAAAACTAAGAAGTTACAATCACTCTATATCTCTCGCGATGGACTAAGTGATTATCAAAGAAACCATCGACCTCTCTTGGGTGATGGTGTTCAAGAGTTTGCCCCCTCCATTGGAACAGGAATGCTTGATTCAACTATCTTGGATATTTATTTAGTCAATGATGCAGGCCAGTTGGTTGGAAGACCCATTCTTACCACTTGTATTGACGCATATACGAGTTTATGTTGTGGATATGCTCTCACTTGGGAGGGTGGTGTCTATAGTCTCAAATCCCTTATGGAGAATATCATTTGTGACAAAGTAGAGCATTGCAAATCACTTGGCATTTGCATTGAAAAAGATGAATGGAATTGTGATAAGCTCCCAGCCATTTTAGTTACCGACAAAGGTAGAGAATACACTTCTTGCAACTTTGAACAACTTGCAGATTTAGGTGTCAGTATTATCAATCTTCCACCCTTTAGACCAGACTTGAAGAGTAGGGTAGAACAATTCTTCAATGTCATTCAAAACTTGTTTAAACCCCATTTAAAAGCATATGGTGTGGTTGAGCCTAACTTTCAAGAGAGAGGAGTTCAAGACTATCGACAAAACGCTTGCTTAACGCTTAATGAGTTAGAAACCATCCTTGTAAAATGTATTCTCTATTACAACACGAAGAGAGTGCTTGATGCTAAACAATATTCTCAAGAGCTTTTTAGTGATGGTGTAAAACCTTTTTCAAATGAGATATGGAATTATTCTCTTAAGCACCCTGGCGCAAACTTAATTGAAGTGTCTAAAGAACAACTAACTCTCACGATGTTCCCTCGAGGGAACGGCACTTTCACAAGAAGAGGGTTAGTGTTCAAGAACCTTAGATATGTTGCTAATGGTTTTACAGAGAGATTCTTAGTTGGGGGAGACTGTGTAGTTGCTTACGACCCCAATCAAACCTCTCATATTTGGCTTTATGAGAATGGTGAATACACAAAGTTTGCATTAATAGATAAACGCTTTGATAATATCTCTTTTCAAGAAGCTAAGGAACAAGTGCACGAAGAGAAGGCTTTCACTAAAACTTTTGAAGAAGAATGTATGCAGGCAAGAATTGCTTTAGTCAAAGATATTGAAGCTATCGCCAATGTCCATCCTAAAAGACAAGGAGTTGATGCTTCAAATGTTCGTGCAACGAGACGAAAAGAGAGAATTAAAAAACGCATTGAAGGATGATTTGAAATGGAAAACATTACGCCCTTGTTAGCAGGTGATAAGTTGTTGGATGCTTTGAGAGTCAAACCTCTCTATGATGAGAGTATTCGATATGCTACAAGTGAAGAGAGATTGTTAGCACTCAACGACTTGTATGATGCTTTCCATCCTACTTCGATGACTTGTGAAATCTATACTAAGCTCTACCTTGCATATGTTAGAGCAATGAAAAAGAAGAGAAACAAAAAGACTATCCAACAAGGCTATCTTAATCATAGCAAAGTGAGATGTGACGGAATCATTGGTGGGGGAGACTCCTTCACTATTATTGGAGCCAGTGGTGTTGGAAAATCTTCCTCCATTAGTAGAGCAATAAGTGTCATAACTAATGGAGTGCAAGATGCTTGTGTTATCCCCTTTTTAGTGGTTCAAACACCTTGTGATGCATCTTTAAAAGGATTGCTATTAGAAGTGATTAGACTTGTGGATAGTGCTTTGGAGACTCATTATTATCGAGATGCTACTCGCACTGGTGCAACGGTAGATTTGCTCATTGGCTTGGTGGCTCAAGTGTGCCTAAATCACATTGGTGTATTAGTGGTTGATGAAGCCCAAAACTTACTCGCTAAGAATGGGAAAACATTAGCAAGTGGATTAGTCCAACTTATCAACAACTCAGGTATCTCTCTTGTGTTTGTTGGTACGCCAGAAAGTAAAAAGTTCTTTGAATCAGCATTTCATTTAGCTCGTCGTTCAGTGGGGTTAGAGTGTTCTAAAATGGACTTTGATGATAACTTCATTAGCTTGTGTGAAGAACTATTTACATACCAATACACCAGACATCGCACAGCGCTCACTCCTCACCTTGTAGAATGGTTGTATTTGCACTCTAAGGGCATTGTGGCCATCGTGGTGGGGTTACTCCACGCAGCACAAGAAATTGCTATTTTGAGTGATTTAGAGAGGGTTGATGTGACTACTTTAGAAATGGCTTACAAACAAAGATTCCAGATGCTTCACAATTACTTATACAATGAAAACGGAAAAGTTTTGACGACTAAAAAGTCTTCTCATACAAAAGAATTCATCTCCATTAAAAGAGAGGCTGTGTTTTGTCCCTTTTCTACTTTTGCAATAGATGCTAAAGCAAGTGAAAAGCCTATTGAATATTTAAAACAACATATCATTGTGGAGGTTGTTGCTCTATGTTAGTTTTGCCCGCTCCTTACGAAGATGAGTTGGCTTATAGTGTATGGAGCAGATACTTTGTTAGAAGTGGCTATGTTCATTATCGAAGTGTCGCAGAAGACCTTTTTGCAAATCCTAATGTAAAACCCAATATGGAATTTTGCAACGCTCTCACCCCTAATGTGATTCATCAAATTGATGGCATCGAAACTTTTATATCTAACCATACAATGCTAAACTACTATAGCGCTTTTCTCACTCCAGACAAGCAAGTTAGGGCTCGAGACATTGCTTACAATATGGATTTGAAAAGCTTAGTGAATGTATTGCCTATGCATAGAGAGAGAAAAGGATTTTCGCTAAAATATTGCCCATTGTGTGTTCTTGAAGATAGAGAGAAGTTACAAGAAACTTATTGGCATCGTTCTCATCAAATTCCAGAGCTTTCCATTTGTCATAGACATAAGTGCCATTTACTAAAATCCTCTATATCCTTGCTTTCTAATGCTCCACCAGCACTTATTACTGCCGAGGAGTGTGTAGACACCACTCCCATCGTAATAAGCCTAAATGACCAAGAACGAGCATTTAGTGACTATATTATCGAGGTGATGCAAGTAGATACTTTATCAAAGATACCCACACCCATATATCTTCATCACAAATTGATGGGAACTAAATATATCTCTCCAAGGGGAGTAAAGAGATACATTGAACTATTATCCCAAGACTTTCAAGAGTTCTATAAAGATATGGACACTTTTGGCTTTGGACACGCTTGGCAATTAGAAAAGATGTTTTCAGGTTATAGAGTAAATCCTTTTGAAGTATCTTTGCTTGGTTTTTTCTTGGGGATAGATGCTACAGAGTTAGTGACCAGAGATATAACCATCAACACTAATCATATAGTTGACTTTGACAATCAAATTCTTCAACTAAAAGCCCAAGGTATGAACTACAGGCAAATCTCAGAGAAACAAGGCATGGCCTACGATTATTGTAAAGTGTTAATGAAGAACCGATTGCATCGGTCAACATAACCATTATGAGAAAAAGCCATTTCAATAGAGTGTTCACATTGGCTTAGCTATAGATTTGTAGACCATAGACTTCGGTTTGTTTTTCTCAATGATACGCACTTTAGAATCTCTTGATATTTTATAAGTTTTACTAACGAGAGTGTTGTTGAACAACATCTTCTTGTTGGAGTGATTAAGGATGGAGCCTACCCCAGGATAAGAAGTAACGGAACAAGGCAAGCTACTCTTCAACAAGTCATTGAAATATCCTTTAGCACGACTCTTGTTTTCTTCAGTAATAGCAATATGGATAACAGGCTTGAGTTGATATCGAACCGCCTCATCATCCAAGATGTAATAATTGCCAATATCCACATAGATAGTTGTAGATGTCTTTAAGCCTAAATAGCGATGTTGAGATATCCAATTGTCTATGTATTGTTGGATGTAAAGATAAACTTCTTTGATTTTCCTAAAATATTCATCATCCGAACAATCATCCACATTTAGCTCCACATTCCAGATGTGAGATAGTTTGACAGGAAAAAGTTTAGTTAGAAACATTATTTGTTACCTCCAGTAGTTTAGTTAGTAGTATGTATTCACGAAGTGTTGTTAGTTTGAATGGAATCACAAGAGTGAACGGACTTACTTAATGATATAGTGAAGGGATTACTTAATTGGGGATAGTGGCAAGTGTTACCTGTATAGTGAGTGTAGTTAGTATAGTTGTTGGCACATATATTACATTGTAGTGTTTCAGAGGGTGTGTTTATAGCGCTTTCCCCAGTGATGTCAAGGGGTTTCAAGGTGTCTTCATCGTAATCATTTGTAAACACCTCATTTTGAGAACCATCAAAGTTGTTTTTTAAAGAGTAAAAAATCTCATCGGACAACCCTTTGAAGATGGGTTTCACTCCACCCATTTGAACATTCTCCTTCTCTACTAACCAACAAAATGTGTAAACATCCTCTTTGGGGAGTTTGTCCACATTATACATTACCGTTCGGAATTTCTTACTTTGCGCCATTAGATAATGGACGGCCGTAGGTAAATAGTGGTTGCAATTGTTGTGGAATGCGTTTTTGCCTCCAGAGTTATGTGTGAACCAAGATGTTATTTGGCGAGAAATACTCTCTCCTGGGTTTGCCAGTGTTACCATATGAATGTGAGGATTGGTTTTGTAAACCTGTTTACTATTACCCACAAACCGTTTATATCCTCGATATCCAACTTGGACAGACCCTTGGTCTTTGTCGTTTTCACTGATACCCATAATCCCTAAACACGAATAATCTTTTTTCTCACATAACCGCCAAACCTTTGCGCGAATTCTTGTTGCGAACTTGATACATTCATCAAATGTTCTCCAGTATGTTGAGTTAGAACTCGTGTGATGAAAATTTGTTTCTCTTGCGCTCATTTTGTTGTCTCCTTGTTTTAAAAATGTTTGAATTTTGTAAACATCTCATCGATTTCAAAGTGATATACAATGCAAAAATGCAAAAAAAGGCGATTTTTCAAAAATTTTTTCAAAACATCAAAAAATCTACAATTTGCACAAAAGGACGGCTTTGCAATTGTGCTTGTTCAACCATACAAGAAACGGAGAGATACCTGTTTGCGCTACCAACTTAAACAAAAGTTCAATTTGGTACTGTGTTTTTTAAAGAAACAACCCTAAAAGTGTTTAAAAGCACATTAGTTTAATACTTTTGGTCCGAATGTCTAATTTGATACTTGTATTTTGGAGGTTTAAGATGATTTTTTCCTACTGCAGGGTCAGCACACAACGCCAGAACCTTTCTCGTCAAATTGAAAATGTTCTGCGGGCATATCCGACGGCCATCATTATCAAAGAAGCTTTTACTGGAACATCAATGCATAGACCTGAGTGGATGAAGTTGATGAGAAAAGTGCAAAGCGGTGACACCATTGTGTTTGATGAGGTTAGTCGTATGAGTAGAGATTCCGAAGAAGGTTTCCAAATCTACGAAGAACTTTACAAAAAAGGAGTGGCCTTAGTCTTCTTGAAAGAACCGCATATCAACACTTCGGTCTATCAGTGTGCATTGGATAGCACCATTTCTAAAACAGGCACGAATGTAGACTTTATCATCGAAGGCGTAAATAAATACCTTATGGCTTTGGCAAGAGAGCAAATCAAGTTAGCTTTTGAACAGGCTGAAAAAGAAGTGTCGTTTTTGCGAACTCGTGTTAAAGAAGGGTTGCAGGTTGCTAAGGAAAATGGAACGGTATTGGGCAGAACTACTGGAACTACCGTGGAAACCCAAAAAAGCAAAGAGGCCAAGGCGATTATCCTCAAGCACTCTCGTTCTTTTGGTGGTTCTTTGGATGATGGTGAAGTTATGCAATTGTGTGGTGTGTCTCGCAATAGCTTCTATAAATACAAAAAAGAGTTGATGGCGTAAATCAACTCTTTCTCATATACTTTTGTGTGAAAAAGGAACCTAATTTTTTCGAAAATTAAATTTTAAATTATTTATAAAAAGGGGATGCGATGATTGATTCGCATCCCTTTATCTTTTATTAGTTTTTGTGTGTTGTATATTTAAATATAAAAAATACTGGAGTTATTTGTGATTTGGTGCTATACTGGGCTTAGAATTCGAAAATTGGGGGATTTTGCGATATGGTTGATAAGAGAAAAGAGCAAGAAAGAGCCGAACTCCATCGTGCCATTTGGGCAATTGCTGATGACCTGCGTGGCGCAGTAGATGGATGGGACTTTAAAAACTATGTGCTCGGCGCTATGTTCTATCGCTATATCTCCGAGAACTTTACTGCCTATATCAATGCAGGTGAAATTGAGGCAGGTAACACTACTTTCGACTATGCAAAGATGTCGGATGCTGATGCTGAGGAAGCTCGTTCTGGCTTGATAGAGGAAAAGGGGTTCTTCATTCGTCCCTCTGAGTTGTTTTGCAATGTTCGTGCTAAGGCTCCCTTGGATGAGAACTTGAATGAGACTCTGGAGCGGGTCTTTAACAATATCGAAGATAGTGCTAAGGGTAGCGAGGCCGAGGATGACTTTGCAGGTTTGTTTGCCGACTTTGATGTGAATAGCAACAAACTGGGTGGCACGGTTGCCAAGAGAAATGAACGCTTGGTCAAGATTCTCAATGGCATTGCTGAGATGAAGTTGGAATACAAGGACAACGCCATCGATGCTTTTGGTGATGCCTATGAGTATTTGATGACGATGTATGCCTCTAATGCAGGTAAGTCTGGTGGTGAGTTCTTCACCCCCTCCGATGTGTCTGAGTTGCTCACTCGTATTGGCACGGTAGGCAAGACCGAAGTCAATAAAGTTTATGACCCTGCTTGTGGCTCTGGTTCTTTGTTGTTGAAAGCTCAGAGCGTTTTGGGCAAAGAGGGCGTTCGTCAGGGCTATTTTGGTCAGGAAATCAACATCACCACTTTTAACTTGTGTCGTATCAATATGTTCCTGCATGATGTGGGTTTTGATAAGTTCAATGTGGCTTGTGAAGACACCTTGTTGAATCCTGCCCATTGGGATGATGAACCCTTTGAGCTCATCGTTTCCAATCCCCCTTATTCTATCAAGTGGGAGGGCGATGATAGCCCCACCCTTATCAATGACCCTCGTTTTGCGCCTGCTGGTGTTTTGGCACCCAAGAGCAAGGCAGACTTTGCCTTTATTATGCATAGCCTTTCTTGGTTGGCTTCCAATGGTACGGCTGCTATTGTTACTTTCCCTGGCATTATGTATCGTGGTGGCGCTGAGCAAAAGATTCGCAAATACTTGATTGATAACAACTATGTGGATTGCGTTATCCAGTTGCCCAGCAACTTATTCTATGGCACTTCTATTGCCACTTGTGTTCTGGTGTTAAAGAAAGGCAAAAAGGATAACAACATCCTTTTCATTGACGCCACCAATGAGTGCATTAAGATAACCAACAATAATAAGTTAACTCCTGAGAACATTGACAACATTGTGAATGAGTATGCCAGCCGTGAAGACAAAGACCACTTTGCTCGGTTGGTTTCTTATGCTGAGGTTAAAGAAAACGACTATAACTTGTCCGTTAGCACCTATGTCGAGGCGGAAGATACCCGAGAGGTTATCAACATTGTAGAGTTGAACACTCATATCGAAGAGATTGTTGCTCGTGAAAATGTATTGCGCACTGAGATTAGCAAGATTATTGCGGAAATCGAGGTGCAATAATGAGCAAGTACGAAGAGTTAGTAAATCAATTGTGTCCGAGTGGGGTTGAGTATAAGAAAGTTGCGGATGTTTGCGAAATTTCTAGAGGCCGAGTAATATCTAAGGATTTTATCCAACAAAATGCGGGTAACTATCCTGTTTATTCTTCTCAGACTGAAAACAATGGCGAACTGGGAAAGATAAACACCTATATGTATGACGGAGAGTATTTAACTTGGACTACTGATGGAGCAAATGCAGGAACCGTATTCTATCGAACAGGAAAGTTTAGCGTAACGAATGTTTGTGGGCTTCTTAAAGTAAATACACCTCATTTGCTTCTTAGATTTTTGTACTACACATTGTCTGTTGAGGCTCCCAAGTATGTAAGTAGTGGAATGGGGAACCCAAAGTTAATGAGCAATGTTATGGGTAAAATCAAAATCCCTGTACCCCCCATTGAGGTTCAATGTGAAATTGTCCGTATATTGGACAATTTCACGGAGCTTACAGCGGAGCTTACAGCGGAGCTTACAGCGGAGCTTACAGCGAGAAAAAAGCAGTACGATTATTATACCGAACACCTGATGAACTTCGGCGATAATGTAAAAATGCTTACTCTTGGTGAAATCGGTTCCGTAAAGATGTGCAAAAGAATTTTAAAAGAGCAAACTAACAAAACGGGTGGTATTCCTTTTTATAAAATCGGCACCTTTGGCAAGGCCCCTGATGCTTATATTACCGAAGAGTTGTTTGAGGAGTTCCGAGCAAAGTATTCATACCCTAAAAAGGGCGATATTCTAATCTCTTGCTCTGGTACAATTGGAAGAACTGTTGTTTTTGACGGTGAACCTGCTTATTTCCAAGATTCTAATATCGTATGGTTAGAACACGATGGCACAATCGTCACCAACAAATATCTGTTTTATTGCTACAAAAAGCAACCGTGGCAAATCTCAACAGGCGGTACTATTGCCAGACTGTACAACGATAATATTTTGAAAGCGAAGATACCCGTTCCACCTATTGAAGAGCAGGAGCGAATTGTTGAAATTTTGGAACGATTTGATGCTCTCTGCAACGATATTTCCGCAGGTCTTCCTGCCGAGATTGAAGCAAGACAGAAACAATATGAGTATTACCGTGACAAGTTGCTAACCTTTGAACCAGCATAATTGAGGGAGATAACATGATTAGTTCAGATTCGCTGAAAGAGATTTCAAATATTTTTTGTGGAGATACTGAAGGCTTTTACACATATAAGCAGGGGTATAAACTTGTAGAGTTCTTTAACTCCAATTTCGGGACTAAAGATGTCTATCAATCTGGGTTTCCGTCAAGGTGGGCATATGTTCACGATAAACTTGTGGATTTAATTAACAGTCGTCAAATTGATAGGTTTTTTAGTATTGTCCTTGGCAAAAACTACTTAATGCAGGAACAGGCGTTATCCGAAGTAGAAGCCGCAGAAAAAAGCGAACGCATATACGCCGAATTCAACCATATTCTCCATAGAGATTTATGCAAAATAACTCGTAATAACGGTCGCTATCATCTTGTTAAGGAAAATGATGATTTAGAACCAATCGGAAATGGTGGGTTCGCTAATGTTTATCGGCAGAAATCTACAGGTTTAGTAGTAAAGAAACTCAAAGACGATTATTTGACTGATGCTGGTATAAGAAGCCGTTTCAAGAGAGAATACAACATCACGAAATCTTTGCAGGATGCATTTGGCATTATTGAAGTTTATTCGTTTGACGAAGGAAACTGCTCTTATACGATGGAATATGCTGAAACGACTTTAGAAAAGTATGTTAAATACAACACCTTATCGGAAGAAATAAAGTTGACTTGTATTCGGCAAATTCTGCATATTATGACGGAAGTACATAAACGCGATATTATCCATCGTGATATTAGTGCTAACAACATCTTTATTAATTCTGGCATGATAAAAATTGCTGATTTTGGTTTGGGAAAAGACTTGAATGTATTTACCTCCCATCAAACGATGCACACCCACGCGGTAGGACAGTTTTATTATTGTGCACCAGAGCAGTTTATGATGCTCAAAGACGGTGATAAGCGAAGTGATGTATACTCTCTTGGTCGTGTGATTAACTTTATTATGACAGGAGACCCCAGAAACTCACATCATATTTACAGAAGTGTTGCAGAAAAAGCCACAAATTCAGATGCCGCATATCGTTATGCCGATGCAAGTCAATTATCCATCTTTTTCGAAAAAACAGTAGCCTATAAACAAAATGCGGAAAATCAGGAAAGAATAAATGAAAAAATTTCCAGGAAAATCTTTGATGATGAGGTTGAAGGGTTTATCTATGATTTAAGTGCAGAAAAAATATCTACAGCGATTTTACATCACAAAAAAGGATTTGTAGAGGTCTTAATTTCTTTTATGAAAACCAGCGAAGAACACGCTTTGCATATTATCCAAAGCGTCGATAAATCATATCAGGAGGTTTGCGGCAGAAGTTACGAAGCATATGACCCATTTGCTTCTTTTTCGTATGATGTGCTTTGTAGTGGTTTTCCATATGTAGTAAACGAAACTGCCGCTAATATATTGCGCTTTGTTGCATGGGATGTCGGAAGATTTTCCGCACAACACCTAATTGAGGACATCAAGAATATAGGTGTTGAGCCAATGATAGAAGAAATTCTAAATTCCTGATGGAAGGATTTAAAATATGAGCCAATATAATATCATCGTTTCCACTTCGGAAGCGACTGTTGTATCCGAATACGAACCTCAATTGACTCGCTCTGATGCGTATCAAAGTGAGGCTGCTCTTGAAGCCGCTTTTATTAAGCAATTGACCGAGCAAGGTTATACCTATCTCCAAATCCACAATTCGGATGAGTTGGTAGAGAACCTGCGAGTGCAATTGGAAAAACTCAATAACTATCAATTCTCCGATGATGAGTGGAATCGTTTCTTTACCCAGTGCTTAGCCAATGGCAATGATGGCATTGTGGAGAAGACTCGTCTTATCCAAGAGGATAATGTGCAGGTCTTAAAGCGTGATGATGGCACCAGTAAGAACATCACCCTAATTGACAAGAAGAACATCCACAACAACTCTTTGCAGGTCATCAACCAATATGTAGAGAATAGTGGCAACTATGACAATCGATACGATGTTACGGTATTGGTTAATGGTTTCCCGTTGGTACATATTGAGCTTAAGCGCCGTGGCGTTGCTCTAAAAGAGGCGTTCAACCAAATCGAGCGTTATCAAAGAGATAGCTTCTGGGCTGGTAGTGGTTTGTATGAGTATGTGCAATTGTTTGTCATCTCCAATGGTACACGCACCAAATACTATTCCAACACCACTCGTGTAAGTGCTATCAAGGAGCGGGATGGCAAGAAGAAAGTTCAAAAGACCAGTAGTAGTTTTGAGTTCACTTCGTTCTGGGCGGATGCCAATAACAAGGTGATTCCCGACCTCGTGGACTTTACTCGCACTTTCTTCCAAAAGCATACTTTGCTCAATGTTCTTACCAAGTATTGTGTCCTCACCAGTGAGAATCTCTTGTTGGTGATGCGTCCCTACCAAATTGTTGCCACCGAGCGCATCCTCAATCGCATTGAGGTCTCCACCAACTATAAGAAGTTGGGAAGAACCGATGCAGGTGGATACATTTGGCACACCACTGGTAGTGGTAAGACTCTCACTTCGTTCAAGACGGCTCAATTGGCATCGAGATTACCCTACATTGACAAGGTGCTCTTTGTTGTAGATAGAAAAGACCTTGACTATCAGACAATGAAAGAGTATGACCGCTTTGAGCGTGGTGCGGCTAATGGTAACAAGAGCACCAAGGTGTTGCAACGACAACTGGAGGACTTGGATGCCAAGGGCAACCCTCACGAGTATAAAATCATCGTTACCACCATTCAAAAGTTGGACAACTTTGTGACCAAGAACCCCAAGCATCCTGTCTTGGACAAGCACATTGTTTTGGTATTTGATGAGTGCCACCGTAGCCAATTTGGTGATATGCATATCAAGATTGCTAAGTTCTTCAAGAACTATCACATCTTTGGTTTCACAGGCACGCCCATTTTTGCCAAGAATGCGAAGAGTGGTGGCAACCCCAACCTGCGTACTACTGAGCAGGCTTTTGGCGACAAGCTCCACACTTATACCATTGTGGATGCTATCAATGATGGCAATGTTCTTCCCTTTAGAATTGACTATGTAAACACGGTCAAGAAGAAGGAGGGGGGCAAGGATAAAAAGGTAGAGGCTATCAATACGGAGTCGGCTTTGTTAGCACCTAAGCGCATCTCTGAGATTGTCGAATATATCCTTGACCACTTTGACCATAAAACCAAGAGAAACACAGGTTTCTACACCTATAGCAAACTAACCAACATTGAGGCCGTGGCTAAGAATCAAGATGCCAAGGAAGAGAAACTCAAGGTCAAACTAAATGGTTTCAACTCCATCTTTGCGGTGTCCTCTATCGAGGCGGCAAAGTTGTATTATATGGAGTTCCAGAGACAAATGGCCGAGCATCCTGAAAAGGCAATCAAGATTGCCACTATCTATAGCTATGGTCAAAATGAGGATGACCCTGATGGCTTTATTGATGATGAGGAATCCGACAACACGGATGGTCTGGATTTGACCTCTCGTGAGTTCCTTGACAAAGCTATTAAGGACTACAATGAGATGTTCAACACTGCTTACGATACTTCCAGTGAGAAGTTCCCCAATTACTACAAGGACTTGTCTTTGAGAATGAAGCATCGTGAAGTGGATTTGCTCATTGTTGTGAATATGTTCTTGACTGGTTTTGATGCCACTACCTTGAACACTCTTTGGGTAGATAAGAACTTGAGACAACACGGATTGATTCAGGCATTTTCCAGAACCAATCGCATCTTAAACTCTGTGAAGACCTTTGGTAATATCATTTGCTTTAGAGACTTGCAAAAAGAGACTGATGATGCTATTGCTCTATTTGGCGATAAGAATGCTTCTGGTATCGTTTTGCTCAAGTCCTACGATGACTATTACTATGGCTATGATGAGGATGGTAAGCATCAAAAAGGCTATGAAGAGCGTATTGCCGAGCTTATCCAAAAGTATCCCCTGGGTCAGGACATCCTGGGTGAGAAAGCCAAGAAGGAGTTCATTGTTGCCTTTGGTAATATCTTGAGATTGAGAAATATCTTGTCCACCTTTGATGATTTTGCAGGTAACGAGATTCTTTCTCCGATGGATATGCAAAACTATACTGGTCTCTACAATGACTTGTATATGGAGTTCCGTCCCAAAGCACAGGCTGAGAACATTGACGATGATATTGTCTTTGAGATGGAATTGGTCAAACAAATCGAGGTGAACATTGATTACATCTTGATGCTTGTTGCCAAGTACCACCAGTCTAATTGTGAGGATAAGGAAATCCTAATCGCCATTGACCGAGCTATCAAATCCAGTATTGAGTTGCGTTCTAAGAAAGAGCTGATTGATAGCTTTATCGCCACCATTAACGCTCAGACCGATGTTAGCCAAGATTGGAGAAAGTTCGTCTTAGAGCAAAAGGAAACCGACCTAACGACACTAATTGCCGAAGAGAACCTCAAGGAAGAAGAGACAAGAAAGTATATTGAAAATGCTTTCCGTGATGGCTCTGTGAAGACCACTGGCACCGATATTGATAAGTTGATGCCTCCTGTGTCTCGCTTTGGTGGTGGCAACCGTGCCAACAAGAAACAGGGTATCATTGATAAGCTAATGGCTTTCTTCGAGAAGTA
Source organism: Oscillospiraceae bacterium (assembly GCA_015066365.1). Taxonomy (GTDB): domain Bacteria; phylum Bacillota; class Clostridia; order Oscillospirales; family Acutalibacteraceae; genus UBA5905. Next base: position 67,666 of record SVON01000002.1, on the reverse strand, counting down.
TTTTGGCGTTGTGTAAATAATAAAAGAGGGCATCAATGTGATGCCCTCTTTGTTATTTATGAAGTTCTAATTCTTGACCAAAAACGCCTGTCAAGTTCTTGAGTGCTCGCAGGCAAACGGAGTCGTGTTCGAGGTTACGATATCCACACAAAATCATATCTGTATAGGCAATGAACTTATCCTTGATTTCTTCATTAGGAAAGTGAAGATGAGACAGGTTGATAGGTTCTTCACTAAAGGGAAGGCTTTTGGTAAGCCATACACAAACGCCCTTTTCTTTAGCCAATTCCTTCAACTCTCCAATGTCAACATTCCAGCAATACAAATCAAAAGTATCCAAAACAACCAAGTCATAATTATTGGCATCCAACCACTGGGAGAGTCTTTCAATCGTGAGCTTATAACACTCTTTAAAATCAACATTCTCGTGGTAGTACGGTTCGAGAGAAGTTAACCTTCTTTCAAAGGTTTCTTCATTCATAGAGTCACTAATGTAGAGAGTTTTGCGACCAAGTTTTGCCCAGTGTCCAGCCAGAGCTAAAACAAAGTGAGTTTTACCTACGCCAGCTCTGGTAGCAAGAGCATACAAGTTACCCTTTTCAAACTCGCCAAACCACTGTTCAATATACGCCATTGCAATAACTTTGCATCCCATATACATCCCTCCACTCAAAAATTATTGGAGAGTTATTATAAGGGGTAAATGGGTGAAAAATCAACTAATTATGCTCAACTTTTTCTTTTTAGTTGACTCTTAGAGAGAAATACACTATAATTTATTCGAAGGCGACTATGTCAACAAACAAACGCCAATAGTCTAAAAAAGACAAATTTGCGTAGCCTGTGACATATATAAAAGTCGCCTTTGTGAGCAATCACAAGGGCGCTTTTTTTATGCCAAATTATTCCCACTCGATGGTGCCCACAGGCTGTATGGGAACCCTTGATATTACTTGGCTTATTGGCATTTGAGTTGATTATCCTATTGGCTAAAATATAGTTGCTTTTCTATAGAACATTTACAGTGATTTATGTGTTATTGAGAGAATACTAAATATTGTCTTTTTTAGGATATTTGGGATTGTCTTTTAACATGAATAAAATCAAAACGGCTTGGAAGCAACCGCTTCCAAGCCGTTTTTTGCTGTTATTGCGAAACTTATTGCGTAATGTTTCGAGCCACGTGGACGCCGCTGGCCGAGGCGTGAGAGAGAGAATGGGTGATGCCACTGCCGTCGCCGATGATGTATAGTCCTTTGTGCTGGGACTCCAGATGCCGGTCTACCTCGACCTCCATATTGTAGAACTTAACCTCTACGCCATAGAGAAGGGTATCCTCGTTGGCGGTGCCGGGGGCCACCTTATCCAGGGCATAGATCATCTCAATGATGCCGTCCAGCAGCCGCTTGGGCAGCACCAGGCTCAGGTCACCCGGGGTGGCGTTGAGGGTGGGGGTGATAAAGGCCTCTTCAATGCGGCCGGGGGTGGAACGGCGTCCGCGAATTAGGTCGCCAAACCGCTGGACGATGACGCCGCCGCCCAGCATATTGCTCAGGCGGGCAATGGATTCGCCGTAGCCGTTGGAGTCCTTGAAGGGCTCGGAGAAATGCTTGGCCACCAGCAGAGCAAAATTGGTATTCTCGGTTTGCTTGGCGGGGTCTTCGTAGCTGTGCCCGTTAACAGTGATGATGCCGTTGGTGTTCTCGTTGACCACCGCGCCCTTGGGGTTCATACAGAAGGTGCGCACTTTATCGCCGTATTCCTTGGTGCGGTATACGATCTTGCTCTCATAGAGTTCGTCGGTGATGTGGGCAAAAACCGCGGCGGGCAGCTCCACCCGCACACCGATGTCTACGCGGTTGGATCTGGTGGGGATGTTCAATTCCCGGCACACAGACTCCATCCATTTGCTGCCGCTCCGGCCCACAGAAATAATGCATTTATCGCACGTGTAGGCGGCGTCTTTGCAGATGATTTTATAGGTCCCGTTTTCGTCCGTCACCGAGAGAACCGGCGTATCAAAGAAAAAGTCCACTTTATCCTTCAGATAGGCGTACAGATTGTTCAGAACGACGTAGTTGATGTCGGTGCCCAGGTGGCGCACCGAAGCGTCCAGCAGATGCAGATCGTTCTGGATGCACTCGGTTTTGAAGCGGGTGCCGGTGGTAGAGTATAGTTTGGTGCCCTCTCCGCCGAATTTCAGATTGATTTCGTCCACGTATTTCATCAGGTCCAGCGCCTGCTTTTTGCCGATATACTCGTAGAGCGTGCCGCCGAAATCGTTGGTGATGTTGTATTTGCCGTCGGAGAAAGCACCGGCACCGCCAAAGCCGCTCATGATGCTGCAGCATTGGCAGTTGATGCAGGTTTTGATTTTGTCACCATCGATGGGGCATTTGCGCTGAGCCAGCGCGTGCCCCGTCTCAAACACAGCCACCTGTAGAGCCGCGTTGCGCTGGATCAACTCATAGGCGGCAAAAATACCGCCGGGTCCGGCGCCAACAATGATTACGTCATACTTCATTTGCGGATTCACCTTTCTTGTCAAGTCGTCGTTGTTCAGAAGCTGATTGACGGGCACTTCCAGAACTTCGGCCAGTTTCAGTAAGGTTTCGATGTCCGGCACAGAAAGACCCTTTTCCCATTTTGAGACCGTTTGTCGTACAACGCACAGCTTGAGCGCCAGGTCCTCTTGCGACAAATTCATCCTTTTTCTGAATTTTTTCACTTTGTTCCCGAACATAAAATCTTCCTCCATGATTATAATGTGCCTGAGCCCACTTGGCAAGCAACTGATTTTAACATTTTAGAATAACGGAAAGAGAGCGAAAGTACCATGCAATTCATTGTAACACAGATTTTCAAAAAATCAAAGGAAATTGTCGCGGAGAAAGAGATCTGCTGTGTAAATGCGCGAGGAAAAGATGCCGCTTTGCGCTGCCATGGTGAGCAGAAGAAACGGTGCAAGAGCAGGAGGGGCGTATGCCCCCCAAACCGAAAAAGGTGTAAACCGAACCATTTTTGTGGCCGGTTGTTCTTTGGCGCATAAGGTCGTTTTTTTGGTTGGGTATTGCAACGGCCGGGAGGTTATGTTATAATCACGCTGTATGTTTATGCGTTTTCGCACGGGTTACTTTCTATTCATTTGGGGGGATTCTTTTGAAAGTCATTTCATTCATTTTTAAGGTTCTATATTTTTGTGCGGTTATTGCGATTTTACTCAGTGGTCTTCGAATTGATCAGGGCATTGCGAAAAGAGAATTCGAGAATGTGGGAAAGAATATAAACGAAGGATATTACGGAGAGACCGTCGTTTTAGAATATGAATATATCGATATGGATCTGTTTTATCATGAAGTTGATTTATATCACCAAGGATCTAAGATTTATGTACAAGGTGACGGCCCTGAGGTGTGTCTTGACGACGAAGACGATTGGGTCAACACGAGTTATATCGCCTCGGTTTACTTAAGCGATGAAATCTACAGAAACTTTGACATTGGCGGTGTTTTAATACTGCTGGCCTATGTAACCTTCTTGATTGTGATTCCTTTTGCTGTGTGTATTTATTCTTTCAAGACTAAGCGAAACGCCAAAAAGGAAGCCGTTAGAAAGAACATCGATGAGTATTATAACAAATGTCTTTCGCTCAAAATATACGGCACGGACAAAAAAGACGATCAGGAGAAGTTGTTGTTAGTGGCTAAGAATTTCGGTTATACCACCTTGGAGCAGGCCATCAAGAATTACCGTAAAGGTCAGGAGCAAGCAAAAACCTACAACGAAAATAATAAGAAGGCCAAGTTGGCCGAAGAGCAGAAAAAGGATTTCCTGGCAAAGCAAGAAATTGAAAAAAAGCGCGAAGAAGAACGCCAAGAATACGTCTTTGAAAAAACACGTAGTGAAAAAACCGGTAAGCGTAAGTATATCAGCATCATCGAAGAAAAAATCAAAAGCAAACAAGCGGAATACAAAGAAATCGAGAAGATTGATGAGTTTGCGCCTTTTAAGCATCACAAAAAGGATAACTGGGGATGGGCCGGCGGAATTGCCGAGGGAATTGCAGGCCCCGGCGCGGGTGTTATAGCAGCATCCATGGCTCACGAAGAAACTGTGAACTATAATAACGCAGTGGATAAGTATAATACCAGCCTGATCGAAAATGGGTATGATCCAGGAGCGGTAATGGATGCCAAAAGGAAAAAATTAAAGGGCATAGAAGGCGAAATCAACAAATTAAAAGAGTACGCAGACGCCATTCAAAAGACGCTCATTAACGACGATTGCATGGAGTCTGATTTTGGCAAGCTGAGGTTCACGGTGGTCGGTTCTTTGATGGAGGAAACGCTCAATCTATCGCTTAAGGTGTCGGTGAAGGTTCTAGAGCCCATCACGTTGTTAGGACAGGAGGCCATCATCGACGGCAGCGTCTTAATCGAGGTGCTGGACAAGAATAACCGAAAAGTCGGTGAAGCCTATTATAATGCGTGCGACACCAAGACCTATAAACTGCAAAAGGCGGGCTTTAATCATTCTGAAACGCGTAGTGTTATTGCGGTGCCCACCAACAAAACCGGCTTTCATAAAGATGAAAAATATCATTATAACGTTAAGCCGAACGCTATATGGACGATTGAGATCTGTTAAAGGGATCCGGCTTCTCTGCGTTTGACCATAACACCTTTTCTCACTACAGAGTTACCTGCCCGGAACCCTTTGTTTTCAAGGGCTCCGGGCCTTTTGTCATCGGCAGAAAGGAGGGGGCGTATGCCACAAAATCCGCAGGAAATCCATCTGTGTTTGCAGGATACCGAATGGCCCTTTGACGGCATCACCCACAGCCGTCAGATCGTCCGGGGCATCGTGGTGGACGAGGGGGGAGCGTTCTATTTCGTGCAGGTGGAGCGGGAGGACGAATTCGGCACCGGCACCTTCATCGAGACCGCCGGCGGCGGGGTCGAGGAGGGGGAAGAGCTGTCCGCCGCCCTGCTCCGGGAGTTGAAAGAAGAGCTGGGCGCCGAGGCGAAAATTCTGGGCAAGATCGGGGTGGTGGAGGACGATTACCACCTTATTCACCGCCACAACGTGAGCCATTATTTCCTGTGCAAAGTCATCGGGTTTGGTGAGAGGAATTTGACCAACGAAGAGGAAAACCGCTTTCGCTTAGCACCCCAAAAGCTGACCTATGAGCAGGCGGTTTCGGCCTATGAAACCGCCGCCGACACCCCCTTGGGGCGGCTGCTTTATGCCCGGGAGGTCCCCGTGTTACAGCGGGCAAAGGCGATGCTGAAATAAACAAAAAAACAGCGTACCGAACAGTCGGTACGCTGTTTTTCTTTTGGCAAATCAGATGCCGCGCTCAGCCTTCCATGCGTTCACCTTGTCCTTCGCCAGACGCTTGATGTCCTCTTTCTTATAGATGGACTCGGCGCCGCCGTTGACATAGATGAAATACTTGCCGTCCTCGGTCAGATACAGGCTCTCCTCGTAGCCGGCGGGATCGCCGAACTCGCCGCAGGTAACCTTGCCGATCAGCTGAGCCGTCTCGGTATCGTACTCGACCTTGCAAATGATCTTTTTCATATTATTAGGCACTCCTTTCCGGGAAAAGGGGGTCTTGCATTCCCAAATTACCCTCTCATTATACCACGTTTCTTTGCGCGTTTCAACGGGCAATGTGTCGGGACATTGCCGGGTTTTTTTCTACTTTTTATGTATTTTTTCTATAATTGCCCTATAATTATAGGATAATATAAGAAATGCTTGCAAAAACAAGGAAATCGTGGTAAAATTACTCTGCGTATGTATGTGCGCTGTTCGTTGCGCCATTTTTTTGTAAAACAGACGTTCATTTACTCCGAAAAGGGATGATATTTATGAAGAGTTTTAAGAATCGCGTATGGCTTTCCACCCCCACCATGCACGGGGAGGAACTGAAGTATATACAAGAGGCCTACGACTCCAACTGGATGTCCACCATCGGTGAGAACATCAACGAGTCGGAGCGCATCGTGTGCGAAAAGGTGGGCTGCCGCTATGCGGTGGGTCTGGCCTCCGGCACCTCCGCCCTGCATATGGCGGTCAAGCTGGCCGGCGTAAAGCCCGGCGATCGGGTGTTCTGCACCGATATGACCTTTGCCGCCACCGTCAATCCGGTGGTGTACGAGAACGGGATCCCGGTGTTCATCGATTGCGAGCGGGACACCTGGAATATGGATCCGGTAGCGCTGGAAAAGGCCTTTCAGCTCTATCCCGAGGTCAAGGTGGTGGTGGCGGTACACCTGTACGGCACCCCTGCCAAGCTGGACGACCTGCGGGCCATCTGCGACGCCCACGGGGCGATGCTCATCGAGGACGCCGCCGAGAGCCTGGGCGCCACCTATAAGGGGCGCCAGACCGGTTCGGTGGGCGACTTTAACGTGATTTCTTTCAACGGCAACAAGATCATCACCGGCTCCTCCGGCGGTATGCTGCTCACCAACTCGGCCGAGGCCGCCGCCAAGGTGCGCAAGTGGTCCACCCAGAGCCGAGAGGATGCCCCCTGGTATCAGCACGAGGAGCGGGGCTACAACTACCGAATGAGCAACGTCATCGCCGGTGTGGTGCGTGGTCAGCTGCCGTATCTGGAGCAGCACGTAGCCCGCAAGAGAGCCATCTACGAGCGGTACAAGGCCGGTCTGGCCGGTCTGCCGGTTACCCTCAACCCCTATGTGGAGGGGGAGATGGAGCCCAACTTCTGGCTGTCCTGCCTGCTGATCAACGAGGAGGCCATGTGCTTCCAGACCCGTAAGTCCTGCGCCGCCGCCTACACCGACGAGCCGGGCAAGAGCTGTCCCACCGAGATATTGGAGAAGCTGGCTAAGGTCAATGCCGAGGGCCGCCCCATCTGGAAGCCGATGCATATGCAGCCCATCTATAAAGAGAATGAGTTTGTCACCGCCGCGGGTTTGTATCAGAACAAAAAGCGGGACGCCATCGACAACGTGGGCGCGGACATCTTCCATCGCGGCGTGTGTTTGCCCAGCGACATTAAGATGACCGCCGAAGAGCAGGATGCGGTGATCGCGGTGATCCGCAGTTGTTTTGACTAGGAGTGAAAACCATGAGAGCTTTTAATTTGTTTCTCAAACGCAGTTTTGATATTGTGCTTAGTTTGGTGATGATCCTGATCTTGATCGTCATCCCGGTGTTTATCGTGGTGCCCATCGTCATCAAGCTGACCTCTAAGGGCCCGGCGATGTACAACGCCACCCGCATCGGTAAAAACCAAAAGCCCTTTAAGATGTATAAGTTCCGCACCATGATCACCGAGCGGTACGATGCCGATGGCAACGAGATCATGTCCGAGGACCGCATCACCAAGGTGGGGCGGATCCTGCGCAAGACCAGCCTGGACGAGCTGCCCCAGCTGTTCAATATCCTGAACGGCACCATGAGCTTTGTGGGACCCCGTCCTATGCTGGATTATCAGGCGCCCCGCTGTGAGGGGGATGAGGTGCTCCGCTTTGAGATGCGCCCCGGTATGGCCGGCTTGGCGCAGGCCAAGGGGCGCAACAACATCAGCTGGACCGAGCGTATCCAGTACGATATTGAGTATTACAAGACCTTCAGCTTTTGGCTGGACATCAAAATCATATTCCATACCGCGCTGATGGTATTTAAGCACACCGGCACCGAGGTAAAGCCTGAGTACCGGGGTGTGGACCGTTTCTCCAAGCACTACGTACCGGAAGAGGAGAAGAAAGAGGACTAACGCAGAAAGGGGAGGGCTCTTATGGACACTTCCAAACTGAAAAAAGAATCCTTCTCGATGCTGGACACCACCTGCGCCATTCTGTTGGCGCTGTGTCCGTTGCTCCAGAACTATCAGGGCATCCTGGTGGATTCCCGCGCCACCATTCTGGCCATTCTGACCCCGTATATTTTGGTGCGGTTCTGGATGCAAAACCGGGTCAAGTGGTTGCCGGTGTTGCCGCTTCTGCTGTTCAGCGTTGTTAAGATCGTGGACGGTGGCACCGGGTTCAACGAGCTGGCCCGCGAGGGACTGGTGTGTCTGTTCCTGTTGGCGGCGGCCAGCGGCATCATCAACGTCAAAAAGTTGCTCACCGCCATGACGGCGGTGGCGGTGGCGGGCAGTGCGCTGATCCTGGTGCAGTACGTCTGCTATTCGGTGTTTGACTTTCACCTGCAGCTGGTGCCTACCCAGCTGTTCCTGTCCGGCAGCGATCAATGGATGGGTCTGGTGGAGACCGGTAAGATCAGCATCCTCGGCAACCCGATGAAGATGTATCGCCCCTCCTCCATCTTTATGGAACCCTCTCACATGGCGCTTTACTGCACGCCGGTGCTGCTGTTTTTGTTGCTGTCCCCCGGCTTTAACAAAAAACGGTGCGCTCTGGCGGCACTGATTACGGTGGGCGTGGTGGCCAGCACCTCCGGTCTGGGCATCGCCCTGTGTATGGGGCTGTGGCTGCTGTACTTCGCCTTCTATTGTGGCGAGAATGGCTCCGGCAAGCCCATCGGCATTGGCAAATTCAAGATCAAAGGCTTTACCCTCCGGCCCCGCACCTTTAAGGGCATCCCCTTTAGGGGAAAGCGGTACGGTGCGTTCACCTTTGGCGGGCTCACCATCCGCCCCATCAACATTGTGTTGATCCTGGGCCTGGTGGTGGTGGCGGTTCTGGCCTATCTGTGTCTGGACGTGGTGCAGGATGCGGTCAACCGCATTCTGGGCACCAGCGACGGCTACAACGCCGTGGCCGGCCGTACCGGCTCCGGTACGGCGGCGGTGGCGGAGCTCACCGGCACCGAGTGGCTGTTCGGTAAGGCTGTTCCCGGCGACGAGGCCGGATGGTATATGGCCGGCTTCCACGAGTCCATCTATAAATACGGTCTGATCGGCCTGGTGATTTCTTATGCCTTCTACGGCATCAGCCTATTCAAGCTTAAGCGGCAGTATAGCTGGTTGGCGTTGATGATCCTGGGACTTTCCTATTTCACCAACCACACCCACGGCTCTGCGTATATGCTGATTTTCTGCATCCTGCTGTTGGGTGGCTATCCCACCGAGACCCCACCGGGCAAACGGGACTGGTCCTTTTCGTTCCGGCGGGAAAAGCGGAGCAAGGCTCCCGCGGGAGAGCTTCAGCGGGGCAGCACCGGGCTAGCACTCAAGGCCGGATTTTGGTACGTGGTCAGCACCTTCCTGGTCAAAGGCATTTCCTTTATCACCCACCCCATCTTCGCCCACCAGTTGGACGAGAGCAGTCTGGGTGCCTTCTCCAACTTCGCCAGTTGGGAAACGGTGCTGCTGATCATCACCAGTCTGGAGATGCAGAATACGGTAGCCCGCGCCTATTACGATTTCAAAGACGATTTCAACAAGTACGTGTCCTCGGTGACGCTGGCCAGCTGCAGCTTTACGCTGATCCTGTACGGCATCGCTCTGCTGATGGGGGATACCTTTACCGTGCTCACCTCCATCCCTCAGCAGTACGTCCACGTGCTGTTCGTTATGTTGCTGTTCCAGGGGTGCAAGCAGATCTACTTTGCCAAGGAACGCACCCTCTACCGGTATAAATCCGTGGCGGTGATCTCCGCCGTCAATGCTCTGGTGCCCACCCTCATCGCGGTGGGGTTGGTGGCGATTGCCCCGGCGGCGAGCAAACTGGATGCCCGGATCTACGGCTTCTATCTGCCTTCGGCGCTGATCGGTGCCGGTTGCTTCCTGCTTCTGTTCTTCAAGGGGCGGGTCATTAAGTGGAAGTATTGCAAATACGGGTTGGTCCTGGCCTTCCCGTTGATGCTCCATTATCTCACCGCCCAGCTGCTCACCTCCTCTAACTCCATCGTCACCACGGCGGTGTTGGGCGAGAAGGTGAATGCGGTGGTGTCCACCGCCTCCTCGGCCAACCACATCCTCACCACCCTGCTGATTGCGGTGTCCGGTGCGGTGACCACCTGGCTGATGGACAACCTCCACCAGGAAAAAGTAAAAGCCGCGCGGCGGGGCACCCTGGCCTATACCGCCGGCATTGCGGTGCTGGGCATCGGCGTCATTCTGTTGGCCCCCGAGGTGGTGCATATCCTGGGCGCCGGCAAGTATCCTGCCTCCACCACCTTGATGCCCGGTTTTGTGGTGGCGGCGCTAGTTCAGTCCGCCGGCACCATCTTCACCATTATGCTCACCTATCAGAAGAAAGTGGTGGCCACCGGTGTGGCTACCGGCGTGGTGGCGGTGCTCACCGTCCTGGCCAAGTACTTCCTGATGAAGTGGACCGGCAGTGTGCAGATTCTCCCCTTGATCAACATCGCCGCCTTTGGGGTGCTGTTCGTCATCAACTATCTGCTGGTGCGTCGGTGCGGTCTGGGCAAGTACGTGAACTTCAAGCTGATGGCCGGCGTTCTGCTGGTTACCTGTGGCTTTATGGCGCTGAGCTACCTGCTGTATGAGAGCGACCCGCTGCGCTACGGCTTTATCGCCGTGCTGGGCGTGGCGGCCTGTGTGGCGGCCTATCGTTATCGCGCCCTGTTGATAAAAGTGGTCCGTAAAAAATTCAAAAAGAAAAAAGCAACCCCAAAACTAAATGAAACAACGGAGGAATAAGTGATGATTCAAGAGAAAGTGATTGCCATTCTGAACGAGGTAAAACCCACCCGCGACCTGTCCGGTATTGAGGACATCATCGAGGGCGGCTATTTGGACTCTTTTGAGCTGATGAGCCTGATCTCCCTGCTGAGCGAGGGCTTTGAGGTGGAGATCGGCGTGGACGAGATCGTGCCGGAGAACTTTAACTCCGTTGCCGCTATGGTGGCGATGGTGGAACGCCTGAAAGGCTGATTGCCGGAGGAGAAACGAGTATGAAAGCAAAACGGATGTATCACAGCCTGCGTCTGCTGGCGATCCACGGCGGTGCCAAACGGGCCCGCTATCTGAAAAAGCACCACATTCTGGGTGCCATCGGGGACAACTGCAAATGGGGTCCCTGGCTGGTGCCGCTGTACCCGGAGCTGATCCGCCTGGGGGACAACGTGCACGTGCACAAGACCGCCAAGATCGTCACCCACGATATGCTCAACCGCTACCTCAAGACCCGCAATCCCGAGGACGATTTCGGCCATGGCGAGAAGCTGGGCTGTGTGGAACTGCAGGATAACGTCTATATTGCCATGAACGTGACCGTGATGCCGGACGTGCGTATCGGTAAGGATACCATCGTCACCTGCGGCAGCGTGGTCACCTCCGACATCCCGGAGAATTCGGTGGCCTCCGGCATCCCGGCCAAGGTCACCGGTCGCTTTGATATGTTCCTGGCTCTGCGTAAGATGAGCCGCGGTCAGACCGTGGCGGTGAAAAATCAGCAGATGGAGCCGGAAGTGGCCGCCCAGGTCTGGGAGCGGTTCCTCAAACGCCGGGATAAGTAATTTTCAAAGGAGTTGCCTTATGCGTTCCATTGTTAAAAGCATTTATGACCATAGTCTCGCTCAGCCGGGTAAGACCGCCCTCGTCGCCCCTGACCGCACGGTGGATTATGCTACCCTGTGGCGGATGGTGGCGGGTATGGCCGCCCTGCTGAAGGAAAAGGGGCTGAATAAAGGGGAGCGGGTCATCCTGGAGGCCAACCATACGGTGGAATTCCTGGTGATGTGCTACGGCATCCATCTGGCCGGCGGTGTCCACGTGCCGGTGGAGCACGCCGCTCCGGCGGATCGGGTATCCGCCATCGCGGCAGAGATCACCCCCAGTATGACCCTGACCGGCGAGCATCCCCTGGAGCACTTTGCGGTGTCTTTGGACGATCTGGCCGCCTACGACGGACCGGTGCCGGAGTTCCCCACCGAGGAGATGCTGCAGGAGATCCTGTTCACCACCGGCACCACCGGCAAGTCCAAGGGCGTGATGATCACCCACTACGCCCAGATGAATATGTGCGAGAGCCAGAACGCGGTGCTGAACTATTCCATCGACAACGTATGGCTGATCCCCACCCCTATGAACCACGCGGCGGGTCTGCGCAAGACCCACATGTCGATGGTGCGGGGCAGCACGGTGCTGCTGATGGCTGGTTTCACCAACCTGAAGCTGTTCTTTGACAACATTAAAAACCATCACGTCACCTCCATCTATCTGCCCCCGGCCGGCGTACACTACGTGCTGATGCTGGGCGCGAAGGAGTTGGCAAAATACGATGAACAACTGGACTTTCTGTATTCCAGTTCTTCCGCTCTGCCCGGCGGCGATAAGGAGAAGTTGATCGCCCTGCTGCCCCACGTGCGCAAGTTTGACGCCTACGGCGGCTCCGAGGTGGGTGCTGTGTGCTATATCGACTACAACGCCGTCTCCGGCGACACCAAGTGCGTGGGCAAGGCCAACCCCGGTGTGGACATCTACATTGTGGACGAGCACTATAACCGGATGGAGAACGCCACCGCGGACAACCCCGGTATCATCGCCATACGCAGCAATACCGTCACCGCCGGCTACTGGAACGAGCCGGAGATGACCGCCAACACCATAAAGGACGGCGTCATCTATATGACCGACCTGGGGTATATTGACAACGGCTATCTGTATCTGGTGGGACGTCGGGACGACGTGATCAACGTAGGCGGTCTGAAGATCGCCCCCACCGAGGTGGAGGATGTGGCGTTGCGTCATCCTATGGTGGACGAGTGCGTGTGCATTCCCTACGAGGATCGGGTGTACGGCCGGGTGGTCAAGATGCTGGTCAAGCTGAACGAGGGGTATGAGCTGGATACCGCCGCGCTGTCGGAGTATCTGGGGGAGAAGCTGGAGGCCTATAAGGTACCCAAGTACATTGTGGCCATCGACGAGATACCCCGCACCTTTAACGGCAAGATCGACCGTAAGCGCATTATTGCGGAGCAACCGTGATGCGGTGAGAGGAGAGAGTATGAAAGCATTAGTTTTGGCGGGCAGTTGTCCGCAGATCGTTCTGTTGGGTTATCTGAAAGAGCGGGGCATCGAGACGGTGCTGCTGGATAACAATGTGAACGCGGTGGCCCGCCCCTATGCGGATAAGTTTATCAAGGTGAACATCCTGGACGCCGAGGCGGTCAAGCAGATCGCCGTGGACGAGCAGGCGGATTTTCTCATCACCGTTTGCGCCGACCAGGTGCTGATCACGGTGGCGAAGGTGTCGGAGGAGCTGGGCCTGCCCTGCTACATCGACTATAAGACCGCCTGTGACGTGTCGGATAAGAGCCTGATGAAGGACATCTTCCACCGGTTTGACATCCCCACCTCCAAGAACTCCTTTATGGACGTGTTGGACGAGGAAAAGGTCAATCAGATGCAATTCCCGCTGGTGGTCAAGCCGGCGGATGGTTATAGCTCCAAGGGTGTGCGCAAGGCCACCAACTGGGAGGAACTGCGCCGGTTCTTTGCGGAGGCTGCCGCTATCAGCCGCTCCGGTGTGGTGATCGTGGAGGAGTTTGTGGAGGGCGCCGAGCTGACGGTGGACTATCAGGTCATCGACGGCGTGGCGCACTTGCTCAGCGCCTCCAACACCGAAAAGGTGGATTATAAGGATCGCTTTTTAGCGTTCCGCACCCGATACCCCGCCGCTGTTTCTCCCGAAACGCTGGAGCGCATTCGGGTGATCGGTCAGAAGATCGCCGATGCCTTTGGGCTGAAGAACACGCCCATGCTGGTGCAGCTGCTTACCAATGACCAGAGGGAATCCGTGCTGGAATTCTGCGCCCGTAACGGCGGCGGTGCCAAGTATCTGCTGCTCAAGCGCGCCACCGGGTTTGACCCCATCGACGGCGTGATCCGTCTGACCCTGGGCGAGCCGGTAGAGCTGGGCGAGATCAAGCCGGAGCACACCTATCTGACCAACGAGTTCCTGTATGCCTATCCCGGCACCTTTGATCACCTGGAGGGCTTTGAGGAGCTGAAGCAGGAGGGTGTGCTGGAGGAGTATTGGCAGTTTAAGTGGCAGGGCGCCGAGATAGCCAATGCGGTGACCAGCAGCGACCGTGTCGCCAGCATCACCATTGCCGCCGACAGCTTTGAGGAACTGGTGGAGAAGCATAACAAGGCCGCCGCCACCATCCGGTTGGTGGATGCCGAGGGCAAAGATATGCTGCGCCACGACCTGCTCACCCCCATTAAGGATTTACATCTGTAACAAAAGAGAAGCCCCATCCGGCTGTGTGCCGGATGGGGATTTTTTTGTGGAGAAAAAAGAAACTGAAAAAGGTCGCTGTCTTTTTGACAGCGACCTTTTTAGAAGGCTTAGTGATCGTTCTGTTCCTCGTCGGAGTCGACGCTGACCTTTTTGATGCTCAGGCCTTCCAGCTTGCCGATGTACATGGCAATCAGGCCGAACACAATTGCCACAGAGCCTGCCATAATGACCCAGGGGTAATAGTCGTTGTGCAGGAAGGTGGCGATGGCCTCGCCGGTGCCGCCGGCACCGCCACCGATGCACAGGGCGATGAGGAAGGGCACGAGGGGCAGCACACCCCCGAAAAAGGAGATGGTCATCAGAACGCTGTAGACGTTGTTGCAAATCTTAAATAACTTTTCACGCATAGCCAAAACCTCCTTAACCAATCAGGCCCCAGACCGGGAGCCAGCCTGCCAAAATCAAAGCACTCAGCAGATAATGGGGGATCAACCAGAAAAGGGCGTTTACCAGAGTGGGCTTCAGCTCCGACTGGGCGATACCCATACCGGTATAGATGCAGGCGCAATAGGGGGGCGTCACACCGTGCATCGCACCGCAGATACAGGGCAGCATGGCAGCGGCCAGCATGGGGTTGCCGCCGGCACCGGCCATCAGGGCGATGATGATGCCGCCGAAGATCTTCACCTGGCTGGAGCCGGGTAGCACCATACCCAGAATGGCGCAGATCAGCGGGATAATAAAGCTCAGAGCGATATGGCTCATATTCAGCGTTTCCATATAGTTGCCGATGGCCGACTCAATGCTCAGACCCTCCAACACGTTTGCCACAAAATAGGCGAACAGCACCAGAGCGGCGGTGGGCACCACCTTCAGCATCCCCTTGTTGATGCTCTGATACATATATCGGGGCGTCATCTGCTGGCGGGATTTCTTATTGGACAGCAGAATGCCGCACAGCACGATCAGGGCGGGGATGATCAACAGCAGGCTGCTGCTGAAGGCTTTTGCGCCGGCACCCAGAGCGTTGGTGAAGGAGTCCTCGAACTGACTGGTCAGAATAAAGGGGACAAACACGATGATGGGCAGGAATACGGCCTTCCACCCTTGTTTAAGGGAGTCTTTCAGCTTGGGGATCTCCGCCTTTTCCATCGGCTCCACCTTGTAATGGAGGCACATCAGATAGAGGGTGACGATGCGCTGGAGAATGAACCACAGGGCGACGCCCCACAGCAGCATCCAGTACTGGGGCAGGGTATAGGTGTTGGGATAGGCCTTATCCAAAATGCCAAAGGCTACGCCGATCATACCGGCGGGGGGGATCATATTGCCCATGGTGCTGGAAAAGGCCTCCACGTTGGCGGCCAAATGGGCCGGGAACCCGGAGCGCTTCATCGCCGGGATGGTGAATACACCGGTGGTGGCTACGTTACCGGGACCGGAGCCGGACAGAGAGCCCATATACGAGCTGCCGATGACCGCCACAAAACCGGCACCGCCACGCAGACGGCCGAACAGGGACAGGATGATGCCAATGCAATCGTCGATCACCGAGGTCTTGGACAGCAGTTCTGCCGATAGGATAAAGGCAAAGATGACATACAGCGTGTCCTCCTGCAAGGCCTCCCAGATGAAGTTGCCCACGTCGGACCAGGTGCCGGTGATGGCCACCAGCACGATAAAGCCCAGCAACATACACTCGTACAGAGGTCGCTTGAGCAGGGTAAAGCTCACGGTGACGACCGAGAATAGCGCTATTAAGTACCAAACTTCAATAGGCATAGAGATTCCTCCTTGAAATAAAATTTAGTTATACCACGTATAACCTAATGCGAATACATAGTATAACTAAATCGGAGTTTTGTCAAGCCTTTTTTTGCAATTTTTGTATTTTTTGCTTTTTTTGTTTTGGCGGAGCAAACCGCCGGCGTGCTTCTCCCGAAAGTTGTGCCGAACAGAAAAAGGTCTCCCACAGCACGTGGGAGACCTTTGCCGGTTAAAAGCATTTTCCGTTTTTGCAGTCTTGGGCGGTGCCCCCTCGCCAACAGACCTCGTTGGGGCATTGTCCGTCTTTCTGGATATCCAGCAGGTTTTGCACCGTGGTCTCGGCGATGTTCTCCAGCGCCTCCTCGGTGAGAAAGGCTTGGTGAGAGGTGACGATGACGTTGGGCATAGAGATGAGCCGCGCCAGGGTATCGTCCTCCAGAATGTGCCCGGATTTATCCTCAAAGAATAGGTCGCCCTCCTCCTCGTATACGTCCAGGCAGGCGGCACCCACGTGGCGGGATTTGATGCCCTCCAACAGAGCCTCGGCGTCCACTAGCGCACCCCGGGAGGTGTTGATCACCACCACCCCCTTTTTGCATTTCTGCAGGCTGTCGGCGTCGATGATGTGATAGGTATCGTCGGTCAAGGGGCAGTGAAGGGAAAGGATATCGCTGTTTTTGAATAATTCGTCCAGCTCCACGTAGCGGATGGTGTCCCCATTGTCCAGCCCGGGATAGGGGAATTTATCGTAGGCCAGCACCTTCATCCCAAACCCCCGGCAGATGTCGATAAACACCCGCCCAATGCGGCCGGTGCCGATGACGCCCACCGTCTTGCCGTGCAGGTCAAAGCCGGTCAGGTTGTTGAGGCTGAAATTGAAATCCCGGGAGCGGATATACGCCTTATGAATGCGCCGGATGGAGGTGAGCAGCATCGCCATGGCGTGCTCCGCCACCGCATAGGGGGAATAGGCCGGCACCCGCACCACGTGCAGCTTTCCGTGGGCGTGGCGCATATCCACGTTGTTGAAGCCGGCGCACCGCAGGGCCAGCACCGAGATGCCCATAGCGGCTAATTTATCGATGACGGCGGCATCCACCGTGTCGTTGACAAAACAGCATACGCCGTCGTAGCCCCGGGCCAGATCCACCGTATCCTCGCCCAGCTTGGTCTCAAAATACTTAAACCGGATGCCGTGCTGCGCGCCGTATCGGTCAAAGGAAGGCCGGTCATAGGCCTTGGCGTCAAAAAATGCAATACGCATAGAGAGTCCCTCCATAGAAGTGAACGTTTTTTTATAGCATAGCACATTTTTGCGGGAATATCTATGAAAATTTGCAAAAAAATCTTTTAACCGGTGACGATGTGTGTTATAATAGGTAAGATAATAGGAAACTCTGTACTTTTACCTAAAGGAGAGGATCGTATGTGCGGATTTTGCGGCTTTACCGGCGAGATTGTGGACCGAGAGCGGTATCTGCGTCAGATGACCGAGGCCATCACCCATCGGGGCCCTGACTCGGACGGTTATTATATGGATGCCGGCATCCATATGGGCTTTCGCCGTCTGAGCATCATTGACGTGGAGGGGGCCCCTCAGCCTCTGTATAACGAGGACAAGTCCTTGGTGCTGATGTTTAACGGCGAGATCTATAACTATCAGGCTCTGCGGGCCGAGCTGATCGAGCTGGGTCACACCTTTGCCACCGAGGGCGACGGCGAGACCCTGATCCACGGCTACGAGCAGTGGGGTGCCGATCTGCTGCCCCGTCTGCGGGGTATGTTCGGCTTTGCCATCTGGAATGTGGCGGAGCAGTCTTTGTTCATCGCGCGGGACTATTTCGGCATCAAGCCGATGCACTACACCCTGCTGGATGACGGTCGTCTGGTGTACGGCTCGGAGATCAAATCGATTCTGCTCCACCCGGATGTGAAGAAGGAGTTTAACCCTGCCGCTCTGGACAAGTATCTGTCCTTCCAGTATTCGGTGCCCACCGAAACCTTTTTTAAGGGCATCCAGTGCTTGCCCCCGGCGCACTATCTGATCTATAAGGAGGGTCAGGTGGCGGTGCACCGGTATTGGGAGCCTACCTTTGACCCCGACGAGGAGATGACGCTGGAGCAGGCGGTGGACGCCATTGACCAGGTGTTTACCGATTCTGTGGCTGCCCACCGCATCAGCGACGTGGAGGTGGGCTGCTTCCTGTCCAGCGGTGTGGACTCTTCCTTTGTGGCCTCTTATTTTGAGGGGCAAAAGGCCTTCACCGTGGGCTTTGACAACGGTCAGCACTACAACGAGAGCAACTACGCCGCCGAGCTGGCTCACGAGGTGGGCATCCACCACTATACCCACATCATCGGGGAAGAGGAGTATTGGGAGAGCCTGCCCCAGGTGCAGTATTATCTGGATCAGCCTCTGGCCGACCCGGCCTGTGTGGCGCTGTATTTCGTATCCAAGCTGGCGGCCGAGCAGGTCAAGGTGGTGTTGTCCGGTGAGGGCGCCGACGAGCTGTTTGGCGGCTACCGTATCTACCACGAGCCGTTCTCTCTGGCGGGGTATCAGAAGCTGCCCCGTTGGCTGCGTAAGGCCATCGCCGGCTGTGCTTCCATCCTGCCGGACGTAAAGGGTAAATCCTTCCTGATGCGCGGCTCCAAGAGTCTGGAGGAGCGGTTTATCGGCAACGCCAATATGTTCAGCCAAAAGGAGAAGGCAAAGCTGCTCAAGGACATCCCCGCCACCAATCCGGCGGATTACACCAAGGAGTATTATGACCGCTGTGAGGGTCAGGACGACGTAACCCGGATGCAGTATTTGGATATCAACCGCTGGATGGTGGGCGACATTTTGCTGAAGGCCGACCGAATGAGCATGGCCCATTCGCTGGAGCTCCGCGTGCCCTTCCTGGACGTTAAGGTGTTCGAGGTGGCCGCCAAGATCCCGGTGAAGCACCGCATCGCCTGCGGCACCACCAAGTACGCCATGCGTGAGGCGGCCAAACGGCACATCCCTGCCTCCGCCGCTAGCAAGCCCAAGCTGGGCTTCCCGGTGCCCATCCGCGTGTGGCTCCGGCAGGATGCCTATTATAATAAGGTGAAAGAGGCCTTCACCTCCGCCGCCGCGCAGCAGTTCTTCCACACGGAGTATTTGGTGAAGCTGTTGGATCAGCATAAGGCGGGCAAAAAGGACAACAGCCGCAAGATCTGGACGGTGTATATGTTCCTGGTCTGGTACGGTGTGTATTTTAACGATTAAGATATAATACCTGACATCCCTGCATACCATTCCAGTAGAGGAGTGATGCAGGGATGTTTGTAGTAGCGATGAAAACCACCCGCACCCGCCTGACGGTGTGGGGGATGGCGTTAATGGCACTGGTGGCGATATTGCTGGCCTCGGTGCGCAGCCAGCCCACGGTGGTGGCCACCCTGGCGGGTGGGGATACCGGTCGGGTCGCTCTGTTGCGGCAGATGGGGTACGAGCCCTCTGCCCGGTGGAGCGAGGTGCAGGAGGTGGCGTTGCCCGCTCAGCTTGACCCGGAGTGGACCGCGTATCAAGAATTGCAGAAGGCCTGCGGTTACGACCTGGTCCCCTATTTGGGGGAGCGGGTGAAGTGCTATACCTACCCGGTAGGGCAGGGGGGCCAGGCTCACCTGTACGAATACGAGGGCAAGGTGATCGCCGGGGATATTGTTGTCGGCGACCAACAAACGGGGTTGATCCCCAAAAAGCAAGGAGAAGCAAATGGAGCGACTGGATAAATTGGTGTGTTCTCAGGGCACCCTGACCCGCAGCGAGGCGGGTCGGGCGATTCGGTGCGGCCGGGTGACGGTGGACGGCAAGGTCTGCCGTCAGGGCGCGCTGAAGCTGGACCCTGCCGCCCACGACATCGCCGTTGACGGCAAGACGTTGGGCTATGCCAAGTTTGTTTATTGGATGCTGAATAAGCCGGCGGGGATCCTCTGTGTGTCCCGGGACCCCAAGGTGCCCACGGTGGTGGATCTGCTGCCCGCAGAGCACCGACGTAAGGGGCTGTTCCCGGCGGGGCGGTTGGATAAGGACACCCACGGTCTGGTGCTGATCACCGACGACGGGGATTTTGCCCACCGGATGCTGTCCCCCCGCCATCACATTCCCAAAACCTATCACGCCGTATTGGACAAGCCGCTGACCGCCGAGGACGCCGAGGCCTTTCAGGCCGGCCCCGTGTTGGCGGACGGCACCCAATGCCAGCCGGCCAAGCTTTCGGTGCTCCGGGAGGGGGACAACCCCTTGGTGGAGGTGGTCATCTATGAGGGCAAGTACCATCAGATCAAGCGGATGTTCGCCGCGGTGGGCTGCCACGTGGAGTGGCTCAAACGGGTAAAGATGGGGGGCCTTGTGCTGGACGAAAGTCTGGTTGAGGGAGCCTGCCGCCCTTTGACCCAGGAAGAAAAAGACAGCATATTGACCGAAAATAATTAAATTTTTTGGTTATTGTTACGAGTGGGTATAAATTCTTCCTAGAAATGGGGATAAATCTTTGTGCATTTTAGGTATGGTTTATTTTGGCGAGTAGTGGTATAGTATGTGTGTAGGATTTTGTCTACCTGCGGGTAGAATTCAATAGAATCTGTGGAGGTTTATTATGGCAAGTCTTTCTTTGAAGCACATTTACAAGAAGTATCCCGGCGGTGTCATCGCCGTGTCTGACTTCAATCTGGAGATCAGAGACAAAGAGTTCATCATCATGGTCGGTCCCTCCGGCTGTGGTAAGTCCACCACCCTGCGTATGGTGGCCGGTCTGGAAGAGATCTCTTCCGGCGAGCTGTACATCGGTGACCGTCTGGTCAACGACGTGGCCCCCAAGGATCGTGACATCGCCATGGTGTTCCAGAACTACGCTCTGTATCCCCATATGACCGTGTTTGATAATATGGCCTTTGGTCTGAAGCTGCGTAAGGTCTCTAAGGACGAGATCAAGCGCCGCGTAGAGGAGGCTGCCCGCATCCTGGATATCGCTCACCTGCTGGACCGTAAGCCCAAGGCTCTGTCCGGTGGTCAGCGTCAGCGTGTGGCTCTGGGTCGTGCTATCGTCCGTGAGCCCAAGGTCTTCCTGCTGGATGAGCCGCTGTCCAACCTGGATGCTAAGCTGCGTGCCCAGATGCGTACCGAGCTGTCCAAGCTGCACAAGAAGTTGGGCACCACCTTCATCTACGTTACCCACGACCAGACCGAGGCTATGACCATGGGTGACCGCATCGTGGTTATGAAGGACGGTCTGATTCAGCAGGTGGATACCCCCCAGCGTCTGTATGACCTGCCCTGCAATATGTTCGTGGCCGGCTTCATCGGCTCTCCCCAGATGAACTTCATCGACTCCGTCATCGGCAAGAACGACAAGGGCTACTATGTTGAGTTCGGCTCTGAGGACACCAAGACCCGCCGCGGTCTGAAGTATCAGATCCCGCTGCCGGCTGCCAAGCTGGAGGGCACCAACATCGAGGAGTACGTGGGCAAGGAAGTTGTCATGGGTATCCGTCCCGAGGACGTCCACGACGAGCCCCGTCTGCTGGAAGAGTTTGCCGACTGTAAGGTTAAGGCCAACGTCGAGGTGACCGAAATGATGGGTGCCGAGACCTTCCTGTACGTGAATGTCGAGGGCTTCGATTTCACCGCCCGCGTGGAGCCTTCCTCCACCGCTCACCCCGGTGACGAGGGCATCGAGATCGCTCTGGAGAACACCAAGATCCACCTGTTCGACAAGGACACCGAGCGCACCATCTGCAACTAATCTGCATAATGAGGACCGCCTCCCATCCGGGAGGCGGTTTTTTTGTGGTTGAATAGAGAATAGGCTCCCTCTTTGAGGGAGCTGTCACGGCGATAGTCGTGACTGAGGGAGTTCGTTTTTTCATTGGTTTAGTGCCGCTTTTCGCAAAAAAAGAATGCCGATAGAGCAAAGGAAAACGGCCTTCCAACTCCCTCCGTCTTTTTGCCTTTGGCAAAAATCCACCTCCCTCGGTGAGGGAGGCTTTGCCGGTCGGCAAAGAGAACAAAATAACAGCCTTGGAGTGATTCTCCAAGGCTGTTATTCGTATCGGTTGGGATTGTCGGTGCGTTCTAATAAATAATCTATGGATACGTCGAAATAATCCGCCAACGTGATCAGTTCGGCAATACCCGGCTCCCGCTCACCGGTTTCATACCGGCTGATGGTGTTCTGATTGGTGTTCAGATCCATCGCCAGCTTCAGTTGGGAAATCCCCCGCGCCTTGCGCAGCTCTCTCAGTCGCATATCCTCACCTCTTGACACTATTATCCCATAATGGTATACTCAAATATATCCCAATATGGTATATTTTTTCGGAGGTGTTTTGTATGAAGAGAATTTTGTCCGTTGTGCTAGCCTTGTTGTTGCTGATGACCTGCATTCCCTTGGGTGTGGTGAGTGTCAGCGCATATACAGCCCATACTGTTGACGAGGCTATGGCTTATTTGCACACCTTAGTAGGGAAAAAGGTTGGCAGTGGACAATGTGTGGCATTAGTAGTGGATTATTATCTATATCTAGGTGTTTCTAGACCTTATGGTAATGGAGAAGACTATGCTACAAATGCATTGCCGTCAGGTTGGACACGAATAAAAGGTGCTCAGCCACAAAAAGGCGATATAATGATTTGGACTGGAACTACATATGGACACGTTGCCATTTGTGGTGGTGAAGGTGTGTATTTCCATCAAAATTGGGATGGCCTATTCGTTTCTATAAAAAACAAGTCTTACACCAATGGATATAATATTATCTCTACGGGTGAACATGCAGATTATTGGGGGGTTATCAGACCGGATTTTAAACAAGGAACCCCCTCTCCTTCCGTCACACTTCCTGGAAAGCCTAGTTTTAGTGATTTAGATAGCGCATATTTAGACAGCGAGAATATTGTTTTTAAATGGGATAAAACGCAAAACACCACCCACTACAACATTTGGATTGACGTCAAAAACGAACAAGGCGAGTGGGTTAAATACGAGCACATAAGATATGTTGAAAGTGGAGTAACGATGAAATTGCCGGTGGGTGAATATCGTTGCGAATTGCAGGCTTACAACTCAGAGTACTATTGGGAAGATGGTTCGGATTGGCAACACTCGTTAAGTGATTTCTATTACTTTTCTGTGTATGACCTAGAGAATCATACTTGTAAGGGTGAGGTTATGTGCTACGTGGATGCTCACCCGCACTATGCTTGTTACAAATGTTCCATTTGTGATGCTGTTTGGAATAATGATTCCGAAACGAGTGTAGTTGAAACGTGCTTGGAGTGTACACTCCCTGAAAAACCTAGTTTTATCAATTTGAAACATTTGTATCTTGAAAACGAAAATGTAACTTTCATGTGGGATGAAACGAAAAATACGACTCACTATAATATTTGGATTGACATCAAAAACGAACGGGGTGAGTGGACTCGATATGAGCATATAATGTATGTTGAAAGCGGAGTAACGATGAAATTGCCGTTAGGTGAATATCGTTGTGAATTACAGGCGTACAACTCAGGGTATTACTGGGAAGATGGTTCGGATTGGCAGCATACGTTAAGTGATTTCTGTTATTTTAGCGTAGGATGTAATCATATTTACACCGGTTCCTGCGATACTTCTTGTAATATTTGTGGCGCGATTCGTGCCATAGTCCACACCTGGGTGGACGCCACCTACGACGCCCCCAAGACCTGCATCACCTGCGGCGCC
Source organism: Oscillospiraceae bacterium (assembly GCA_015066365.1). Taxonomy (GTDB): domain Bacteria; phylum Bacillota; class Clostridia; order Oscillospirales; family Acutalibacteraceae; genus UBA5905. The sequence continues at coordinate 44,011 of SVON01000002.1, read as the reverse complement.
ACCGAGGGTGAGGCATTGGAACGCGGCAACTATTCTCCCGACGTCACCCACAGCGTGATGGATACCGACAATGGCAACGGCCTGGCCTTCCGCTTTGAGCTGACCGCCAATGGTGTCGTAAAGGATAACAGAAACGTGGTGGATTTGGCGAGTGCCACCATCAATTACTTGGGTACCGATTGCAAGCTAATCGGTATGGGTGCCATCGTCACCAACAGCGATGCTGCCACCGCTGACCTGACTTTGGATGCGGTCAATGACTACAATGTGGTGGATGTGCCCACCGTGTATCTGCAGGACGCTGATGAGGATTCCTGCGCCTTTGCCACCCGCATCACCAATATTCCCGACAACCAGTTGGAGCGCACCATCTACGCCCGCCCCTACTACATTGTAGAGGTGGACGGCCAGCAGATTATCGTCTATGGCGACGTGGACGCTGCCTGCTGTGCGGACTCTATGTAATTTCACAATCTACCCGAAAAACCCCGGTCGTTTGACCGGGGTTTTTCGTTTGCAACTAGGTGGGATAGAGGATAGCCTCCCTCCTGAGGGAGGTGGATTTTCTGCGGTGAACACCGCAGAAAAGACGGAGGGAGTTTTCACGGGCGATTCGCGAGTCGCTCCTGCCGGGGGTGAGCAAAGATTGTAGGGGAGGGGAAACGACCTTCGTACAGGCCTGTCCCACCCGCGCTTTCATCCAATATGCAGAAAAATGCCCAAAAAAATTCCAAAAATTTGTGAATTTTTTGCTTTTTGCCTTGCAAAATGCGTAAAAATTAGGTAAAATATAACTTGGTATGGTATAGTGGACACCGAGCGTGCCGTTGCCATCCACAGATAGCCGCCGCTTTATGCGGAGAGTGTATACGTTTTCTGCCGCAGGCACTTTGCATCTGCGGGACGGTAGAGGTATACCCTTTTTGCATCCCGGCGGCAGACAAGCGTAGAAAAGGAGTGCTGGTTATGTCCAACCGTATGTTCCAAAGCGTCATCCATCAGACCAAAGAAGCCATCGAGCGCACCGTGGGTATCGTGGACGAGAATCTGTCCGTGATCGCCTGCAGCGATCTGGGGCGCGTGGGCGAGGTTTCCCCCCTTGACGGGGAGGCCTTCACCGCCACCGAATTGTTTGTGCAGGATGGCTACACCTATATGCCTTTCGGAGCCCGTCCCCACTGCGAGTATCTGCTGTTCGTTGAGGGTGAGGACGAGCCGGCGGCTCGTTATGCCGCTCTGCTGGCCATCTCTCTGTCCAGCATCAAGCAGTTCCACGATGAGAAATTCGATCGGGGCAACTTTGTCAAGAACGTGATTCTGGACAACATCCTGCCCGGCGATATTTATCTCAAGGCGCGGGAATTGCGCTTTAACAACGACGTATCCCGGGTGGTGCTGCTGATTCGCGTGCTGTCCCGTCCGGAGATCTCCGCCTTTGACGTGGTGCAGAACCTGTTCCCGGACAAGGCCAAGGATTTTGTCATCAACATCAACGAGAGCGACATCGCTCTGGTGAAAGAGGTGCGCCCCGGCACCGACCCCAAGGATCTGGAGAAGCTGGCCCGGTCCATCGTGGACACGCTGGGCAGCGAGTTCTATACCCAGGCCATCGTGGGCATCGGCACCACCGTAGAGGGCATCAAGGACCTGGCCGGCTCCTTTAAGGAGGCGCAGGTGGCCCTGGAGGTGGGTAAGGTGTTTGACAATGAGCGCCCCATCATCCGTTACGACCACCTGGGCGTGGCCCGTCTGATCTATCAGCTGCCCACTACCTTGTGCGAGATGTTCCTGCGGGAGGTGTTCAAGCGCGGCTCCATCGAGTCTCTGGACCAGGAGACCCTGTTCACCATTCAGAAGTTCTTTGAGAACAACCTGAACGTGTCCGAGACCTCTCGTAAGCTGTTTGTCCACCGCAACACGCTGGTGTACCGTCTGGAGAAGATCAAGCGTCTGACCGGTTTGGATCTGCGGGAATTTGACGACGCCATCGTATTTAAGGTGGCCCTCATGGTGAAAAAATATCTCAGCGCCAACCCCACCAAGTACTAAGCTGTGCGGTAGGGTTGAGGTTTTGTGTGCCTTCAGCCGTCGACAAGTTTTGCCGACGGCTGCCGTTGGTTTATTACCAATGTTTTTCACTTGTTTCCAAGGGCACGGGGGCTGTATAATGATAGAGGTACGGCCTACATATACCGTTGGTTTCGACAGCGTGTGCTGTCTTGTTATATAGGAGGCAAATTATGATTGAGTTCCAAGGTGTCTATAAGAATTACGGCACCGGTGCCCATGCGCTGGAGGATGTGAATCTGCACATCGACAGCGGTGAATTTGTGTTTGTGGTGGGCACCTCCGGTGCCGGTAAGAGTACCTTTCTGAAACTGATTATGCGGGAGGAGACCCCCTCCGCCGGTGAGGTGATCGTCAACAACTATCGCCTGTCCCGGCTCAAGCGCAAAGAGGTGCCTTATTTCCGCCGCACGATGGGCATCGTGTTTCAGGATTTCCGCCTGATCAACACCATGACGGTGTTTGACAACGTGGCATTCTCAATGCGGGTGGTGGGCAAACGCCGCCGGGAGATCCATCGCCGCGTCAACTACGTGTTGCAGCTGTTAGGCCTGGAGGGCAAAGCTAAGCGGTATCCGCTGGAGCTGTCCGGTGGTGAGCAGCAGCGCGTAGGTTTGGCCCGCGCGCTGGTGAACAACCCCTCGCTGATCATCGCGGACGAGCCCACCGGTAACGTAGACCCCCGTATGTCCCATGACATCGTGGATATGCTCACCCAGATCAACGAAAAGGGTACCACCGTATTGATGGTCACCCACGACCACGATCTGGTGCGGGAGTTCGGCCATCGGGTCGTGGTGCTGGATAAAGGCCACGTGGTGGCGGATTCCGGTCGTCCCACCACCGTCTCGCTGGGCGAGATGGCGGAAGAAGCGGGAGGTGAGCCGGTATGAGAACGTTCTATCTGATCAAAGAGGGCTTTCGCAATCTGTGGCAAAACCGCCTGATGGCGATGGCCGCTGTGGGCGTTTTGGTGTGCTGTATGTTGCTGACCGGCTTCTCGTATCTGGTGTTTGCCAGCTCGGACGATACCATCGAGGGCCTGCAGGAGGAGAATAAGATCGCCGTCTTTATGGAGGTGGATCAGACCCGGCAGCAGGTGGCGGAGATGCAGGTGCAACTGCAGAATATGGACCACATTGCCGAGGTAGAGCTGTACAAAAAAGACGACCAGATCGATATCCTCTACGGGGACGACCTGTCGGAGGACGTGCTGGAGAGCTTTAAGGAGGACAACCCCTTGCAGGATACCTTTGTGGTGACCTTGGAGGGCGAAGCCATCGAAGACCTGAATCTGTATAACGCCATGCTCAGCAAGCTGGAGAACCTCCCCGGCGTGGAGGAACTCAAGTACGAGGACGAAGCGGCAGAGGCCACCTCCAAACTGGGCAAGGTGGTTATGGTGCTGGGCGGCGTGGTGATTGCCGTGCTGTTGGTGGTATCCCTGTTTATTATCGTCAACACCATCAAACTGACGGTATACAACCGCCGTCTGGAGATCTACATTATGAAGTCGGTGGGTGCCACCGATCACTTCATCCGGCTCCCCTTTGTGATCGAGGGTTGGCTGATGGGCCTGTTGGCCGGTGGCATCAGCTATGGTCTCATTGCCCTGCTGTACAAGACTCTGTGGGGCAGCGTGGATAAGATGAATATAGACCTACTGCGCCTGGCCCCCTTCTCGGAGCATTGGGTGGTGCTGTTGGTAGGCTTCCTGGTTGGCGGTATGCTGGTGGGTATTCTCGGCAGCGCCATCTCGGTGCACAAGCATTTGCACCAGGAGGGAGGTCTGCACCAATGAGAAAGCTATGGAAAAAACGCACGCTCTCTCTGGTGATGAGCGTGGTGCTGGTGGTGTCTTTGGCCGGTGCCTTGCAGATGACGCCGGCTTCGGCCGCCACAAAAGGCGAGCTGGAGGCTCAGCTCAAGCAGCTGCAGGCAAAAGAGAAAGAGATTAAAAACGAGATTTCTGCCGCCAGCTCGGATCTGAGTGCCAGTCGCCGGCGAAAAGACCTGCTGGATCAGCAGATCGACAACGCGCGTCAGCAGATCGCTCTGCTGGACAAGCAGTTGGCCACTCTGAACAGCAACATCGCCACCAAAGATAAGCAGATCGCCGATGCCGGCGACCAGATTGCCCAAAAAGAGGCGGAGATCGCTCAGAAACGGGCAGAGATCGACGACGTACACACCAAACTGGGGTTGCGTCTGCGGGCCTTGGCCAAGCTGGGCAACGAGTCCACGCTGGAGCGGCTGTTGAGCAGCGACAGCTACGTGGAGTTTTTGCTACGGGATAAGGCGGCAGAATTGTTCGCCAAGCGGGATCAGGCTCTGATGGAGGAGCTGGAAGCCGCTCTGGAAGAGATCAACAAAGAAAAAGACAAGATCAAAGGGAAAAAGGTCGACCTGGAAAAGCAGAAAAAAGCCATCCAGGAGGAAAAGAAAGAGGTATCCAAGCTAAAGGCTCAGTCCGACGCTAAAAAGAAGGAACTGGACGTTCTGCATGCGGCGGTACAGACCGAGATCCGCAAACTGCAGAACGAGGTATCCTCCTACAACAACGAGTTGAAAGCCACCCAGAAGAAGATTGAAGAGGCGGATGCCGCCATTGAGGCGCTGATCAAGCAGACCGAGTCCACCGGCACCTATGACCAGGATCTGATGACCTGGCCGGTGCCGTCGGTGCGCAATATCTCCTCTTACTACGGTCCCCGTTGGGGCACCATGCACCGGGGCATTGACATTTCCAACGGGCCCGTGCCCATCTATGGTCAGGATATCGTGGCCGCCGCCGACGGCGTGGTGATCGCAGTGAACTCCACCAGTTGGTACGGCTCCGGATGGAGTTATGGCTATGGCTATTGCGTCATTTTGGACCACGGCCGGGATAAAAACGGCCGCACCGTCCACACCATGTACGCTCATTGTTCCGCTATGCACGTGCAAATGGGACAAAGGGTCAAGGCGGGTCAGGTGATCGCCAAGGCCGGCAACAGCGGTGACGTCACCGGTCCTCACCTGCACTTTGAGGTGCGGGTCAACGGCGACCGGGTGAACCCCTATCCCAACTACGTCCAACCCAACAAGAACTAAAGCGAGAGACCAGTAAAGCGAGGAACTTGTATGAAACGTAAGGTAAGTCTAAGCACGACCGTTACCTTGATCTTGCTGTCTATGGCGTTGACCGTCTCCCTGACGATGCTGCTGTCCATGCGGCATTTCAACAACGAGTTACAGCAGGTCAGTGACCGGCAGGCAGAATACGAGCACATTCACAACGTAGACTCCATCGTGCGTAAGTATTATCCCAACCTGGATGAGGCTCTGTTGCGCGAGGGTATTTCTCAGGGCTTTATCGACGGCCTGGGCGATCCCTATGCCGTATATTATAACCCCAACCGGTATGCGGTGGAGCGCCTACGTATGACCGGCAGCGCCAAGGATACCGGTATCACCTTAGCTATGGATGCCGAGGGCCGCGTGGTGATCGGCCGGGTACAGAGTAAATCCTCTGCCGGCAAGGCCGGCGTTAAGGAAGGCGACGTGGTGGAAAAGGTGGATGGCACTCCGGTGGCGGAGATCCCCCTGAACGAACTGCACGCCCTGATGAGCGCGGAGAAGGTGTTGCTGACGGTACAGCAGGAGGGCGAAACCCAGGCCTTTACGCTCAACTCGGTGGAATACGAGGTAGACTCGGTGCAGAGTGCTACGCTGGGTACCATCGGTTATATCCGCATTTACGCGTTTTACGACAACACACCCGCCCAATTCCGGACGGCGCTGGCCACCCTGCAGGAGCAGGGGGTTACGGGTCTGATCTTTGACCTGCGCAACAACGCCGGCGGTAGCCAAAAGGCGGTGCAGGAGGTGTTGGATTCCATTATGCCCCTGGGCACCTACGGCCGTATGACCGACGTGCGTGGCAAGGAGACGATGCTGTCCACCGCGGTGAGCAACCAGGTGAACGTCTCTACCGCCACCCTGATCAACAGCGGCACCGCCGGCGAGGCGGAGTTCTTTGCCGGTGTGTTGCAGGAGGCCAGTCTGACCACGGCGGTGGGGCAGACCACCGCGGGTAAGGCCAAATACCAAGAGTATTTTGCGCTGGACGCCGACAACTCCGGCATCAAGCTGACGGTGGGCGAGTTTGGTCTGCTGAAGAGCGGCAGCTGGGAGGGCAAAGGCATTCAGCCGGTCGTTCCCGCAGAACTGCCCCCGGAGCAGGCCGGTATCTTCGGCTTGCTGAAGCCTGAGGATGACGCCCAGGTTAAGGCGGCGGTGGACTTTATCTCCAAGTCGGATCTGCCCCAGATGAACGAACCGGAGCCGCCCACGACGGACGGCACCACCGAGGGGAACGGCACCACCGAACCGGCGGACAGCACCACCGGCGAGGGGGACACCACTAAGGGTGAGGACAAGACCACCGAAAAGACCACCGAAAAGACGGAAAAGAAATAATCATAAAAAGCGCCGTGCAACCTGTGGTTGCACGGCGCTTTTATGGTGTTTTTGGGGTTTATTTCAGCGTGATGACGTAGGTGTTGCGATAGGTTTCGCCGGGGTTCAGGTGGATCATATCCGCCTTTTCCATAATGTCCTCAATGCCGCCCATTGGCGAGGGGGAGGCTACCCAAGGCTCGATGCACACAAAGGGGGCCTCGGTCCCCGGGGTGTGCCAGATGCCCAGATAGGGGCTGTCGGGGAAGGACAGATGCACCTGCCGGTTGGTGTTGGGGCTGAATAGTGTCACGCCCCGGGCGGTACCCCGCAGGAACATAGCGTCCCCATCAAACAAGTCGTGGGTGAGGGGAAGCCATTGCTGCTCTACCAGAGGAAGTTCTTTGACCGCACCGGTCCAGGCGCAGGTGTCGGGGGTGGTGTCCAGCCACTCCGGCTGGCAGGGCTCGTCAAAGCCCAGAGAATAATTCTCAAAGCTCTCACCCTTGGTCAGCGGCACGTTAAAGCCGGGGTGACCGCCCACCGCAAAGGGCATCACCCGGTCGTCCTCGTTGTGGACGATGGTGGTGACGGTCAGGCTGTCGTCGGCGAGGGTATAGGTCATCTCCAACGCAAAGCGGAAGGGATACTGGGCCAGGGTCTCCTGGTCCGGAAGCAGCTGCAGGGCCAGCGAGTCCGCCTTTTGGTGTAGGACGGTCCACTCCTTACCCCGGGCAAAGCCGTGGGAGCCCATCTCATACTTTTTGCCGTCGTAGAGGTAGGCACCACCGGCCAGACGGCCACACACCGGGAACAGGTTGCTGGCCCTGCGGGCCCAGTATCGGCTGTCCCCCTGCCACAGGTATTCGGTGCCGTCCTCCAGCCGCTGGATGGATTGCATCTCGGCGCCCAGGTTGCTGATCTTGACCTTTAGTTGGTCGTTTTCCAAAATATAAATCATACGAGAAATCTCCTTTGAATTCAACGTTCAGGTATGGCAACCTAATTATTATAGCACGTTTTGCCAAAAAGTGCAAGTGGGGGGGCTAGCACCGCTCAGCCCCGGCGCCACGCCCCGGGATAAACAAAAAAGCGGTTAATCTCTTGACATTTTTCGCCGGGAGTGCTAAACTTATTTCAATGCGTTGATGGGGACGGCTTGTGATTGGCAGATGCAGAGAGCACTCGGTTGGTGAAAGAGTGTGACGCCACCACAAAGATGCCCACCACCCCGGAGCGCCTGCCGATATAAGGCAGGCCGGCTGACCCCGTTACCGGTCACCAAAGCGCTGTGTTTACACGGCGGAAATTGGGTGGAACCACGGAGTATACGCTTCGTCCCATAGCGGGACGGGGCTCTTTTTATTATTAGGAGGTATGTATTATGTTGAACATTACGTTGCCCGGCGGTGTCATTCGCGAGGTGGAGAACGGCACCACCCTGGACGCCCTGTGTCGGGACATCTCCATGGGTCTGTACCGCAACGCCTGCTGTGCCTATGTGAACGGCAAGGTGGCAGACCTGCGGGACGCCCTCACCGAGGACTGCGAGGTGGCCATTCTCACCTTTGACGACTTGGATGGGCGCAAGGCCTATTGGCACACCGTCTCCCACGTGATGGCCCAGGCGGTCAAGCGCCTGTACCCTGAGGTGAAATTGGCCATCGGCCCCTCCATCGACGAGGGCTTCTATTACGATTTTGACGCCGATTTCTCTATCACCCCCGAGGTGTTGGAGCAGATCGAGGGCGAGATGAAGAAGATCATCAAAGAGGGTCTGGAGATTACCCGGTTCACCCTGCCCCGGGAAGAGGCTCTGGCCAAGATGGCGGACGAGCCCTATAAGGTGGAGCTGATCAACGACCTGCCCGCCGACGCGTCCATCTCTTTCTACACCCAGGGCGAGTTCACCGACCTGTGCGCCGGTCCTCACCTGACCGACACCGGCCGGCTGAAAGCCATCAAGCTGCTGTCCGCCACCGGCGCCTATTGGCGCGGTGATTCCAACCGCAAGATGCTGACCCGTATCTACGGCATCGCCTTCCCCAAGGCCAGCTTGCTGGAGGAGCACCTAGTGCGTCTGGAAGAGGCCAAGAAGCGGGATCACAATAAGCTGGGCCGCGAGCTGGAACTGTTCACCACCGTGGACGTGATCGGTCAGGGTCTCCCCATCCTGCTGCCCAAGGGTGCCCGGATGGTGCAGCTGATGCAGCGCTGGATTGAGGACGAGGAGCAGAAGCGGGGCTATCTGCTGACCAAGACCCCCCTGATGGCCAAGCGGGAGCTGTTTAAGATCTCCGGTCACTGGGATCACTACCGGGACGGTATGTTCATCATGGGCGACCCGGACGACGAGGAGCGCGAGTGCTTTGCCCTGCGTCCCATGACCTGTCCCTTCCAGTATCAGGCGTACCTCAACCGCGCCCGTTCCTACCGGGACCTGCCTATGCGCTTGGGTGAGACTTCCACCCTGTTCCGTAACGAGGACAGTGGTGAGATGCACGGCCTGATCCGTGTGCGCCAGTTCACCATCTCCGAGGGTCACCTGGTGCTCCGTCCCGACCAGTTAGAGGAGGAGTTCAAGGGCTGTCTGGAGCTGGCTAAGTACTGCCTGGACACCGTGGGTATGCTGGAGAACTGCACCTTCCGCTTCTCTCAGTGGGATCCCGAGAACCCCAAGAATAAGTATGAGGGCACCGCCGAGCAGTGGAACGAGGCGCAGGCTGTGATGAAGAAGATTCTGGACAACCTGGGGGTGGAGTATTCCATCGGTATCGACGAGGCCGCCTTCTACGGTCCCAAGCTGGACATCCAGTATAAGAACGTGTTCGGGAAAGAGGACACCATCGTCACCATCCAGATCGATATGCTGTTGGCGGAGAAGTTCGGTATGGAATACACCGACGCCGACGGTCAGAAAAAGACCCCCTACATCATCCATCGCACCTCTCTGGGCTGCTACGAGCGCACCCTGGCTTACCTCATCGAGCGGTTTGCCGGTGCCTTCCCCTTGTGGTTGGCTCCCGACCAGGTGGTGGTGCTGCCGGTTACCGACCGCGCCCACGAGTACGCCAAGGGCGTGGAGCAGCAGCTGAAAGCCGCCGGCCTGCGTGCCGAGGGCGACTACCGCTCCGAGAAGCTGGGCTACAAGATCCGTGAGCATCAGCTCAAGAAGGTGCCCTATATGCTGGTGGTGGGCGACCGGGATATAGAGAACGGCACCGTGTCCGTCCGTACCCGTACCGGCGAGGACCTGGGCGCCATGACCGCCGAGGAGTTCATCGCCAAGGCGCTGGTGGAGATCGCCACCAAAAAGCGGGATTAATCTCTCATAAAGACATAAAAAAACAACCGAGTGCATCGCACTCGGTTGTTTTTTTATTGAGATTACAGCCAGTTCAAGGCGACACTCAGCAGCACCACAGCGCCCAGGACGATGCGGTACCAGCCAAAGATCTTAAAGTCGTGCTTCTTGATAAAGGCCATCAAAGCGCGGATGACCAGCAGAGATACCACAAAGGAAACCACGGTCGCCACCGCCAAGATCAGCCATTCCTTACTGTCGGGGGTGTAGCCGTCCATAAAGCACTTGACCAGTTTCAGACCACTGGCACCCAGCATCACCGGGATCGCCATAAAGAAGGAGAATTCTGCCGCCACCGTCCGGGAGGTACCCAACAGAGAGGCGCCCAAAATGGTGGAGCCGGAGCGGGAGGTGCCGGGAATCAGCGCCAGCATCTGAAAAGCACCGATGCCAAAGGCGCGCTTATAACTCAGTTCTTCCAAGCTGTTAACAACGGTCTTGCGGTTCTTTACGCTCTCCATGAGGATAAAGCCGATACCGTAGACGATCAGCGCTGTGGCGATGACAATAGCACCGATGGTGCCCGTGGAATAGGTATCAATGATCTCGTCCAGTGCCAGACCGGCCACTGCCGCCGGTACACTGGCCACCAACACCTTGCTCCACAGCACCCACGTACCCTTACGCTCTTCCGGGTTCTTTTTGGGGGAGAGGGGGTTGAGCTTGTGGAAATACAGCACGACAACAGCCATAATGGAGCCCAGCTGGATAATGACCTTGAACACGTCGAAAAACTCTGTGCTCAAAGAGCCTTCCATCGGCCACACCGCATCCAACAGTAGGATGTGACCGGTACTGCTCACGGGCAACCATTCGGTGATGCCCTGAACAACGCCCTGAGCAATGGCGTAAAGCAATAGCCAATGCATATTCAGTTACCTCGTGCGATTACAGATCCAGCTCGTTGAGCAGGTCGCGCAGCAGGATGACCTCGTCCGCGGACACGGTGACGCCCTTGCCCATCTTGGCCCGATCGGGAGCCCAGTCGCGGATGTCGTACTTGGGGGCACGGTCGTTCCAGCTGATCAGGTTCAGCTCCTTGGTCCAGCCGGTGGGGGACTGGGAGAGGACGCCGCACTCTTTCACAATTTCATACTTCAGTTCTGCCATAATGATACACTCCTAAATTAAAATATTTTTTGGATATACTCGTGTCGAAGCGGGGTTCGCTCCGGCAAAATTCCCTAGGGGTTTTCGGGGCGATCAGCGCCGCCCCAGCCATCCCTCCAGCCGGCCCATCAGACCCCGTTTACGGGTGCCGGACTTGGTGGTGATGCGTGTGTGGATATGACCGCCGCCCTTGTTCCCCGGTTGGGACGGTGGCGGAGCCGACCGGGTGGGCGGTTCCGCGGGGGGAGGGGCAACCGGCTGGGTGGGAGCCGGTGCCTTGGTTACAACCGAGGGGGGCGGATTATCGAAAAAATTGGCCGTTGCCGGCGGTGACGTCCTGAGCCTGACCCAACCAGTCGCCAAAGGCGGCGGAAAGCCGGCTGTCGCTATCGGCCTTGCACCGATGGAGGGCTTGACGGCGTTGCTCCACGTTGCCCTGCAATTCGCCCAACTGGGCCAGCAGACCGGCCAGCACCGCCTGGACGCTGTCCAGGGTCTCGTCGGCTTGCTTGTTGGCCTGCTCGATGAAGGGACGGACGATACCGTCCACGTGCTCGTGCGCGGTCTCGGCACTGCCCAGCACCTGCTCGTAGCGGGCAATGGCCTGCTGCATGGCGTCGATCTGGTCGCTCTGCCGCTGGTTCTGCTGACGGTAATCGTTCAGCTGCTCTTCTACGGTGTCCAGGGCGGCCAACTGCGCCTTGGTATCCGCTACGGTGGCGATGGCATCGTCCCGCTCGTTGGTGACGGCGGTCAGCTGTGCCTCCAGCAGGGCGATGCGGCGGTTTGCCTCCTCCAGCTGGGCGGCCATCTCATCTTTGTCCGCGCGGCATTCTGCCAGATCGGCGGTGATGTCGTACAGCTCCTGCTGTACCTCGGCCAACTGAGCGGCGGAAACCTGCGCCTGTTGACTGGCCTCTTCGGCGGCGGTGATGGCCTGCTCTTTATCCGCCTGAGCCTGCTCCATCTGAGCGTTAATCGTCTCCTGAGCCGCCACAGCCTCGTTTTTCTGTTGCTCCAGCGCTTGCCGCTCGGTGTCCCAGGCGGCGGTGATCTCGTCAATATATTGCAGGACGTCCTGCTTGTTAAAACCGCGCATTGCGTTGCGGAACATACCGCTCTCTGCCATATCGGTCACGACCTCTCTATGAGAATAGTCACGGGATACGCAAAATATCCCTATAATCTTAACTATTGTACCATATATAATAGAAGAAAGTAAAGCCATTCTGCAAAAAAAGCAAAATATTCTGCAAAAAATCAACGAACAGAGCAAAAAAAGAAACAACCTCCGCGCAAACGGAGGTTGTTTCATATAAAGGTTGAGTGAGCCTGTAAGCCGAGTTCTGTCGTGAACAGCCATCTATCTAGGCCGCCTGTTGCCAGACGGCTCAAGCCGCCCGTTGGAGCACATCGGGCCGATGTATCGCTCCGGTCGGCGTTGCTTCGGATAGGGTTTGCAGGGCCACGTTGTCTCCAACGTGCCGGTGAGCTCTTACCTCGCCTTTCCACCCTTACCTATGAAATCATAGGCGGTATATTTCTGTTGCACTTTCCCTAGGGTCACCCCCGGCGGCCGTTAGCCGTTATCCTGCCCTGTGAAGCTCGGACTTTCCTCACACATACGGGATGTGCGCGGCTGTTCAGCTCACTCAGGCAATTAGTTTACCGCAAAAGGCGGATTTTGTCAACCGTTATGTGAAATTAGGCGCAGACGCGCTGGCGGGCTGCTACCCGGCTCTGCTGTTCCAACGCCTGCTCAAAAGCGGCGCGGGAGCGCTCCAGCTCCCGGCGACGGACTCGGCGGGCCTGCTTGTTCCGGGCACGCACCCGGTCCCGGTGCAGCACCAGGGCACCGGAGACCAGGATCACCACCTGCAGCACCACCAGCAGGGCAGACAGACCGGGGGTCATAGAGGGGGTCACCGCCCCAAAGGTGAGGGTGTCCAGCACGGCGGCGCCCAGCGGCACCACCGCCATCTGGCGGGTGGCGCCGTAGCGACCCTTGCTCATCATCATAACGGCCAGCGCGGCCAGCAGAATATTCATCACAAAACTCAACATAATGCATTCCTCCTTCGGAAAAGAACAACTGTTCCGAACAACTGTTCTATTTTCATTATACAGCCTTTTTCTGGAAAATCAAGTGTTTTTTTGAAAAAATCGAAAAAATGTTCGGTTTTTGTCGGATGAGAGGTCGGGTGGACGGCTTTTGGGGGCTGGATGGGCTGGGGGGTGGTAAAGTGGCGGTGGTGTTTTTGGTGGTGTTTTTAGTATACCGCCACCAATGACCGATAAACCGGACAGTGTAAAAAAGAACGCAAAAAAACCGACCCTGTTTTCACAGGGTCGGTTTTCTTAAAAACTTGGGAATTACTCCTCGACAGCCTCGGCGGTCTCCTCAGCGGGAGCCTCAACCTCAGCCTCGGCGGTCTCCTCAGCGGGATCCTCAACCTCAGCCTCAGCGGCCTCCTCGGCGGGAGCCTCGGGCTCCAGCAGAGCGCGGATGGACAGGCTGATGCGCTTGCGGTCGTAGTCGATGGCAGTGATCTTAGCCTGCACCTCCTGACCCACGGTCAGCTCATCCTGGGGCTTCTCCACGCGATGGTTGGCGATCTGGCTGATGTGGATCAGACCGTCGATACCGGGCAGGATCTGAGCGAACGCACCAAAGGTGGTCATGCCCACGATCTTCGCGGAGACGATGGAGTCGATGGGATACTGAGCCTTGAAGATCTCCCAGGGGTTGTCCTCAGACTTGCGGTAGCCCAGAGAAATCTTACGCTTCTCGGCATCCAGAGCCTTGATAAAGACGGTGACGGTGTCGCCCACGTTCATTACCTCAGAGGGATGCTTGATGCGGCTCCAGGACATCTCGGAGATGTGCACCATACCGTCCACACCGCCCAGGTCCACGAACGCGCCGTAGGAAGTCAGAGACTTAACGGCACCGGTGTACTCCTGACCGACCTCGGCCTGAGCCCAGAAAGCAGCCTCCTGCTCCTTGCGGGCAGCCTGGGCCACCAGACGGATGGAGCCCACGGCGTGACGGCGGCGATCGTTGATCTCGATGATCTTCAGCTGGACCTCCTGACCCTTCAGGGGGCTCAGGTCCTCCATGCGGCCCACAGAGGCGTGGGAAGCGGGCACGAACACGCGGACACCGTTGGTGACCACCAGCACGCCGCCCTTGATCACGTCGGCGACCACGCCATCCAGGACGGCGCCCTCAGCCTCGGCATCCACCACGGTCTGCCAGCCCTTCAGAGCGTCGACGCGGCGCTTGGACAGCATAATGGTGCCCTCCTGATCGTTGGTGCGCATGATGAGCAGCAGCAGCTCGTCGCCCACCTTCACCAGATCGGCGGGGTTGGCGTTGGGGTCGTTGGACAGCTCTTCAGCAGGAATGTAGCCGGTCTGCTTACGGCCGATGACTTCGACCTGTACCTCGTTGGGCGCAATGCTAACGACCAGACCGCGGACTTTATCGTCAGTCGGGTTCTGCAGAGTTGCGTCGACAGCGGCGGCAAACTCTTCAGAGCTCATCTCCTCATAATTTTTTTCCAGGGTTTCGCTGTTGTTGATGATTTCAGACATGGTTGTGTGTACCTCCTTTATTATATCAGCCGGTGTGGATGCTCCGGCGGTCAGACCGACCGTCATACCGGGGGCAAACCGGTCACGGGGCAGCTCGTCTGCGGTCTCTACCCACAGGGTAGGACAGTAGGCGGCGCACACGTCACGCAGCTTGGCGGTATTGGAACTCTCTCGTCCACCGACGATAACTACCAAATCGCACTTTTGTGCAAGCTCCACGGCTTCATCCTGCCGTTTTGCAGTAGCACTGCATATTGTATCAAATATTTTCAGGTTTGTACAGAGTTTTTTTGCTTTTTCTTCACATTTTTTCCAAACGTTTTTATTAAACGTGGTTTGAACCACCATAATGCAGGGGTTTTCTGCCAATTCCGGGTGGCTTGAGAGGGTGTCTTCCAACTCCTCCGGGGTGCGGAAGATGTAGGCGGGTCCCACCGCGTGGCCCCGGATGCCCAGCACCTCCGGGTGGTCCGGGTTGCCGGCAATCAGCACGGCGGCACCGGCGGCGGAGTGCTCTGCCACGATGCGGTGGATCTTAGCCACAAAGGGGCAGGTGGCGTCGCAATAGCGGATGCCCCGTGCCGCGATGGTGTCGTAGACGCTCCGGGGTACGCCGTGGGATCGGATCACCAGCACGCTGTTTGCCGGGGTGTCGATGGGGTCGGTGACGGTGCACACCCCGCGGCGCTCCAGCTCCTCCACCACCTGAGGGTTGTGGATGATGGGGCCCAGCGTGCACACCGCCTCACCGGCATCCAATAGTTCATAGACCCGGCTCACGGCGTTATTGACGCCGAAGCAGAAGCCGGCGCTCTCGGCTAAATACACAGGCATAACAGCACCTCTTATTCTGCGAGTTTTTTCAGCACGATGGCCTTCATCCGGGCCACCGACTGCTCCAGGGTCTCACCGCTGGTGTCCACCAGCACCGCATCCTCCGCTTGCTTTAGCGGGGCGGTGGCCCGGTGGCTGTCGTCGTAGTCCCGTTTGACCATATCCGCCAGCACCTCTTCGTAGGTGGCGGGGTCGCCCTTCTCCTGCAGCTCCGCAAAGCGGCGGGTGGCTCGGGATTCGGCACTGGCGGTGAGGAAGATCTTCACCTTGGCATCCGGCAGGATGACGGTGCCGATGTCCCGACCGTCCATCACCACGGAATTATGGGCGGCAATATCCCGCTGGGTGGCCAGCAGGTATTCCCGCACCGCCGGGATGGCGGAGACGGCGGAGGCAGCCATAGAGATGGCGGGGGTGCGGATGTAGTCCGACACGTCCTCTCCGTTGACAAACACCCGCTGGATGCCGTCCACGTACCGCAGTTCCACCTTGAGACTGTCCAGAACCGCTACAATGCTCTCGGTGTCCTCCAGGGCGATGCCCTGCCGGGTGACGTAATACCCAATGGACCGGTACAGCGCACCGGTATCCACGTAGATGAGTTTCAGTTCTTTGGCCAGCACCTTGGCGATGGTGCTTTTTCCCGCACCGGCGGGGCCGTCGATGGCGATCGCGTAATTCATAGCGTACACTCCTTATATAGCATTACCGGCAGCCTGACCGGTGGAGAAAGCAATTTGCAGGTTAAACCCGCCGGTGTAGGCGTCCACGTCCAGCACCTCGCCGGCAAAATACAGACCGGGCACCAGCTTGGACTCCATCGTTTTGGCGTTTATCTCTTTTACAGATACGCCACCGGCGGTGACGATGGCCTCGGACAGGGGGCGGAAGCCGCTGATCTCTACCGGCATAGCCTTGATGCCCTGTACCAGCCGCAACCGTTCTTCTCGGGTGACGGCGTGGCATTTTTTCACCGGTTTCACCTGGCACAGCTCCAGCATCACCGGGATCAGCAGGCGGGGCAACAGTTTGCCCAGCGCGTTGCTGAGATCCATATTGCTCCGCTCGGCAAAATCCCGCAGGATGCGGGCATCCAACTGCTCCGGGGTCAGCCCCGGCTTCCAGTCGATGATGAGGGTGTATCGACCCGCACGCATCTGCCGCATATGGGCGCTGGCGGACAGCACCATAGGACCGCTGACGCCGAAATGGGTGAACAGCATCTCGCCCAGATCGGAGTAGAGGATCTTGTTTTTCTCGTTATCCCGCACCTGCAGGCCGCAGTTTTTGAGGCTGAGCCCCTGCATAGTGGCACAGAACAGGTCGGGGGAGGAGAGCGCCACCAGACTGGGGCGGGGCTCGATGACGGTGTGACCCGCTTGCCGGGCCAGGGCATAGCCGTCGCCGGTGGAGCCGGTGCCGGGATAGGAACAGCCACCGGTGGCCACGATCACTCGATCGGCGGTCAGGGTGGAGCCGTCCTCCAGCTTGACGCCGGTGCAGACCCCGTCGGTTATCACCAGTTGGGTGACCCGACCTTCTGTGAAGCAGGCACCGCCTTTTTTGGCGTAGTTCACCAGGGCGTCTACGATGTCCACCGCCTTATCGGAGACCGGGAACACCCGGTTGCCCCGCTCGGTCTTGAGCGGTACGCCCAGGGACTCAAACAGCGCCATCGTATCCTGAGGGGAGAAGGCGTTGAGGGAGGAGTATAGAAACCGAGCATTTTCCGGTACGTGGGCGATAAAGGTATCGATTGAGCAGTTGTTGGTGACGTTGCACCGCCCTTTGCCGGTGATCATCACCTTGCGGGCAGGGCGGGGATTGCGCTCCACCACCGTGACGGTGTGCCCCTGCCGTCCGGCGGCGCCGGCGGCCATCAATCCGGCGGCACCGCCGCCAACGATCAACACGTTCATAGATTGGTTCCCTCGTCTTCTATGGTTTGATACACACCGTAGCCGTGCCACAGCCGCTCGAGTTCCTCCAGCCGTGGGCGGGTGCGGTCCATCGTCCGCAGGGACACCGCCACGATGAGGGCGTTGATGACGCTCAAGGGAGCCACCAGGCTGTCCACCACCGAGGCCATATCGCTGTGGGCGGTGAGCAGGGCGGCGGCGTAGGGGGCGATGGGGGACAGGGCGCTGTCGGTCAGCGCGATGACCCCCGCCCCTTTGCTGTGGGCGTAGTGGGTCGTTTGCACCGCCTTTTTGGAATAGCGGGGGAAGCTGATGCCGATCACCACGTCCTCGGGGGACAGATCCAGCATTTCTTCAAAGATTTCTGCCTGGCTGGTGACCGCGATGCGGCGTACCTGACCGGGCAACAGCATCTGGAGATAGTGGGTGAGGAAGCCGGCCAGATGCTTGCAGCTGCCGGCACCGAACACGTACACGTTGCGGGCCTTTACGATGCGGTCCACCGCATCGTAAAACACCGTTTCGTCCAGTTCCTCCAGGGTATGGCGGATGTTGGCGGTGTCGCTGTTTGCCACCTGTCGGAGCAGAGTATCCTCCTGCATCCGGGCTCGGGTCACGTCTAGACGTTGCACGATGGTCAGCTTGCTGCGGATAAGCTCCTGCAACGCCTTTTGCAGACCGGGGTAGCCGTCAAAGCCCAGCTCGGTGGCAAAGCGCACCACCGTGGACTCGCTGACCCCCACCTCTTCGCCCAACCGCGCGGCGGTCATAAAGGCCGCTTCGTCGTAGTGGGCGGTGATGAAATCGGCGATACGCCGTTGTCCTTTGGAGAATTGGGGGGCGTGGGCCTCCATCAGCCCGGTAAGGGTGGTATGCATAGCCGATTACCTCCTGACACCTAAAACTTGCAAAATACAAAGATTATTATACCTTATATAAACAAAAAATGCAAGATGCAACAACGCATCTTGCATTTTTTTATTTTCTCAGAAACGGAACAGCCCTCGGATCTTGGGGCGGATGCGTTGGTGATAGGTGGTCACCACACCGGTGAGCGCCAGGTCGTACACCACGAAAACGGCCTCTGCCGCCACCCCAAAGGGAGCCAGCATCCACCAGGCAAACCAGGTGGGCAGAGGCATCTGCAACAGCAACACCCACACCGCGCCGTAGGCGGCGATGGCCAGGGTGAAAGCCCCCAGCTTGACCGCCCACTCGGCGACCCGGGGGAAATTACGGCTTTCTACGTAGGCTTTGAGCACCGTATACCAACCGAAAAAGGCCAAATACAGACCGGTACCCTCTGCGGTGAGCGCCAACAGCGCGGCCAACGCCGCTACGGTGGCGTAGTGAACCAACCCTGCCTTATGCCCCAGCTCCACCACCACCGGGATACCGCACACCGCCGCCAGAGCGGCCAGCGCCACCGTAGCGGTGGGGATATAGGTGAACAGCAGCAGCACCAGAGCCAAGGCGGACAGCACACCGGCCAGGGCCAAATGGCCCGACTGTTTTTTCATCAAATCACTCCGTTAACAGCAAGCAATTAAGTCGCCGCCCATACACTCACAGCAGCAATCGGCGCAGATGAGGGTCTGGCACATATCGCAGGAGTTGCACTCCTGGGTGTTCTGGCCGGCGGTGCGGTAACCGCCGGTCTGACGGCTGGCGGCTACGCGGTTGTAGGCCTGACGGTATTCAAAGTTATTGGGATCCATCCGGCAGGCGGTGCCAAAGTTCTGGAAGGACTCCTCCAGCCAACCCTTTTTGTACAGCACGCTACCCTTGAGAAAGAACCACTCGGCGTCCCGGGCGTGGGAGGGGACACCGTCCAGCAGCATCTCTGCGTCCATAATGCGGTTCTGCTCGATCATCCGGCGGATGTCGGCGTATTTGGAGGGGCCGCCGGTGGGGTTGCGGTAGCCGGTGGGATTTTGGGCTCCGCCGCTTTGCTTGCGCAGGCGCACGATGGTGTCGTAGGCCTCGTTGATCTCCTGCATCTTCTCCTGAGCCAGGTCGGACAGGGGATTGTCGGTATAGTTGTCGGGGTGGTATTTTCGCGCCAGGTTGCGATAGGCGGTCTTCACCTCGTCGTCGGTGGCGGTGGGCGCCACGCCCAACACTTCATAGGGGTCTCTCATTTTGTCAGTTCCTCTCCGGCAATGACCCGCTTTTGTACGTGGGGCATGCCTTGTTCTAGTATGTTGCGTAGAATGCCGTCAAAGCGGCATACCTCTAACAGATTATAAGCGGCGATGCATTCCGCCAGGCAGGCGTTGAGCGTCTCCTTGGCGTAGGCGCGGGTGGCTTTGACCTCTTCTTCGGTTTGGGGGGAGCGGGCCAGAAGATAGGGGTTGTAGCGTCCCTTTTTTAGGTCCTCGTCCAGATCGTCCACCGCGTCGGTGAGATAGATCCACCGACCCAGGCAATACCCAAACCGTTCCAGCACCCGCCGCTGGGTGTCGTCGGCGGCCACGGTGGCGGCCATCTCCTGTAACATCAGGGCAAAGGGCTCGGCGGCCCGGTCGATGGAGGCGGTCAGTTCCGCTTCCAACTGCGTCTGTCGGGCCATCATCTGTGCCACCAGTTTATCCATTTCCGGTTGTTTCTTGGCGGCCTTTTTGCGCCCATGGGCGGCAAAGGGTTGCATCAGCCGGGCCTTCAGCCGTTTGCCAAAGCCCTCGTCGGCCAGGGTGTCCCGCAGCTTATAGTAGGTCAGCAGGGTGCCGATGTCGGCGGCCCGATCCAGGGCGGCGGTGTTCTGTGCTTTCAGGCACTTTTTGGTGGGGTTGAAGCTGCACCGTCCGGGGCAGAAATCCGGCCCATCCTCGGCCAGCGCCATCTCCAACAGCGCCAGAAAGGTCATATCGTAGCTGAGGGTGAAGCGGGACAGCAGACCGTAGTGCTTGCCCAACCGCTTGCACAGGGTGCAGTAGAGGCCCTGATACTGCTCGTATTCGCCCATCGTGATGGTGGGCTTAAATAACCGCACGTAACCGAACATAAGGCACCCCCCTTTTTCGCTATCATACCGCATATTCGCTTTCATTATATTAAGTATTTGTAAATAATGCAACGGTTATTTTCGTCAGCATAAAAAAGGGAGCGGCATCGCCGCTCCCTTTTTCGTGTATTTGACAGGATAAAGCAACCCGCTTGCCTCCCCTTGTCGGGGGCAAGAAAAAGAAGTGCTTTCGGATACTTTCTTATCCCAGTACCCGTTTGAGATACTGTCCCGTATAACTCGCCTCACATGCCGCAATCTCCTCCGGGGTGCCGGTGGCCACCAGCGTACCGCCCTTGTCGCCGCCCTCGGGACCCAGGTCGATGATGTGGTCGGCGGTCTTGATCACGTCCAGGTTGTGCTCGATGACGATCACCGTATTGCCGCCCTCCACCAACCGATTGAGCACGGTCAGCAGGCGGCTCACGTCGTCGGCGTGCAGACCGGTGGTGGGCTCGTCCAAAATATACACCGTCCGTCCGGTGGCGCGCTTGGCCAGTTCGGTGGCCAGCTTCACCCGTTGCGCCTCACCGCCGGACAGGGTGGTGGCAGGCTGACCGATCTTTACGTAGCCCAGACCCACGTCCAGCAGGGTTTTTAGTTTGCGGGTGATCTTCGGGATAGCGGAGAAGAATTCTACGCCCTCCTCCACCGTCATATCTAGTACGTCGGCGATGGTCTTGCCCTTGTAGCGCACCTCCAGCGTCTCCCGGTTGTACCGCTTGCCGCCGCAGACCTCGCAGGGGACGAATACGTCCGGCAGGAAGTTCATCTCGATCTTGATGATGCCGTCGCCCTGGCAGGCCTCGCACCGACCACCCTTGACGTTAAAGGAGAAGCGCCCCGGGCCGTAGCCCCGCATCTTGGCATCGGCGGTGGCGGCGTACAGGTCCCGGATGTCGTTGAACACGCCGGTGTAGGTGGCGGGGTTGGAGCGGGGGGTGCGTCCGATGGGGGACTGGTCGATGTCGATGACCTTATCCAGATGCTCCAAGCCCTCAATGCCGTCGTGCTGGCCGGGGCGGGCGTGGGCACGGTTGAGATCCCGCACCAACCGCTTATACAGAATGGCGTTGACCAGGCTGGATTTGCCGGAGCCGGATACGCCGGTGACGCAGTTGAAACAGCCCAGTTTGAAAGAGGCGTCGATGTGTTTGAGGTTGTTTTCGGCGGCCCCTTTAACGGTTAGGAAGTTGCCGTTGCCCTCGCGTCTGGTGGCGGGGACGGGAATCTGCCGTTTGCCGGACAGATACTGACCGGTAAGGGATTTTTCGCAGGTCAGCACCCCTTCGACAGGGCCGGAATAGACGATCTCGCCGCCGTGGATACCCGCGCCGGGGCCTACGTCCACGATCCAGTCCGCCTCCCGCATGGTGTCCTCGTCGTGCTCCACCACAATGAGGGTGTTGCCCAGATCACGCAGATGCTTGAGGGTAGACAGCAGCCGGTCGTTGTCCCGCTGATGCAGGCCGATGCTGGGCTCGTCCAGCACGTACAGCACCCCCATCAGGCAGGAGCCGATCTGGGTGGCCAGGCGGATGCGCTGGCTCTCACCGCCGGATAGGGTGGCGGCACCCCGGCCCAGGGTCAGATACCCCAGACCCACGCTATTGAGAAAGCCCAAGCGCTCCTTGATTTCTTTGAGAATCCGCTGACCGATGAACAGTTCCCGCGGGGTCAGGTTCAGCTCTTCGATAAAGGTCAGCAGGTCTTCCACGGTCTTATCGCACAGCTCCATAATGTTGAGACCGCCCACCGTCACCGCCAGGCTCTCCGGTTTCAGCCTCCGTCCGTGGCACTCCGGGCAGGGCACTTGGCTCATGTGGGCTTCCAGTTCCTCCCGCATCCAGTCGCTGGTGGTTTCATTATAGCGGCGCTGCAGGTTGTTCATTACGCCCTCAAAGGCGTTGTAGTGGGTGCCGGAGCCGTATTCCCGGGCATAGGTCATCTGGATCTTTTCGCCCTTGGTGCCGTAGAGGATGGCCTCTTTCGCCGCCTCCGGCAGATCGCCGAAGGGGGTGTCCAGAGAGAAGTGGTAATGCTCCGCCAAGCCCTCGTAGTACATCTGGGCGATGGTGGCCCCGTTCTTATAATTCCAGCCGGAGGCCTGGATGGCACCCTCCCGGATGGAGAGGGACTTGTCCGGCACCACCCGGTCCGGGTCCATCGCCATAAAGACGCCCAGGCCGGTGCATTTGGGGCAGGCACCAAAGGGATTGTTAAAGGAGAACATCCGAGGGGCCAACTCCTCCACGCTGACCCCGTGCTCCGGGCAGGCGTAGTTGCGGGAGAAGGTCAGCTCTTCACCGCCCACCACGTCCACGGTCAGCAGACCGTCGGACAGGCCGGTGGCGGTCTCTACCGAGTCCGCCAGACGGCTACGGATGTCCTCCTTCACCACCAGACGATCCACGATGATCTCGATGGTGTGTTTTTTGTTTTTATCCAGGTCGATTTTCTCCATCAGGTCGTAGAGAATGCCGTCCACTCTTGCCCGGGCATAGCCGGATTTGCGGGCAGACTCCAACTCTTTCACATACTGACCCTTGCGGCCCCGCACGATGGGGGCCATCAACTGGATGCGGGTGCCCTCTGGCAGGTCCAGAATGCGGTCCACGATCTCGTCCACCGTCTGCTGTTTGATTTCTCGGCCGCAGATGGGGCAGTGGGGAATGCCGATGCGGGCATAGAGCAGGCGGAGATAGTCAAAGATCTCGGTGACGGTGCCCACGGTGGAGCGGGGATTTTTGGAGGTGGTCTTTTGGTCGATGGAGATGGCGGGGGACAAGCCCTCGATCAGGTCCACGTCCGGCTTGTCCATCTGACCCAGGAATTGCCGGGCATAGCTGGACAGGCTCTCCACATAGCGACGCTGACCCTCGGCGTAGATGGTGTCGAAGGCCAGAGAGGATTTGCCGGAGCCGGACAGACCGGTGAATACGATGAGTTTGTCCCGGGGCAGTTCCATACTGATATTTTTTAGATTATGGGCACGAGCGCCCTTGATAATGAGCTTATCGTTAGCCATAGAACGTTCCTTTCGGCAGACGGTAGATAGGTCAAAGGCTCCCTCTTTGAGGGAGCTGTCAGCCGCAAGGCTGACTGAGGGAGTTAAGGTTCACCAAACTCCCTCCGTCACGGCTAGCGCCGTGCCACCTCCCTCGGAGAGGGAGGCTTTTCACTTATTTCATTTGTTGCAATTCTTTGATGCGATCTCGTAGTAGTGCGGCGTGCTCGAATTCAAGCAATTTGGAGGCGTGCTGTGGGCGCAGGCAGTTCGTACAGACCGCCAATAGGCGTTGCGCCCACTTGAGAATGGGCGTTGCCCATTCTCCCGCACGGCTGCTCCGTAGACCGCACGCCTTACTTCATCTCCTGCAGTTCTTTGATGCGGTCGCGCAGTAACGCTGCGTGCTCGAATTCAAGCAATTTGGAGGCGTGCTTCATTTCCTTGGTCAGCTGGGCGATCAGTTCCTGTCGCTCGGCACGGGACAGCCGCACACCCTCGGCGGTCTTTTTCTTCTTGCCGCCGCCGGCGGAGATCTCCAGCACCTCTCGCACGTCCTTGCGGATGGTCTTCGGCACGATGCCGTGTGCCTGGTTGTAGGCCATCTGGATCTGGCGGCGGCGGTCGGTCTCCCGCAGGGCCGCCTCCATAGAGGGGGTTACAGAATCGGCATACATAATGACCGCACCCTCTGCGTTACGGGCGGCGCGACCGGCGGTCTGGATCAGGGCGGACTCGGAGCGTAGGAAGCCCTCTTTGTCCGCGTCCAGAATGGCCACCAGCGACACCTCCGGGATGTCCAAGCCCTCGCGCAGTAGGTTGATGCCCACCAGCACGTCGAACTCGCCCAGGCGCAGGTCGCGGATGATCTGCATCCGCTCGATGGTGTCGATATCGTGGTGCATATACCGCACCCGGATGCCGTGGGTGTCCAGGTAGTTCTGCAGGTCTTCGGCCATCTTCTTGGTCAGGGTGGTGACCAGCACCCGCTCCTTCCGCTGGGTGCGGATGCGGATCTCCTCCATCAGGTCGTCGATCTGCCCCTCCACCGGCCGCACCGAGATAAGCGGATCCAGCAGGCCGGTGGGGCGGATGACCTGCTCCACCGTCTGGGCGCTTTTCTCCTTTTCCAGCGGTCCGGGGGTGGCGGACACAAACACCACCTGATTGATGTGGTTGTAGAATTCGTCAAAATTCAAGGGGCGGTTATCGTAGGCGCTGGGCAGGCGAAAGCCGTAGTCCACCAGACTCTTTTTGCGGGCATAGTCGCCGCCGTACATACCCCTCACCTGGGGCAGCGTGGCGTGGCTCTCGTCCACAAACAGCACAAAATCGTCGGGGAAATAGTCGAACAGGGTGCAGGGGGTACTGCCGGCGGGACGACCGGAGAGCACCCGGGAATAGTTCTCGATGCCCTTGCAGAAGCCGATCTCCTGCAGCATCTCCATGTCGTAGGTGGTGCGTTGGAGGATCCGCTGAGCCTCCAACAGTTTCCCTTGCTCGGTGAATTCGCGGTGCCGCTGCTCCATCTCCTCCCGGATGCGGTCGATGGCGCTGGCCATCTTCTCCGGCGGGATGATGTAGTGGCTGGCGGGGAAAAAGGCTACGTGGCTGATCACCGCTTTCACCTCGCCGGTGAGGGCGTGGATCTCGCTGATGCGGTCGATCTCGTCCCCAAAGAACTCGATGCGGAACACGGTGTTCTCGGAATAGGCCGGGTACACCTCGACCACGTCCCCCCGCACCCGGAACTTGTTGCGGGAGAGGGCCACGTCGTTGCGCTCGTATTGGAGCTGTACCAACTTGCGCACCAGCTCGTCCCGGGACTTCTCCATCCCCTGACGCAGGCTGATGACCATACTGCGGTAGTCGATGGGGTCGCCCAGGGTGTAGATGCAGGATACGCTGGCCACGATGATCACGTCCCGTCGCTCGGACAGGGCGGAGGTGGCAGAGTGGCGCAGACGGTCGATCTCGTCGTTGATGGCGGAGTCTTTCTCAATATAGGTGTCGGTGGTGGGGATATAGGCCTCCGGCTGATAGTAGTCGTAGTAGGAGACAAAATATTCCACCGCATTGTTGGGGAAGAATTCCTTAAACTCGGTGCAAAGCTGTGCGGCCAGCGTCTTATTGTGCGCAAGAACGAGGGTGGGGCGGTTCACCTGGGCGATGACGTTGGCCATGGTGAAGGTCTTGCCCGAACCGGTGACGCCCAGCAGGGTCTGCTCTTTCAGCCCCCGGTTTAAGCCGTCCACCAGACCGGCAATCGCCTCCGGCTGGTCGCCGGTGGGCGCATAGGGGGATACCAACTGGAATTTTTCCACAACAAAGCCTCCTTTCACCGAATATATGTTCGCTTATTCTTATAGTATACCATATTCTTTTACAAAACACAAGCCCCAATGCATTGTTTTTATAAAAATCGCAAAACCACTTGATTTTAACGCTTTACTATGTTAAAATAGCAGAATAACCACTCTTGTGAGGAGAGATTTGTATGCGTATTGTGGTAAAAGTGGGCACCTCTACCTTGGCACACGCCACCGGCCTTTTGAACATCCGGCGGGTGGAGCAGTTGTGCGGGGTGATGAGCGACCTGAAGAACGCCGGTCATCAGCTGATTTTGGTATCCAGCGGCGCCATTGGTATGGGCATCGGAAAGCTGTCCCTGCCCGGTCGCCCCACCGACATCCCCACCAAGCAGGCCGCCGCCGCGGTGGGTCAGTGCGAACTGATGTATACCTACGATAAACTATTCACCGAGCACAACCACACGGTGGCTCAGCTATTGGTTACCGGGGCGGATCTCAGTCACGACGACCGGCGGGATAATTTCCGCAACACCCTGTTCCGCCTGCTGGAATTGGGGGCTTTGCCGGTGGTGAACGAGAACGACACCGTGGCCACCGAGGAGATCGTCATCGGTGACAACGACACCCTGGGCGCCATCGTGGCGGCCCACACCCAGGCGGATCTGCTGATTATTCTGTCGGATATTGACGGTCTGTACACCGCCGACCCCCATACCGACCCTGCCGCCAAGCTGCTGACCGAGGTGACCGAGATCACCCCCGATATCGAGGGTATGGTGGGCGGTGCCGGCAGTAAGCTGGGCACCGGCGGTATGCAGACCAAGCTTGCCGCCGCCAAGATCGCCACCGCCGCTGGGGTGACCATGGTCATCGCCAACGGTCAGGACCCGGCGGTGCTGTACGACGTGGTCGAAGGTCGTCCGGCAGGCACCCGTTTTATCGCTAAGGAGGTGGCAGAATGACCACGCTGAAGATTTTACAGAGAGCCAAGGCGGCCACCGCCACCCTCTCGACCTTGACCACAGAGAAGAAGAACGCCGCCTTATCGGCGATGGCGGAGGCTTTGTTGGCGGATACCGCTGCGATTTTGTCGGCCAACGCAGAGGATATGGAGGCGGCGAAAGCCACCATTTCCGCCGTGATGCTGGATCGCCTGGCTCTGACCGAAGCCCGTATCGCCGCTATGGCTGAGGGCATCCGCCAGGTGGCGGCGCTCCCCGACCCGGTGGGGCACACCCTGTCCGAGACCACCCGTGCTGACGGCTTGGTTATTAAAAAAGTTTCCGTCCCCGTAGGCGTGGTGGGCATCATCTATGAAAGCCGCCCCAACGTCACCAGCGACGCCGCCGCTCTGGCGGTCAAGTCCGGCAATGTGTGCGTGCTCCGGGGTGGTAAAGAGGCGTGGCGCTCTGCCAATGCCATTGTCACCGCCCTGCGGCGCGGTATGGAAACGGTGGGGTTGACCCCGGATTTGGTGAACCTGATCGAGGACACCACCCGCCAGTCTGCCACCGAGCTGATGAAGGCGGACCGGTACGTGGACCTGCTGATCCCCCGCGGTGGTGCGGGGCTCATCCGCGCCTGCGTGGAGAACGCCACCGTGCCCTGCATCCAGACCGGCACCGGTATCTGCCATATTTACGTGGATAAAGCCGCCGACCTGGAGATGGCGCTGAGCATTGTGGATAACGCCAAAATGAGCCGCCCCTCGGTGTGCAACGCCTGCGAGGTGTGCCTGGTACACAAGGAGATTGCCGCCGAATTTTTGCCCCGGCTGAAAGCCCGGCTATGCCAGGGACGGGACACCACCGCCGAACTGCGGTTGGATGAAACTGCCGCCCAAATTATCGACGGCACTCCGGCGGGGGAGGCGGATTTTGATACCGAGTTTTTGGATTACATTCTCGCCATCCGGGTGGTGGAGGACGTGGAGCAGGCGATTTCCCACATCGCCGCCCATTCCACCCACCATAGCGAGGCCATTGTTACCGCCGACCGGGCAACCGCTGACCGGTTTACCGCCGCGGTGGATAGTTCGGCGGTGTACGTGAATGCTTCCACCCGGTTTACCGACGGCGGCGAGTTTGGGCTGGGGTGCGAGATGGGTATCTCCACCCAAAAGCTTCACGCCAGAGGCCCGATGGGTCTGGCGGAGCTGACCACCTATAAGTACATCATCACCGGCAACGGACATACGAGGTGAGATTATGACCATTGGATTTATCGGCGCCGGCCATATGGGCGGCGCTCTGGCTACCGCCGCCGCGAAAGCAGTGGGCGGGGCAAATCTACTGATTACCGACTTAGACACCGCAAAAGCAGCGGTCTTAGCCACCGCCATTGGCGCCATCGCCACCGATAGTGACCGGGTGGTGGCTCAGAGTGATTTTATCTTCTTGGGGGTAAAGCCCCAGGTGATGGAGAGCGCCTTGACCGCCCTGCGCCCCGGCCTGGCGGCGCGAGCGGAAAAACCGGTGCTGATCAGTATGGCGGCGGGACTGACCGTGGCCTGCATTAAGGATTGGTCCGGCGGCTTGCCGGTCATCCGCATAATGCCCAACACCCCGGTGGCGGTGGGGGAGGGAATGACCCTCTACACCGCCGACGAGGACGTGACCCCGGAACAGAAAGCGGCCTTTGTGGAGTTGATGACCGCCTCCGGACGGCTGTGCGAACTGCCGGAGAGCCTCATTGACGCCGGATGTGCGGTGTCCGGGTGCGGCCCGGCCTTTGCTTATCTGTTTATTGAGGCGCTGGCGGCGGGCGGTGCCGAAAAGGGTCTTGACCCGACCCTGTCGCTGGAGCT
The DNA here is from genome assembly GCA_015066365.1 of Oscillospiraceae bacterium. Classification (GTDB taxonomy): domain Bacteria; phylum Bacillota; class Clostridia; order Oscillospirales; family Acutalibacteraceae; genus UBA5905. The sequence continues at coordinate 15,551 of SVON01000002.1, read as the reverse complement.
GGCGGCTCAAACCGTATTGGGTGCCGCCAAGATGGTGCAGGAAACGGGAAAGGACCCCGTCGCGCTGAAGGATGCGGTGTGCTCCCCCGGCGGCGCTACCCTGCAGGGCGTGGCGGCGCTGGAGCGCGGTGAGTTCCGCAGGATTGCGATGTCTGCCGTGGACGCGGCATACAAACGCACGCTGGAAATGAAAAAGTAAGAAAACCGACCCATAAAAAAAGCCGAGGCGTCAGCCTCGGCTTTTTTACTATTATTTAGCGTTGTTACGGATGAATTCCTCCACCAACCGCACACCGCAGGCGATGCAGTCGTTGCAGGAACACAGCATTTTGCCACCGGTGAGCCCCTTGATGACCGCGCACACACCGGAGCCGCATTCGCTTACAAACCGCTCGCTCATTTTGGCGCAGACTTTGTAGGTGTCCATCTTGGAGCCGGGGTTGACAGCGTCCGCTTTCAGCATACCCGCTACAAACACCGCCCCCGAAAGAGCACCGCAGGTCTGGGTGCGCCCACCCATCCCGGCGCCAAAACCCTCGGTGGCCCGCTTGACGACGGTAGGCTCTAACCCCATCTCCTCGCAGAAGGGCAACGCCACTGCCTGAGCGCAGTTGTAGCCTTGGGCGTGGTATTCCATCGCTTGGTTTTGTTTGTTGTTCATCTTAGTTCACCCTCGCTTCGACTCGGTAAATCGGCAAGCCCTGCGCCACAAAGCGGCTCTCATACTCGGTGACGATGTTGTCCTCGATGCCGTCGGCGTGCAGGTCCAGGGAGATGTTCTCCAGGGTGTAGCCGCACTGAGAGAATTGCTCCAGAGAATACTGGAAGAACACCCGTCCGTCGGTCTTTTGCACCACCGAAGCACCGGGCACCAACAATCCCTTGTACATCTCCAAAAAATGCGGGTGGGTCAGCCGATGGGTGGCCTGCCGCTTTTTGGGGAAGGGGGTGGAGAAATTGAGATACAGTTTCGCGATGCTGTGGGGCGGGATAAACCGGGCCAGATACTCGGCGTTGCCGGACAGGAAACGGATGTTGGTAAGCCCCATGGCCTTGGCCTTTTCGCAGGCGGAGACCAGTACGTTGGCGTATAATTCCACCGCCAGAAAGTTCACCTCCGGGTGGCGGGCAGCCAGCTCGCAGATAAAGCCGCCCTTACCGCACCCGATCTCCATCTCCACCGGGTGGTCGTTGCCGAACAACGCTTCAAAATCCAGGTATTTCGCCTGCTCCTCGGCGTCAAAACGGACGGTGTCCACCCACAGGTTGATGATCTGTTCGGACACCACGTCCAGCCGTTCGTCCAGGTGTTTTTTGCGCCGCATTCTCATCCTAAAACGCTCCTTTTGCAAATAATGCTGGTAATTTTCGCAGATGTGTGTTATAATGGTCGATATGGGTTATAGCTTGATCACCAATTCGGTGCCGGCGCGGCGCATACCGGCGTCGCCGGTGAGCACCGCCAGGTTGCTGCGGAACAGCAGGGACGGGTCGTTGAGAAACTGCTCTTTAATGCAGTCTGCCTGGTTCCGGTCTGCCACCCGCAGGGTCACCGTCAGCAGGTCCATTCCGCGGTCCTGCACGGTGCAGGTGACGGCATAACCGCCCTCCTCCAGCTTCGTGATCTCCACCTGGTTGTCCCGCTGTATCTTGATCCGTTTGAGCAGCTTCAGCGCGGCTTCCACCGATCGCTGACGCAGGGTATAGGGGATACGCACGCTGAGGGATTGCCCGATCTGAGCACCGGTGACGGTGGTGGCAATCTTCTTATCTGCCTCCACCAGATGCTGTTGACGGATGAGTTCCTCGATGGCGTCTTCAATATCAAAATAATTGGCCATGCCTCCGGCGGTCAGAATGTCGGTGACCTCTTCCCGGTTTATCGCCTGGCCTACGGTATCCAGCATATAGCACAGCAATATGCGGATCTCCTGGGTGCTGGTCAGCCCGCCCGGTTCCACTCCGGCGGTAAATGCGTCTGCCATAGACGTGTCTCCTTTTTTTGTGTAATACAAGGATTATACACCATTTGAAGGTAAAAGAAAAGAGCGGAATGCGAAAAAAGTAAAATTCGTCTTCCGTCACCGAAAGGGGTACTTTTTATGAAAAAGATTTGTGCGATTTTTATGACCGGCCTGCTGTGTTGCGGTCTGCTGTGCGGCTGTGGCGACGAGCCGGTGGAGATTGCCGGTGACAACGGCACCAAGGCGTATGAGCAGCTGACCGAGCCGGCGGTGGATCTGCTGATTACCGACTGCATCACCGAGGAGCAGATCAGCACCGTGCTGGGTTACCCCGTCCACCAGTTGCCCCAGGTGGGGGACAATACCGAGGCTCTCTATCAGTCGGAGGACGGCACCTATATGGTGAAGATCAACCTGAAGAATGAGTCTCGGGGTCTGTTTGACACCACCATCGCGGGGATGGGCGACAGCGTCACTCTGTACGAGGGTGTGGGTGAGGTCGCCTATTGGAGCAGCGATAACGAGCTGATCGTGTACCAGAACGGTTACGTTTTGGGGGTGTGGATGACCATCCCCGGCGTGGATAACGCCGAGACCCAGACCCGCCAGATCGCGGAGCTGATGCTGGGCACCCTGCAGCCGGTGGCGCAATAAATCTTGTAGAACAGTTGGTGAATTCCAATGAATGATTTTATGTGGGAGCGCACCTGGGCTCAGGTGGACCTGGATGCGGTGCGGCAGAACTTTCGCACCATTCGGGGGGCGTTGCCCGCCGACGTAAAGCTCTGCTGCGTGGTTAAGGCCAACGCCTACGGTCACGGTGCCAGCAAGCTGGCACCTCTGTATGAGCAGATGGGGGCCGATTGGTTTGCGGTGTCCAACATCGAGGAGGCTCTGCAGTTGCGCCGGTGCGGCGTGACCCGTCCGGTGCTGATTTTGGGCTATACGCCGGTGACCTGTGCGGCCCTGCTCTGCAAAGAGCGGTTTTCCCAATGCGTTTATTCCGCCGAGTACGGTCGTCTGCTGTCGCAGCAGGCGGTGGCCGCCGGTGTGAGCGTACCGATTCACATCAAACTGGATACCGGTATGGGGCGCCTCGGCTTTCAGGTGCCTGGTGCCGGCGAGGATTCGGTGGCGGGTGCCGCCGCGGTGTGCCGTCTGCCGGGTCTTGTGCCGGAGGGGGTCTTTACCCATTTCGCCAGCGCCGATGAGGGCGCGGCCGGGGACGATTTTTCCAACCGGCAGGTGGATTTGTACGTGGCCGCGTTGAATCAGTTAAAGGCTCAGGGTATCACCTTTGCTATCCGCCATTGTGCCAACTCGGCGGCGCTGTCCGACCACCCGGAATGCCGCCTGGATATGGTGCGGGCCGGCATCGTGCTGTATGGTCTGCAGCCCTCCGGTGATCTGCGGCAGCCGTTGCCGCTGACCCCGGCGATGAGTCTTCGGTCGGTGGTCTCCCACGTAAAAACCGTGGCCCCCGGCACGACGGTCAGTTACGGCCGCACCTTTGTGGCGCAGCGGGAAATGCGGATCGCCACCGTGCCCATCGGCTATGCCGACGGCTTTTGGCGGAAGAACAGTCCCAACGGCGTGACCCTGACCCTGCGGGGTCAGCGGGCTCCTATTTTGGGGCGGGTGTGTATGGATCAGCTGATGCTGGACGTGACCCACATTCCCGACGTGACCATCGGGGACGAGGTGACGGTGTTTGGCACCGCCCCGGCGGTGACCGCAGAGGAGTTGGCCTCTGCCAACGGCACCATCGGCTATGAGGTGGTGTGCGGTATCGGCGAACGGGTCCCCCGTGTCTACGTGGAGAACGGGCAGACCGTAGACCTGCTGGACAATTTGATGCGCTAAACAAAAAAGCCTGTGGCGTGTGCCACAGGCTTTTTCTTATGTAAGATGTTGCGCCCAACGGACGGTCTCCATAGCATCCTTGCCGTAGCCGTCGGCGCCAATGGCTGCGGCGTATTCCTGGGTGAGCACCGCGCCGCCTACGATCACCTTGCACCAGGGGGCTTTCTCCCGCAGGAGAGCGATGGTGGCCTCCATAGCGGGGACGGTGGTGGTCATTAGGGCGGAGAGCCCCACCAACGGGGCATGATGGCGGGTCACCGCCTGGACGATGGTCTCCGGCGGTACGTTCCGGCCCAGGTCCACCACCTCAAAGCCGTAGTTCTCCAACAACAAGCCCACGATGTTCTTGCCGATGTCGTGGATGTCACCCTCCACCGTTGCCAGCACAAAGGTGGCTTTGGTGGGGGCTTTTTCGCCGGTGGACATAGCCGTCTTGACCCGTTCTGCCACCAGAGCAGCGGCCTCAGCGGCCATCAGTAGCTGGGGCAGGAACAGGGTCTTTTTCTCAAACCCCTCGCCCACTCGGTTGAGGGCGGGGATCACCTCTTCGTCGAGGATCGTCATAGGGGCGGTGGTGGTCAACTTTTCCTCAGCCAGCACCGCGGCCCTCTCACGTAGCCCTTTGATAATGGCTTGTTGCAGGTCGGTGCCCGCTACCGCGGCAGAGGGGACGCTGTTGGTGGTGACCACGGTGGTGGCAAAGGAGTCTGCCACCCCGATGTAGTCGGCGCAGTTGGCATCCAACCCGTTCAGCGCCCGAGAGGTGTAATAGGTATTCATCATCTGAGCGGAATGGGGGTTCATAATGGCGGCAGACAAGCCCTTCTCCAGCGCCATGGCGAAAAAGGTGCTGTTCACCGCCTCCCGGTTAGGCAACCCAAAGGATACGTTGGACACCCCCAGCGAGGTGTGACGATGCAGTTTGTTTCGGATGCAACGGACGGTTTCCAGGGTGACTTTTGCGGCATCCGGATCGGCGCTGACCGCCATGGTCAGCGGATCAAAGACAATATTCTTAGGATGGATGCCATATTCAGCGGCGGTACGCAGGATCTTCTGCGCGATATCCATGCGTCCTGCGACGGTGGCGGGGATGCCGTCCTCGTCCAAGGTCAGGGCGATCACCACGCCGCCGTACTTCTTTACCAGCGGAAACACCGCCTCCATGCTCTCCTGCTTGCCGTTGACCGAGTTGATCAGCGGCTTGCCGTTATAGCGGCGCAGGGCGGCGGCCATGGCCGTGGGGTCGGCGGTATCAATCTGCAGGGGCAGGTCGCATACTGCCTGCAGGCGGCACACCGACTCGGTGAGTAGTGCCGCCTCGTCGATGCCGGGCAGACCCACGTTCACGTCCAGTATGTGAACGCCTTTTTCCTGTTGGGCGATGCCCTCGTTCAAGATATAGTCCATATCCCCTTCCAGGAGAGCCTGCTTAAACCGCTTTTTCCCGGTGGGGTTGATGCGCTCACCGATGAGTAAGGGGTCATCCCCAAAACAGACGGCGTGGGTATAAGAGGACACCACTGTGCGCCCCAAATCCATGACCGGCGGCAAGGGCTGGTCCGTGATTTGGGCACATAGTGCCCGGATATAGTCGGGGGTGGTACCGCAACAACCGCCCACCACCCGGACACCGGCGTTCACCAGGTCGGTCAATGCGGCGGCGAATTCTGTCGGGTCTACGTCAAACACAGTGCGCCCATTTTCTACCCGGGGCAGACCGGCGTTGGGCTTGAGGATCACCGGCACCGAGGCGGTATCCAGTAGTTCCTGCACCACGCCGCGCAACTGCCGGGGACCCAGAGAGCAGTTGGCGCCGATGGCGTCCACCCCCAGGCCCTCTAACAGAGCTACCATAGCGGCGGGGGTGGCGCCGGTGGTCAGCTTGCCGTCCTCGCCGTAGGCGTTGGACACCAAAATCGGCAGGTCGCTGTTTTCTTTAGCGGCTATGACCGCCGCCTTGGTTTCGTAGGCGTCGTTCATGGTTTCAATGAGGATGGCGTCCACGCCGTATTGGACGCCCAGCCGGATGGTGGTGGCAAAAACCTCTACCGCCTCTTCAAAGTCCAGGTCGCCCAGGGGGCGGAGCAACCGTCCGGTGGGCCCCACGTCCAGCGCCACAAAGGTGGGGTGGTCGACGGTGGCGCTTTGTTGTGCCGTTCGGGCGTTTTGCACCGCGGCGGCGATGATCTGCTCCAACTCGGCGGGGGCAAACTTCAGGCAGTTGGCACCAAAGGTGTTGGTGCTCACCACGTGGCTGCCTGCCTCAAAATAGGCTTTGTGGATGGCGGTGACGGTGGCGGGGTGGGTGCGATTCCATCGTTCCGGATGCTCGCCGGGGATAAGGCCCTCGGCCTGCAACAGCGTCCCCATACCGCCGTCCAGCCGGACGATATGGCCTTTTAAGAATTGGCGAAATTCCATAATTGCTCCTTCGTCCAGCCGGACGGTATGGCCTTTTAAAAATTGGCGAAATCCCATAATTGCTCCTTACTTCCCGATGATATCCGAGAGGTTTTCGATGATTTTTTGCGCCACGTCCGGCTTGTTCATGGAGTAGACGTGGACGTTTTTGATGCCGTTGGCGTATAGGTCGATGATCTGGTCGGTGGCATAGGCAATACCCGCCTGCTTCATCGCCGCCGGGTCGTGGCCGAACTTGTCCACCAGGCTCTTGAACCGCTGGGGCACAAAGGAGCCGGACAACTGGATGGCCCGTTCCACCTGGTTGCTGTTGGTGATGGGCATCACACCGGGGATCACCGGCACCGTGATGCCGGCCTCGCGGATTTTATAGAGGAAATTGTACAGCAGGTTGTTATCAAAGAACATCTGGGTGGTGAGAAAATCGCAGCCGGCATCCACCTTTTCTTTGAGATACCGGATGTCGTCGGCTTGGGTTTCACTTTCCGGGTGGATCTCCGGATAGCAGGCACCGCCCACGCAAAAATCCCCTGCCTCTTTCAGTTCTCGAATGAGGTCAATGGCGTAGCGGTAATCCCACCGGGAGCGATCCTCTCCCTGCTTGTCGGCGGGGATGTCCCCCCGCAGCGCCATCACGTTCTCGATGCCTGCCTCCCGGATGGCGGCGATCTTTTCGCTCACCGTCTGGTGGGTGGAGGACACGCAGGTCAGGTGGGCCAGGGTGGGCACCCCGTACCGGGATTTGATGTTTTTGGCAATATCCAGAGTATACCGGCTGGTGCCGCCGCCGGCACCGTAGGTGACGCTCATAAAGGCAGGGCGCAGGGCGGCGATCTCCTCGGTGGCGGTTTTCACGCTGTCAAAGCCTACCTCGGTCTTGGGCGGAAACACCTCAAAGGAGAGGGAGAGGGTATTCTGGTTGAGCAGGGAACTGATTTTCATAGCCACACCATCCGTTTAATAATAAAATAGGGATACCCTATAATTATACACCCGTTTTTTTGCCGAATCAAGGGCTATTTCATCTTGTTTTTCCCGGCGGATGGTGGTAAAATGGAACCAGAACTGTATGGGAGGTGGCCCTATGACGTTGTTAGGGAAATATAAATGGGTGGTGGCGGCTGTGGTGGCCGTGGCCTGCTTGCTGACGGCGGTATACCTGTTTTTGCCGTCGGGTCAGGAGAAGCCGGCTCTGTCTTCGCCTCAGACCACCACCGCCTCGGTGACCACCCCGGCCTCGCTTACCGAGACCACCGCCACCGAGACGGCGTCAACCACCGACACGACCCAGAGCGGTCAGCAGACCACCACCGCCTTTACCACCACCACGGCGGCACCGAAGGTGAAGCTGACCGTCACCTCTCACCCCAAGCTGGAGAGCACCACCGACGAGCCTATCACCACCTTTACCGGCACCTCCGACCCGAAGCACCCCCTGACCATCAACGGTAAGGCGGTCAAGCGGGACGAGCTGGGCGCTTTTTCGGTGGAATACGAACTGAAACTGGGCAAAAACACCTTTGTTTTCTCCCACAAAGGGAAGCAGACCACCTATACCGTCCATTACCGCTACGTGGTGATGCAGTCCTACAGCCCCGCCGGCAGCCGGCAGTACAGCAGCGGCGCCAAGTTCTCGGTGGTGGTGTCTGCCCGGGTGGGCAGCACCGTCACCGCCACCTTCCGGGGCAAGACCATCACCCTCAAGCAGGCGGGTCAGGGCGGCGATGGGGACGCTCAGCAGAGCGAAACCTTTGAGAATTTTTACGGCACCTTTACCCTACCGTCGGATAACACCAAAGACCTGAATTTGGGGGTGGTCACCTTTAAGGCTACCCACGGGGGTCAGACCGCCACCGGCAGATCCGGCAACATCGTGTGCAAAAAGGCGCAGAAAAAGGTGATTGGTGAGATCGTGTCCTTCTCCGCTGAGACCTTTGACGGGGACAAGTCGGATGACGACAGCCGTCCCACCAACAGCTATCTGCCCCAGGGCACCGTGGACTACGTAGTGGGGCACACCTACTACGGCGAAAAGGAATACCTCCTGCTCCGGTGCGGCAAGCGGGTGTACGTGAGCAAAGAGCTGTCGCCCCCCACCCGCAAGGTGCAGGTGACCAAGGAATACGCCGGCACCCTGCCGGACACCAACAAGCTGTCGCTGGAGGAGCTGCGGGTCACCCGGGACGCCACCTATCTGACCTTTGACACCAACTGGAAAGCCCCCTTCTTTGTGGAGCTGCTCCCCCAGAAGTACTATAACCCCGCCAAGCAGGACTACCGGGTCAGCTCGGTGACCTGCGAGTACGTAGAGATCACCTTCTGCTACGCCACCGGGGTCAGCGGCAAGTTCACCTTTGACAGCAACCACCCCCTGTTCACCAAGGCGACGGTGCAAAAAGCCGGAGGGGACACCGTTCTGCGTTTGTATCTGCGTAAGAAGGGCGGCTTCTACGGTTGGGACGCCGCCTATAACAACAAGGGGCAACTGGAATTTTATTTCCTGCACCCGGCCCAGGTGACGGCGGCCAACAACGCCTATGGCGCCGATCTGTCCGGCGTGACCATTATGCTGGACGTGGGCCACGGCTATAAGAGCGCGGGTGCCGCCGGTCTGGATTCCGACCACCCGGAGGGGGAGCGGAACTATTATCTGGCAACCCTGCTCAAGGGGGAGTTGGAGAGCATCGGCGCCACGGTGGTGCTCAACCGCACCGCCAAAGGGGATCTGGATGCTGACCAGCGCTGTATTGCGCTGAAAAAGCTCAAGCCGGATCTGTGTATTGCCATCCATCACGATGCCAATGCTTCCTCCAAGCCCAACGGCTTTGGTTCCTTCTATTCCTTGCCGTACTCCTATGAGGCGGCCAAGCAGATTTACAACGCCACCATGGTGACCGGGCTGTATTCGGCCTCCACCGCCGGCAACCGCAACCGTCTGGAGTGGCACTATTACTTTGTGGCGCGGATGTCGGACTGTCCGGTGGTGCTCACCGAGAATGGGTTTATGACCAGCCCGGTGGATCACAAGGGCATCACCAGCGACGCCACCAATTGGTATAAAGCCCAGGCCATCACCAAGGGTGTCGCCAAGTATTTTCTGTCCATTCGCATCCCCGGCTACACCCCGCCTGCCCCCTCCAAGCCGGTGATCATCATCACCGGCACCAGCACCACCACGACCACAACCACCACAACCACCACAACCACCACAACCACCACAACCACCACGACCACCACTGAAACCACCACCACGACTACCGAGGAAACCACCACCACGACCACCACCCAGGAGCCCACGGCCCCCACGGCAACCGAGCCGACCCGGGAGCCCACCACCGGCTCCGGCGAGGCCGAACAGACCGGCTCAGCTATACCATAGAAAAAGGCCCGCACTCGATGGAGTGCGGGTCTTTTTTAGTGTGATATTTGTCGGGTTGCAATTCAGCCAAAGGATGCATCGTCTACGGCCAAATCAAAACCAGGATCCGCTTTATCAAAGCTCTCCACCGAATCCAGGAAATTCTGCAGATCGGCGGGGATTCCATCCGGGTAGTAGCAAAGATCCCATTGGTACTGATAACTCTTGCCGGTGTTGGTCGTCTTGGTCAGCAGATGGCCGGCCTCATTAAAGGTTTCTTCGGTCCATCTGCCGTCATAGTATTCCTCTCTTTTGCTGAGCATATTGCTGTTCTTGTCGTAGGTGTAGGTTTCGGTTCTCCAATAGGTGCCGCTGCGGTTGCTGTGCTTATGGTTGAGTAAGTTTCCCTTGGCATCGTAGACGTATTCGTAGATCCCGCCTTCGTTATTTCGGAACTCTTTTTGCAGGATGTTGCCGGCCTCGTCATAGACGTAGGTGTAGGCCTCCAAGGTTTGGCTGAATTTGGCGGTGTCATCGGGGTTGTCGGGGTCGGTGATGACGTACTGCTCCACCTTGGTGCAGTTGCCCCATTCGTCGTAGTAATAGCGGTCATAGTTGCCGGTGGTTTCCATCCAGCAGAGGACGGTCAGCAACTTATCCTCGTCATCGTAGTTGTAGAAGGTTTCTTCTACGTCCCCGCGGAAACTCCAGTAGTTATAAAGCTTTTTGTCCCCTTCGCTGATGCCCTTGGAATGGTTATTTCCGCCGTTGGCATAACTTTCGGAGTATTTCTTGATACCGTCCAGATGCCATTTCTTATAATCGCCCCATTCAGTGGTGTACTCATAGGAGGTCTGCACCCCGTTTTCGTAGGTGGAAACGGCTTTGGTCCAATCGCCGTTGCTACGAGTGGTTTTCTCTAGCAGCGTGTTGCCGTCGGCATCGTAGGCGTATTCGTATTTGTTCCAGCTGCCCGCTCCAAAGTCTTCATAGCGGGTGAGCAGCTGGTTTCTTTCGTTATAGGTGAAGGTGTAGACGTGAGAATTGTACGCCGCACCACCGATTAGTTCCTCTCGGATGCAGTTGCCCTGCTGGTCGTAGTCATAGGTGTAGACGTAATCGCTGTAGCCAGAGCCGGAGACATATTCCTTTCGGATTACTCGATCGAATTCGTCGTAGGTGTAGGTGGTTTCCTCTCGGCTTTCTTTGCCGTCGCGGATGTGGATGATGGTATGGGTTTTGACCCGTCCCTTGTCGTCGTAGGTATACTCGTCTTTGGTTTCCTCTTTTTCACCGTTCCATTCGTCTTCGCACATATTCTGGTCCATAGGATAGCCGAGGTCGGTATACGTCCATTGCCCGGAGGCAACCACCTGTCCATTCCGCATGTCGGTAGCCTCTATGGGAACGTAGCAGAAATTCTCTCGTAGTTTCGCCGCTTCTTCCGAGGTGTCGGTGAGCAGATAGCGATAGGCCGCCTCATAGCGCCCGACGTCAATGGCGGCCTTGGCCTCTTCCAATGTAGTGGGGTCGGTGATGGGTTCTGCTGTGTTGGTTCCCTTATCCGGCTCCATGGGGATGGCGGTGGGGTTAAACACGTCCCCCTGCCACAGACCCACCGCCAGCGCCACGCTGGCGGCGGTGGCTACCAGGGGTACCCACACCCCTTTGCGCACAGGCTTGCGGGTGGCATCCGCCACCAAATCGTCGTCGATATCGCCAAACAGGTGATGTAGGCGTTCTTCTTTCGTCATAGGCTAATCCCTTCTTTCTCCAAAAACGTTTTCAACTCGCCCCGGGTGCGGGCCAGCATCATTTTGATGCGGCTCTCGGTGGCGTGATGGTCGGTGGCGATGGTGGGGATGGGGTCGCCGTACCAATAGCGGCGGATGAAGACGCGCCGTTTTTCGGTGGGCAGCTGCCGCAAAAAACGGTTCAGCGCCTCCCGTATCGCCAGGTCGTCGGTGGGGTCGCCCTCCTCACCGGGCAGAGCGTCCCGCCACTCCTCCAGCAGGGCGGGGGTGGTGCCGCCGCCCCGCTTTTGGGCGGTGAGGGCGGTATAGCGGTCCAGCGCCAGACGGCGGGTGATCTTGCCCAGGAATACGCTCAGCCGTTTCGGCTGATGGGGCGGGATGGCGTTCCACGCCCGAAGATAGGTGTCGTTGACACACTCCTCGGTGTCCTGGGGGTTGTGCAGAACATTTTGGGCGATGCGGGTGAGATAGCGGTGATAGACCCGCCGGGCCTCGGTCAGCGCCTGCTCGTCCCGCTCCAGGAACAGTGCCACAATGCGTTTATCCTCCATATTGCCACCTCCTCAAAAGTCGCTTGTGAAAGGCCTTTCACCTGTATACACGGCGTTTGCGGCACCAAAGTCACGTTTTTGGAAAAGTTTGTAAAAATAGTATAAGAGATTACCGTCCCAAAAGCAATACCCCCCGGTGCAGCCGGGGGGCGCTTACCAACAAAAAGAGCCTGACCGTGCCGGTCAGGCTCTTTTGCTACATAGCCAATCGTTATTTCAACGCGTCCATGGACTGGGTCAGCAGGTTTAATTTCTCCTGCAGGCCGTTTGCCTGTTCTCGGGCACCGGCCACCACCGCCTCGGGGGCTTTGTCGGTGAAGGCCTTGTTGTTCAGCCGTGCCAGCACGCCGTCCAACTGCTTCTTGACGTTGTTATACTCCCGTTCCAAGCGAGCCAGCTCGGCGGCTTTGTCCACCAGAGCGTCCATAGGGATCTTCACGGTGGCGGCGGCGGTGACGATGGTCACCGCACCGGGCACGTCAAAGCTCTCGCCGATGCGCACCTCAGCGGCAGAGGCCAATCTCTGTAAGAAAGGCACACCGGCGGCAAAGGTGTCGGCAAAAGCGGTCTCGATATACAGGTCTGCCTTTTTAGAGGGGGGCACGTTCATCTCGGCACGGCGGTTGCGGATGCCGCGGATGGCCTCCATAATGCGCTCCATCTCTTTCTCCTGATCGGGATAGCACAGAGCGGTGTCGTACACCGGCCACTCCGAGATCATCAGGCTGTCGCCCTCGTGGGGCAGGGTCTGCCAGATCTCCTCGGTGATGAAGGGCATAAAGGGATGTAAGAGCTTCAGCATACCGGTCATCACGTACAGCAGCACCTGACGGGCGCTGTCGCCACCCTCGCCCTGCAGGCGGGATTTGCACAGCTCAATGTACCAGTCGCAGAAGGTGTCCCAGATAAAGTCGTACAGCTTGCCGACGGCAATACCCAGCTCGAACTTCTCCAGGTTGTCGGTGACCGCCTGCACCAGGTCGTTGTAGCGGGACAACACCCACTTATCCTCCAACGTCAGTTCGGCGGGCAGACACAACGGGATGTCGTGGCCCTCAAAGTTCATCAGCAGGAAGCGGGCGGCGTTCCACAATTTGTTGGCAAAGTTGCGGGAGGCCTCCACCTTGTCGGTCATATAGCGCATATCGTTTCCGGGGCTGTTGCCGGTGGCCAGCATAAAGCGCAGGGCGTCGGCGCCGTACTTGTCGATCTCCTCCAGGGGGTCCACGCCGTTGCCCAGGGACTTGGACATCTTACGGCCCTGGCTGTCACGGACCAGACCGTGAATCAGCACCGTCTTAAAGGGGCTCTTGCCGGTGTAGGCCAGACCGGAGAAGATCATCCGGCTGACCCAAAAACCGATGATATCGTAGCCGGTGACCAGGGTGTCGGTGGGATAGAAGTAATCCAGTTCTTCGGTCTGGTTGGGCCAACCCAAAGTGGAGAAGGGCCACAGAGCCGAGGAGAACCAGGTGTCCAGGGTGTCGGGATCCTGGGTCAGATGGACGCCGCCGCACTTGGGGCAGACGGCGGGAGCCTCTTTCGCCACCACCGTCTCGCCGCACTCATCGCAGTACCAGGCGGGGATGCGGTGACCCCACCACAGCTGACGGGAAATGCACCAGTCGCGGGTGGCCCGCATCCAGTTGAGATAGTTTTTGGTGAAGCGCTCGGGGACGAAGGTGATCTCGCCCTTTTCTACCGCCTCGATGGCGGGACCGGCCAGCGGCTCCATCTTGACAAACCACTGCTTGCTCACCATCGGCTCGATGGTCTGGTGACAGCGGTAGCAGGTGCCCACGTCGTGGGTCAGATCCTCCACCTCTTTCAGATAACCGCCCTCGGTCAGGTCCGCCAAAATGGCCTTGCGGGCCTCCAGGGTGGTCATGCCGGCGTATTTGCCGCAGTCCAGCACGGTGGGCTCGTCAGCGGCGGCCTTGCCGGAGGCGATGTACTCGTCGGCGGCGGCCTTGTCGGCGGCACCGGTCATGTGACCGTCGTAGGTGAAGCAGCGCACCATGGGCAGGTCGTGACGGCGGCCCACCTCAAAGTCGTTGGGGTCGTGGGCGGGGGTGATCTTCACCACGCCGGTACCCTTGGTCATATCCGCGTGCTCGTCGCACACGATGGGGATCTCTTTGTTCAGCAGGGGCAGGATGACGTGGCAGCCGTGGAGGTGCTTGTAGCGCTCGTCCTCCGCGTTGATGGCCACGGCGGTATCGCCCAGCATGGTTTCGGGACGGGTGGTGGCCAGCTCCAGCTGCTCACCGGTCTCCTTGACGGTGTACAGCAGGTGCCAGAAGTGACCCGCCTTCTCCTCATATTCTACCTCGGCGTCGGAGATGGAGGTCTTGCAGGTGGGACACCAGTTGACCATCCGGTTACCGCGGTAGATGAGACCCTGTTCGTACAGACGGACAAACACTTCCTTGACCGCCGCGGAGCAGCCCTCGTCCATGGTGAAACGCTCCCGCTCCCAGTCACAGCTGGAGCCGATGGTCTTCAGCTGGCTGACGATGCGGTTGCCGTATTTCTCTTTCCAGGCCCAGGCCCGCTCTAAGAAGCCCTCCCGGCCCAGCATCTCCTTGGTCAGACCCTCTTCCCGCATGGCCTCCACGACTTTCGCCTCGGTGGCGATGGAGGCGTGGTCGGTGCCGGGCATCCACAGGGCCTCGTAGCCCTGCATCCGCCGCCACCGGATGAGGATGTCCTGCAGGGTGTTGTCCAGGGCGTGACCCATGTGCAGCTGACCGGTGATGTTGGGGGGCGGCATCATCACGGTATAGGGTTTTTTCTCGTTGCCATTTTTATCCTTGGCGTGGGCGGTGGCGTGGAAGTAGTTGCCATCCAACCAAAATTGATAGATGCGCTTTTCCACTTCTTGCGGCTCATACACCTTTGCCAGTTCTTTCTGTGCCATTGGTATCATCCTTTCAATCGGGTTAAGCCTTGCGGCGTAACACCTTGGTAATCTCACCGGTGTACACCCGATGATAGTCGTTGTTGTAAAATCCCGCGGCGGTGGGGTCGATAAACCCGGCGGGGTCCATATCCTGCACCGCCATCTTGCGGCAAAGGAGCACCGTTTCCGCCTCGTCAAAATAGGGGGTACCGTCCTCGTACCGCAGGGTCAGACCGCACTCCGCGATCTTATCCCGGTCGCGTCCGGACACCGTACCGCAGAGTTTGAGGGCGTCCCGGTATTCCTCACCGAAAAAGCAGAGGGAATAGGTATCTTCCTGCTCGGTGAATTCATAGGTATAGCGGGTGGGCCGGATAAAAGTGAAACTCACCGGTTTGTTCCACAGAATGCCTAAGCCGCCCCAACTGGCGGTCATGGTGTTGGCTTTGTCCTCGTTACCGGCGGTGATCAGCATCCATTGTTTGCCGATCATCCGGAAAGGGTTGCCCTCCAGTTCCTCCGGGGTGAGGGTGATAAACTCGTTCATAACCAGTCACCCTTAGTGGATGGCGCTGCCGGGGGTCATATCGTCCACAAACAGCACCTTCACGTCCTCTTCGCCCTCGGCGGTGTGGTCGGTGGCGGCCAGGATCATGCCCTGGCTCTCCACGCCGCACAGCACGGCGGGCTTCAGGTTGGCCACCAGCACCACCCGGCGACCGATCAGGTCCTCCG
>SVON01000032.1 GCA_015066365.1 Oscillospiraceae bacterium | reverse complement strand
CCGCCGGATAGGGAGGACGGGGACGGGGCTCGCCGCGGTTGCCCTCGATGGAGGTCATCAGAGCGGTCTCCTCGCCGCACACGAAGGCGCCGGCGCCCAGACGGATGTGCAGGTCGAAGTCGAAGCCGGAGCCGAAGATGTTCTTGCCCAGCAGGCCGTACTCGCGGGCCTGGTCGATGGCGATCTGCAAACGGGCCACGGCGATGGGGTACTCAGCACGGACGTACACGTAACCCTGGGTAGCGCCGATAGCGTAGCCGGCGATGGTCATAGCCTCCACCAAGCAGTGGGGGTCGCCTTCCAGCACGGAACGGTCCATAAATGCACCGGGGTCGCCCTCGTCGGCGTTACAAACCACGTACTTCTGGGGAGCCTTATTGGGGGCGGTCAGCGCCCACTTGCGGCCGGTGGGGAAGCCACCGCCGCCACGGCCACGCAGGCCGGAATCCAGGATGACCTGAATGACCTCGTCGGGGGTCATCTCGGTCAGCACCTTACCCAGAGCGGCATAACCGTCCATAGCAATGTACTCATCAATAGACTCGGGGTTGATAACACCGCAGTTACGCAGAACCACGCGGTTCTGGGTCTTATAGAACACGGTGTCGGACAGAGCCACGTGGGAATGATGCTCGTCGTAGTTGCCGGTATCCTTATAGACCAGGCGATCCACCACGCGGCCCTTCAGCAGGTGCTCGCGGACGATCTCGTCCACGTCGCCCTCCTCCACACGGCTGTAGAAGGTGCCGTCGGGATGGACGATGACCACGGGGCCCAGGGCGCACAGACCAAAGCAACCGGTCTGCACAACCTTGATCTCATCCTCAAGGCCGTTGGCCTTGATGCTCTCGTTGAAAGCGTTGATGATCTTGTTACTGCCCGAGGAGGTACAGCCGGTACCGCCACAGATCAGAACGTGTGCTCGAATCATAGTTGTTTACCTCCTCGTTTTTTACAGCTCGGTATAACCGATGGTATACTCGGCCACCGGCTTGCCGCCCTTGAGGTGCTCCTCAACGATGCGGGCGACCTTGTCGGCGGTCATTTTGACGTAGGTGACCTTCTCCTTACCGGCCTCAAAGACCTCCACGACGGGCTCAAACTGGCAGATGCCGATGCAGCCGGTCTGGGTCACGGTGACCGAGGCGGTCAGACCGGCAGCGTTCACCTGCTCCACAAAGGCGTTCAGGACGGGACGGGCGCCGGCGGCAATACCGCAGGTAGCCATACCCACCACCACGCGCTTGTCAGAGGAGCCCTCGCGCAGAGCAACCTTGCCCTGCATCTTCTCCTTGATGGCCTGGAGTTCTGCTAACGATTTCATAGTATATCTTCCTTTCCTAATGATATCTTGTTTATTGATAGGTTACTCAGCGGTGTACTGGTCGCTGAGATAGCCCGATATCCATTGTAACACCTCAAACTCTGCCAGAGAAACCTCGCCGAGGATCTCGCGCAGCTGTCGGGTGTCCAGCTCCACGTCCTTACCGTTCACGGTGTGCAGGAAGTGGAAGTCCGTGTCGGGGTGCCCCTGTATCAGGGTGGTGACCGTCGCCACCAGATCCCCCACGGGGGGACAGTCGATGTGGTCGGTGTGGAACACCGCCGTCACCACCGTCCCGTGACTGTCTGGGTGCGTATCCCGATGGCGGGACTGCACCTCCATAGAACCACCCGTCTGCTCCGCCGCCAACCGCAGTAGCGGCAAGCCCAAGCCCACCTTACGGGTGGTGCGGGTGGTGTAGAAGGGGTCGGTGACCCCTTTCAAGATCTCCTCGGTCATGCCGCATCCGTCGTCGGTCACCCGGAAGGTGAGGATGTCCCCCTCTTCCAGAATGTGCAACCGGGTCAGGGTGGCACCGGCCTTGACGGAGTTTTCGGCGATGTCCAAGAGGTTCAGGGATAAATCTTTCATAAGCCCCTCCGTAACAACGCAATCAGGTTTTCCCGCACCAGCGCCGACGAATAGGGCTCGTCGGGAATCTCCAGCCAGGCGTCCTTATCCCGAATGTCCCACAGCACGTGGGCATCCGACCCCACCACCACGCGGGTGGTATCGGGGATGTGCGCCTGTCGGTATTCCGGCTCTTTTCCCCCATCGTGGAGTTCCACGGTGGGAAAGTGCATCTCCGGAGGCAAAAAACCCAAGGTGGCGATGATGCCGTTGGCCTGTCGGTCGATGTGAGCCGGATAGCACACACCGCCGTACTGGGCGGTCAGCCCCGGTGCCTCGTCCACCGACACGGTGGTGGCGTTGGATAGCAGGTCCGGCTCTACGTCGATGACCTCATCGTTTTCATCCATCACCCACTGGTCACCGAAAATGTCGGTGCGGTTGGGGATGCGGATGCGGCGGGTCTGTATCTCGGCGTCGAAATCCATCGCCGCCTCCAGCGTGGGGAACAAACACACCATATGGATGTCCTCGGCGGTGGTCAGCTCCATCCCCGGGATGGGGATGATGCCCTGCTTTTTCGCCGCCTCAAAGAAGGCGGGGCAGTTGCGGCAGGTGTTGTGGTCGGTGAGGGCCATCACCTGCAACCCATTCAGCACCCCCATACCAACGATATTGTTGGGGGTGTTGTCGTTATCCCCGCAGGGGGACAGACAAGAGTGGATGTGCAGGTCGTAGTAGTAGCGGCTCATAACAACCGGCTCAGCGCCAGAGCGGTTTCATAGGCGCCGCTTTGGCTGGTCAGCAGGTTGATGCCCTTATCCGCGGCCAACTGAGCCACGCCGTCATCCGGCACGACCCCCTCTGCCAGCAGAATGCAGGCGGTGTCTGCCAAGGTGGCCACCGCCACGATGTTGCGGTTGGACATAATGGTGATCCACGCCTGGTCTGCGCCGGCACGACCCATTACCCAACTGAGCAGGTCGCCGATGTAGACGCCGGTGACCTCCCGGTCACCGTCCGGCAGAGCGTGAACGGTGAGATTCAGCTTTTCCGCCAATTCCTTAACAGTCATCATGCGCCCTCCTTCGGCAGTACGCGGCACAGCAGGCAGCCGTCCGCGGGAGCCTCGCCCCGAATCACGTCCTCCGCAAAGGCGCGGCAGGTGGGGGCGCCACAGGCGGCGCAGTCCACACCCGGCAGCTGACTGCGGAAATTCTGAATCTCCGCCATCATCCGCATCGACTGGGCGATGCTGTCGGACAACTGGGAAATGGGCTGGTACTCGGGCAATTCCTCGAAGAAATACTCCGCGGGGATGTACGACTCGTCCGCCGGCAGGCTGTTACGGCTCACCGGCATGTAGCGGCGCAGGATGTGCAGCCGCGCCCGTGCCATAAAGGGGTTCTGTACCGTCAGCACACCACCCACACAGCCGCCGGGGCAGGCGTTCAGCTCCACGAACTCCAGCTGACCGATGTTGCCGTTTTCGATCTGGTCCAGCACGCGGATGACGTTCTCGATGCCGTCCGCCGCCAGATAACTGTCGTTGAACAGCGCGGATGCCTCGCCGCCGCTGGAAGCCCAGCCCACGCCGATACGACCGGAAGCGGACAGATCACGGGGCTCTGCGCCCCGATCCATAGCGTTGATCAGCTGAAAATACACGTCGCTGATGGGAATCACCACATCCACCTGGCTCTGATAGTCGCCGAAGCCGTTTTTCACGTAGCTGGCCTTGGCGGGGCAGGGGGAGATGAAGCACACGCCGATGTCCTCGGGCGCCAGCTCCGGATGCTGCTGCTGTGCCCGCCGACGGGCCAGCTTGGCCGCCACCTCGATGGGGGGTAGCAGGCGCAGCACGTTCTCCTCCAGAGAGGGGAACCGCAGAGAGATCAATCGCGCCACCGCCGGACAGGCGGTGGAGATGACCGGCTTCTTCACCCCCGCGGTGTTCAGATACTCACGGGTGTAGGCGGAGAGCAGCTCCGCCGCCTGGGATACCTCGTACACGTCGTCAAAGCCGATGTGCAGCAGGCCGCTGAGCACCAGCTCCACGTCGTCCAGATTCTCGAACTGACCGTAGAGAGCGGGTGCGGGCAGAGCAATCTTCCATTTGTAGCCGTCCAGATCGGACAGCGTGTTACAGACCGCTTTTTTCGCCTTTTGCGGGCAGGTGCGGATGCACTCGCCGCAGTCGATGCAGCGCCCCTCATTGATGACCGCCCGTCCGTCGCGGATGCGGATGGCCTCGGTGGGACAGTGCTTGACGCAGGTGGTGCAGCCGATGCACTTCTCCGCTGAAAGCAGAACAGAATGCTCGTATGTATTCATAGCGAACCTTCCCAATGTGATAGTAGCACCTTTTCTCGGCTCCCCTTGTTCGGGGAGGCAAGAAGTGCTCTCAAATCGAAGTTGTGTAGGTGTTACGCCAGATTCACCCTCATGGTGATGGTGGTGCCCACACCCACGGTGGACTGAATGTCCATATAGTCGGTATAGCGCTTCATATTGGGCAGACCCATACCGGCGCCGAAACCAAGGGAGCGGATGGTGTCGGGGGCGGTGGAATACCCCGCCTGCATCGCCCTGTCAATGTCGGCGATGCCCGGTCCCGTATCGCTCAGAATGATCTCGATTGCCTCCTCGGTCACCCGTACCTCGGCCTCGCCGCCGCCGGCGTGGATGACCATATTGATCTCGCCCTCGTACATGGCGATGGACACCCGGCGGATGATCTCCGCGGGAATGCCCAGACGCCGCAGGTCCTTTTTCACCTGCACCGAAGCCTGGCCGGCAGAGGTGAAATCGTCCCCGTCTACGTTAAAACGAAAAGACAAGGCATCACTCATACCGTTTACTCCTTTACCTTATTACCCACCAGACCGTTGGAATACAGGATGCCGCAGGCCTCGTACAGCCGCTTGGGGGTGGCCATCAGAACGATGCCGCTCTCCTCGGCCAGCTGGACGATCTCGGGGGTGGGTTGCTTGGACCGGACGAAGACGATGCAATGCATATCCATCATCTCGGCGGTGCGCACCACCTGGGTGTTCACCAGACCGGTGAGCAGCACGGCCTGATCCTTCACGTAGGCCAGCACGTCGCTCATCATATCGCTGCCGCAGGCAGAATATACGTGCTCCTCCAGTCGGTCCGCGCCGGTGAGCACCTCAGCACTCAACAGCTCGCGAATGGTCGAAATCTTCATAGATTTTCTTCCTTACTCTTTGAATTGGTCGGTCAGACCCGGATTACTGATACTTGGCCAGGATGCCGCGCACGTCGTCCACGGTCAGACGGCCGTACACGTCCTCATTGACGGTCAGCACAGGGGCCAGACCACAGGCGCCGATGCAACGGCAGGCGGTCAGGCTGTACTTACCGTCGGGGGTGCACTCGTCGGCACCGATGCCCAGGATCTCGGACAGGCGGTCAAAGATGTCGCCGGCGCCCTTAACGTAGCAGGCGGTACCCAGACAGACCGAGATGTTGTACTTGCCCTTGGGGGACAGAGCGAACTGAGCGTAGAAGGTGGCAACGCCGTAGACCTTCTCCAGCGGAACGCCCATACCCTCGGCAATGATCTTCTGCACCTCGATGGGCAGATAGCCGTAGATGTCCTGGGCCTTCTGCATCACGCCCATCAGCATGCTGGGATCCTGCTTGTTCTCAGCAATGATCTGCTTGAGCTGGGCCTCCTGCTCCGGAGTGCCGTTGAAAGGGAGAGAACTGATTTTCTTTTGCATAGTGGCTTTTCCTCCTTGGTGTTGGATTGTGTGCCCCTTCCCGGTTTTTCCGTTTTTGGGCGCACGAAATAGACCTGTGCACAATGCACTGAGTATACTATACCATATATATAAAAATAATGCTAGTGGTTTTCGCAAAAAAATTGATATTTTTTTCACAATTTTCGGGAAACGGGTCGCCTTCTCCCCTGTTTTTTGTCCCAAAGCGGTTACACAGACGCCGGAAATGGAAAAACACAACCACGGGGGGAGTAACTCCCCGCTCCTACAAATTCTATCCCAGCCTAGGGCGGCGGCATAGCGGCAAAAGAAAAAGCAGGGTCTCCCCTGCTTTTTTAGCGGTTATTAAACTCCTTCAGTCCCCGTTGTGCCTCTCGCTTCATATCCCGTTTGGCGGCGTCCTCCCGCTTGTCATACAGCTTTTTGCCCCGGCACAGACCCACCTGCACCTTGACGCGGCTGCCCTTGAAATACAAGGACAGAGGGATGAGGGAATAGCCCGCCTGCTTGGTAACACCGAGAAGCCGCATGATCTCCCGCTTGTGCATTAAGAGCTTCCGCACCCGTAAAGGGTCGCGGTTGAAGATGTTGCCCTTGTCGTAGGGGCTGATGTGCATACCGTTGACGAACAGCTCGCCGTCCACCACGGAGCACCAAGCGTCCTTCAGGTTCACACCCCCCTGACGCAGGGCTTTTACCTCGGTGCCGCATAGCGCGATGCCCGCCTCAAAGGACTCCTCCACAAAATAATCGTGAAAGGCTTTGCGGTTTTCGGCAATGGTCTTATTGCCGTGTTTCTTTTGTTCAGCCATTGTCAAAAACCTCCTTTTTAAAAAGTGAGGAGTGAGGCGTTATGGGTGAGGAGTTGATAAACTATCCAAAACTCCTAACGCCTCACTCTTACAGCTCGTTTCTTCCCTCGAGGGACCGGGAGAGAGTGACCTCGTCGGCGTATTCCAGGTCGCCCCCTACGGGGATGCCGTAGGCCAGACGGGTGACCTTGATATTGAGGGGTTTCAGCAACCGGGATAGGTACATGGCGGTATAATCCCCCTCTACGGTGGGATCGGTGGCCATGATCACCTCGGTGACGGTCTCATCCTCTAAGCGGCGGAGCAGCTCCTTGACCCGTAACTGATCGGGGCCGCGCCCGTCCATCGGGGAGATGGTGCCGTGGAGCACGTGGTACAGACCGCTGTACTCCCGGGTGCGCTCGATGGCCAGCACGTCACGGGGGTCCTCCACCACGCAGATGGTGGTCTTATCCCGGCGGTCATCGCCACAGAGCGGGCAAGGCTCCACGTCGGTCAGGTTACAGCAGATGGGGCACTCGTGAATCTTCTCCCGAGCGTCCTGCAACGCCTCGGTAAAGGCTTTGGCGTCCTTATCCGGTAGATACAGCAGATGAAAGGCCAGCCGAGCGGCGGATTTGCGCCCAATGCCTGGCAGGCGCTCTAATTGTTCGGTCAGCCGCTGCAGCGGCACGATAGAATAACTCATATCAAAACATCCCCGGCAGGTTGAGGCCACCGGTCACGGCGCCCAGCTTCGCCTCAGCGTCCTTCTCGGCGGCACGCACCGCCTCGTTGACCGCGGCCATCACCAGGTCGGCCAGCATCTCGGCATCGTCGGGGTCCACCACGTCGGGTTGGATGGTCAGGTTCACCAGATGGTGCTTGCCATCCACGGTGGCCTTCACCGCGCCACCGCCGGCGGTGGCGTCGTACTGGGTCTGCTCCAGTTCGCCCTGAACGCGCTGGGCATCCTCCTGCATTTTCTGAGCCTGGCGCAGCATCGCCTGCATGTTACCAGATCCGCCACCCATACCTCTCGGAATGTTTGCTTTCATAGTAATTCCTCCATTTTTGTGGGATGATGATGTTCATCGAATCGACCAACGTCTCCCTCCCGGAGGGAGCCTTTGCTCCATTCTGCGTTTCTCTTACTTCTCGTTTACCTCAATGCCTGCGTCGCGGCCGGCGGTAAGCAGTTGGGAGAGAGGGTCTACCTCTGCCTTTGCCACCTTTTGGGCGCGGCGCAGTTTCATCGCAAAGGTGCGGCCGGTCACTGCCTGGATGGCATCCACCAGCGACTGCTTGTTGCCGCCCTCTTTCAGCACTTCGACCAGCAGGGGGCTGTCGATGCACAGAATCAGGCTCTCGCCGTTCTGCAACGCCGTAGTCTCCTGCAAAAAGGCCCGTAGGGGCGGGTTGGACCCGGCCAGTTTATCCAGCACCTGAGCCCAGGGGGCAAAGGGCACCTCGCCCTCCGGAGGGGTCGCCACCGGCGCGGGAATCACCGGCTCTGCCGTGGGCGCCGGGATGGGCTCGTAATCCGGGGCAACGGGTGCCTGCGCAGCAGGGATCGGCTCCGGCTCTGCCGCCGGTGCAATCGCCGGCGCGACGGGGGCGGCAGACGCGGCCGGCACACCGGCCTTTACCGCCACCTCCAGGTTATCCAAGCGGTGCAACAGCGCCGCGGTGGAATCGTCCAAGCGGGGATCGCACAGGCGGATAACCGCCATCTCCATCTCCACCCGGCGGGACACACCGCCCCGGAGACGGTCCAGCGCCCCTTGCAGCACCTCCATCATATGCAGGATGGTGGGCAGACCCAGCCCGGTGGCCTGCTGGCGCATCCGGGTCAGCTCCTCGGGGGAAGCGATCACCAGCTCGCCCGGGTCGGACATGCTGTGCAACACCATCAGGTTGCGGAGATACCCCACCCACTCGGCGCACAGCCGCTCCATATCCTTGGCGGAGCGATAGAGGCTGTCCACCGCCGCCAGGGCGGCAGGGGCATCCTGACGAGCCACACAGTCGGTGAGGGCGGCCAGGGTCTCCTGACCGGCCATGCCGGTGACGGAGGCCACCGTATCCCGGTCGATCTCCTTCGCCACCGAGGCGCACTGGTCCAGCAGGGACAGGGCGTCACGCAGAGCGCCGTCTGCCAAGCGCGCCAGCAGCAGTGCCGCCTCGTCGGTGACGGTAAGCCCCTCTTGTGCCGCCACGTAATGGATGCGGGCGGCGATCTCCTCCGGGCGAATACGGCCGAAATCGAACCGCTGGCACCGGGACAGGATGGTGGCGGGCAGCTTGTGCACCTCCGTGGTGGCAAGCACAAAGATCACGTGGGCCGGAGGCTCTTCCAAGGTTTTCAGCAGGGCGTTAAAAGCGCCGGCAGACAGCATATGCACCTCGTCGATGATGTAGACGCGGTATTTGCCGGACACGGGGGTGTAGGCCACCTCATCCCGTAGGTCGCGGATGGAATCCACGCCGTTGTTGGAGGCGGCGTCGATCTCGGTCACGTCCAGAATCGCGCCGGAATCAATGCCCCGGCAGATCTCGCATTCGTTGCAGGGGTCGCCGTCCACGGGGTGCAGGCAGTTGACCGCCTTGGCCAGAATCTTGGCGCAGGTGGTCTTACCGGTGCCGCGGCAACCGGTGAACAGATAGGCGTGGGACAGACGCCCGGTCTTCAGTTCGTTTTTCAGGGCGGTGGTCACCGTCTCCTGACCGCTCACGTCGGAAAAGGTCTGAGGCCGCCATTTGCGGTATAATGCCTGATACATACGCGGGCTCCTTTCTTTCGCTTTTCTTTTTCGCCAAGAGGCGAAAAAGAAAAGCCGTACCCTCTCGGGCATACGAACAAGCGGGTTGACTGCGGCACACGGACATCGACCGCTTAATGCTGCTCGGTTCCCCGCCTGACATGGTTCACAGCGCACCGTCGCACAGGACCCGCCTGCCCGTATGCCCC
>SVON01000010.1 GCA_015066365.1 Oscillospiraceae bacterium | reverse complement strand
GCCATACCGCAGGCCTCGCAGTACCAGTACTCGATGTTGCCTTCCTCAGTGCAGGTGGGCTCGACAGCAGCAACGTGGGTCAGCTCATCGTGAGCCATGGGCAGGACAACAGCCTTCAGGTTGGTGTTCAGAGTGCAAGCCTCATCCAGCCAAGCCTGACCGCAGGCCTCGCAGTACCAGTACTCGATGTTACCATCCTCGAAGCAGGTAGGAGCAACAGCCTCAACATGGGCGATAGTGCCGTGAGCCATGGGCAGGACAACAGCCTTCAGGTTGGTGTTCAGAGTGCAAGCCTCATCCAGCCAAGCCTGACCGCAAGCCTCGCAGTACCAGTACTCGATGTTACCATCCTCGTAGCAGGTAGGAGCAACAGCCTCAACGTGGGTGATGGTGCCGTGGCCCATGGGCTTAACGATGCTCATCATGTTGGTGACCTGAGTCTGAGCCTCGTCCAGCCAAGCAGCGCCGCAGTACTCGCAGTACCAGTACTCAACGTTACCGTTCTCGTAGCAAGTAGCCTCAACAGCGTCAACGTGCTTTACAGAGTGAGTAGCGTTGGGGTTGGTCAGCTCGTAGCACTTAGAGCAGATCTGATCGCAGGGATAGGTGTACTCGTGCTCGCACTCGGGAACCTCGGGCTCGGTGCCGTTAACGGTAACGGAGATGGACTCCCAAGTCCAGGGGTTATTGCCAAGACCGTAGAAAACGATGTTCTTGTCATTGTGGTTGATGACGTCGATCGTATAGGTGCCGGAGGGGGCATCGTCCTTCACGCGGAGGGTCGCGGTGTAGAACAGGTTGGTCTTAACAGCCTGAGTGGCAGAGGCGGTAGAGCGCAGGAACTGCACCAGGCAGCGCTCCATATAACCGGTCTCCTCGTCGATGGGGGAGAACAGGATGTACTTATTGCTGGAGGCGCTGAACTTGGGGCCGACCTCGATGGGGGGCATCCACATCTCTTCGTCCTCATCATAATAAGTAACCAGCTCAAAAACGTCGGGGTCAAAGCCCAGCTCAACCTGGGCGCCGATCAGGCCCAGGCTCTCGTGGCCATACAGACTAACTTCTACTGCGATTTCATCGCCAGCGTCAACTTCCTCTGCGTCGGCAACGAGCTCAATATAGTACTCGCCAGCAGCGGAAACGGCAGCGAAAGGAATCATGCTACACAGCAGAAGCATAGACAACAGAATTGCAAACAGCTTTTTCATTGTATATACACCTTTCTAAAATGTTTTCGGATAAAGCAGAGTGTTGCACTCTGCTTGGAGCAAATCATGCCGCAACAGATAGGCGTTGTGGCTATGGTTTACTCATTCCCCCCCATAGTATGGGGTTCGTTTTTACAAAAAGTTTTGTCGGGCGGAACGCACACCGTTCTGTGGAAAGGCACTGCCTTTTTCAAGAGACGGTATACATCCCTAGGGATGGGTGGTTATTACCAGCCACCCAGCTCAACATCGTTGAACAGCGGGGCATCTTCAACCGGGCCCAGGGTTACGTCGTAACCGGCCAGCCACTGACCCAGCAGAGCTGCGTCGGTCAGAGTGATCTCGCCGTCGCCGTCGGCATCAGCAGCAGCTTCATTCACGGTTACGTCGTAACCGGCCAGCCACTGACCCAGCAGAGCTGCGTCGGTCAGAGTGACCTCGCCGTCGCCGTCAGCGTCACCGTAGATGATCTCCTCGGGTTCCGCGGGAATCTCGCTCCAGCAGATGTCGCACCAGTTATCGGAATCCTCGTCGATGTGGTTCAGGTGGTTATAGCAGACATCGCAGTAGTCGTTGGCATCGTCGTCCACGTGCTCAGCGGTGGCGGGATAGGTCAGGCCGCAGCCGTAAGCGCACTCGCCCTCCAGGCAGGGAGCCCAGGCGCCGTTCTCGTGGGGAACAGGCTCCATGGCCTCGCCACAGTAGTAGCAGTTGCCGGGCAAGCAGGCAGGACCGTCGTAGTTCTGATGGCCGTAGCCCTCAACAGTCTCGCCGCACTTGGAGCAGTGACCGTCCTGGCAGGCAGGAACACCAGTGTCGTGCTCGCCGGCGCCGTAGTTCTCGGTGCCGCAGGTCTCGCAGGTCCAGGTGGCACAATCAGCCACGCCCTCGGGACGGACGCAATCCACAGTGATCTGGATGTACCAGGGGTTCTGGGGGTTAACGCCCTCAGCGTCAGAGAAGGTCTCGCCGCAGTACTCGCACTCGTAGTACTCGATGTTGCCGGGGTGGGCACAGTCGATGGGTTCTACGGCAGCGTGGTGGATCAGGTTGTGAGAAGCCTCACGCAGGTTCTCCTCCCAGCAGACAGAGCAGGTGGTGGAGCACTCGTAATCGAAGGTGTGACCAGCGGGCAGCTTAACAGCCATCATGTTGGTGTTCAGAGTGCAAGCCTCGTCCAACCAAGCAGCGCCGCAAACGTCGCAGTACCAGTACTCCAGGTTACCCATAGTGGTGCAGGTGGGCTCAACAGCCTCAGCGTGTACGATGTTGTGGGAAGCCTCGGGGTTGGTCAGCTCACCGCAGATCATGCAGTGCTGATCGCAGGGAGAGAAGTACTCGTGCTCGCAGGCAGGAGCCAGCTTCTCCATCACGATGTTATCGAAGGTACCGTAAGCCTCAGCGTCACCGCCCATGAAGGAAACCAGGATGGCGGTGTAGTCGCCGGAGTTGAACTGAGCCTCAAACAGAGTCCACTCATTGCCGGCGGAGACGCCCTGGTTAACGATGTTGGTGGAGTCGCCGTTATCCTTAACCAGCAGGTTCATGTTCTTCACGTTCTTAGCCCACACAGAGATCTTATAATCGGTGTTGGCCTCAACGGCGATGTCGGTCTGACGCACGTGCTTCCACTGACCGGAAACGATGTCCAGAGCGAAGTTGTCGTCCTTACCGCCGCGAACGATCTCGGCCTTGGGGCAGGAACCCCACAGGTTCTCCCAGGGGGTCAGAGCGCCGGTCTCGAAGGTACCGTTGACGATGTAGCCATCGTTGGACTCGGAAACCTTCTTGAACATGAAGAAGTCGTCCACAATAGCGGTGGAACCAGCTTCGTTACCCATCACACAGACATAGACCTGAGTGTTGTCGCCGGAGTTGAACACCAGAGAATTCTGGGTCCACTCGTCGCCACCGTTGATAGCGGCCTGAGCGATGTTCTGGTCAGCGGGACAGCTCTTGGTCAACAGGGTCATTTTGCTGGCGTTCTTAGCGTAAACATGAACAACATAGTCGGTGTTGGGCTCTACGTTAACGACCTGGCGGGTAACCTGCCACTGACCGGCGTCCACTTTCAGAGCGTAGTCGCTGTTATGACCACCCTCGATCATGGTCAGCTGAGCAGCGCCCCAAACGGACTCCCAGCTCTGAGAGTCGCCGGTCTCGAAGTCACCGTTGGTGATGTAGCCATCGAAGGAAGGATCCTTCAGCTCGCGCACCTTGATGTTATCGATGTAAGTGTCGGTCTCCTTGGCGGGGTCGGGGGTGCCGTCACCGCCGCCGCAGAAGTTCAGGAAGATGGCGTCGGTGGTGGGGGTGACGACGTAGACCTTCTGGGTCCACTCGGAATGGTTGTTGTAGTCATACCAGGTACCGGTGGCCAGAGAAGCGCCGGTGGCGCTGCCGTCCTTGATCTGCAGGTTCAGGCCAAACTTGTTGACCTTGATCCAGAAGGACAGCTCATAGCTCTTGCCGGCGGTGACAGCCAGAGTGGTATCCATGATACCGCCCCAGGTGCCGTTGTCCTTCAGGTGAGCGCCGTAGTTGCCCTCGTAGGCAGCACCGGCCTCAACAGTAACCTGCTGATGGACAGTCCAGGGAGCAACGTTACCCTCTTCGAAGTCACCGTTGGTGATGATGGGCAGCTTGGGCAGACCCTCGGAGATGACGATGTCATCCACGTACAGGTCCATAGCCACGCCCACATCCTGGAACTTGAACAGGATGGTACCGGGGGCGAAGGGAATCTCACCGGCAGGCAGGGCGATAACGATCTCGTCCCACTCGGTGGAAACGTTGAAGGTGGGACCGTTCCAATAGGAACCCCAGTCGCCGTTCTGGATGGTGATACCCATACCGCCGGCAACGGAACCCTTCGCCTTCATGGTGATGGTGTAGTCCTTGCTGGAGTCCATATCCTTAACCACAGCATAGGTAGCACTCCAACCACCGTTGGCAGCCCACTTCATGCAGTTGCTGCCGTCGGGGCCTTCTGCAACGATTTCACTGGGGGTGAATGCAGCAGTGCCATCGTTGAAGTCGACACTCCAGACGACATCGCCATCGGCAGCGCTAACAGCAAAGCTGAAAGGCACCACGCTGCACAGCATCAGCACAGCAGCCAGAATGGCAACAATCTTGCGAATGTTTTTCATTGCTTGTTTTCCTCCTTACAGATTTAGGGTTTTGCGTGTTTGTTCGTGCGCGGTTCGCTCTCGGTTGGTGTAAGCGACCGTGTTCCGCCTCGCATCAGAGCGGGGAGCGGGGGCGGTGCCTACGTAACCTGCCGATGACGATTACCACTGACCGAACTCAGCGTCATTGAAGATATTGCTACCTTCGGCACCGCCACTCTTGGCCATGCTTCTAACAGCGCTGATTTCCTCCTCGGCGACGAAGGCCATAACCTTCATATCGGGAGTCATGTACTTTTTCATACGGGTTTCCTCCTTTCCGTAAGATTTGCCTAGGGATAAAATGCCAGGGTAATAATGGTATTGATAACCGACTATTATTATAATATATATTTATATAAGTGTCAATAATTATTTCTAATCATTTTATATAAAAATGGACATCTTTTGAGCGGGATTTTTCCTCTATTTGCCATTTTCGGCAGGATGGAAATGGCAGGTCTCGGGATCACTTCACAGCACCGCCGCGAAGACACTTTTTGTACGTAAAGAGATAACGCTTTACAGCGAAAAAGTTCCCCGGCACCCAGTCGTTTTTTCGCAAAAGGAAAACCCCCACCGCAGATGCGGTGGGGGTTCGGGTTAGCTATTCAGCTAAAGAAGCTAATGGAGATTAGCCGTTGTAGGAGCCGGTCACCATATCGCTGTACACAACGATGTCGTTGACACCGTCAGAGTAGACGTAATAGGGACGGGCAGAGATCACGGTATCGTAGCTAGCCTCGGGGATGTTGATCACGCGGATAGCGTAGGAGACGGAGATCTCGTCCATCGCGCACAGATACTTAGCGCCGATGTCCTTAATCTTCTTGCCGTTCTCCTGAGCAGCAGCGATGGTCAGCTCGTCGGCGGTGATGCCCTCGATGTTGGACACAACAGCGCCGGAGTACTGCAGAGCATACTCAACGCCATCGATGGTGATGACAGCAGAACCGTGCTTGTAGATGGGAGACTGAACGTCATCATACAGCTCGGCACCGGTAGCGTTCACACTGAACTTGAAGGCCAGACCGGATACATCCTCAGAGACGGACTTACCCTCGTAGACCTGGATCTCGACCTCGCGGATGTTGCCGCAGACGTTGCACTCGGCGTCAAAAGCGTCGTCATAGGTATGCTCGCCGGTGGCGGGCAGAGTCTCGGTGTACTCGCCCAGACCACAATCGCAAGCGTACTTGACGTAGCCGTCCTCGCCGCAGGTGGGCTCAACGCGCTCCTGCTCCACAACGTTGCAGGTGTGCAGCTTCTCCATCACGACGTTGTCGAAGGTACCGTAAGCCTCCTCAGCACCACCCATGAAGGAAACCAGGATGGCGGTGTTGGCGCCAGAGTTGAACTCGGCCTCAAACAGAGTCCACTCATCGCCGGCAGAGATGCCCTTGTTAACGATGTTGGCGGAGTCGCCGTTATCCTTAACCAGCAGGCTCATGTTCTTCGCATTCTTAGCCCACACAGAGATCTTATAATCGGTGTTGGCCTCAACGGCGATACCGGTCTGACGCACATGCTTCCACTGACCGGAAACGATGTCCAGAGCGAAGTTGTCGTCCTTGCCGCCACGGACAACCTCAGCCTTGGGGCAGGAACCCCACAGGTTGTTCCAGGGGGTCAGAGCGCCGGTCTCGAAGGTGCCGTTCTTGATGTAGCCGTCGTTGGACTCGGGCTGAGTTTCGAACATAAAGATGTCGTCCACGATGTAGGTGGAGCCGGCATTCAGGCCCATCAGACCGACCCAAACCTTGTTGTTGGAACCGGAGTTGAAGGACACAGAGGTCAGAGCCCACTCGCCGGAAGCGAAGGCTTTGTTGGTGATGTCACCATTACCGCCGGCGTTCTTGATCCACAGGTTGGAGCCGCTGGCGTCCTTGGTGTAAGCCCAAACGGTGTAGTCGGTGTTGGGAGTCACGTTGACTTCCTGATACACGATGTTGTAAGCGCCGGAAGCGGTGGCCTTCAGAGCGTAGCCGCCGTCACGACCCTCAACGATCTCAACGGTGCTGGAATTCCACAGGTTGGTCCAAGAGCCGGACTTACCGGTCTCGAAGTCGCCGTTGTAGATGTAACCATCGAAAGAAGGATCCTTCACCTCGATCAGCTTGATATCATCCAGCAGGATCTCGCCGGCAGTACCGGCAAGCTCAGAGGTCCACTTGATCAGCATAGAGGTGTTGTCACCGGTATTGACGGTGAAGGAATTGTTCACCCAGTTGCCGGAGGTCTCGTTCATCCAGTTCTGACCGGAAACCTTAGTGAAGTTGGTGTAGGGAGAAGCAGCCTGGCACAGGATGACGTTGAAAGCACCGGTGCCGTTCAGACGCTTGGACTTCCAAGACAGCTCGTACACGGTGTTGGCCTTAACGGGCACAACCTGAGTGGCAGCGCTGGCATAGTAGCCGGGGTTGCTCAACTTCAGAGAGTTGCTGCCCTCAGAAGCATCCGTGCTTTCCAAAGAAGCGGAAGAGTTGCAGGTCCAGTTAGCCAGACCATCCTCGAAACCGCCGTTGACAACCTTACCGATCTCGGTAGGATCCTGCCACTCGGTAACCTTCACGTAATCGATGTAATAGACAGTACCATTGGTCTTGTAGGTGCCGGTCTGAATAGTGAAGATGGGAGAGGTCAGGTTGCTGTCGGGGGTCAGCAGCAGCTCGAAATCCTGCCACTCGGTGGTGATGTTGGCACTGGCCTCAACGTTGGTGCCATTCCAGCCGTTGTTAATCTTGAAAGACAGGCCCTTGTTGGCATCAGCCTTAGCACGGAAGTTCACCTGATAGGTGGTGTTAGGCTTAATGGCGTTAGCGTAGGCGTAAGAGTTGGCCCAGTCGGCAGAGGTGCCGTCCAGAACCAGAGCGCCGTCCGCAACAGAGAAGTTGGCGAAGCCGTCCATGCCGTCGTTAAAGTCAGCATCGATGATCACGTCGCCGGGAGCGGCGGAAACGCTCATCGGGATGACAGCGCACAGCAACAGAACAGCGGCCAGCACGGCAATGATTTTACGCATGTTCATTTGTCGAATTTCCTCCTTTAGATTTTTGGGCATGCGCCCAAATCGTTTATTTGGGCATCTGCCCGAAGGGGTTGTCCGGGGCAGAACCCCGGGGTGGCTCAAGCATAGCTTAAGCCAGGGGAGATGAAGGGTGCGTCAGCAAAAAGCCGACTGATTACCACTCCAGCTCACCATCGTTGAAGGTCTTGGAGCCCTCCAGGGGAGCGGCAACAGCCTCCTCAGCGGCGAAGGCCAGAACCTTCATCTCGGGAGCGATGTACTTCATAGCGGGTTTCCTCCTTTCCACAAAAGTACCTTGGGACGTTCGAACATTCCAAAGCCTGAATACCTCAAGCTGTGAAACCAGTGGTCATTGCCTTGGTCAAAGCGAAAAAGGGTCGGCAAGCCCAATCCCGCAACTTGAGTTACGGAGTTATTATATAATATAAAACTCTTTTTGTCAAACCATATTTGTTAAATTATGCCGGGTTTTTGGCGTCAAAATCGCCAAAAAACGGACTGAAATTTCGTAGGATTGCACAAAGCGATCGGGGTGATTTTGGGGTGAAACCCACCCTAAACCCACCAACATCGGGCATTTTCCGGGGCATAACGCCTTGTGGCAACGCCGTGTGGAATGGGTTTCCTGCTCCGGACGGCGTTTGGCCAACCCCTCCGTGTCCTCCCGCTACAAAAAATTCTCCCAAAAAGTGAAATAACAGTTGAAATTTCCCCCTATTTTTGGTATGCTAGACGGAAAGGAAATGAAACGGGTGAGGAATCGACGAAAACGACGCCTTTCTTTGTGTAAAGCGTTTCAACTTTACATAAAGAAAACCCGCACCGTTACGCCGATTGGCGGCGTTCCGTTTATAAAATCACAGGAGGGAAACAATATGGTCAAATTAGGTCAAACCGTCATCCTGGGCGACAGTTATTCCACCTTTGAGGGGTGGATTCCGGAGGGACACGTGGTGTATTACTCCCCCAAAGACGAGCATAACTCTCGTGTAACCCGGGTGGAGCAGACCTGGTGGCATCAGCTGATGGCCGCCACCGATTCCGAACTGGTGCTCAACAATAGCTGGTCCGGCTCTACCATCTGCTACACCGGTTATGAAAAAGAGGATTACACCCACCTCTGCTTCAACACCCGTTTGGATAAGATGTACGAAGAGGGGATTCTGGACGGCATCGACACCCTGCTGATCTTCGGCGGCACCAACGACGACTGGTGCGGCGCCCCGGAGGGAGAACTCAAATTTGAGGGCTGGACTAAGGAGGATATGTATTGCGCCTTGCCCGCCATCGGTCGTCTGTTCTGCCGGGTGGCGGAGCTTCTGCCGGACGTGAAGGTGTACGCCATTATCAATACCGAACTTAAGCCCTGCATCCACGAAGCCTTGCTACAGGCGGCTTCGCGCAATGGTGTAAAGACGATTTGCTTGTCGGATATCGACAAAGAGTGGGGGCATCCCTCTGACGTGGGTATGACTCAGATTAAGGATCAACTGCTGAATTTCTTTGAAAACGAGGAGGTATAACGATGAAACTATTGTCAATCGGAAACAGTTTTTCGCAGGATGCACAAGAGTGGCTGCATCAAATTGCGGTCGCAAACGGGGTGGATTTAGAAACCACCAACCTGATGATCGGCGGCTGTAGCTTGGAGACCCATTGGAGCCATGTGGTGGATCAGCAGGCGGAATACTATCTGGAGCAAAATGGTAAGAATATGAACCGGATGGTGACCATAGATGAGGGGTTGGCGCTGGATGAGTGGGATGTTATCACCGTTCAGCAGGCTAGCCATTACAGCGGTCAGCCTCAGACCTACGTGCCTTTTTTGACCGATTTGGTGGCACATGTGCGGGAGAAGTGCCCGAAGGCGCAGATTTATTTCCATCAGACCTGGGCCTATGAGATCGACTCCGACCATGGTGGCTTCCTCACCTATAATCGGGACCAGCAGGAGATGTATCGCCGCATTGGCGACTGTGCGGCGATGGCGCAGCGCCTCATCGGAGCCACCCTCCTGCCCAGCGGCCCGGTGGTGCAGTATCTGCGGGAGAATACCCCGGAGTTCGACTACAAAAACGGCGGTCTGTCCCTCAACCGGGACGGCTTCCATTTGTCCTGGGACTACGGCCGCTACGCCGCCGCCGCCACTTGGTATAAGGTGCTGACCGGCAAGACCCCGGCTGTCAACGCCTTCCCGGAGTGGGACGCTCACCTCATCGACGTCATTCACGACGGCATCAACGCCGTGGTGGGGGAATAAAACACTCAGCAGCCGGCTGCGATGCAACCGGCTGCTTTTTTTGTTCAGCGTTCTCATAATCCCCGCAAAATCTAATTGACTTTATGCTAAAAATCGTCTATAATATATTTCGTACGATTTTGCGCGCTGAGTGCGCGTGACCGACAACAAATTTTTAGGAGGAAAACACTATGCGCAAGTTCAACAAAGTCTTGTCCGTTCTGTTGGCTGTCTTGATGCTGTGTGCTGTGTTGCCGTTTGGCTCCATGGTTTCCGCCGCTAATGCGGTGATCGATGCAGACTTCGAAGATGGTCAGCCCCATTTCAGTTCCGACTGTCCGTTGGAGGTTGTCCAGGATGGCGACTCCAAGGTGTTGCACTGGGATGCCGGTAAGGCGAACTGGGCCAACATTTATTGGTATGTCTCTCTGGAGTCCAACACCGATTACGCGGTGAGCTTTAAACTGAAAGCCGACTCTGCCAGCGGCATTTCCGTTAAATTCCTGAAACCCGACTGGATGGGCGATGTCAGCACGGATACCATCACCGCCACCACCGAGTGGACAGAGTACAGCGTTGTGCTGAACAGCGGTTCTTACACCAGCGCTGTGTTTATGCTTCAGACCGGCGTGATGGCCTCGGCTAATCAGCAGCTCTACGTGGACGACGTGGTTGTGGTCAAAAAGGATGGCTCCACCGAGCCGGATCAGCCCGACGTTCCCGATGAGCCCGGCGATAACCCTCCCGCTCCCGGCACCACCGGTCTGGTTCAGAACGGTGATTTCGAGACCGGCGACGGCTCTAACTGGAAACTGTATCAGAACACCAAGGTTGACGCTACTGCCGCTAAGACCGGCAGCTACGGTCTGCATATCGTCGGCAACGGCGGTTGGGGCGGCCTGGGCAACCAGACCATTAGCGGCCTGGAGATCGGTAAGGTTTACCGCATCAGCCTGTGGTACAAGGCGCTGGCCAACGGCGTGAACATTCAGCTGTGCGAGGGCACCAGCGATGCCGGCGCCAAGATTGCCTATACTTATGGCACCAACACGCAGTGGACCGAGTTCGCCGTGGAGTTTGAGGCGACCACTACCTCTGTGTTCTTCACTCTGGTTGGCGCCGGTAACAACCAGGCTACCGAGATGTATATGGACGATATTGCCATTACCGAGGTGGTTCTGGGTGGTGACGACGATGATCCTAACCTGAAGCTGATCGATACCTTGATGGATGACATCAAGACCCAGGGCCGTACCGCTATGGTGCGCGGCACCCTGATGCTGGACTTCACCGTGTCCGGTATTGAGTTTGATCTGGATTGCGCTGGCGACGTGTACGCCACCTTCAACGCCAGCAAGATCGCCAACTCTGCCGCCGAGGGCGGTGTGTACTTCACCATCGTAGTGGATGGTGTGCGTAAGGCACGTGATTATTGCCGCATCTCCTCCGTGGGTGAGACTAAGGTGAAGCTGGCCGAGGGTCTGTCCGCCGGTAAGCACACCTTTGCCATCTATCGTCAGTCTGAGCACTCCTTTGGTGAGGTGGGCGTTTGCGCCCTGTCCTTTGACGGCGAGATGCTGGATAAGCCCGCTGATAAGAATCTGTACATCGAGTACATCGGCGACTCCATTTCCTGCGGTTATGGCAACCTGATTGCTAACGGCCAGGGCGGCAACAGCCCCGGCGCTGCTCTGTATTCCGACGGTACTCAGGCCTACACCTTCCTCACTTCTCAGGCTTTGAACGCCGACTGGTCCACCGTTTCCTGGTCCGGTCTGGGCTGTAAGTATGGTTATAGCAGCACCACCATGCAGGACGTGTATCCTGTCCAGCGTTACAACTACGACCAGACCACCCAGTACGGCTTTGCCAAGGAGCCCGACATCATCGTT
Source organism: Oscillospiraceae bacterium (assembly GCA_015066365.1). Lineage (GTDB taxonomy): Bacteria > Bacillota > Clostridia > Oscillospirales > Acutalibacteraceae > UBA5905. The sequence goes on along the minus strand of SVON01000010.1, from coordinate 43,030 downwards.
CTGGCTCTGGGCACCAACGATAACTCCATCCAGTCCAACGCCACCCTGAAGCGCGCCGGTTTGGTGGAGATGCTGCAGTTGGTGCGCGCTAAGAACCCCAACGCCCCCATCGTTTGGATCCATGGTATGATGACCAACGGCGTTTCCACCATGATCGAGGAGATCGTGGCTGAGTTTGGCGGTGCTGAGGCCGGTTACTACGCCTGCCGTCTGACCCAGAACAACGCCGGCGGTGGTTCTCACCCCAGCCTGGCCGGTCAGCAGAAGTTTGCCGACGAGCTGGTGGCCTTCCTGGAGGCCAACGACCTGACCGAGGGCAACGATACCCCCGTTGTTCCCGATCCTCCCATTAACCCCGACGAGCCGGTGGGTTCTTCCGACCTGATTTCCGGCGGCGAGACCAGCCGTATGGAGGATACCGAGATCGGTCTGGGCCTGGCCTTCCAGTTTACGATCAAGGCTGAGGGCCTGGCGATCAAAGAGGGCACCAACTACAAGCGCGACATCACCAACGCCACCGTGACGCTGGAGGATGGTCAGAAGTACAAGCTGGTGGACTTCGGTGCGGTGGTCAGCAACGATATGAGCATCGGTTTGAGCGAGAAATTGCTGAATATGGACAGTGTGGACGGTATGCGTACCCTGCTGGTCTCCGCAGAGAATTTGATGGCCTGTGATGAGAATGGCGCCAACTACGCTGTGCGTATCATCAACATCCCCGAGATTCACTCCGCCACCGCTATCTACGCCCGTCCCTACTACGTCTACGAGAATGCTGCGGGCGAGCAGGTTGTGGTGTACGACGAGATCTTCTCCGCCAACTATGACGGTAAGTTTGACTTTAACGACGGCGTTCTGGAGTGGTAATGAACGATCTCTAAGCAACGCTTGCCATTGAGAAGGATTGCGTTCTCAAACAACGAATAAACCCACAAACCCCGGACACGGTTTCGTGTCCGGGGTTTTGCTTTGTTGACTTTGGGGTGGTATTTCGGTATAATTGCTTTATGGAAGATCCTGTCGAAAGGGAGGAATTTGTATGCAGAGGAGCGGAAAGCGCCTGTTGGTGTGGCTGTTGGTTGCGGTGCTGTGGTCAGCTTTGCTGCCGGCCGGCGTGGTGGTCAACGCCCAGGGGAATTTGGTGCAAAACGGTGATTTTGAGACCGGCAACGGATCCGGGTGGAGCTTGCATCAGTCAACGACGGTATCCTCTGTGGCCGCCAAAGAGGGCGGCTACGGCCTGTTTATTAAAGGCAACGGCGGTTGGGGCGGCTTAGGCAACCAGACTCTCTATGGCTTGCAGGTGGGGAAGACCTATCGCCTGCGCTTGGATTATAAGGCGCTGTCCGGCGGGGTCAATATCAAACTGTGTGCCGGCACTAGTGACGCCGGTGCCACCTATGCGTATCTCTACGGCACCAAAACGGAATGGACGGAGTTTGCCGTAGAATTTGAGGCCACCCAGAGTACCGCGTTTTTTACGTTGGTCGGCTCCGGTACCGGCCAGGCAGAACAGATGTATCTGGACAATGTTTCTGTGACCGAGGTGGTGTTGGGGAGCGGCGACAGCGATCCCGATTTGAAGCCGATCGGCGATTTGATGGATCGCATCAAAACCCAGGGACGCACCACGATGGTGGGTGGTACCTTGATGTTGGATTTCAGTATCTCCGGCATAGAATTTGAACTAGATTGTGCCGGGGACGTTTACGCTACCTTCAATGCCCGTAAAATTGCCAGCACCTCTGCTACCGGCGGGGTGTATTTCACCATCGTGGTGGACGGGGTTCCACAGGCCAGGAATGCTTGCCGCATCCAAAAGGTGGGGGAAACCAAGGTGCAGCTGGCGCAGGGCTTGCCGGCCGGCAAGCACACCTTTGCCATCTATCGCCAGACGGAACACTCCAACGGTGAGGTGGGCGTCTGCGCCCTGTCCTACAACGGCGAATTATTGGCAAAGCCTGCTGATGGGGCACAGTATATCGAGTTCATCGGTGACTCGATTTCCTGCGGTTTCGGCAATCTGGGCAACAGCAGCCAAGGCGATGGGACGGCCTTGTGGTCGGACGGTACGCAGGCCTATCCTTTTCTGACTGCAAAAGCGTTGAATGCCGATTGGTCCAACGTATCCTGGTCCGGTCTGGGCTGCAAGTACGGGTACAGCAGCACCACCATGCAGAACGTGTATCCCGTCCAGCGGTATCAGTATGACAAAAACACCCTGTATGCTTTTGAAAAACGCCCTGACGTGATCGTCTTGGCTCTGGGTACGAACGACAACGCCAAAGCCCCCGGAACCACCCAAAAGCGGCAGGGCTTGGAGGAGATGCTCACGTTGGTGCGGCAGAAGAACCCCGGCACGCCCATTGTGTGGATCTATAATATGATGACCGGGGACATCAATGGAATGATCGAGGATATCGTGGCGGAGTTCGGCGGTGCCAAGGCCGGGTATTACGCTTGCCGTCTGACCCGGAACACCGCAGGCGGCGGTTGGCATCCCAACTTAGCCGGACAACAGCAGTTTGCTGAGGAACTGGTGGATTTCCTGCTGGATGAGGGGCTGTGCTCTGTTTCCGGTGACAGCGGACTGCTGAGCCCGGACGGCACGGCGCAGATGGAGCTGACCAACCACCTGGGTGGCTTGGCGTTCCGGTTTAATCTGGCGGCCAAAGGGGTGAAAATGACCTCCGGGTATGGGTTCTCTCTGTCCCGTGCGACGGTGGACGCCATGGGCAACGGCTCTGGCTGTAAGCTGGTGGGGATGGGGGCTTTGGTGACCAACGAGGTGAGTATTGGCACCGACCCGGACAAGATGACCAGACAGAATGTGTCCGACACCCACGTAGAGGTTCCCGCCAAGTATCTGCTGAAGGCGGAGGGGGACACCGTTGCGTTTGCGGTGCGGGTGGTGAACATCCCCGACGCGTTCCGCGCCAGCACCATTTATGCACGCCCCTATTACGTCTTTGAGTACGAGGGTCAACCGGTGGTGGTGTATGGCACCATTACGGCGGCATCGTACAGCACCGCGCCGCTCTTCGGCGACGTAGAGACAGAGTGGTCATAGTGCGGTTTTATCGGCCCCGGACACCTTGTGTGTCCGGGGCTGCTTTTGTCTGTGGCGGAGCGGGTGGGGGAGGGTGTTTTCCCGAAAAGTCGGTTGACAGATGCGGCAAAATATAGTAATATAAAGACTGGAGTATTTTCTTTGTATCTTACATTGTTGAACCATAATTCTGTTACTTGGGAGGATTCCTATGAAACACAGGTTACAAAAACTGGTGGCGTTGGTCATGGCCATCACGCTGCTATGCTGCCTGATTCCCCTTGGTGCCAACGCCGAGACTATCGACCCCAGAGATCTGATGAGTCTGGTGGGTACCAGCCGGGCCGAGCTGCACCCCAAAGCCAGCGACGGCTCCCATGTGGTGGCCCTGGCTTTTCGGTTCCGTATGGATGCCACCGGTCTGGAGTATGGCTCCGGTCGTAAAACGGTGACCGACAACGCCACGGTGAGTTTTGGTGATGCCACCTACCATCTGGTGCGGATGGGTGCGGTGATGTGTAACCGTGCCACAGTCGGTGAGAATCCCAACGCCTTTGTGGTGGGTGCCTCCGGCGTCACCCACATTCCCGCCGCCTACCTGTTTGGCTTGGGTAAGAACTACGGTGAGTTTGTGGCCCGCATCGTCAACATCCCCGAAAAGCGGATGGACACCTTGATCTACGCCCGTCCCTACTTCGTTTACGAGGACGAAGAGGGGGCGGAGAAGACCGTTTACGGCAACATTGACTCCGCCAACGCCAGCGGAAAAAAGGTGCGTTATGCGGTGGAGATCGACTCGCTGAGCTGGTCGGTCGGTACGGTCGGCACCGACGATGGACTGGCTATGGAGAGCGATAGCGAGATCCGTACCGATTACATCAATAATACCGACCTGCTGATCCGTCTGCCGGAACTGTCCGACGGCACCCCCACCGCCTACGTGCGGGCTTATTATTACAGCGCCGACGAGTTCCTGGGCACGATGGATGTGAAAGAGAATTGGACCGTGCTGAAGGACCTGGGCATCCCTAGCGGCGCTGTGGCGGTGCGTTTGACCGCGTATGCGGCGGATGGCTCCGCTGTCAATGACGCCGCCGCTTTTGGCAAGGGGATTTTGGTCACCGCCAACAAGAAGGGCGAGATGCTGCCCCTGCTGTTCCAAAAGGGCGGTCTGTCTGACGAGACCGGTGCCGAGGTAGAGGGCGCCTCCCTCAGCCGTACCGCCTATTTGGCGGTGCGCGACCTGTTGGTGCGTCCCGGTGGCGGTAGCACCTTTATGGCCTATTTCTACAACAGCAACAAGGACTATTTGGGTTGTACCGACTTCTATATGTCCCAGGCGAAAAAACTGCTGAAGCTGGCTCCCGACGGGGCGACCTACGTCCGTTTTGCGGTGCATTACGTAGAGCCTGTGGAGGACGAGGGTGAACCGGAGGAAGAAGAGCCTCTGCTGGTGGATCTGACGGAGGCGGAAACGCTCCTGCCGACGGGCATGGCCTATTTCCACGCCTACCTGACCGGTACGGTGGCCTATAACGACTTCGCCTATGAGGCGGAGCAGGTGGAGACCGAGCCCACCGAGCCTACCGAGCCTACCGAACCCAGTGTTCCCTCTGAGCCCACCGATCCCGGCACGTCTACGATGCCCGGTGAGTCCACCTCCTCCACCACTACCACCACAACGACCACCAAGCCTACCTCCTCCTCCTCCTCCTCCAAGCCTACCACCAAGCCCACCCAGCCGGATGGCCCGTTGGTGCTCACCGACGATAAGCCGAAGAATCAGGGTGTGCAGAATGCGCTGTGGAATATGGAGCAGATGGTGAAGATCACCTACACGCCCTTAAAGGTGATCCCTCAGAACCTCAGCGATTACCCTGCTAAGGTGACCCAGATGGGTATTCCTTACAGTTCCAGTAAGATCGAGCAGGCCTACGTGCCCAACAACGTCAGCTTCCACACCTTTATGACCGCCTTGCAGAACCCCAACAGTTATCTGTATACGGTGGACCTGGGCGAAGATTACGGCAACAAAAACGGTGACACCTATTACGGTGCTGTGTGCAGTACGGCCTGCGGCTATGCCTTGGGCATCGTGGGCAACTACACCACCTATCAGTGGACGCTTATCCCCGGCATGACCCTGCTCCGTCAGCAGGATCTGCAGCAGCTTAAGCTGTGCGATACCATCGTGGGTCAGGGCCACGTGGCGATGATCACCGGCATCACCCGCGACCAATACGGCAACATTGTGAAGGTGCACGTGTCTGAGGCGGCGGGCCTGGACGTTCATGCCGGCTCCTATACCATCACCGCTCTGGAGGAGCGGTTCCCTGCCAGTCTGTACGAGTATTGCCGGTACAGCTATTTGGAAGACGTCACCTACACCCCCTCGGAATACGTGGCGGTGGGCAAGGAGAAGGCCCAGACGGTGACCTATAACAAGACCATCATCCCCCGTAAAGGCGACAAGGCCAACTGGCGCACCGACGAGACGGTGGTGCTGGACGTGCTCAAAAAGGGCAGCTACACCGACGTGGAGATCTATCGCAACGGAAAGGTGATCGCTACCCTGCCCATTAAATCGGTGATCAAGCTGACCGATAAGATGTTCAAAGAGCCCGGACGTTACCGCGCTCGGCTGTTGCGGGAGGACGGTGCCAGTAAGTCCTGCTATTGGTACGTGACCGATGCTCAGTCCAAAGCGGAGCACTATCAGAGCACCCGTAAGGTAAAGGTATCCTTCTCGGCCAGCAACGCTGAGCCGCTGTACGTCCAATGGATGAATGGTGCCACCAACTCCACCATCCGTATCACCCAGCTCACCCAAGAGCAGATAAAGGCCGGCTACGGCATCTTTGTGCCTGCCCGTGGCGATCTGAAGGTGCGTGTGGCCTTCCAGACCGAATACGGTGTGATCTACAGCGAATTGCCGGAGATCATCACGGTGAAATAAGGCAACCAATATTGAAAAAAGCCGCCTCAGGCTTGTCCTGGGGCGGCTTTTTTGCGTGTGGGGAGGGGGGCGAGTGGAGGCAAAACGGATAGGTGAGCACACCTGTCTCTTCAAACAATGTGCTACACACCCTCGCATCGCCCCCCCGCCTCCCCGGTAGGGACGCATTCATGCGTTCCGAAATGGATCAATCCATTCCCTATGTCTCGCACCAACCTCACAAGCCTTCACCCGCATAAACACGGGCTTTCTTTTGCTGTTAAGGCAAGTAGCTTTACAGGGAGATTAGCACAAAAAGACGGGGAAACCCCTATTTCAGGGGCAAAAAGATAGGGGAGAACGAAGAAAAAACGGTAGATTTTTTGCCTTTTTTACCAAATCCTTTAGTCCAAAGTTGTCCATTCTGCCTAGTGTAATATTGGGTAATTCTTCTTGCTTTTTGTTATAAATTATTATATAATATGGGGGATAGTAGGAGAATGTTCTCTCGGGCGACGCATCCATTCGCCGGGGGAGATAGTCGTGATCCTCCGCGAGCCGGTTTGCCGCCGCCATTCGAGAGCATACTTTCGGAACGGTTGCGGCTTTCACAGGAAGGCCGCCTACACTCTTCCACTATTGAAAAGTTAATCCCCAAAAAATTTTTAAGGAGGAAAACACTATGCAAATCAACATGCGCAAAGTATTGGCTATGCTGTCTGTCATGGCCATGCTGTGCACCTTGCTGCCTCTGGGTGCTTTGGTCTCTGCTGCAACGGTTGTTGTTAGCTATGACTTTGAAGACGGCACCACTGCTTGGGGCGGCACGGTCATCGACGATAATGGTGGCAAGGCCATCCAGTGGGATGCCAGCGGCTACGGTTATCTGAACAGAAAGCCCACCTTGCAGGCCAACACCTGGTACAAGGTGACTTTTGATCACAAGGGTGATTCTGTTAACGCTCTGATCTGGGATGGTACTAAGGCTGTTGCTATTAAGCAGCCTGCCGCTTCTGCTGATTGGACGACTCAGTCCTATGTGTTCTATAGTGGTGAATACACCTCTCTGAACTTCCGTTTCCAGAACCCCTCCAGCTCTGCCAAGACCATTTATCTGGACAACATCAAGCTGGAGACCTATGATGGTACCGTCGATTACGATGGCTATCTGTACGATGGTAATATGGAAGCCAATCAGGGTAGCTGGGTGAATATGAATGGTTCTTCCACCATCGTGTCCGATCCCACCGGCGCCGGTCAGGGCAACGTTATGCAGACCAACGCCACCGCCTCTGGCAATATGTTCAAGCAGCGCTTCTACATGGATGCTGAGACCGATTACGTTCTGTCCTTTAAGGTATATTCTTACTACACTACCGCTACCAACAATGTGTTCTGGGTTATCTTCAACAACAAGGTTACCTATGACTTTGCTAACATACAGCACAGTGGCTTGGCCGGCGTTGTGGAGTACAACGCCTATACCGTTCGTTGCAACGTGAACAGCAACAATGGTAAGTGGATTGACGTGTCCATTCCCTTCTCTTCCAACACTGCCACCGCTACTGATATCACTCTGTATAACTACCGCACCGTCGGTCAGTACTACTTTGATGATTTCAAGGTGACCAAAGCCGGTGAGGAGCCCAGCGAGCCCGAGACTCCCGAGGTTACCATCACTCCCGATGAGGAAGCAGACGGCAACCTGGTTGCCAACGGCTACTTCAACGACGGCACTGCTACCGGTTGGACTGTTGCGTACGGCGGGGTCGAGGCTTTGAACGGCGATTACGCTCTGAAGATCACTTCTACCGATAAGTACGCTACTGCCGCTGAGCAGACTATCAACGTTGAGGCGAATACGGATTACACTCTGGATATCAATGCCATTGTGGGTGGCAACGCCACCAGCGGCCAGGCTCGTGTGCACGTATACGCCGGTTCCACCGGCACCACCAGACTGGTTAGCGACTATTACTGGAATGTGACCTCTTCCGCTTGGACCGCTAAGCAGCACAGCTTTAACTCCGGTTCCAACACGCAGGTTCGCATTGTTATTCAGCAGTCTGTTACTGACGGCAATGTCTACTACGATGACTTTAACCTGCAGAAGGCTCAGTCCGGTTACACCGGCCTGTATCCCGAGACCATGACCTCCGGCGCCAACATCCGTTTCATGACCTACAACGTGTTGGTGGGTCAGGATACCGCCAACGGCGGCTATTCTTGGGGTTCTGCCATCACCGGCCGTCCCGAGAAGGCCTGCGCCATGATCAACTACTACAAGCCCGACGTCATCGCTCTGGAGGAGTTCTCCGGCGAGTGGTATGACTATTTCGTGGCCAATATGCCCGACTACGCCTTCGGCGAGATGACCAGCGCAGATTCTCAGAACAACGGCAAGCTGTACACCTGCATTGCCTACAACGTCAACACCATCAACCTGCTGGATACCGACCTGATGCGTATGACCAAGTCTCGTTGGGGCACCCAGGGTATGCGTTATCTGAACGTGGCCTTCCTGGAGGTCATTGCTACCGGCGAGAAGTTCATTGCCTGCGCTACTCACCCCGATGCCGGTGCTCTGGAAGGCACTCAGGACCTGAACGGCGACGGCACCGCTGCTGAGGGCGACGGCTACTGGCGTCAGTTCCAGCTGGAGGAGGCCGCCGAGTACGCAGCCGACCTGTCCGCTACCCACATGCAGCCCGTTATCATCGGTGGCGACTTTAACTCCGGTCTGCACAGCGGCAATACCGACGCCACCTCTTACAACAAGTTTGTGGACGCCGGCTTCACCGACGCCACCGCTGGTCGTTACATCGACCACATCTTCTACAACGGTATGGCCACTCACCTGTATGAGACCACCGTTGCCGACGCGGCTGTCAACGGTGCTTCCGACCACAACGCCGTGTTCGCCGACATCCAGTTCCTGGATGAGTATGCCACCCCCATTAATAATGCTAAGGATTACATCAAGACTCAGGGCCGTAACACTCTGAAGGACGGCGCTCTGTGGTTGGACTTCTCTGCCTCCGGCATCGAGTTCTCCGCCAACTGCGAGGGCAAGGTGGCTCTGAACCTGAACGTGAAGTCCATCAAGGAGAATGATGCTACCTACGGCGGTCTGTACTTCACCGTCATCGTGGACGGCGTGAAGGTGGACCGTGCTCAGTGCCACATCACCTCCACCGGTGACGTGGAGCTGGTTCTGGCTGAGAATCTGACCCCCGGCAACCACACCTTCGAGGTGTATCGTCAGACCGAGCATCGTGGTGCTGAGGTGGGTATCTCCTCCATCACCATGAACGGCTCCTTCAATGCTAAGCCTGCTGACAACCGTCTGTACATTGAGTTCATCGGCGACTCCATCTCCACCGGTTTCGGTGCTCTGGGTTCCGCGAGCAACAGTGAGCACAACGACAATGGCGGCAAGCCCCTGTTCCAGGATGCTACCGCTGCTTATCCCTACCTGACCGCTAAGGCTCTGGGTGCTGACTTCTCTGACGTCTGCTATTCCGGTATTGGCGCCAAGTATGGCTGGCAGGATCCCAACATGCTGAACTTCTATCCCTATCAGCGTTGGCAGTACGACCGTACCACCCAGTACAACTTCAACGCCCGTCAGCCTGACGTGGTGGTGATCGCTCTGGGCACCAACGATATCGCTATGGAGGCCCAGCAGGGCATCACTGTTGAGCAGCGTCTGGCCGGTTATCAGGAGCTGTTGGATCTGGTTCGCGCTAAGAACCCCAACTCCAAGATCGTCTGGATCTATGGCATGATGAAGGATGATGACAATGCTCGCATCCCCGCCATCATCGAGGAGAACGGCGGCGCTGCCGAGGGCCTGTACTCTCTGGAGCTGGTCACCAACACCGCCGGTGCCGGTTGGCACCCCTCTGCTGCTGCTCAGCAGAAGTTTGCCGACGATCTGGTTGCCTTCCTGAACAGCGATGTGCTGGTCAAGTATGTGGGCGACGTGGAGACCGATAAGTACGACGTGATCGATCTCAACGGCACCAGCCGTATGGAGATGGATGGCGACAAGCTGGGTCTGGCCTTCCGTTTCAAGATCAATGCCAACGGCATCGAGGTCATCAACAACACCGAGGCCGTTCTGGACAACGCCACCATCGACGCTTTTGACGATGGCAACTCCTACAAGCTGCTGTCCATGGGTGCGATCGTTTCCAACGATCCCAGCTATGGTCTGGCCGGTATGACCAAAGAGATGGTCGATGGCCGCAAGGTGCTGGATGTCAACGCTACCTACCTGTGCGACCTGGAGGCGGATAGCGCTCAGTACGCTGTGCGTATCACCAACATCCCCCTGGCTAACGAGGATACCATCATCTACGCCCGTGCCTACTACACCTTCGAGTATGAGGGCCGCGTGATCACCGTTTACGACGATCTGCAGCAGGCCAACTACATCGATAAGTACGACAGCAACGACGGCGTTCTGGAGTGGTAAGAGTTTTCGCTGTAAAGCGAAAATTCAGCTAGTCTAAACCAAAAGAACCCCCGGTTACTTCGGTAACCGGGGGTTTTCTTATGTCCGGGTGGAGGTTATCCGCTCCTGCGGATTCAAAAAGGTGAATAGAATGGGTAGGGCCCTCATTCCCCCGGAGGAACGCTGTACAGCGGGGGAGGGGCTCTCATCGCCCGGTTAATTTCTCTTGCCCTTTGTCCATCTTTATGGTATAATAAGGTATTCCTTTATGTAGGAGGTAATACCGATGAAATTGTGGAAAGCTTTTTTTAGCGCTTGTCTGTGCGGTACGCTGTGTCTGTGTATGATGGGCGGTAATGTAACCGTGTCCGCCTATACCGGCGCTCACCCCCAACAGAAGACTGAGGGCAGCAACCTTCGTGTGATGTCCTACAACGTGCTGGTGGACAACGACGAGACCCTGGGCGGTTGGTCCTGGGGTCAGGCTCTGGGCACCCGCGGTGACCGAGCCTCTGCCTGTATCGACTATTATCAGCCGGACGTGATCGGCTTCCAGGAGTGCAACTATAAGTGGCACGTATCTCTGCGGTCTAATCTACCGGATTACGACTTTGTCAACGCCGACGTGCCGGAAAAACAGCACCTGGAGGCGACGGCCAGCCTGGGCAAAAAGGATTGGATGTGCACCACTATGATGTACAACACCAAGACCTTGACCTTGGTACATAACGAGCTCATCGGCTATTCGGTCAACTACTGGGGTTGCATTCAGCGGATGCGCTACATTAGTATGGGCCTGTTTGAGATTAAGGCTACCGGTGAACGGTTTGTGTTTATCAGCACCCACCTGGATGCGGAGAAGGACAGCAAAGGACAGCAGAACCGGGTCATCCAGACCGGTGAGCTGGCAGAGCGCATCGAGTACTATAAGAATGTGTATGGCTGCCCCATTATTACCACCGGCGATTTTAACAGTAATTACAGCGACACCCCCATTCAGCAGTTGGTCAACGTGGGTATGACCTCTCACCAAAGCAATCGGGGCGGCATTGACTACATTCTGTATTCCGCCGGCGTCACCGGTAAGTATTTCACTATGATCAACGACTCCGACGTGGCGGGTGCCTCCGACCATAAGCCGATCTTCGCTGACGTAGCGATTGCCGCTGCCAACCCCTTTGCTCCGGCTTCCCGGCTTTCCGGCGGCATGACCAGCCGTATGGAGATGTCCGAACGGTTCTTGGGGCTGGGCTTTGAGTTTACTATGTCCGCCACCGGTTTGGTTAAGGAGGCGGATTATACCGCCGACCTGTCCAACGCCCTGGTGAAGCCGGTCAGCAACCGTCAGTATCAGCTGTTGGCTATGGGCGCCATCGTCAGCAACGACGCCCTGGTGGGCACCAACGAGGACAAGATGACGCTGGAGCATCTGGACGAGCGGACGAAGAGTGTGCCGGCAGAGTATCTGATCGACGCCACCTCCAACAGCGCCACCTTTGCGGTGCGTGTCACCAATATGCCCCGTCATTGCGATAGCTTGGTGGTGTATGCCCGCCCCTATTACCTGTACGAGTGCTCCGGCGAGATTATCGTGGTGTACGGCGATATTGTGCAGGACAACTACATTGGCCGCATCGACGTAAACGACGGTGCGCTGGATTGGCAAGAATAAAGAACGAAACACACAAGCCCCGACCAACCGGTCGGGGCTTGTGTTATTTATCCTAACGAGGTTTTTTGGTTGGTCACCACCTGCTTTTTGTAGCAGGCGAATTTTTCCTCTACGTCTGTGGGGCGGGTACCTTTGGTGAAGAGGCTCACAAGGGGCACCAGAACCAAACCGCCCATCATGGCAAATACGCCAGAGTAGAGAGAATTGGTGAAGACAAACTCCAACACCGGCACCCCCTTCACCGACAGCCACCCCATACCGATGCACAGCTGGAGCAGTTCCAAGCCCACACCAAAGGCAAAGCTGACCGCTACGGCGGTGCGGGTGGTCTTTTTCCAATACAGACCGTATAGGAACGGCGCTAGAAAGGCGCCGGCCAGAGCGCCCCAGGAGACGCCCATCATCTGACCGATGAACATAGTATCCGCCCACACGCTGTCCTTGAGGATGGCGATGGCGGCGGAAATCGCCACAAAGAATACGATGAACCCCCGCATAATCAGAACGCTCTTCTTTTCGGAAAACGCGCCTTTTTTCTCCGCCATCGGCTTGATCACGTCCAGCGTCAGGGTGGAGGAGGAGGTCAGCACCAGGGAGGAGAGGGTGGACATGGAGGCCGCCAACACCAGCACGATGATCAGCGCCACCACCACCGGTGCCAGATCCTGGAGCATCACCGGGATGATTTTATCAAACAGCACCTTGCCTTCTTCGGTGCGGGGTACCTTATCGCTATACAAGCGACCAAACCCGCCCAGAAAATAGCAACCGCCGGCCACCACAATGGCGAATACCGTGGAGATGATGGTGCCCTTTTTGATGGAGCCCTCATCCTTGATGGAGTAGAATTTGCCCACCATCTGGGGTAGACCCCAGGTGCCCAGCGAGGTCAGTAGCACCACCATTAAGAGGGCTACGGGACTGGGACCGACCAACGAGGTGAACGGGGCTCCCTCCTTTGCGCTGAGGGTTTCTGTGGCGGCGGTGAAGCCGCCGTTTTGGGTGAGCACCGCCGCCACCACGGTGATAATGCCCACCAGCATAATGACACCCTGAATAAAATCGTTGATGGCGGTGGCCATATAACCGCCGAAGATGACGTACACACCGGTGAGCACCGCCATCACCAACACCACCACCCAATAGGGGATGGCGAACACGTTGTTAAACAGGGAGGAGAGACCGTTGTATAGAGAGGCGGTGTAAGGGATCAAGAACAAGAATACGATCACCGAAGCAATGGTTTTCAGTTTTTTGGAGTCGTACCGTTTTTCAAAGAAGTCCGGCATGGTCTTAGAGCCCAGATGCTGGGTCATCACCCGGGTGCGGCGCCCCAGCACCGCCCAGGCCAACAGCGATCCAATAAAGGCGTTGCCCAGACCGATCCAGGTGGAGGCCAGACCGAAATCCCAACCAAATTGTCCCGCATAACCAACAAAGATGACGGCGGAAAAATAGGAGGTACCAAAGGCAAAGGCGGTAAGCCAGGGTCCTACGTTGCGTCCGCCCAGCACAAAGCCGTCCACGTTGGTGGCGTGTTTGCGGCAGGCAAATCCCACCCCGATCATCAGTCCGAAGAATAGGAGCAGCATCGGAATGGTGATGATGGCGGTGGGGGAGAGCGCCGCCGCTTGCAGGGATAAAGTACACATAAGACATCAACCTTTCTCAATTTAGGGATTTAAAGCGCTGAAATCCTATAAGCACTTTACCACTTTAAAGCGGATATGTCAAGCGGTTTTCATAAAAAGTTGGGAAAATTTGCAATAATCCGCAGAATACCTGCAATTTTCGGTTGACAATCGCGCTTTAAAGTGGTAAAGTAGTAACATAGTTTTTGGATGCGGAGTGTTGATTATGACCATTGTACACCTATTAGAAAGAAATGCCCGGGATTATGCTAAGGATACCGCCTTGGTGGAGATCAACCCGGAGCAGCCGGAGACCCGCCGTGCCACCTGGCACGAGTTTGAGCTGGTGGAGGCCACCCCGCGGGCCCGGCACTATCGCCGGGAGATCACCTGGGAGGTTTTTAATGAAAAAGCCAACCGGTTGGCCAATATGCTCAAGCAAAACGGCATCGGCAAAGGCAAAAAGGTGGCCATCCTGCTGATGAACTGCATCGATTGGTTGCCGGTGTACTTTGGCATCCTCAAGACCGGTGCGTTGGCGGTGCCGCTGAACTATCGGTATTCTTCTGACGAAATTGATTACTGTCTGGACTTGGCCGAGGCAGACGTGCTGATCTTTGGCGCGGAGTTCATCGGCCGTGTGGAGGCGGTAGCGGATAAGGTCAGCCGCCGCTGCCATTTGATCTATCTGGGTGCCGGCTGTCCTATGTTTGCGGACGATTACAACGACCTTATCTCTGAGTGCTCTGGTATGTTCCCGGCGTGTGAGCTTACCGAAGAGGACGATGCCGCTATCTATTTCTCCTCCGGCACCACCGGCTTTCCCAAAGCCATTTTGCACAAGCACCAGAGTTTGATCCACTCCTGCCGGGTGGAGCAGGCCCACCATAATCAGACCCGCCAGGATAATTTCCTCTGCATCCCGCCGCTGTACCACACCGGTGCTAAGATGCATTGGTTTGGCAGCCTGCTGGCCGGCTCCAGGGCGGTGATCCTCAAGGGCGCCAAGGCCAAGCATATCCTCACCGCCGCCAGCGATGAGAAATGCACCATTGTGTGGCTGTTGGTGCCGTGGGCTCAGGAGATTCTCAACGCGCTGGACAGCGGTGAGCTCTCTCTCGATGACTTTGATTTGAAACAATGGCGTCTGATGCACATCGGTGCCCAGCCGGTGCCCCAGAGCCTCATTAAGCGCTGGCTGGAGTATTTTCCGGACCAGCAGTACGATACCAACTACGGTCTGTCCGAGTCTATTGGCCCCGGCGCGGTGCACTTGGGTGTGGAGAACGTCCACAAGGTGGGTGCCATCGGCGTACCCGGCTATGGTTGGGAGATCAAGATCGTGGATCCTGACGGTAATGAGGTGCAGCAGGGCGCGGTGGGTGAACTCTGCCTGCGAGGCCCCGGTGTGATGACCTGCTATTACCGCGACCCGGTGGCTACCGCCGATACCCTGCGGGATGGATGGCTGTTTACCGGCGATATGGCTATGCAGGACGAGGACGGCTTTGTGTATCTGGTAGACCGTAAGAAGGACGTCATCATCACCGGCGGTGAAAACCTGTACCCGGTGCAGATCGAGAACTTCCTGGCGGCTCACCAAAAGATCAAGGACGTGGCGGTTATCGGTCTGCCGGACAGCCGGTTGGGCGAGATTGCCGCCGCCATCATCGAGGTGAAGCAGGGGATGACCTGCACCGAAGAGGAGATCAACGAGTTCTGTTTGGATCTGCCTCGGTATAAGCGGCCCCGCCGGATCATCTTTGCGGACGTGCCCCGCAACCCCACCGGCAAGATCGAGAAGCCCAAGCTCCGTAAGATGTATGGTGCCGAGGGTCTGGTGGATATGCAGAATAAGGCTTGATGTCTGGCGCATTTTGATGTAGAATATAATGGAATTATAGAATATACATGAGGTAATTGTTTATGAAAAAGTTATTGATTGGTAATCAGGCGGTGGCCGCCGGTCTGTACGATGGCGGTCTGCAGGTGGTGTCCAGTTATCCCGGCACTCCCTCTACCGAGATTACCGAGTTTTTGGCCAAATACGACGACATCCACAGCGAGTGGGCCCCCAACGAAAAGGTGGCCTGCGAGGTGGCCTTCGGTGCCTCTCTGGCGGGTGCCCGTTCCGCCTGCGCTATGAAGCACGTAGGTCTCAACGTGGCCGCCGACCCGTTGTTCACCTTGTCCTATACCGGGGTCAATGGGGGATTGGTCATCTGCGTGGCGGATGACCCGGCTATGCACTCTTCGCAGAATGAGCAGGACAGCCGTCATTATGCGATGGCGGCTAAGGTTCCGATGCTGGAGCCCTCCGACTCCGCTGAGGCCTACGCCTTCTCTAAGGCGGCTTTTCAGTTGTCCGAGCAGTACGACACCCCTGTCCTGCTGCGTATGTGTACCCGCATTGCCCATAGCCAGTCCATCGTGGAGGTAGGTCAGCGGGAGGACGCCCCTGTTAAGGAATACGTTAAAAACCCTCAGAAATACATTATGATGCCGGGCAACGCCATCCAGCGTCATCCCATTGTGGAACAGCGCACCGAGGCGCTCCGGAAGTTGGCGGAGAACTGTGAATTCAACACGGTAGAACTGTTGTCCGACGAGGTGGGTGTCATTACCTCCGGTTGTTCTTATCTGTATGTGAAAGAGGCGCTGGGCGACAGCGTTTCTGTGCTGAAAATCGGTATGCCCTATCCTTTGCCTACTCAGCTCATTAAGGATTTTGCCGCTAAGGTAAAGAAACTGTATGTCATCGAGGAACTGGATCCGGTGATCGAGACCCATGTGCGGGCCCTGGGCATCGACGTGGTGGGCAAGGATGTGTTCTCTCTGTTGGGCGAGTTCTCTCAGAAGACCGTTGCCGACGCTTTTGGCAAGGAAGCCAAGGCTACCGTCTCTGCCGATTCTGCCATTCCGGGTCGTCCCCCGATGATGTGCGCCGGTTGCCCTCATCGCGGTCTGTTCTATACCCTGGCGAAGAATAAGATCACCGCTTTGGGCGACATCGGCTGTTATACCCTGGGCGCCGTTCCTCCGCTGAACGCACTGGATTCCACCCTGTGTATGGGTGCTTCTGTGTCGGGCTTGCACGGCTTTAACCTGGCCCGCGGTGCCGAGTCGGAGGGCAAGTCGGTGGCGGTCATCGGTGACTCTACCTTTATGCACTCCGGTATGACCGGCTTGGTGAACGTGGCCTATAACGCCACCAACTCCACCGTCATTATTCTGGATAACTCCATCACCGGTATGACCGGTCATCAGCAGAACCCCACCACCGGCTACAACATCAAAGGCGACCCCGCCGCCAAGGTGGATTTAGAGGCTTTGTGCCGCGCCCTGGGCATCAACCGGGTTCGGGTGGTGGATCCTTACGACCTGAAGGCCTGCGATACGGTGATTAAGGAAGAGTTGGCCGCCGAGGAACCCTCGGTGATCATCTCCCGCCGCCCCTGTGTGCTGCTGAAATCCGTCAAGACTCTGCCGCCTCTGACGGTGGACCCGGACAAATGTAAGTCCTGCAAGCGGTGTATGACCCTAGGGTGCCCCGCCATCAGCATGAAGGATGGTAAGGCCGTGGTGGATGCCACTCTGTGCGTGGGGTGCGGTGTCTGTAAGCAGCTCTGCGCCTTTGACGCCATTCTGTAAAGGAGGTTAGGACAATGAAAACAAAAAGTGTGATGATTGTCGGTGTGGGCGGCCAAGGCAGCCTGCTGGCCTCCAAACTGTTGGGGCGTCTGTTGGTGGACGAGGGCTACGATGTTAAAGTGAGCGAGGTCCACGGTATGAGCCAGCGTGGCGGTTCTGTGGTTACCTACGTCCGCTTTGGTGACAAGGTGTATTCCCCCATTGTCACCGAGGGGGAGGCGGACCTCATCATCGCCTTTGAAAAACTGGAGGCGGCCCGTTACGCCAAGTATCTCAAGACGGAGGGGCGCATCGTGGTGAACACCCAGCAGATCGACCCGATGCCGGTAATCATTGGCGCCGCTCAGTATCCCACCGGGGTGCTGGAGGAATTGACCGCCAAGGGTCTTTCGGTGGATGCGATGGATGCCTTGGAGCTGGCTCGTCAGGCCGGCTCCGCCAAGGCGGTGAACATCGTGCTGATGGGGCGTGCCGCTAAGTATTTTGATATTCCTTACGAGCGTTGGATCGCTGCCATCGAGAATACGGTGGCCCCAAAATTTGTGGAGATGAACAAGGTAGCTTTTGATTTGGGCTATCGTGCATAAATTTGCAGAAAAACATTGACTTTTCCCGGTCAGAGTGCTAAACTATGAACCATAAAGACGTTTGAACGGAAACCAGTACCCGAGGGGAACACTTACAGAGAGCTGCAGTTGGTGTGAGGCAGTAGTGTCAAGTCGGTGAATTCCTTCCGTGAGTCGTTGGCTGAAGGGCTTTCTGTGTAGGCCAAACGGGATCGACCGTTATATCGAGTAGGGTGTGTTGGCACTCGGAGGCCGTTATCGTGAGGTAGCGGTAAATAGAGGTGGTACCACGGGATTTTTCTCGTCCTCTGTATTCCGACAGCGGAATGCAGAGGGCGTTTTTTGTTTATCTGCATTTTGCACAACCCAAATCTATTTGCAGAAAGGACGAAATGTTAATGGAACAGCGCTACTATCAAAAAGACATCGAAACCATGCCGGTAGAAGACATCAAAAAGCTTCAGTCTGAGAAACTGGTCAAGCAGGTCAAGCACGTATGGGACAACGTCCCTTACTACCGCCACCTGATGGAGGAAAAGGGGGTCACCCCCGACGACATCCACGGTATTGAGGACCTGCACAAGCTGCCCTTCCTCACCAAGGCGGACCTGCGCGACGCCTATCCCTACGGCCTGCTGGCCAAGCCGCTGAAGGACTGCGTACGCATCCAGTCCACCTCCGGCACCACCGGCCGCCGTGTGGTGGCGTTCTATACCCAGCACGATATTGACCTGTGGGAGGATTGCTGTGCCCGCGCCATCGTGGCGGCAGGCGGCACCGATGAGGACGTGGTGCAGGTGGCCTATGGCTACGGCCTGTTCACCGGCGGTCCCGGTCTCAACGGCGGTTCTCATAAGGTAGGCTGTTTGACCCTGCCTATGTCCTCCGGCTTTACTGATCGGCAGATCCAGTTTATGCAGGATCTGTCCGCCACCATTCTGTGCTGTACGCCTTCTTATGCCGCCTACATCGGCGAAACGCTGAAGGAGCAGGGCATCACCCCCGACCAGATCCCGCTGAAGGCGGGCATCTTTGGTGCGGAGGCCTGGACCCAGGAGATGCGCGAGAATATTGAAAAGACGCTGGGTATTAAGGCTTACGACATCTATGGTCTCACCGAGACCTCCGGCCCTGGCGTAGCTTTCGAGTGTAGCGAGCAGACCGGTATGCATATCAACGAGGACCACTTCCTGGCGGAGATCATCGATCCCGACACCGGCGAGGTGCTTCCCGAGGGCGCTAAGGGTGAATTGGTGTTCACCAGCCTGGATAAAGAGGCGTTCCCGCTGCTGCGTTACCGCACCCGCGATATTTGCGTGCTGAGTCGGAAACCGTGTTCCTGCGGTCGTACCCTTATTAAGATGGCCAAGCCTATGGGGCGCAGCGACGATATGCTGATCATCCGTGGCGTTAACGTGTTCCCCAGCCAGATCGAAACGGTCCTGCTGAAGGAGGGCTACGAGCCCAACTATCAGATCGTGGTGGACCGGGTGGGCAACAACGACACCTTCGACGTGAATGTGGAGATGACCGCCGATATGCTGTCCGATACGGTCAGCGGTATTACCGAGCGGGAAAAGGCTTTGGCCGAGGCGATGAAGGTGATGCTGGGCATCAACCCCAAGGTGCATCTGGTGGCACCCAAGAGCATTGTCCGCAGCGAGGGCAAGGCGGTCCGCGTCATCGACAAGCGAAAATTGTATGGTTAAGAAAGGAGCAGCAGTATGTCTTTAAAACAGGTAACCGTTTTCGTAGAAAACACCCAGGGCTCTCTGGTGAACATCACCGAAACTCTGGCACAGAACAACGTTAATCTCCGGGCCTTGTCCATCGCAGACACCTTAGAGTTCGGGCTGCTCCGCTTGATCGTTAACGACAACGATGCGGCGGCGAAGGCGCTGACCGACAAGGGGTATATCCTCAAGATCACCGAGGTGGTGGGCGTTAAGATCGGCGACCAGCCCGGTAAGCTGTCCAAGGCGCTGGCGGTGTTGGCCGAGGCCGGGGTCAACGTGGAGTATCTCTACGCCTTTATGGCCCGTACCGAGAAGCACGCTTACGTGGTGCTTCGTCCCACCGACAACGCTGCCGCGGAAAATGCGTTGGAGGCTGCTGGCTTCCATCTGATCACCGATGCCGACGTGGATAAGCTGTAAACTCAGTTGCAGCAAGGCTTCGCGTTCTGTAAAGTTTAACCCCTTCACCCCCAAAACGTCCCGTTTTGGGGGTGCTTTTTTGTGTGTTCTCTTGTCTCTTCCTGTGGGAGAGGTGGCACGGCGAAGCCGTGACGGAGAGGGAGCCTCCCTTGTGCTTATTTATTTTCCGGTTGCTTAATACAATGCTTTATGGTACAATAATTCTATTCTATATTTATCGAGGTGACCCTTATGGGCAAGTTATCTCATTTACAACCCAATCGGGTATTCCACTACTTCGAGCAGCTCTGCGGCATTCCTCACGGTTCGGGGGATACTGCCCGCATCAGCGACTATTGCGTGGCGTTTGCCAAGGCTCACAATCTGTGGGTGCGGCAGGACACCTTGGGCAACGTGCTGATTAAGAAGCCCGCCACCCCCGGTTATGAGGACCATCCCACCGTGATCCTCCAGGGACACCTGGATATGGTGTGCGAAAAGGCTCCGGGGTGTACCATCGACTTTGCCAACGATCCGTTGGACGTGGACGTGGAGGGTGACTGGGTGTTTGCTCACGGCACCACTCTGGGCGGCGACGACGGCGTGGCGGTGGCTATGGCGTTGGCGGTGTTGGAGGCGGACGATCTGTCCCATCCGCCGTTGGAGGTGCTGTTCACCATCGACGAGGAGACCGGTATGGACGGTGCGGTGGGGCTGGATACCTTTGATATGATCGGACGCACCCTGATCAACGTGGACTCCGAAGAGGAGGGGGTGCTCACCGTCAGCTGTGCCGGCGGAGCCAAGGCGCAGATTACGTTACCGCTGGCTTACGAAGACAACGTTCAGCCTGCTTATGAGGTAACCTTGTCCGGTCTGCAGGGCGGACACTCCGGCGTAGAGATCGACAAAGGGCGTCTCAACGCCAACACCACGATGGGGGCGTTCTTAAAATCCATCGGGTGCCGCATTGTCTCGGTGAGCGGCGGTCAAAAGGACAACGCCATTCCGGTGTCTTCGGTGGCGGTGATCACCTGCGATACCGATCCTACGTTTTTGGCGGAGGCCTTTGCCACCCTCCATCGGGTGGAGACCGATCCTCAGTTGACCCTTTCTGTGGCACCCACCACCGCCGACCGGGTGATGACAGCGGAGTCCACTGCGCGGGTGGTGGAGTTTCTTACCACCGTCCCCAACGGTATCCAGGCTATGAGCGCCGATATCGAGGGGTTGGTGCAGACCTCGCTCAACCTGGGCATTCTCACCACCGACGAAACCGCGCTCCACGCCACCTTTGCGGTGCGGAGCAGTAAGAATGAAGAGAAATCGTCGCTACTGTCCCGGTTGGGGTTTGTGGCGTTGGCCTTTGGCGGCACCTGCACCACCCACGGGCATTATCCCGCCTGGGAATACCGGCAGGAGTCCCGCCTGCGGGAGGTGATGTGCCGGGTGTGGCAACAGCAGACCGGCAAGTCACCTACGGTCTTAGCCATCCACGCCGGTCTGGAGTGCGGTCTGTTTTGTGAGAAATTGCCGGGCCTGGACGCGGTGTCCATCGGCCCGGATATGCGGGATATCCACACCTGCCGGGAGCGGCTGTCGGTGTCCTCCACCGCCCGGGTGTATGAATATTTGTGCGGTGTGCTGAAAGAACTGTAAGGAGTGAAATTCTATGATCAAAGAACGTGTCAAACGCATTCAAAGTGAGCTTTCTGCAGGTCAGGCTTTGCTGGTCACCGCCGACTGCAACCGTTTTTATTTCACCGGCTTTGCCTCCAGTGCCGGCTCGGTGTTTCTCTGCAAAGAGGCGGCGGTGTTCCTCATCGACTTCCGCTATTTTGAAAAGGCGAAAGCCACCGTGGACAGCTGCCAGGTAATCCAGTCTCCGCCCGCCAAGTTATCGGAGCTGTGCCAACAGTACGGCATCAAGGAGCTGTTCATTGAGGCGGATAGCACCCCGGTCAGCCGTCTGGCGGCTCTGCGCCGGGATCTGTCCGGCTTGTCCGTGTCGGACAGCAATCGCTTTGACGGCATCATCGCCGAGATGCGTTCGATCAAGACCCAAGCGGAGCTTCCGTATATCCGGGAGGCTCAGCGGATGACCGACGAGACCTTCTCGTACATTCTCAACCACATTCAGCCCGGTCGCACCGAGAAGGAAATTATGCTGGATATGGAGTTTTATATGCGCCGGATGGGCAGCGAGGGTGTGTCCTTCGATTTTATTGTGGTGTCCGGTAAAAACTCCTCGTTACCCCATGGCGTTCCCACCGATAAGGTGGTGGAGCGGGGTGACTTCGTCACCATGGACTTTGGCGCGGTGGTGGGCGGCTATCACTCGGATATGACCCGCACCGTGGCGGTGGGGGAGGCCTCTGACGAGATGCGTCTGGTGTACGATACCGTGCTAAAGGCTCAACTGGAGTCGGAGAAGGTTATCCGTGCCGGCGCGGTATGCCAGGACGTGGATAAGGTGGCGCGGGATATCATCGATGCTGCCGGTTACAAGGGCTGCTTCGGTCACGGCCTGGGCCATAGCGTGGGCGTGGAGATCCATGAGAATCCCGCGTTCAGCCCCCGGTGCGAAACCGTTCTCAAACCCGGTATGATCATGACGGTGGAACCGGGCATCTACCTGGAGAATAAATTCGGTGTCCGTATTGAGGATATGGTGTACGTCACCGAAACCGGCTCTCTCAATCTGACCGCCAGCCCCAAACAGCTCATCCTGCTGTAAACGAAAAGCCCCAGCCGAACCCGGCTGGGGCTTTTGCGTTGGCAGTTTTTTGAGACCGCCTTATGTAGAGGACGAAGAAATCAGTTGTCAGCATCCAGTTCTGCCTTCATTTTGGCTTGGATGCGGGGGTCGTAGGAGAGCATCGGCTCTACGTCTTTGTGCTTGATCTTACGGTCTACGTAGTTCTTGGTGATCTTACGCACCGTGCCGCACAGGAACAGCACGCCGATCAGGTTGGGGATCATCATCAGACCGTTGAAGGTGTCGGAGATATCCCAAGCCAGAGTGTTGGTCAGCAGCACGCCGGACATAATCAGCAACACGAAGATCACTTTATACACCTTTTTGGCGGTGTGACCGTGCTTGCCGCCCAGATACTCTACCGCCTTGGCACCGTACTGAGACCAACCCAGCACGGTGGTAAAAGCAAACAGCAATACAGCCAACGCTATAAACATCTCGCCGGCGGTGCCAAAGGTGCCCTCAAAGGCTTTGGCTACCAGGGTGGAATCGTCGGTGCCCTTGAGGATGGCACCGGTGTTCAGATCAATGACGCCGCTGGTCAGCACGACCAGCGCGGTCATGGTGCATACCACCATGGTGTCCACAAACACCTCGAAGATGCCCCACATCCCCTGGCGCACCGGCTCCTTGACGTTGGAGTTGGAGTGTACCATCACCGAGGAACCAAGACCCGCCTCGTTGGAGAACACACCCCGCTTAAAGCCGCAGGTGATGATCTCCTTGATGGCGATACCGCCGGCTGCACCCCAGGCCGCTTCGGCGGTAAAGGCGGTGCGGAAGATGGCAGAGAAAGCTCCACCGACGTTTGCGTAGTTAACGCCGATGATGATGAGCGAGCCTAACAAGAACAGCGCGATCATCACCGGAACGATCTTCTCAGCCACGTTGGCGATGCGCTTCAGACCGCCGATGACGATGACCGCCACCAGAATCATCAGCACCACGCCGATGAGGATGGAGTAGAGGGATAC
Source organism: Oscillospiraceae bacterium (assembly GCA_015066365.1). Taxonomy (GTDB): domain Bacteria; phylum Bacillota; class Clostridia; order Oscillospirales; family Acutalibacteraceae; genus UBA5905. The sequence goes on along the minus strand of SVON01000010.1, from coordinate 19,200 downwards.
GCCCTCGTACAGCACCTGACCGGACAGGGCGGGGATATCAAAGGCACTCTCCAGATTGGCCACGATCTTGTTGACCTGACCCATATTGCCGATACCAAAGGAGGCCAGCACCGCAAAACAGGCGAACAGCATGGCCAGCACCTTGCTGATGGTACCAAAGCCCTTGCGCTTGCCCATACCGTCCCGCAGATAATACATAGCGCCGCCGGCCCACTCGCCGCCTACCTTGCGGCGGTAGTAGATGCCCAGCACGTTTTCGGAATAGTTGGTCATCATCCCGAAGAAAGCGGCCACCCACATCCAAAAGACGGCACCGGGGCCGCCGGTGACGATGGCCGCCGCCACACCGGCGATATTGCCCACACCCACCGTGGCCGCCAGAGCGGTGCATAATGCCTGGAACTGGGAGATGGAGGCGTTATCCTTGGTGTGGCCGGCCACCTTTTTGGTGAACAGGCTCCCCAAGGTCTGCTTAAACCAGTGGCCGATATGAGCGACCTGGAAGAATTTGGTCAGGCAGGTCATCAGCACGCCGGTGCCGATGAGCAGGGCCAGACCCAGCGTCACCCATACAAAGGTGTTGATCTCACCGTTGACGTCGGTGAGCCAGTTAATAAATCCCATGTCATCACAAACCTTTCTCTCGGGATATAGAATGATATGCAATCGAATGGGATAATAGCCAAAAAACAAAAAATGCGAGAGTCAAAAACTCTCGCATACAAAAGGAAACACGCCACCCGATGCGGGTGTGTGATGGTTGTTCTGTCCTTTCGCCTGAGAGATTGGGGCTTTGTAAAACCCTTTGCACCTTCGGCATCCGTGTCGGGCACGGAGTTCTCCAGAATGCTATCCGCTTTCAGTCGGGTGCCTGTGGCACAGACCTGAGAGTGTTACTCCTTCGGTGGATGGGGAGGACCCCACCCGTTTCCTGAAAGCTTCGCTTAGCCTATTCGATTTTCTCTTATTGTACATCATTTCCACCGGATGTCAACCAAAAATCGACAAAAACAGAAACTCTGTCAGTTTGCCTAAAATTTTCAGAATTTCCCAATTCCCTCTTGTACAATTTGAAAAAGTAGTGTACAATGAGGATACAAATCATACTAGGAGGTTTCCCTATGCCCACCGGAAAAACTTTTAAGCTCCCTACCAAGCGCCAGAATCTGTTTTTGCGTGTGACCCAGGGCCACTTTGCTACCAGCCACAGCCACACCAATTACTATATCGACGTGACCACCCAAAAGACCCGTCTGTCCGAGGCCCAGGCGGTGGCCCAAGAGCTGCTTCCGTATTACGACACCACCACCATCGTGGATACCATCCTGTGTCTGGATGGCACCGAGGTCATCGCCACCTGCCTGGCCGAGGAGCTGACCCGCACCGGGTATATGAATATGAACGCCCACAAGACCATCTACGTGATGACCCCCGAGCACACCGCCGGCAGCCAACTGCTGCTGCGGGATAACCTGATCCCGATGGTGGCGGGCAAGCACGTTCTGATCCTGGCCGCCTCGGTCACCACCGGCTATACGGCGTTGGGCGCCATCCAGGCGGTGGACTATTACGGCGGTAAGGTGGTGGGCGTTGCCTCCATCTTCGCCACCACCGATGCGGTGGGCGGCCATAAGGTCCATTCCTGCTTTAACCCCAACAACCTGCCGGATTATGCCAGCCACCTGGCCCACGAGTGCCCCCAGTGTAAGGCGGGGATCAAGCTGGATGCCCTGATCAACGGACACGGCTATTCCAAACTGTAATCATCGTGAAAGCCTCTGTCCACGTGGGCAGAGGCTTTTGTTTTTGCTTGGCAAAGGATGCAAAAGGAGTGAGGATATGAAAGGAAAATGGTTCTGGATCGTATTGTCCATCTTAGCGGTTGCGCTGGTGGTGTTGGCAATCGGGATACCGCTGTGGCACCTGTTGGTGCTTCAGCCGAGTCCCGACCCGGAGCATACCCCCACCACGACCACCACCGTCCCGGCTGAGGATGTGGTCATCCCCGGACATCTCACCTTTACCGGCAAGGTGCTGGAGGTGGATAGCGGTATGGCGCTGATGGAGTGCTACGACAAGGAGAAATTCGACACCGTTTGGGTGAATTATGCCGGCACGCCATCGGTAATGCCCCAGGTAGGGGAGGAGTACTTAGTTACCTACGAAGATCTGGTAATGCCCTCGCTCCCACCCCGGATTACTGCGGTGGAGATGACTATTCTTATTGCGGAAAGCCAAGACGATGAATACATTAGCGGTGATTTTATCTGTAAAAATGTGGATGATGGTGTAGAAATTGTCAAATGTATAAATACGAGTGTCCGTTCGGTTGAAGTTCCGGCTGAAATTGGAAATCGTCCGGTGGTTTCTTTGGGCTCCAACGCTTTTTATCAACACAAAAACCTGAAAAGCGTGGTGTTGCCCGAAGGGCTAAAACGATTGGTTGGATCTTGCTTTTATCGGTGTTACAGTTTACAAAAAGTGATGATCCCGTCTACGGTAAGTGAGATTACGAGCAACCCTTTTTGGCGCGCTTCTGCATTAGTGCAGATTGAGGTTGCTGAGGGGAATGTAGCGTTCAAGGCAGAGGATGGCGTTCTTTACGATGCCGCAGGAGCGGAGTTAATATCCTTTCCCGAGGGAAAGGAGCAGGAGAGTTTTTATCTCCCTGGTTGCGTAAAGTTGATTCGCGAAGACGCTTTTGGTTATCATCCAAAGGTGAAAAATTTGTATTTAACCGAAGTGGTTCGATTAGAAAGTGTTTCACTCACTGCGAATGAGAAAGATTTGTGCTTGCATATAATCAGGGGCTCCTATGCCGATAAATTGCTACAAGAGTCGGACAAAGTCTATCATCCGTATAAATATCGTTAGTAAAAATTCCTCCTCATTTTTTGGGGAGGATTTTTTTGAAAAAACCTCTTGACAAATCTGTCTACTTGCTGTAGACTAAAGGTGACGACAGGGTGTAGACAACCCGAGTTTATCCCATAAAGGAGGTATGACCTATGGCGGAATGGAAATTAGGCGTGGTGGAGTCTCGGTTCGCGGATCTCATTTGGGCGCATCAACCGATGACCACCCAGGCTCTGGTAAAGCTGTGCGAGGCCGAGTTGGAATGGAAACGCACCACCACCTATACCGTGCTGAAGCGGCTCAGCGACCGGGGCCTGTTTAAGAATGAGGAGGGTGTGGTGACTGCCTGCCTCAGCCGGGAGGAGTTTTACGCCCGACAGAGCGAGCAGGTGATCGAAGAGTCCTTTGCCGGCTCCCTGCCGGCCTTTGTGGCCGCCTTCACCGCCCGTAAGAGCCTGACGGCCGAAGAGGTGGCCGAGATTCGCCGCCTCATCGACGCCTACGAGGAGGGATAACTATGGAGAAGATCTTTCTACAATTGGTGAATATGAGCATCACCGCCGGTTGGCTTGTGCTGGCGGTGATGGTGTTACGGCTGGTGCTGCGTAATGCCCCCCGGTGGATCCATTGTCTGCTGTGGGCGTTGGTGGCGGTACGGCTGATTTGCCCCATCTCCATTGAGAGTGATTTCAGCGTGGTGCCCCGTGCCGGTCAGGTGCCGGTGGCCACCGTGCTGAGCGAGACCCCTGCGGTCAAGCCGAGCACCCCGGTGGGGGAGGATACCGCCCCGGTGGTGAACGCCATCACCCCTCCGGCAGAGCCCGGCGAGATCTTGAGCTCGACGATCCCCCCCGAGACACCGACCACCGCCCCCGTGCCGGAAACGGCGGTCGCTCAGCCCTCCTCCTGGACCCTCACCCGGGTGTTGAGCCTGGTGTGGCTGGTGGGCGTGGCGGCGATGCTCACCTATGCGGTGATCGCAACTCTGCGGCTGTATCGCCGGGTGGGTGAGTCGGTACGCCTGCGGGAGAACCTGTATCAGTGCGACGGCATTGCCACACCGTTTATTCTGGGGCTTATCCGTCCCCGGATCTATCTGCCCTCCGATCTGTCCGAGGGAGATGCCCGTAGCGTGGTAGCCCACGAGCGGGCCCACATTCAGCGCCGGGATCATTGGTGGAAGCCCCTTGGGTTTGTCCTCTTGTCCCTGTATTGGTTTAACCCCCTGCTGTGGGTGGCCTATATCCTGCTGTGCCGGGATATTGAGACCGCCTGCGATGAAAAGGTGATCCGGGATATGGACGCTGCTCAGCGCAAAGCCTATTCTCTGACCATTTTGTCCTGCAGCGCGCCGCGGCATCTGATTACCGCCTGTCCGGTGGCCTTTGGTGAGACCGCGGTTAAGAGCCGGGTCAAAACCGTGCTTAATTATAAGAAACCCGCCTTTTGGTTGGTGCTGGTAGCGGTGGTGGCTCTAGTGGTATCCTCTGTTTGTCTGTTGACCAACCCTAAAACCACCGTGGCTAAAGAGGAGGAGAATAACGCCCAGACCGAAGAGCCCAACGTTGCACCGGCTGTGATAACCAAGGTGGATAGTTGGCAGAGCTTGGGTCATCCGATGTCCTATGACGAGGCCTCCAAGGTTTCCGACGGTTATCCTCTCGAAAAGTATAACCAGGAGAAACTGCAGAAGATTTTGAGCGAGGTAAAGTGGTACAGCGATGCCGCCCTCACCAATACGTTGACGTTTGACGCCTATTTCTCCCTGGATGGTGTTACCCGATACTATTTAGCCCTGGATACTCAGGGGCATTCCGGTTATCTCTACAACGGCAGCGAATACGCCGCTCTGACCGAGGAGCAAGCCGGACATCTGGACTTTATGTTGGCCGATGGTGGGAGCACCATCCAGGCAACCCACGTTCTTTACGGTAACTTTGCGGAATGGGATAAAGCCGAACGGTGTTTTGTGTTGGACGTGGTGCAGGCGGATGATGCCGCGTTGGTTGGTAAAAAGATTCGCGTCAATACCCAGTACAACTATGGTCGCGGTCTCCCCGGCATTGGCGTGATGCTCCGGGCATACTATGACGGAACGGTTTTGGAGAATACGGTGTATGCCCACGGCTATGGTGAATCGTCTGAGGAAGAAATACCGAATGTGAATGTGTCTGACAAGGCGCAAAGCGGCACCGTGACGGGCAAGGTCATCTACGTGCTGGATAAATCCGTGCTGCTGAACTGCTACGATAAGGGCCAGTTTGACGTTGTATGGGTACATTATGGAGATCACTGTCCGGAGCTGAAGCCGCAGATGAATGAGGAATATCAGGTGGGTTACAACGGGCAGGCTATGGAGACCTATCCGCCTCAGTTGATCGCCCAGACGATGACCCGGGTGTCCTCTACGCCTCTGAACAATGGGTTTATCAGCGAGGAGAGAGCCATCGAGATCGCCGTAGCCCATTGGAAGGTTCGGTTGGGAGAACAGGATAGGGAAAGCGGTAATTATACCACCGTCTACGTGATGGAGAACCCCACCGCCGACAACCCCTGGTACAAAATGGGCTCTCGCGAGGTGTCGGAGCAGAACGGCGAACCCGGAAATTCGGCGCTGTATAATACGATCTACATCGATGCTGTCACCGGCGAGGTGCGCAAAAACGCTTCGAATGAATACATTACCGAAACCCGCGCGATCGAGATCGCCTCTGCCTATTGGGATATCCAGCCCGGCGACAAGGATCCCGACACCGGTTACGTGATGTCCGTTCATGCGATGGAAACCCCCACCGAAAAGAATCCGTATTATCGGATGGCTCTGCGTTGGTTGGTGGAGGTGGACGGTGGCACCGGCAACTTCTCTACGTTGGATACCATTTATATTCACGCAGTAACCGAAGAGATTGCTGTTTCGGGTGAAGAAAAGTAAAGCAACCATAAAGAAACGCTGTGCAACGTTTGTTGCACAGCGTTTCTTTATGCTTACATATCCGGCTGCAAATTCAGCACCGCCTCAATCATCGCGGGATAGGCGGCCAGCTCCTCTTCGGTGGGGGCAGAGTGACGGTAGTGGGCCAGATACTCCACGTTGCCGTTTTGACCGTGGATGGGGGAGACGGTGAGCCCTAAGACGGTCAATTCGTTCTCTGCCGCGCAGGCAAACAGGTCGGCCATCAGCCCCGGCAGGGTGGCGGCGGGGTCTTTCAGAATACCATTCTTGCCCAGTTCCTTCTGCTTGGCCTCAAACTGAGGCTTGATGAGGGTCACCACCTCACCGCCGGCTTTCAGCACCCGGTGGATGGCGGGGTAGATCTTGTTCAGCGAGATAAAGGATACGTCCACCGTCACCATATCGCAGATGGTGCCGCCCAGTTGCTCTGCCGTCAGGTTGCGGGCATTGGTGCGTTCCAGCACCGTCACCCGCTGGTCAATGCGGAGTTTATAGTCCAGAATGCCGTAGGCCACGTCCACCGCAAACACCCGCTCTGCCCCGTTTTGCAGCAGGCAGTCGGTAAAGCCACCGTTGCTGGCCCCAATGTCGCAGACGGTCAGGTCAGCCGGGTCGATGGCAAAATGCGCCAGCGCCTTCTCCAACTTGTAGCCGGAGCGGCTGGCGTATTTTTTGGCCTTTTCCCGACAGGTGATGACGGTATCGGACGGCAAAGGGGTGCCCGGCTTGTCCGCCGGCACCTGACCGATCCAGATGCGGCCTTCCATAATGAGGGCGGCGGCGGTGGCAAGGTCCACGTTCAGTTGGTTGGCGACCAGTTGGTCGGTGCGGATGGTTTCCATACGATACACTTCCTTAATTGATACGATCTAGTAAACGCAAAACCTCGTCCAGGGGCAGGTGCCGCACCGGATGAGGACGACGAAACTCATGATGACTGTATATCTTGATGGTGCAGAGCCCTCTGCGCTTTTGCCATAGGGATTGTCGGGTCAGTATGAGCGCTACCTTATCCCGCGGTAGGGTGACCCGGTGGAGGGTGAGAAAACGGCTGTAAGAGAGGCAAAAGCAGCCCGCTTCGCATCCCAGCCCCGCGGTGCGTCGGTCCGCCCAACGCACCAAGAGCAACCACAGGCAGGGGAGTGCCGCCATCGCCGCCAGATAGGCGATGAGGTGACGCCAGTGGGGAAACAGATACCCACCCAGAAACGCCCCCAAAGGCAACGCCCCCAGTAGACACAGAGGCCCTTGCCAATACCGCCACAGCGCCCCTTTGGCGGGGTGTATCGACAGGGAGTGGTGGGCTAGAGCGGGGAGAAACAGGCGCTCTTCTAAGCAAAGCCGAGCTGGACGGCAGGGCGGGATCAGCACCGCGCGGGTGTTGCGGTCCTTGCCGTAGCCGGTGCAGCTGACGTAGCCGGTGAAAAGCCCCAACAGATAGGCGCTCAGGGTCTGCCGTCGGTCCAGATAGTGTACCGCACCCAGAGCGCAGCAGTGCACCCGGCGGGTAAAAAATCCGGTGTAAACCGTCAGGGTGTCGGCGGTGCGGCACACCCGAAAGGGTAGATGCCGCAGAAACAGCCGTACCGTACCGGTCAGCCAGGCAGCGGTCAGAGCCAAAGCGACAATGGCGGCTGTTTTGGGGATGACCGCCTGTGCCTCGGCGGCGGATTGCAGGTTGTCGAACACCGTCTTTTGCAATCCCTCGCCCAACAGAATGCTGCCGTGGCGCAGTACGGTGATCAGCAACAGAAAGCCGCCCAACGAATCGGAGGACAGCACCGACAGCAGAAAGATCCGCCCACCGGAGGCCCGAAACCGTATCCGGTTGGCATCCGGGAGGAAAATGCCGCTTTGTCTTCGGGTCACCAACAACGTAAGGTCTGCCAGGCGGTGGTGGCCCGCGTCGGTATCGGCCACCACCCGTGCGCCGCCGCTCAGTCTCAGCCACAGAGGACGTTCCACCGTCAGGGTGGTGATGAGGGGGAGGGGGATCCGGGTGGTGCGGCGCCAGAGAATCCCACGGCGTAAGACCAGGCTGTGGCGGGAGAGGGTATAGGTGCGGTGCCACCAGAGGGTGACGGCGGTCACGATCACCAACAGCGCCACCAGTCGGTCCGGCAGATGGCTTTTTAGCCAGGCCGGGATATCGCCCGGCACGCCCAAAAGGTGAACGCCCCGTATCAGGGGCAGGAGAAACAACCATAGGTATAAGGAGAGGCGCAGGGGGAGCACCGCCGGGTGCTCTCGGTGAGGGCGGTTCATCGGGGCAGAAGCCTTTGGCACCAGACGTCGGCCCGAGCCCGGTCGATCCCCTCAACCAGCAGATGTCCACCGGTTCCGCTAACCAGTAAAAACGCGGTACCGAAGCGCCGTTCCAGCGGTCCCTGCAACAGGGTCACCTGCCGTACCGCGTCCATCCGCATCCGTCGGGTGGTGGTGAATAGCACCCCGCCGGTGACGGCAACGTGCTCCTGCTCCAGGGAAAAGGAGGCCGATCGCCGTCGCAACGGCAGATACACCCCCGTCAGCAACAACAGAAATCCACCCCACACCGCCAGCGCGAGGGGGAGATACGCCGGTAAAAACAGAGTCATCAGCCAGCCGAGTGCGCCGGTCAGAGGCAGGGCAACGATGGTCACCGCCAACACCCAGGACCACAAGATCTGCGGTGCGGGTCTTTCTTTCATAGGTAACACCTCTCCTTTGGGGATAGTGTAACCACAATAGAGTCAGTATATCACACTTTGTCCGGGAATACAAGGTGTTGTCCCTTTTTTCTGCGGCTCCTGCTTTCGCCAAAATTCCCGGTGCCGGAGGGGCTATAATAGCCCTAAGGTGATAGGTATGGTGATCTACGTAGATATTTTGTTGGCGCTGAACGGCTGGCTGGATTTTTTGCTTCTGTTGGGTGTGCGGCGTTTTTCCGGCGGGGAGGGCCGACCTTGGCGGTTGGCTCTGGGTGCGCTGTTGGGGGCTTTGTTCAGTTTGACTTTATTACTGCCGTCCTTGCCGCTGGTTTGGTCCTTGATGCTAAAGTTGATGGCGGCGATCGCGATGGTGCTGGTGGCTTTTCGGTGGCAGGGGGGACGTTTTTTGCTCCGGCGGGTGGTGCTGTTGTTTAGCCTGTCGGCCGGGTTGGCCGGGTTGTGCGGGGCGCTGTATTTCTTTGCCGCCCCCACCGGGCTTTACGTGTACAACGGGGTGGTGTATTACAGCCTGCCACCGCTGTTGTTGGTAGGGTTGACGGTGGTGTGCTACGGCGTTTTGTGGGCCGGAGAACGGCTGATGCTCCGCCGTGCCCCGGCAGGGCTTCGGTGGCAGGTGCGTGTGACGGTGGGGGCGCAGTGTGAAGACGTTCTTTGCCTATACGATAGCGGCAATCATTTGGTAGAGCCTTTTTCCGGTCTGCCGGTGTTGGTGTTGGAGCGGGAGGTGGCACAACGGTTGGTGACGGTGCCGGCTTCGGTGGCGCAGTTGCCTGCCGGATGGCGGGTGATTCCGTTTCAGTCTATTGGTGGCGAGGGGGTGTTGCCGGCGTTTTTGCCGGATGGCTTGGCCCGGATGACCCCCTCCGGTTATCAAGAGTTGGGGTGCTGTTACATAGCGGTGTGCGACCGGCTGGGCCGCGGGGAGTACCGTGGCTTGGCGGGGAGTGCTTTGGGAGATTCGTTAGCAGAAAGCGGGGTAAAGGGGAAATGCTTTACAGATTTATAAATCGCTTGGTTGAGCGGTTTCGGAGGCTGTTTTCCGCCGAGACGGTGCATTACATCCACGGGGCGGAGGTGCTACCGCCTCCTCTCTCGGCGGAGGAGGAAAGGACGGTTTTGGACCGGCTTCAGGCGGGGGATGAGTCAGCGCGGGACGTGCTCATCACCCACAATCTGCGCTTGGTGGTGTACATCGCGCGCAAATTTGAGACCTCCGGCGTGGGCATCGAGGATCTGATCTCCATCGGCACCATCGGGCTGATTAAGGCGGTGCGCACCTTCTGCCCGGACCGGAATATCAAGCTGGCCACCTACTCTTCCCGGTGCATTGAGAACGAAATATTGATGTATTTGCGGAAAAACGCCCAAAAGCGGAGCGAGATCTCCTTTGATGAACCGCTGAACACCGATTGGGACGGCAACGAACTGCTGCTGTCTGATGTGCTGGGCAGCGATCCGGATGTGGTGCACCGGGATTTGGAAGCTCAGGCGGAGCGGCAACAACTGCTTTTGTGCGTTGCCAGGTTGTCCCCGCGGGAACAGCAGATTATGCACCTGCGGTTTGGCATCTGCGGTCATCGGGAACATACGCAAAAGGAGGTGGCGGACAAAATGGGCATCTCTCAATCCTATATCTCCCGGTTGGAAAAGCGGATCATCCGCCGTCTGCGGGAGGAACTGCTGCAAGCGGAATAAAAAGAGGCGGTGCCGTTCGGCGCCGCCTCTTTTGCTTTATTTTATATTGTTGCGTCGGTATTCCGAGGGGGTGCAATCCTTGATGGACTTAAACACCCGGGAAAAATACAGCGGATCGTTGAAGCCCACCGACCCGGCTACCTCTGCCACCGAATAGGCAGGGTCGTGGAGCAGGCTGCAGGCCTCGTTGATGCGGTAGGTCTGCAGATAGGCGTGGGGGGAGACCCCGAAATCCTGCAAAAACGCACGGTAGAGCTGACTGCGGCTGATGCCCACGTAGCGGGCGATGTCGTTGACTCCGATATCGTTGGCATAGTTGTATTGGATGTACCGCAGGGCGTTGGCCACGTAGTTTTGGTGGGGGTTGCCGGCGGGGTGCTGGTGGTTCATACGGATGAGGTGAGCCAAAAATAGATAGAGGCATCCAGCCATTTCTGCGTCGGCGGCGGCGGTGTTGTCACCGGCCTCGGCGATACGGCGCAAGAGGGCACCGGTTTTCTCCGGGTCGTCACTCAGGCAGACTGGCTGCTGCCGGGATAGGCCGGTGAGCTTCACCAGTCGTCGGGCATCGGTGCCGTTAAAGCCCACCCAGTCGTATTCCCAGGGGTCGGTTTCATCCGCCTGATAACTGGCTACCTGGGAGGGATAGATGATAAAGAGCTGGCCCGCCTCGACGGTGTATTCCTGCTGGTTGCACCGCAGCGTGCCCTTGCCGGCCACCACAAAATGGATGAGATAGTGGTCCCGCAGGGCGGGGCCCCAGGTGTGGTTGCTGTCGCATTGTTCGTAGCCGGTGCTGTACACCGACAGCCCGGCGTTTTCCTTCAGCGTATCCCGGAATTGATACCGTTTGTTGCTCATACAGGCCCCTCCTTTGTTGGTGGTTTTTCTCATTATAGCATATTATGCAACATTTGTCCATACATATGCCAAATAAAATAGTTGCACTTTTTGGGCGCGTCTTTTATAATGGAGATAGAATAATGGTAAATTTTGTGAGAGGGGAAGATTTTATGTCGGCTGCAACTCTGCTGAACAAAATTCATACCGGTGGTTATGACGCCGCCTTTGCCGCTCTGTACGGCGAGGATCAGGTGATGGCCCAACGCCATCGTTACGCCCACGCGGTGGAGGGCTTCGTGTCCACCTTTGGCGAGGAGGGCGAATTGATGCTGTTCTCCGCCCCTGGCCGTACCGAGATCGGCGGCAACCACACCGATCACAACTATGGTCGTGTGCTGGCGGGTAGCGTCAACCTGGACGTGATCGCCGTGGTGCGCCCCACCGAGGGGATCATTCGGATGCAGTCCGAGGGTTATCCCATGCTGACGGTGGACACCGCCGAGCTGATCCCGGTGGAGAGCGAGCAGAATGGTTCTGCCTCTTTGATTCGCGGCACCGCTGCCCGGTTTACTCAGTTGGATTACGCCATCGGCGGCTTTGACGCCTACGCCACCTCCAATGTGCTCAAGGGGAGCGGTTTGTCCTCCTCTGCCGCGTTTGAGGTGTTGATCGGCGTGATCCTCAGCCACTTGTATAACGAGGGCAAGGTCAGCGCCGTGGAGATCGCCCAGATCGCTCAGTACGCCGAGAACGTGTATTTCGGTAAGCCCTGCGGCCTGATGGATCAGATGGCCTCTTCGGTGGGCAACATCATCACCATCGACTTTGCCGACCCGGCGGCTCCTATCATCGAGAAGGTGGACGTGGACTTTGCCGCGGCAGGTCACGCTCTGTGCATCGTGGACGTGGGCGGTAATCACGCCGATCTGACTCACGAGTACGCCGCCGTTCCCGGTGAGATGAAGGCGGTGGCCGCCTCTCTGGGGGTGAACGTCCTGCGTGAGACCGATATGAGCACCCTCATCGCCAACATCGCCAAGCTGCGTGATGAGCACGGTGACCGTCCGGTGTTGCGTGCCATCCACTTCCTGCAGGAGAACGAGCGGGTGGTGGACCAGGTGGCTGCCCTGCGGGCCGGCGACTTTGAGAGCTTTAAGAAGCTGGTCATCGACTCCGGCAACTCTTCTTTCGAGTATCTGCAGAATGTGTACGCCGCCTGCGACGTATCTGAGCAGAGTATGTCTTTGGCTCTGGCCCTGGCCCAGCGGGTGCTGGATGGCTGCGGTGCCTGGCGTGTCCACGGCGGCGGCTTCGGCGGCACCACCCAGAACTTCGTCCCGCTGAACAAGCTGGAGGAGTTCAAGTCCCTCATCGAGCAGGTGTTTGGTGAGGGCTCCTGCCACGTGCTGAACATCCGTCCCTACGGCGGTGTTTGCGTGGATAAGATTGGTTGATGAAATAATTTACATACAAAAGGAGAAATGCACTATGAAAACCACTCTGTTAATTATGGCGGCCGGTATTGGCTCCCGCTTTGGCGGCGGCATTAAGCAGTTGGCTCCCGTGGGCCCCAACGGCGAGATCATTATGGATTATTCCATCCACGATGCCATCAAGGCCGGCTTTAACAAGATCGTGTTCATCATCCGCAAGGACATCGAGGCCGATTTCCGCGAGATCATCGGCAACCGCATCGAGAAGATCTGCGCCGCCCACGGCGTAGAGGTGGGCTATGCCTTCCAGGCTTTGGACGCTCTGCCGGAGGGTTACTCTGTGCCCGAAGGCCGTTCCAAGCCCTGGGGTACCGGCCAGGCTGTGCTGTCCGCCAAGGATCTGCTGACCGAGCCCTTCGTGGTCATTAACGCCGACGATTATTACGGCAAGGTGGCTTTCAAAGAGCTTCACACCTTCCTGGAGAGCAACGCCGGTGACACCAACTTCTGTATGGCCGGCTTCCAGCTGAAGAACACCCTGTCTGACAATGGCGGCGTGACCCGTGGAGTGTGCCAGGTGAACGCTGACAACTACCTGACCGACGTGGTGGAGACCGGCGATATCGTCAAGACCGCCGACGGCGGTGCCGCCACCAACGGCACGCCTCTGGATGCCGAGGGCGCTGTGTCTATGAACTTCTGGGGTCTGACCCCGGCCTACCTGCCGATGCTGGAGGCGGATTTCTCCACCTTCCTGGACGGCATTGCCGGCAACGAGCTGAAGGCGGAGTACCTGCTGCCCGGTCACATCGGTGACCTGCTGAAGGCGGGCAAGGTGACCGTCAAGGTGCTGCCCACCCCCGATAAGTGGTTCGGCGTCACCTACGCCGAGGATAAGCCCCTGGTTGTCGCCAGCTTTAAGGAGCTGATCGCCGCCGGTGAGTACAACGCCGACCTGTTCAGCGACCTGTAAAAAACACCTCGCCGATAAGCGCACCCCAATTTCATCAACGCTTACTGGAAACGAAAAACAGTAAGCAAGTGTTCTGCTTTGAAAGGCCACCCATCACGGGTGGCCTTTTTTCTCTGTCTTGGATAGGGTCAAGCCTCCCTTGTGTAAAGGGAGGTGTCGGCGCACCCTACGGAGAGAGGTGGCTTCGCCGTAGGCGATGATGGAGAGTGTTCTCTCTGGACACCCTCGTCATCCTACCAACAGCTTTATTCCTAGGCCTATCTTTTAATGTATAGAATATAATCTACTATAAAATTTTATAAAATTTCACAAAAAGGTGTTGCCAAACCCATTCCGATGTAGTATAATCGTATAAAACAAACACGTTTTGTTTAATTTTTTTGTGCAAATTATCCTAATCTGCTGCGTTTTGCTGTGAAAATCAGCCAAAGGCGGGGGATAGGTGAACAGAAAGGGCGTGCATTCATGAAAAACTACAACGCAAAAACCATCCGTAACGTGGCGCTGACCGGCCATGCCGGCTCCGGTAAGACCTCTTTGACCGAGGCGATGTATTATCTGGCCTATCAGGCCGATCGTCTGGGCAAGGTAGCGGAAGGTAACACCGTCAGCGACTTCGACCCGGAGGAGATCCGCCGTCAGGTGTCGGTTTCCACCTCTCTGGTTCCGGTGGAGTGGAAGAACACCAAGCTGAACATCCTGGATACTCCCGGTCTGTTCGACTTTGTGGGCGGTCTGCGTGAGGGCGTTCGTGCCGCCGGTTCTTCGGTCATCGTGGTGTCCGGCAAGAGCGGTCTGACCGTCGGCGCCGAAAAGGCTTTTGCCGCCGCCCAGAAAAAGGGCATCGCCACCATCTTCTTTGTCAACAAGCTGGACCGCGAGAGCGCGGATTTCTATAAAGTGTTTGAGGACCTGAAGGGTAAGTTCGGCCCTATGGTCTGTCCCATGGTCGTGCCCCACGTGGTGGACCACAAGGTAGAGTGCTACGTCAACCTGCTGGAGTACCGCGCCTATACCTATGAGGACGGTAAGGCCAAGCAGGTGCCCATCCCGGATATGGGTCACCGCCTGGAGGGTCTGCGCACCGCTATGAATGAGGCGGTGGCCGAGACCAGCGAGGAACTGATGGAGAAATACTTCTCCGGCGAGGAGTTCACCCCCGACGAGCTGATTAAGGGCATCGCCACCGGTGTTCGCCGCGGCGAGATCGCCCCCGTATTCTGCGGTTCGGCTCAGGAGCTGGAGGCCATCGACCAGCTGCTGACCGGTCTGCTGTGGCTGGCGCCTTGGGCCGAGTCTGTGGCCGGCGAGACCGGCACCGATGCCAATGGCGATCCCATTGAGCTGGAGGTGGACGAGGACGCCCCCGCCGTGGCCACCGTGTTCAAGACCGTGGTGGACCCCTTTGTGGGCAAGATGGTGTACTTCAAGGTCATCCGCGGCAAGGTGGTGCCGGATATGGCGCTGCTCAACAGCCGCACCGGCGAGACCGAGCGTCTCGGCAAGTTGTTCTACGTCCGTGGTAAAAAGCAGGAGGAGGCTCCCTTCATCGCCGCCGGCGACATCGGTGCGGTGGCCAAGCTGGTCAACACCGGCACCGGCGACACCCTGTGCGCTCCGTCCTGCCCCGTGACCCTGCCCGGCGTTCCCTTTGACGCCCCCTGCCTGTCTATGGCGGTCAACACCACCAAAAAGGGCGACGAGGAAAAGGTGGCCACCGGTCTGGCCCGTCTGGCGGAGGAAGACCCCACGATTAAAGTGGAGAAGAACGTGGAAACCAATGAGCTGATTCTGTCCGGTATGGGCGAGCAGCATCTGGATATCATCGTCTCCCGCCTGAAGTCCAAGTTCGGCGCCGAGGTCACTCTGACCCAGCCGGAGGTGGCCTATCGCGAGACCATCCGCCGCAAGGTCAAGGTTCAGGGCCGTCACAAAAAGCAGTCCGGCGGTCACGGTCAGTTCGGTGACGTGTGGATCGAGTTCGAGCCCTGGGAGGGCGAGGAGCTGGTCTTTGAGGAGAAGGTGTTCGGCGGCGCCGTGCCCAAGAACTACTTCCCCGCCGTAGAGAAGGGTCTGCAGGATTGCGCTAAGGAAGGCGTGCTGGCCGGTTATCCCCTGGTGGGCGTTAAGGCGACCCTGGTGGACGGCTCCTATCACCCCGTGGACTCCTCTGAAATGGCCTTTAAGACCGCCGCTTCGCTGGCCTATAAGGCCGGTATCGCCGACGCCAACCCCATCCTGCTGGAGCCGGTGATGCACCTGGCGGTGTACGTGCCCCAGGACAATACCGGCGACATTATGGGCGACATCAACAAGCGTCGCGGCCGCGTGCTGGGTATGAACCCCGCCGAGGATGAGCTTACCTGCATCGACGCCGAGGTGCCCCAGGGCGAGCTGGGCGACTACGCCGTGATGCTGCGCTCCACCACCCAGGGCCGCGGTTACTTCACTCTGGCCTTTGAGCGGTATGAGGAAGCCCCCAAGCCGGTGGCAGACAAGGTCATCGCCGCCCGGGCAAAAGCCGAGTAATGACGAAGATCCAACATAGAATATCGAAACCAACCGAGAAGAGCCGAGGCATCCGCCTCGGCTTTTTTCTTGTCACGGCCGGAGGTCTCGTTGCGGCTCGGTTCACTTGCGGCTCTGACGGTCCGTTGGACGGTCATTCACTACCGCTCGATTTCCCCAGTCTACAACGCCGCACCCCGTATGGGACAGAACGTAGTCTCCTCCTTAAATTGCTTCTTGAAATCTCCGTTGGTTGGTGCTAAAATGAATGTAGAGGAAATTATTACAAAAGGAGGAATAGCGATGAAAAAAGGTTTATCCGTTTTGCTGGCAACTCTGCTGTTGCTGACCTGTCTTCCATTGAGCGTTTCCGCTCTGTGCGGTCTGGAAGGCCACAGAGTAATTGCCCCCACCTGCATTGAGGACGGTGTCTGCCGGGATTGCGGCATTGTCTACGCCGCCCTGGGTCACCGATACGATGAGAGCGGCGTCTGCGGCAACTGCGGCGAAAAGCAGGAGCATATCGACGTTCCTACCGTCCCGGTGGAGCCGGACGTGCCCTCTGTCCCGGCAGAGCCGGTTGAGCCGGACCTGCCGGAGGAGTGCCACCATCAGTTTGCGGACGGAGTGGTGGTGGAGCCCACCTGTGTCAACGAGGGCCTGCGGGAGTATTACTGCACCCTGTGCTACAGCCGCTACATCGACACCCTTCCTGCCACCGGTGTGCACCGCTACGTCAGCGACTGCGCTGCGGAGTGTGAGGACTGCGGTGACCTCCGGGAGTCTCCGGCGGCGCACATCTACAGCAACCCCTGTGACTCCTACTGCGACCTGTGTAATTACTGGAGAGGCTGGCTCAGCCACGTTTATGATAACGCCTGCGACGCCACCTGCAACAACTGCGGCTATGAGCGCCGGGTGTGGGGCCACGAGTACGATTATCCCTGCGACGCCGTCTGCAACGAGTGCGGCTTCACCCGTGTGCCCGGTGACCACGAGTATGACTTGAACTGCGATAATTTCTGTAATAACTGCGGTCACGAGCGCCAGGGATACGACCACGTGTACGACGACTCCTGTGACTGTACCTGCAACGTGTGCGGTGCGGGGCGGGATGCTGCCACCGGCAGCGACGTGATCTTTATGCAACCTCGGGATGTGATGACCGAGACGGCCGGTATCTATATCACCCTCTACATTGAGGCTTCCAGCGAGTACGAGCACACCTGGTACCTGACCACCCCCTCCGGTACTACCCGCGAAATGGCCACCGGCTGGCGGATGGATATGGTTCTGACGGAGGATCTGAACAACAGCACGGCCTATTGCCTGCTGACGCACCGGGGCACCGGTGCCACGGTGTGTTCCCGCACCGTCACCCTGCACATCCACGTGTTTAACAACGCCTGTGACGCCACCTGCAACCAGTGCCGCTATCAGCGGGAGACGCCGGGGCACGGCTACGATGCCATCTGCGATCCCGACTGTTATCGGTGCGGTTATGTCCGCCCGGTGGAGCACACCTACGGCCCCTGTTCTACCGAGTGCTATTACTGCGGCATCGCGGTGATCCCCACCCACGAATTTTCTGCTCCCTGCGACGAGGAGTGCGCCGGGTGCGGTGCCAGCCGTGAGGCTACCGCCGCCCATACCTACGAGTACCCCTGCAGTGAATACTGTAGCCAATGCTGGACCGAACGGGACGCCTCCAGCCTGCACACCTACGACAACGCCTGCGATTGGCAGTGTAATGTGTGCTTGACCGAGCGGGATGTGGAGCCCCACTGGTACGATAATGACTGCGATGCCGATTGTAACGAATGCGGCGAGATCCGACAGGCTCGTTACCATTGGTATTACGATGATTGCGACCCGGATTGCAACGAGTGCGGTGCTGTCCGGGAAACGCCGGGTCACCAGTACGATGACGCCTCCGACCCCTACTGCAACGTGTGTGGCGCCTGGCGGAGCACCGACCCGGAGGATCCCGGAACAGGCTGCCGCCATCGGAATGCTATCGGTGCCACTTGCGTTGGCGAGGGCTATTGTAAGGATTGCGGCACGGTGTTCCCGGCCCGAGGACACCAGTACGACGACGAGTTTGACCAAGAGTGCAACGCCTGCTATGCCTGGCGCGAGCTGGAGGGCGGGTGCGACCACGAGGCTGGTGAGCCCTGGTGCTACGGCGGCAACGTCAACGGTCTGCACGTGGTGGTATACGATTGCATTCATTGCTACGAGACTCTCCGCACCGAGGTGGAACTGTGCTACGGCGGAACCGCCACCTGTTGGGATCCCGCCCAGTGCGAGCGCTGTTATATGAGCTACGGCGACGCCGATGGTGATCATGTCTATGATGACGAGTCGGATACGGAGTGCAATCTCTGCGGGGCTATTCGCGAAGAAGAGTGTCCTCACCAATTCCAGGAGGGTGTGAGAGTAGAACCCACTTGCGGCGAGGACGGTTTGCGGGAGTATTATTGCATCCTATGCTACGAACGTTACGTTGAGGCTCTGCCTGCCACCGGTGAGCACGCCTATGACAACGCCTGCGATGCGGACTGCAACAACTGCGGTGAAACCCGTGAGGTGGCCGATCACGTTTATACCAACGGTTGCGACGTCTACTGCGATAATTGCGGCGCTGCCCGCGAGGTGGCTGGTCACGTCTACGACAACGCCTGCGATGCGGACTGCAACAACTGCGGTGAAACCCGTGAGGTGGCCGATCACCAGTGGAAGAACGGTCTCTGCACGGTTTGCGATGTCGAGTCCCCCTCTAATGTGACCATCACCAAAGAGCCCACCACCGGTTATGCCCAGATGGGCAACAAGGTGTCGGTCAAACTGACCGCTGAGGGCGAGGGCCTGCGGTACGAGTGGTGGATCAAGAACAACGGCTCTTCTAAGTACTCCAAATCCTCTGTGACCAAGTCCAGCTATTCCGTCACCATGACCGACAAGGTGAAGGATCGTCTGGTGTTCTGCCGTGTGTACGACCGGTACGGCAATATGGTGCAGTGCAAGACGGTGCGTCTGCGTGAGGCAGTGTCCATCACCAAGGAGTCTGCCACCGCCGCCTATGCCCAGATGGGCAAGAAGGCCTCCGTCAAGATTACCGCTTCCGGCGACGAGCTGAAGTACACCTGGTACATCAAGAACGAGGGTGCTTCCAAGTACGCTAAGTCCTCGGTGACCTCTGCCACCTATTCTGCGACCATGAGCAGT
>SVON01000031.1 GCA_015066365.1 Oscillospiraceae bacterium | reverse complement strand
CAGTTTGGCCGGGTGGAGCAGTACGCCGTCTCCCTCGCACCGGGGCTCAATCATCTGACCACCGACCACCCCGCCGATGTGGTGGCGGCGGTTCGGGTGCTGTTGGGCGGGGTGGCTCCATCGGCGGCTGTCCGGGAGGATACCTATCTGTGTGCCTGCGTTCAGCTAGAGGGGGAATGCCTGCAGGTGCAGGCAAGACCCTCTCGCCATCGCCCCCCGTGGCTGATGGTGACCGCCACCGATGAAAAGGGGCGGGACGTGTCACGCCGTTATCAGCAGGCGGTGCGGTTGTGCGCGTTGCAGGAGCGGGCGCTGTGGTTTGACGGGGAGGACGCCTCGGTGGCGGAATGCCTATGCTATTACCGCCGGTACGAGGAGAAGCCTCAGCCAACCCCGCGCTCGCATATTGTCAACACCAATTTCTTCCGGGGGCATTTGCTGCGGTATCTGCACCGGTGGGAGCCGGTGCGGTACGACCGGCAGCGGGATCATTGGCTGTCGGTGGACTCTAGAGGATGCTTGGTGCCGGTAGACCGTTGGGGGAATCCGATGACTCTCCCAGCCTCTGAACAGTGGCTCTTTCGTGGCGCCTGCTTTTTATGTGTCCTCGCCTTTTGGGATGCGGTGGCGGAGGAGTGTGATCTCCATTACCTCAAACGGCCGCTGCTCCTCTATCGTTTTTGGGAGCACTTGGATGAAGCGGAGCGTGAAGCGATGACGGACACTCTGCTCGAGCAAGGACGTCAGGTTCTCCTGCTGGGGGAAGCCGATTGATCGAAGGCCGGCAAAGCCCACGCGGTTATTCTAATAAAAACACCCCACCGGTTTTCCGGTGGGGTGTTTTTGTGTGTGTGGATCAGTTCTGGCTCAGCACGTCGTCGATGGCGTCAAGGCCCTCAGCAATGGCGTCGAAGCAGGTCTGGCAAACGGTAACCTCCTGGTTGTTCAGGGTGGCGGTCAGCTGGACACCGTCCTGCTCTTTTTTGCAGAGGTCGCAGGTGAAGGTGCCGCAGGCGGTCAGGGTCATCACCATCGCCAGCACCAGAGCCAACAGTACGAAGAACTTTTTCATAATTTTATACCTCTTTTCTGTAATACGTTCGCTTTTTTGTCTGTGCCATAGGCATACTATCACTATACCATCCCTGGAAAAATCTGTCAACCGCTAACGTGGCAGAGCAAAAAAGGAATAGAATATCCGGGGATCTGTTTATTCTTATCGTTTTGACCGCATCCGACCGTGGCGGTTGCCCTAGACGTACCGGTGTCCATACCCCCGCTGAGGGCAGAGCAGGAGGGGTCAGGCGTTATTTTTGCGCCTCAGCAGGATACCGACCAGCATCATCACGCTAAACACGATCAGATACCAGGCACAACCCCAGCCGTGGCTGAACACGCTGGCAATCACCATAAAGACGCTGCCGCACAGAGCCAGCATCGGCAGAATAAACCGGCGGATCACCGACTGATCTTTCTCCTTACGCATCCATTGGATAAGGATGGGCAGATACATCAGATAGATGGTGATGATGGGAAGCTCGGAGGAGTCAAACACAAAGGGGACGGTGGTGGCGCTGTCGGCATAGGCAAGGAAAAAGTTGAAATAGCCGAACCAGCCCAAAATCAGAAGTAGCCCGATGAGGGAGGAGACGGTGGGCATATTGGTCTTGGGGTTCAGCCGCCCCAGCACCTCGGGCTTGGGACCCTCGCCGCGGGCCGCGACGGAATACAATCCCCGGCAGCAGGCCAGCATCAGACCGTTGGTGGTGCCGAAGCAGGAGATGGCCACGAACAGCTTTAGTACGTTGCCCAGTCCGTTTCCAAAGAGGTTGGAGAAGGCGACGGTGGTACCCTTGCTCATAAGCTGTTGGTTGGTGGCGCCACCCGCCACACCAAGATAGTAGAAAATATACACCGAGGCGATGATGATACCGCCGATGATCAGCGCTTTGGGCAGGTTCTTCTTGGAGTCTTTGATCTCCGCGTTGATGGAGGTGGCGATGATCCAGCCCTCATAAGCAAAGGCGGAGGCGCAGATGGCAGCAAAGAGGGGGTTGGCAGAGGTGCCTGCCACCTGAGCGGTGGCCCGAAAATTCTCGGTTAGGGTGCCGGAAACCAGGCCGTAGACGATGCCCACCACCGCCATCAGCCCCAACGGGATGAGCTTGATTACGGTGGTACTGGTCTGGAATTTGCCCGCCAACTTGGGGGAGAGGACGTTGACCGCAAAGGCAAAGACCATCACCAACAGGCTGGTCAGGGTGACCACCCACCCCTCTTGGGGCAGCCCCGGGAAGATGGCACCGAGGAAATCCAATGTATACGTGGCGGTAACCCAGCACAGCACCGCGGCCATAGCCGGGAAATAGATGGTGGCCACAAACCACCCCATTAGGTAGCCGTACCGCTTGCCTACGGTGGCCTCGGCGTAGTCCACCACACCGTTCACCTTTTCGTACTTCTGTCCCATAAAGGAGAAGGTCAGCAGGCACACCATCATAATGGCACCGCCAATGACCCAGGCCAGTACGCCCAGAGGCATATCCCCGCCGGTCATATTCAGAATGTCCTTGGCCTTAAAAAAGACGCCGGAGCCGATGACGATGCCTGCCACCATACAGATGGCGGTGAACAGACCGTATTTGCGTTCCAGTTTTTGTTCCATAGTCCACCTCATTTGGTTGGAATGTTTCTCTCTTATTGTACAATGAACGGGGTGAAAAAGCAACAAAAAATCCCCGCCGGTGATCCGGCGGGGAGGGGCTTATTGATATTGCAGGTTATTCGTAGTCCATCACGTTGGCCCAGGAGAGCAGGAACTCCCGCTCCTCTTCGTTGCCCTTGACCGACTGAGAGGCAGCCACGATGGGCATCCACTTCTGCACGTACTGCTTGGCGGTGTCGCTCTTTTGGCAGAACAGATTGAGATAGGCTTCGGCGACGGCGGTGTTGCCGGATAGGCAGAACAGCAGATAGGTGCGGGCCGCGTCGGCGGAGGCGTTGCCCTGGGTAGCGTGGGCCCAGTCCAGGATATAGGGGGTGCCGTCGGTGGCGATGATGATATTGGCAGGGTTAAAGTCGCCGTGGCACACCTTGTTGTGCTTGGGCATACCCTCCAGACGGGTGTGCAGCTCGTACCGGGTGGTGGCATCCAGCGTCGACTGGCTGATCTTGCGGTTCATCTTGTCCTTCAGCTTGTTCAGCAGGGGGCAGGTCTTGGACTGTGCCTCCAACTGCAGCTCCACCAACAGATTGAGGTACTCCTCCATCTTGGCAGGGGTCTCCTCCATCAGTTTGGCCAGGGTTTTGCCCTCGATATAGTCGAACACGATGGCCCATTTGCCGTCCACCATGGTTACCTCGTGGAGGGCGGGAATTTTCAGACCGGTCTCTTCAATGCGGGCCTGATTCAGAGCCTCGTTGAGCACGTCTGCCTTGGAATAGCTCTCGTCAAACACCTTGATGCAACGGTCACCGTCACGATAGATGGTCTTGTTGTTGTGCTGATAAATGATGGTATCCAGTTTCATAATGCGCTCCTCCTTTGATTACAGGTTCGCGGCGGTGGGCATCGTCTTCTCTTGGAAGTGATTGCCGTAGTAGGCGTTGAGATACATCTGCTTGATCTCGCTCATCAGGGGATAGCGGGGGTTGGCACCGGTGCACTGGTCGTCAAAGGCTTGCTCCACCATATCGTCCAAGCGGGCCAGGAAGTCCTGCTCGTCGATGCCGTAATCCTTGATGGTGGCCTTGATGCCCACCTGCGCCTTCAGGTCGTTGATGGCGGTAATCAGATTCTCCAGCTTCTCCTCGTCGGTGCCGCCGCCCAGACCCAGATGGTCGGCGATCTCGGCGTAGCGGGCCAGGGTGTGGGGATGGTCGTACTGGGAGAAGGTGCCCATCTTGGCGGGAGCCTCGCAGGCGTTAAAGCGCAGGACCTCCTCGATCATCAGGGCGTTGGCCACGCCGTGGGGCAGGTGATGGAACGCGCCCAGCTTGTGAGCCATAGAGTGGCATACACCCAGGAAGGCGTTAGCGAAGGCCATACCGGCGATGGTGGCGGCGTTGGCCATCTTTTCACGGGCCTCCACGTCGGTCTGACCGTTCTCATAGGCGCGGGGCAGATACTTAAAGATGGTCTTCAGCGCCTGCAGAGCCAGACCGTCGGTATAGTCGGTGGCCAGCATAGCGGCGTAGGCCTCGACGGCGTGGGTGACGGCGTCGATACCGGAGGCGGCGGTGAGACCCTTGGGGGCGCTCATATGGAAGTCGGTGTCGATGACCGCCATATTGGGCAGCAGTTCATAGTCGGCCAGGGGATACTTGACGCCGGTGTCCCCGTCGGTGATCACGGCGAAGGGGGTCACCTCGGAGCCGGTACCGGCAGAGGTGGGAACGGCGATGAAGTAGGCCTTTTCGCCCATTTTGGGGAAGGTGTACACACGCTTGCGGATATCGATGAAGCGCATGGCCATATCCATAAAGTCAGCATCGGGATGCTCGTACAGCACCCACATGATCTTGGCGGCGTCCATGGCGGAACCACCGCCCAGAGCGATGATGGTATCGGGCTGGAAGGCGGCCATCTGCTTGGCACCGTCCTGGGCGTTCTTCAGGGTGGGGTCGGGCTGCACGTCAAAGAAGGTGGTGTGGGCAATCCCCATCTCGTCCAGTTTGTCGGTGATGGGCTTGGTGTAGCCGTTCTGATACAGGAAGCTGTCGGTAACGATAAAAGCCTTTTTGGCGCCACGGACGGTTTTCAGCTCGTCCAGAGCCACCGGCAGACAGCCCTTTTTGATGTAGATCTTCTCAGGAGCACGGAACCACAGCATATTTTCCCTTCTTTCCGCCACAGTTTTGATGTTTAAGAGGTGCTTGACCCCTACGTTTTCGGATACGGAGTTGCCGCCCCAGGAGCCGCAGCCCAGGGTCAGAGACGGAGCTAATTTGAAGTTGTATAGATCGCCGATACCGCCGTGAGAGGAGGGGGTGTTCACCAGAATGCGGCAGGTCTTCATTCGGGCGGCAAACGCGTTCAGCTTTTCGCTCTCGGTGACCTCGTTGAGGTAGACGGAGGAGGTGTGGCCAAAGCCGCCGTCCTCCACCAGTTTGTCCGCTTTATCCAGCGCCTCGGCGAAATCCTTGGCTTTGTACATCGCCAGCACAGGGGACAGCTTTTCGTGGGCAAATTCCTCGGACAGTTCTACGCTCTCCACCTCGCCGATGAGGATTTTGGTGCCCTCCGGCACCCGGACACCGGCCAGAGCGGCGATCTTGGCGGCGGGCTGACCCACGATCTTGGCGTTCAGAGCGCCGTTGATGAGGATGGTACCCCGCACCTGCTCGGTCTCGGCAGGGTTCAGGAAGTAGCAACCGCGGGTGGCAAACTCTTTCTTAACGGCGTCGTAGATGCTCTCCAGCACGATCACCGACTGCTCAGAGGCGCAGATCATACCGTTATCAAAGGTCTTGGAGTGGATGATGGAGTTGACCGCCAGCAGAATGTCGGCAGACTCGTCGATGATGGCGGGGGTGTTGCCGGCACCCACACCCAGAGCGGGCTTACCGCTGGAGTAGGCGGCCTTCACCATACCGGGACCACCGGTAGCCAGAATGATGTCCGCCTCTTTCATCACGGTGTTGGTCATTTCCAGACTGGGTACGTCGATCCAGTCGATGATGCCCGCGGGAGCGCCGGCGGCCACAGCGGCCTCCAGCACCAGCTTCGCCGCGGCGATGGTGCTGTTCTTGGCGCGGGGGTGGGGGCTGATGAGGATGGCGTTGCGGGTCTTGAGGGCCAAAAGGCACTTGAAGATGGCGGTCGAGGTGGGGTTGGTGGTGGGGATGACGGCGGCGATAACGCCGATGGGCTCGGCGATTTTCTTGATGCCGAAGGCCTTATCCTCCTCGATGACGCCGCAGGTCTTGACGTTCTTATAGGCGTTATAGATATACTCGGAAGCGTAGTTGTTCTTGATCACCTTGTCCTCCACGATGCCCATGCCGGTCTCCTCGACCGCCATCTTAGCCAGCGGGATGCGGGCCTTGTTGGCGGCAGAAGCGGCGGCCAAAAAGATCTTGTCCACCTGCTCCTGGGTATAGGTGGCGAACACCTTTTGGGCCTCGCGGGTGCGGGTGATGGCCTCCTGCAGCTTTTCAACGCTGTCCACAAAGAGATAATTCTGTTCCATAATCAAACGACCTCCTGATACAAACAAAGGGTTAACGGCGGTTTTTTAAGGGGGAGAATCCCCTTGCTTTCGGGGGTTCTCTACGATGTCTATTATAGCAAACCCCCACCGGTGAAACAAGATGCGCAGACGTAGGAGTTCTCTCCACAGAGGGGACGGTTTTTGTGCAGATTGTTAAAAAGTTATCAAAGATAAGCAGAAACTGCCTTTTTGGGGAGACGGCGGCGGTATGGGCCGTTGTGCCTCCTGGGTGGGGGGAACAACAAAGCCCTCCCCCGACGATACTGGTCGGGGGAGGGCTTTTGGTTGCCTAACGGTAGTTTGCGGTGTCGGTTCTCCGGTGATGAAAAGCGTCCTTTGGGACACCACGCTTAAGGGCTCACCTTTTTCTTCTCACTTTCGGACAGGCTTCCGTATGTGGCCAACGTTTGTAGTTGGTGCTTCAGTTCGTAGTATTTCTTAAAAGGTACTTTATGGAACAAGTCCACAAGAACGGTGTCTGTCGTACAGATCTTAACCGACATATAGTCACCGCCGACCATGGATTGCCAAGTCTCTTGGCTTTCGTTATCGAGGCAGTCCTTCACCTGCCGTTCCACCCACGCAGCCTCCAAGGGAGAAAGCTCTCGTTTGTTTCCCGAGGAAACGACAAGATACTTGCCTTCTTTTTGGGTGAGAAAGACGCTGCTCATGCCATATCTCTGATGCAATTCTAACCGTACCATATCCAAATCCATCGTAGGTGTTATCCCGGCCAATTCATCCGGAATGACAAGACCGTGGAAAATGCGCTGTTCTTGTTTTTGCTTTTCCTGTTGTTCTTTCAGCGCGCTTTGCGCTTGGTCTATCCAAGCGATTTTCAATGATGCTTATATATTTTAGCACACAAGTATAAAAGAGGCAACTAATAAAAAAATCCCTCTGCCGATTTCTCGACAGAGGGATTGATTTGCTTTATAAACCTAATTACTTGCTTTCCTTAATTGCAGCCTGTGGTGCTATCAGCAAAAGAGGGAAATTATTTCTCATCAATTAATTCTTTCCAATTATCGTTCGTAATTTTCAAGTATTTTTTTGCGCGGTTGTCTTCTGATTTTTCTGCAAAAGCTTTGACTTGTTCACAAGAAATCGAGCCTCCTGTTTTTAGAAGAAAGAAATCTCCTATGGCACCGCCTGTTTGCTGACATGAAAAAAGTGCATTATAAAACTGATATGTTTCTAAATCAATAATAACAGCAGCGTGGTGACAATAGTCTAAATCAGCCGAAATAAATAATTTTTTATAATTCATGTTATTCTCCTGTCCCATTTTCTATTAAGTTCATTATATCATAAATAAGAATTTTTTACAATAGATATAGAAAATCCGCCCGAATTTCTTCGAGCGGATAGTTTTGCTTTATAAAGTCAGCAATTATTTGCTTTCTTAAATTGCAGCCTGTGGTGCTATCAGCAAAAGAGGGAAATTAATTGATTGCATTTGAAGCCATGATTTTTTTATAAAACCTATTTTTCATTTCTTCTTCGAAACTATTGTCCACATCTTTTGTATGGATTTCCATTGCTCTTACGAACTCATCTAAATATTTGTTCTCGTATGCATTTAGAATACCGCAATCTTTTATCCCTTTGAAAAACGAACAAACTTGTTCATAGGTAAGTGGTGTGTAATTTTCTTTAAAAAGTGTATTTTGCAACTGTTGTGTAATGCTATGTTGTGCATAATTCGGGAATAATACATATCCACTTATAGTTGCATTTGTTTTTTGCTTTTCAACCGTTCCACAAGCATAAGCATAGTATCGGTCAGTTTGATAATGTGTTTTTGCTTCCTTAAAATCGGATATCAATTCTTTCGCTTTGGGCGGCAGTTTTTTTACATCACTTTCTCCGAAATATTCCAAAATTTTCTTGGTCATTTCCTTTTCTTCCTCTATGAGTCCCGAACGGATTTTGTTTTCTATGATAATATAGTGTTCAGGCGAAGAAATAAAAAGGTCAATGTTTTTTTCTTCTCGCGCAATAGAATAGGTATCAGAATCAAAGTTATTTAGGTTTAAAACCTTTTCTGCAAAAAGCTCCATAACCTTTTTGTTTTTCAAAAAGTATGCCAAAAGATTAGAAAAAGAAAGTTCCCGATATTCCTCGTTAATAATTTTCAAGAAATGCTCTTCTTCGTTATTAAAGACCGCCGAATCAACATCTACCATTTGCGTAGTGTTTTTAGTTTCCCAATCAAACGCTTTTCCGTCTATAATATTATTGAATTTATTGTATGTATCTTTTTTATCTGTAGTATCATATGATAAATACATTCTAAGCGACTGATTCGAAAGTCCTTTTAATCACCTCTTATAATTATTATAGCAAAAATCAACTTTCTTTGCAATATATATAAAAAATCCGCCCGAGGAAACTCGGGCGGATAAATTTATTTTAGGTTATGACTTATTTCATATCCTTAATTGCAGCCTGAGCGGCAGCCAGACGGGCAATCGGCACGCGGAAGGGAGAGCAGGACACATAGTCCAGACCGATCTTGTGGCAGAACTCCACAGAGACGGGGTCGCCGCCATGCTCACCGCAGATACCGCAGTGGATGGAGGGACGGGTGGCCTTACCCTTGGTCACGGCCATCTCCATCAGCATACCAACACCGGTCTGATCCAGCTTAGCGAAGGGATCGTTCTCATAGATCTTGGTGTCGTAGTAAGCGGTCAGGAACTTACCGGCGTCGTCACGGGAGAAGCCGAAGGTCATCTGGGTCAGGTCGTTGGTACCGAAGCAGAAGAACTCAGCCTCGCCGGCGATAGCGTCGGCGGTCAGGCAAGCACGGGGGATCTCCATCATGGTACCAACCTCGTACTTCAGCTCCACGCCGGCAGCGGCGATCTCAGCGTCAGCGGTGGCAACCACCACGTTCTTCACGTACTTCAGCTCCTTCACCTCACCGGTCAAGGGGATCATGATCTCGGGAACGATGTTCCAATCGGGATGATTCTTCTTGACGTTGATGGCGGCGCGGATGACAGCGGCGGTCTGCATCTTGGCGATCTCGGGATAGGTAACAGCCAGACGGCAGCCACGGTGACCCATCATGGGGTTGAACTCGTGCAGAGAAGCGATCAGAGCCTTGATGTCGGCAACAGACTTGCCCTGAGCGGCGGCCAGAGCCTCGATGTCGGCCTCCTCAGTGGGAACGAACTCGTGCAGAGGGGGATCCAGGAAACGGATGCAAACGGGGTTGCCCTCCAGAGCCTCGTACAGAGCCTCGAAGTCACCCTGCTGATAGGGCAGGATCTTGGCCAGGGCGGCCTCACGGGCCTCCACAGTGTCGGCGCAGATCATCTCGCGGAAAGCGGCGATACGATCGGCCTCGAAGAACATGTGCTCAGTACGGCACAGACCGATACCCTCGGCACCCAGCTCGCGAGCCTTCTTGGCGTCGGCGGGGGTGTCGGCGTTGGTGCGGACCTTCAGGGTGCGGAACTCATCAGCCCAAGCCATGATGCGGCCGAACTCGCCGGCGATCTCAGCGTCAACGGTGGGGATGATGCCGTCGTAGATGTTACCGGTAGAACCGTCGATGGAGATGTAATCGCCCTCGTGATAGGTCTTGCCGGCCAGAGTGAACTGCTTGTTCTCCTCGTCCATATTGATCTCACCGCAACCGGACACGCAGCAGGTACCCATACCACGGGCCACAACGGCGGCGTGGGAGGTCATACCGCCACGGACGGTCAGGATGCCCTGAGAAGCCTTCATACCGGTGATGTCCTCGGGAGAGGTCTCCAGACGGACCA
>SVON01000009.1 GCA_015066365.1 Oscillospiraceae bacterium | reverse complement strand
AGGGTACACCTGTTCCCATCCCGAACACAGCAGTTAAGCTCACTCGTGCCGACAATACTTGGCTGGAAGCGGCCTGGTAAGATAGGTAGGCGCCAACACAAAAACAGACCACACGGATTTCCGTGTGGTCTGTTTTTCTATTTGTGCTTGTTTATCTTACCAGGGCACGCTCTCCGGACAATTTAGAGGGTGTGCTTAACAATGGGAGAATGGGCATCGCCCATTCTCGGGTTGCGGCAAACGTAACGTGAGGAAAGCACTTGCTTGTTGCCGCAACAAGCGGCACTGGTAAGATAGGTAGGCGCCAACACATAAGAAAAGACCCGGACAATTCGTCCGGGTCTTTTTCTTATGCTTACTGGCCCTACCTCAACTATGCGGCGTTGCCGCATAGTTGACCGACTTCGGCGCAGCCGAATGTCGCGTAGGCACCAACACAGATGTTGCTGTGTGTTGATAAACGGGTGGTCGAGGACGGCGTACAGCAAGAGACCCTGATGTTATCGACGCTAAGTCGAGAGTATCTACGGAACTCGATGATCTTTTACGGGTTGCTTATGATTGGCGAAATGTTGACGATGGTGAGGGTGGTCATATTCACCCGGATGCGACCGGGGGATTTGAACACGCTACCGTATTGTTCAAAGTAGGACAGAATTACTATACGGGAAGAGTCAATATTAAAATTGCCGACCGAGGAAGACAGCTAAATGATATCACACAAATAAGAAAAGCCACCGAAGGCGACTACAGATCAAACGATTTTACATCGTCGCCTGTATCCAACGGTGGTCTTTCCAACACCAACATACCACAAAATACTGATGGTGTCAACCCCTATTCTATGCAAGCAGGGGCAGATTATTCCCAGTTTGCCCTCCGGCGGTTGAGTAATACGACCGGTGGCGTGCTGGTGGATAAGACTCCCTCTGGCGCCGATGGCGCACCTTCCTCGGTGAGGGAGGCTCAGTGGGGCTATGCCTTTGTCTTTTCTCTATGCCAAAGGTTGACATTCCACCTTATTCCGTGTAAAATATTATCTGTATGTGCCCCAAAATTTACTTGTGAGGTATCGTGTTATGAACAAAACCGATCTGTTTCTAAAAGCCATTGAAGAAGTAAAACACAAAGACATCCCCGCCGAGGTGATGGAACGCACCAAACTGGCGCTGTTGGACTATATCGGCGTCACGCTAGCCGGTCTGCACGAGCACCGCGCCAAGGTGGACAGTCTGGTGGAGAGCTTTTGCGAATCGGAGGGTACCATCCGTCCCATCGGTTTGAACGTGCCGATGAGCATGAACAACGCCGTATTTCTCAACGGTCTCAACGGCCACGCTCTGGATTTTGACGATGGCACCAACGCCGGCATCATTCATCTGGGGTCTCCGCTGTTCTCGGTGCTGTTGGCGCTGGCGCAGAAGTATCCGGTGTCCGGTGAACAGCTGCTCAAGGCGGCGGTGCTAGGCTACGAGACCTCCTTTACCATGGCGATGACCATCCAGCCCACCCACAAACAGCGTGGCTATCACGCCACCGCCACCTGCGGTCTGCTGGGTATCGCCGTGGCGGTGTCCGAATTACTGGGCTTTAACGACAAGCAACGCAAAGACGCGTTTTCTACTGCGGCGGCCTGTGCCACCGGCACGCTTAAGGTGCTGGAGGATGGCTCCCAGTTGAAGCCCTTTAACGTGGGCAAGACCGCCCTGTTGGGCCTGATCGCTACCCAGATGGCTACCGCCGGCTTTGATACCGCCGACGATGCTCTGGCCGGTATGGCGGGCTTCCTTAGCCAGATGTACGGCAGCGAGGACGTGGAATTTGCCCCCACGCTGCTGAACGGCACCTATGCGGTGCAGAAGGCCTATATCAAGCCCTATGCCGCCTGCCGTTATACCCATCCCTCCATCGACGTGGCCCGGGATCTGCGGGCTCAGGGGATGATCCCGGTGGAGGAGATCGAGCGTGTACACATCAAGACCTATGCCCTGGCGGTGAAAAAGCACGACCACACGGATATTAAGGGCTCTGCTTCTGCAAAAATGAGCATCCCCTATAACTTTGCCGTCACCTACGTGCTGGGGCGCACCGGTATGGAGGCGTTCACCGAGGATTCGCTGAACAACCCCGACGTGCAGGCCCTGACCAAGAAGATCGTCACCACCGAGGATGCCGCGATGACCGCCGCATTCCCGAAGGAGACCATCGCCACGGTGGAGGTGACCCTGAAGGATGGCCGCGTCATCAGCGGCAAGAGCATTCTGCCCAAGGGTGAGCCGGAGAACCCGCTGTCCCGGCAGGAGGCCATTGATAAGTTTACGGCCCTGGCGATCTACGGGGGCAAGACCGAGGCGCAGGCTGCCGCTATTGCGGAGGCGGTACTGAATGTGGAGAACCGCCTGGACGAGCTGACCGCCCTACTGTAACAGGAGAGAATACCATGATGCAGGATATTACCACCCGTCTCTGCCAATTTGTGGCAGAATTGCGGTATGAAAACTTGGATGCGGCAACGGTGGAGCAAGTAAAACTGTTTATCGCCGACTATTATGCCGCTTGCTATGCCGGTTATCGTATCAACACCGCCTTGAATGAGCCGGTGATGAAGCGGATGACCGCTATGGGCGGCACCCCCCGCGCCACCGTGCTGTTTTCCGACCGCAAAATGCCGGAAACCAACGCGGCGTTTCTCAACGCATTGTATGCCCACGGCGCGGATATGGACGACGGTAACCGCAAGGCGGCGGGGCATATTGCCACCCACGTGATGCCGGCGGTGTTCGCTCTGGCGGAGACGCTGGAGGGCGTGACCTGGCAAGAGGTGTTTACCGCCCTGGTGGCCGGTTACGACGTGTTTAACCGGGTGGTGGGTGCCGCTCAGCCCGGAATGTATAACAAGGGGTTCCACTCTACCGGTATTGGTGGCGGCATCGCCTGTGCGGCGGCCTGTGCCAAACTGATGGGGTTGGACGCTGAAGGAATTTATAATGCGGTGTCCTTAGCCGCCATCCAGTCCTCCGGACTGATCATCATTGATGAAAGCGGTCAGGGCTGTAAGCCCATCAACCCCGCCAACGGTGCCCGCATCGGTCTGGAATCCGCTCAGTTGGCGGCGCTGGGGGTGGAGAGCTCCCGCAACCCCTTGGAGAGCAAAAAAGGTTGGTTTAACGCCTTCGCCATCACGGCAGATGAGACGGTGCTGTTTGAGGGGTTGGGAAAAACCTTTACCATCAACGAAAGCTATCTGAAGCTGTATCCCTCCTGCCGCCATACCCACTGCGGTATCGATGCGGCGGTGGCCATCCGCCGCCGGATGGAGGCGGATGGAGTGGGGCTGGATGCGGTGGAAACGATTGAAGTGACCATCTATCCCAGTGCCATCAAATCCACCGGACACACCCCTTATCCTACCACGGTGGATCAGGCCAAATTCTCGCTGCACTATTGCTTGGCGGCGGCTCTGGAAAAGGGGGAGTTTGGCTTGGCGGAGTTGGAGGTTTCCTCCTGTCGGCTGACGAATGTGCTGGTGCCGAAAATCCGGGTTATGCCCGATGACGAGCTGGAGAACCGTGCCAAGGGCATCCGCGGCGCGGTGGTGACCGTTACGGCGGGGGGTAAGACCTATACCGAAACGGTGCTGACCCCCAAGGGAGAGGGCGAAAAACGCCTGTCCTGGGAGGACCTGGAGGTTAAGTTCCGTCAGTGCGCGGAGGGGATGAAGAACCGCCAACAGGTGGCGGAGATGATCGCGCGCATCCGTGCGATTGCACCCGAAGCCCCCTATACCAATATCCTATCCTAATCTTAAGCACCCTGCGTAGGTTCGCGGGGTGCTTTTCTTTTTCTGACTTTTTTACCAAAACCTCTTGACAACACCGGAAAATGCGCCTACAATAATATGTAGACGAACAAATGTTCGGTTTTCGCAAAAAGACCACCGCAGAGCAGGACGGTGGGCGAAAGGGCAGGTGTTCTGAAAAAACTTAATGGAGAGGTGACAATCTTGGTGCTTGGCGATTGGCAGCGTCTGGCTCAGGAGATGCCTCCGGAGACACCGGTGGTCTTCCGTTACGATGGGCAACGGCCGATGGATAACGAAGACTATTGCGATGGGTTGACGGTAGCCCCCGCCCAGTTGTGGCAGGGCTACGACGGTTGGCAACCCTGCATTCTGGTGACGCTGGGGGAATCTTTCTGAACCGAGGCGTATTTTTTTGCGATTTTTTAAGGAAAGGTAGGCGATTTGAATGCACAATACACCCTTACAGCGACGGCGGCTGAGCGATATTGAGGCTGCCATCGGTCGGGCAAAGACCTATGCGGAAACCCAAGGGGTGCCGCTGACCGTGGAGCGGTTGGCGGCTGAGCTGGATATGGACCTTGGCTTGTTTCACCGTATCCTGCAGGGGCAGGATGCCGGCAAAAGCCGGTCTTTGGCGGCGAAGATCGCCGCCATCCAAAAAGCGGGTGGAGAGGCCACCGCCAGCGTGATGGAGCACGCTATGCGGCGGGGAACCAGCCCCAATATGCACATTCTGTATCTCAAAAATCACGCCGGATACGACGTGGAGAAAGGGAAAAACGGACGGGACGAAGCCGGGCCGATGGAAGGACCGGTGATATTTATGGGAGAGGAGGAAATCGCAGACTGACCATGAAGGAACTCTATGAGGAATATCAGCGCTCTCTGGAATTGCTCCGGAAACGGCACGAACAGCTGACGGGGGAGATCCGGGTGTACGATAAGCGGGTGGCGCTGTTGGAGGAGGAGATGGACGAATTGTGCGAGGCGATGACCATGATGCGCCGGTATCTGGTGCCGTGAAGCCCCTCTATCTGCCGGAGGTGGTAGGGCGGGGCTACGGCGCGTTTTGGCGGTGTCGGTGCCGCTATCGGGTGGTCAAGGGCGGCAAGGCCAGCAAAAAGTCCTCCACCACCGCGCTGTGGTATATCTACCATTTGATGAAATACCCCGGTGCCAATCTGTTGGTGGTGCGGAGTGTCTACCGTACCCACGTGGACAGCACCTATGCTCAGCTCAAGTGGGCCATCCGCCGGTTGGGGGTGGAGCACCTTTGGCGGGCAGGGCGGGAGCCGCTGGAATTGTGTTACACCCCTACCGGGCAACGGATTCTCTTTCGGGGGCTGGACAACGTGGAGAAACTGGCCTCCACCACCGTGGAGCAGGGCTATCTCTGCTGGGTGTGGCTGGAGGAGGCCTTTGAGATAGCCCGGGAAGCGGATTTTGATAAGCTGGATTTATCCGTGCCTCGCGGTGAGGTGCCGCCGCCGCTCTTTAAGCAGACCACCATCACTTTTAACCCGTGGAACGAGCACCACTGGCTGAAAAGTCGGTTCTTTGACCGACAGGATCCCGCGGTGTTCGCCGCCACCACCGATTATCGGTGCAACGAGTTTCTGGATGACACCGACCGGGCTGTGTATCAGCGGATGAAAGAGGAGCACCCCCGTCAGTATGCGGTGGCTGGCTTGGGTCAATGGGGACACAGCCAGGGGTTGGTGTTTGAAAACTGGGTGGTGGAGCCTTTTTCCCTTAACGATCTGCATCGGGAGGGGATGCGGCACGTGTTTGGGCTGGATTACGGCTATACCAACGACCCCACCGCGTTTATTGCCGCAGCGGTGGATGAGGCGGAGAAGCGGTTGTATATTTACGACGAACACTATGAGAAGCGGATGCTCAATGAGGCGATTGCGGCGATGATCAAGGCAAAGGGCTATCAGAAAGAGCGCATCCGGGCAGATGCGGCAGAGCCCAAGTCCAACGACGATCTGCGGCGGTTGGGGATCGGACGGTTGCAGGCCGCCGTTAAGGGCCGGGATTCGGTGCTGGCCGGCATTGTCCGGCTGCAGGAATATCGGATGGTGGTGCACCCTCGGTGCGTCCATACGGCGGCGGAGCTGGCGGCCTATACCTGGCAGGAGGATGGCCGGGAGGGGGTATATCGCAACGTACCCTGTGACCGGGACAACCACCTGATGGATGCCCTGCGGTATGCTATGGAGGACGTGCCCCGCCCCCCGTCCAACGGCCAAAAAATCCGTCGTTACGGAGCGCCGCGGGGCGGCTGGGCAGGGTAAGACCCGGGAACAGAAAAGGAGTAGCTATGAACTTTTGGATAGGACTATTATTGGGCGTTGGACTGTCTTTGGCGGTGCGGGGGGTTCTGGCAGAATTCGCCCCGGAATCCGGTGTGGAAAAGCCGGATGCACCGCCCCAACCGTCCGACCGAACACACTGGGCACAGACCCGGAATTTTCTTTATTATGACGGCACCGTGATGCCGGAAATCAAGGAGGATGCTCATGAGCATTAAAACAAAAACCATCCAGCCGGAGCAGGTGCAGGAGGAATACCGCATCGGCACCGACTATAAGCGTCAGTTGGGGGACCGGGGTCTCTATGAGCAGAGCCGCATCAACGAGCGGTTCTACTCCGGTGACCAATGGTATGGGGTCAACTGTGGTGACAGCCGTCCTTTGGTGCGGTACAACGTTATCAAGCGCATCGGTGACTATAAAATGGCGGTGGTGGGAGCCCCGCCGGTGGCGGTGCGGTTTTCCGCCGAGGGGGTGCCCTGCACCCCGGCGGTGCAGGAGCAGGTGGCCCGGTATCGTAACGCCCTGCGGCAGGGCGCAGGGGCACAGCACTTGACCCCGGAGGTCACCGCGCAAGCGATGGCGGGGGCGCTGACCGATTATTTCGGCACCACCGCCAAACGGCTGAAACTGGAGGAACTCAAACAGCGGGTGCTGCGCAACGCCTATATCACCGGAACCGGCGTGCTGTACACCTATTGGGATGACCGCATCCGCACCGGCTTGTACGCCGATGAGGCGCGCACCACCCCGGTGCGGGGGGATATTAATGCAGAGGTGCTGGAGATCGAGCAGGTTTATCTGGGGGACCCCACCCTGGAGGATATCCAGCAGCAGCCCTACGTCATTATCGCGCAACGCCGTCCCGTGGCGGAGATCCAGCGCTTGGCCAAGGCCTGCGGCTGCCGCAGCTGGCAGATGGTCAGGGGGGACGAGCAGGAGGGGAAAGGCGGTCACGCCACCCTGCTGACTCGGTTCTGGAAGGAATACGGCGAGGATGGCACCCCCACCGTTAAGGCGGTGCAGGTGTGCGGCAACGTGACGGTGCGCGGGACGTGGGATGTAGGCGTAAAGTTGTACCCCTTGTCACTGTTCCGGTGGGAAGAAAAGCGGCATCAGGCCTATGGTGAGAGCGAGATCCCCTATCTAATCCCCAATCAGATCGCCATCAACCGCACCGTTTCGGCCGGGGTGTGGGCGGTGATGATGATGGGGATGCCCATGATGCTGGTCAACGGCGACGTGGTGACGCAACCCATCACCAACGATCCGGGTCAGGTGGTGCCGGTGTACGGCACTGCCGAGGAGATTCGGGAGGCGGTGCGCTACGTAGAGCCTCCGGCTTTCTCCGCTCAGCTCAACACCCAGGTGCAGAGCCTGATCCAGGACACCATGGCACAGGCGGGGGTCAACGCCACCCTGTTGGGTGACGTGGAGCCCACCAACACCTCCGCCATTATCGCGGTGCGGGAGGCTTCGCTGATGCCGCTGAGCATGATGCAGAGCCGGTTCTACACCTTCCTGGAGGAGGTGGCACAGATCTGGTCGGAGTTCTGGATGGCGATGTACGGTGACCGGGCTCTGAAAATTTCGGAGGAACAGGCCACTTGGTATATGCCTTTTGACTCTGCCGCTTGCCGCGACCTGCTGCTGAGCATCCGGGTGGACGTGGGTGAGGGGGAACTCTACGGTGAAGCCAAAACCGTAGAGACCCTGGACAACCTCTACAAATCCGGTGTGATCGACCGAAAGCAGTATCTCAGCCGTCTGCCCCAGGGAACCGTCCCCCGATTGAGTTCTCTGCTGCAGGAACTGGAACAGGCTTCCGGCGAAACCGCCTAAAGGAGGTGTTGCTATGGAACCCGAAAAACTGGAACAGCTACCGGAGGAACTGCCGGTAGAGGCGCCGGTGCAGGAGATGCCGTCGGAACTGCCACCGACCGACGTCCCTGTGCCCCCGCCGGACGTGACCGACCGTTTGGCAACCGAGTTCTTGACCTTGGTGGAGGAGTTTCCCCAGTTGGTCAGCCCTGCCGACCTGCCGGACAGCGTTTTGGACACCGCCGCTGAGGAGGGCATCCCCCTGCTGGATGCCTATCTGCGGTATCGGTGGCAGGAGGAGAAAAAAGTCGCCGCCGCCACCACCCGCCGCCAAAAGGCGGCGCAAAGCTCTGCCGGGAGTCTGTCCCGGGGAGCTGTTGAGACCCCGCCGGAGCAGGATGCATTTCTCCGGGCATTCCGTTCCGCACTGTAATTTTTGTACCGGGAAGACCCCGGAGAAAGGAAAATAAGAATGAGTTTGAATCTCGAAAGCATTTCCAAAAAGATGACCGATGAGCTGGACCAGGCGATTGTCACCAAGCCGGTGACCGGCTTTATGGCGGACAACGACCTGCGCAGCAAGTTTGTGGGCACCAAGACGGTGATGATCCCCGAAATGGACATCTCCGGTCTGGGCGACTACGACCGAGATACCGGTTTTGTGTCCGGTACCGTTTCGGTCTCCGCAAAGCCTTTTACGCTGTCTATGGATCGCGGTCGCTCTTTCCAGCTGGATCGCGAGGACAACGATGAGTCCGGCATCGCGGATCTGGCCGGTCATATTATGGGCGAGTTCGTTCGCACCAAGGTGGTGCCGGAGGTGGACGCCTACGTGATGTCCAAACTGGTTGGTTGCGCCTATGGCAACGGTCAGATGATCCAGGGTGATCCCGCCACGGAGATCTACCGGATGCTGACCGAAGCCATTGCCAAAGCGCAGAACGCCATCGGCTACGACGAGGAGCTGGTGGCCTTTGTGGACGGTAATGTGTTGTCTGCTCTGCAGAACAGCGAGGAGCTGTCCCGCCATCTGGTGATGAACGATTTCAAAAAGGGCGAACTGCACACGCAGGTCACCAGCCTCAACGGCGTGTCGATTCTGCCGGTGCCCAACAGCCGTATGAAGACCGCTTACGTGTTCCATGACGGCACCACCACCGGTCAGGAGGAGGGCGGTTTCAAGCCCGCCAGTGCGGCTCAGAGCATTGGTCTGCTGCTAGTGCCCCGTCGTGCTGCCTCTCTCATCAAAAAGACCGAGCAGGTGCGCTGCTTTGATCCTGCCCACAATCTGAAAGCGGATGCCTGGAAGCTGGATTACCGTCTGTATTACGATCTGGTTATCAAGAACAGCTTGATGGCCGGCATCTACGCTTACGTATACGGATAAGCCTTAGGGAGGTGACGGGATGACCGGATTGAGCGTACTGCGCCACGCCTACGGGCTGATGGAGCAGCCGGGACGGTTGACCGCGGAGGACGGCAACGAACGGGGCTTGACCGCCGTCAACCAGATTTACAGCGACCTATGGCGTCGTGAACACACCGAGGCGTTTGAGCCGTTGACCCATCTGCGCCAAACGCTGGATTTGTCGTGGCAGTATCTGCCGGCGATGACCTATGGCGTGGCCGCCCTGCTGTGCCTGAACGAGGAGGAAGAGGGCCCCTACAACCGGTATCTGGACCTGTATTTGCGGGCTTTGCCCCGAACCGGTGGCACACCGTATCGTCGGGCAGACGTGCTGTTTACGGAGGGTGCGGTATGAGCGGATTAACCCCCAGAGTGCCCCTGTATGACCGGCGCCGTTTGGAGGCGCTGGTGATGCAGCATAAGGTGCGGGTGCATCTGGAGCAGAGAAAAGCAAAGAAGTACGCCGGCGTAAAAGCGCCGCGCTAGTCAAAAAGAGCGGAGGGCAAGTTCCCTCCGCTCTTTTTTATAGTTGACTTATAACACGTGGTTTGGTATAATATATCTGTGTATGTGTATCTAAATGGAAACACCTTACCCAAGGAGGGATACAAATGATGAAATTGTGTGTAGCCGGCGTCCCGATGTGCATTGAGAGCGCCCATCCGGAATGGGCTAAGGAGCGCTACGCTGCTTATGTGCGGGAGGATGATCGTCCCTCGCTGATGGATATCCGCATCGTGTTGGAGGACGAGGTCGTTTGCCCGGAGGGCACCGAGGTGGAGCGGGTAAAGTCCGCCACCATTCTGCGCTTGGCGGATGGCCGCAACTGCCGGTACAGCCGCGACCCTGAGGGTCGTGTGTTCCTGGCCACGTATTATAGCGACGATTATTCTCAGGTGGAGATTCATCTGCTGAGCAGTCAGAATCACCCTTATTTCTCCAACCGGGATTGGGAGTATTCTCTCACCGGCTTTGCCTTCCAGGACCGCTTGACGGTGCTGGGTCACGGCATCCTTCACGCCTCGTCCCTGTCTTGGCGCGGCAACGGTGTGGCCTTCTCGGCCAACTCCGGCACCGGCAAGTCCACCCACGTGGGCTTGTGGAAAGAGGCCTTTGGCGATGAGGTGCAGGTTATCAACGACGACAAACCCGCCATCATCTTTGAGGGGGATCAGGCCATGCTGTGCGGCACCCCCTGGAGCGGCAAGACCAGCCTGAACGTCAACGATAAGGTGCCGCTGAAGGCGATTGTGTTTATTACCCGCGGTCAGGAGAATACGATCACCCGCCTCAATGCGCTGGACAGTTATTTCAATCTGTCTGCCCAGATTGCCCGTCCCTATTACGACGCCGGTGTGGGTGAGAAGATGATCGAGTTTGCCGAGCGGATTTTGGCTACGGTGCCGATCTATGGCCTGAGCTGCAACATCAGCCGCGAGGCGGTTGAAACGGTCGCAAAAGAAATTTTCCCTAAGGAGGAATACTAATATGAAAATCAAAGAAGGTTTCCTGCTTCGCCAGGTGGGCGAAAATCACATTGTGGTGCCGGTGGGCTCTCAGTCTGTGGACTTCCGTTGCATCATCACGCTGAATGAGACCGGCGCATTTATCTGGAAAAAGCTGCAGGCTCCCTGCACCGAGCAGGAGCTGGTGGAGGCCCTGGTGGCGGAGTACGACGCACCCCGTGACGTGATCGCCGCCGACGTGCAGACCTATCTGTCCGCTCTGCGGGAGAAGAATCTGTTAGATGAGTAAGAGAGAGCATCCGGAAGAGTTTACGGCAATGCCGCTGGACGACCTGTTCCCTGCGATACAGGCGTGTATCGCCCAGGGCCAGGAGGTGGTGCTGACCATCACCGGCAACAGTATGAGCCCCTTCCTGCGGCATAAGCGGGATCACGTGGTGTTGGTTGCCTGTGACCCGGAGGGCTTACAGCCAGGGCAGGTGCCGCTCTATCACCGGGACAACGGGCAGTTTGTGCTGCACCGCATTGTCCGCCGGGACGATGGACAGGCCTGCTATCAGTACGGCACCAAAAAGCCGATGCCCTCTACCTGTTCCGAACTGCGGTATACGATGATGGGGGATGCCCAGTCCTATATCGAGCGGGACATTCGTCCGGATCAGATCATCGCGGTGGCCACCGCCTTTATCCGCAAGGGCAAGCGGTGGGACTGCGACAGTAAAAAATACCGGCGCAACCGGATGCGTTGGCAGCGCCTGCGTCCGTTGCGCAAAAAGATCATTTGGTGGGACCGCCGTCTGGAATGGCGGTTCCGTCGTTTGTTTCCGTACAAGGAGCGTTAATTATGCAACCTGCCACGAATGCAAAAAAGTGGATATGGCAGATGGCACGTCCCCTGGCCGGCAGAATTGCGCTGATTTCCTTTCTGAGTGGTTTTGCTTCTTTCAGCACCGTGCTGTTCGCCCTGCTGTCCAAGCAGGTGATCGATCGGGCCATCGGGGATGAGTCGGGCAGCCTGTGGGTGCCCGGCTTGATTCTGATGGGTCTGTTGGCGGTGCGTCTGGCGTTTACCGTGCTGTACATAGCCCTGCACGACTGGGTCTGTGGCAAGATGGAGATCCGCATCAAGGATCGGGTATTCAACACCCTGTTTCGCAAGCGTTGGCGGGACGTGAACCGGTTCCACTCCGGCGAGCTGCTCAACCGCATGACCAGCGATACCTCCGTGGTGGTGAGCGGTGTGGTCAGTATGGTGCCGCAACTGGTATCCATGGTGATCAGCCTGGTGGCCTGTGTGGTGGTCCTTTTGGCTATGGACTGGCAGTTTACCCTGGTGTTGCTGGGGATGGGCGCCGTGATGCTGGTGGTCAGCCGCTTTTACGGTAAGCGGATGAAGGGGATGCACAAGGACTTTCAGAAGACGGACGGTGCCGGTAAATCCTTTACCCAAGAAACGTTAGCTAACTGGATGGTGGTGCAGTCCTTTGGCGGTGCCGACAAGGTGCAGAGCCGGATGGACACCCTGCTGAACAAGAACTTTAAGGTGCGGATGCGCCGTGCTTGGTGGAGCAGTATTTCCCACGCGGCAATGTATCTGCTGTTTAACGGCAGTTATTACGTCGCCCTGCTGTGGGGTGCTCTGAGGATTGCCGGCGGTGGGATGACCTACGGCACGCTGACGGCGTTGTTACAGTTGGTCAGCCAGATTCGCACCCCCTTTATGAATATGTCCGGCATCCTGCCCCAGTATTACAGTATGCTGGCCTCGGCCGAGCGCATTATGGAGTTGGAGAATCTGCCGGATGAGCCCCGCATGGAGCAAGCCTATAACGTGGGTGAGCTGTACGGTCGGATGAACCGGATGGACGTGGCGGGGGTCTCCTTTGCCTACGATGAGGAAAAGGTGGTGCTGTCCGAGGCGGACTTCTCCATCAAAAAGGGCGAGTTTGTGGCGTTGGCCGGTTTCTCCGGCATCGGCAAGACCACCTTGTTCAAACTGCTGTTGGGGTTCTATCCTCCCGACAAGGGACGGCTGTTCCTCCACACCGACCAGGGAGAGATTTTGATGGGGGCCGATACCCGGTGCCTGTTTGCCTACGTGCCTCAGCAGAGTATGCTGCTGTCCGGTACCATCCGGGAGAATATCGCGTTCTGTTGTGGCGATGTGTCCGACGAGGCCATCTGGGCCGCCGCTGAGGTGGCGGACGTGGCGGAGGTCATTCGTCAGCAACCGGCAGGCCTGGATACCGTCTTGGGTGAGCGTGGCTCCGGTATGTCTGAGGGTCAGCTCCAGCGTCTGGCTATTGCCCGGGCGGTGCTGTCCGGGGCGCCGGTGCTCCTGCTGGATGAGTGTACCGCCTCGCTGGATGAGGCCACCGAGGAGCGGGTGCTTCAGCGCCTGCGTGCCTTGCCGGAGCGCACCTGTCTGTGCATCTCTCATCGCCCTGCGGCGCTTCAGATCTGCGACCGTGTGGTGCGGGTGGTAGACGGCAAATTTATCGAAGAATAAAGCGAAAAGCACCCTGCCATCGGCAGGGTGCTTTTTTTGTGCTTAATCCTCGTATTGGGTCAGATGCCCTTGGGTGCGCATACCGGGATACCCCCATTGGCGGAGCACCTCAAAGGCGCCCACCGCCACCGCGTTGGAGAGGTTGAGGGAGCGGGCCGAATCCTTATCGATCATCGGCAGACGCACACAGGATTCCGGATTGTCATGGAGCAGCCACTCCGGCAGCCCCTTGGTCTCTTTGCCGAACACCAGATAGGCGTTGTCGGGATAGGTCACGTCGGAATGAATGTGCTTAGCCTTGGTGGAAAAATAGAAAAACGGTCCGGCATTTTTGGAAAAGAAGTCGTCCAGATCCTTATAATAGGTGATATCCAGCAGGTGCCAGTAATCCAGACCGGCCCGCTTGAGCTTTTTATCGTCAATTTTGAAGCCCATCGGCTCAACGATGTGCAGCCGAGCCCCGGTGGCGGCGCAGGTGCGGCTGATGTTGCCGGTGTTTTGGGGAATTTCCGGCTCTACGAGAACAATGTTTAGCGTTGGCATGGCGGTTACCTCATTCGTTGTGATATTCTCTATTGTACCGCACAAAATCTGTTCTGGCAAGGGATTTTTTCTTCTTTGGTGGCTACACTAACCACGAAAGGAGGCATGGATATGAAAAGCAACCTGAGTAGTTTTATGAAAGGAATGGGGATGGGCGTCGCCCTGGGCTGTGCCGCCGGTGTTGTGGGCACCTGCGTGGTCAGAAAGAACAAAAAGGGCCTCAAGGCCAACGCCGGTCGTGCCCTCCATTCCTTTGGAGATTTGCTGGAGAACGTCACCGATATGTTTTAAGAAAAAGGCAGGGGAGTCCCTGCCTTTTTTGCAGTTTTTTTGACAATACGCCTTTACAATTCGGCCAATTTCGTGTAAAATATATTGTTAGGTATTCCATATCGAAATAAACGAAACGGATGGGTCGATTATGGCAAAGAAGAAAGACATCATCAGAGAAATTCCGGACAGCGAAATCGAGCTGTTTGGCGCTCATAAAACCAAAGAAGAGATCAAGGCGGACAACAAAGCCCGCAAAGCCAAGGAGCGGGCCGCACTAAAGGCGGAGATCGCGGCCCGGCGTAAAGAGGGGAAAAGCGGTCACCCGGCGCTGAAAGAAATGCTACCGGTGCTGATCGTATGTGGGATCACCCTGGTTTTGTGCGTGGTGCTGCTGGTCATCCAGTTTAACCGCGCTGAGAATAACGGGGCCGACGCGTGGGAATACAACGAGGAACTGGGCTATTTCTCTGACGTAGAGGTGGCCCCCACGATGAAAGAGGGAGAGATCACCGAACGGTTGGTGGAGGCCTATTACACCAACAACGGTCATCTGTATCTGCGGATGATTTTCAGCAACGGCGACAAGCGCGCGGTGCAGCTGGAAACGGTGGATATACGCCTGAAAAACGGGGAGGATCAACTCATCGGCAGCGGTGAGTTCAACGTGAAGAACAAAATCATCCCTGCCGAGGGCACTCTGGAATACGCCTGCTACATCAAGCCGGAGCACCTGGAGATTACCAACGACTCGCTGGAGGTTATCACCAGCTTTATCGATGCTAACGGCTATTATATTGTTGAGAACGATTCTACCACTGAATAAAAAAGAGGAACACCTATGCTAGAACTAAAACACATTACTTATACGGTGGAGACCGAGTCCGGCGAACAACTGGACATCCTCCACGATGTGAATTTGACCATCGATGAGCGGTTTGTGGCCATCACCGGCCCCAACGGCGGCGGTAAATCCACCCTGGCCAAGGTGATCGCCGGTATTATCACCCCCACGTCCGGTCAGATTCTGCTGGATGGCGAGGATATCACCGGTCTGTCCATCACTGAGCGGGCTCGAAAGGGCGTTTCCTTTGCCTTTCAGCAGCCGGTACGGTTTAAGGGGCTCACCGTCCAGGATCTCATCACCCTGGCGGCGGGACGTCCGATCTCCATCTCTGAGGCCTGCAACTACCTGTCCGAGGTGGGTCTGTGCGCTCGTGAGTATATCCACCGAGAGATCAACGCCAGCCTCTCCGGCGGCGAATTAAAGCGCATCGAGATCGCTATGATTATGGCCCGTGGCACCAAACTGTCCATCTTTGACGAGCCGGAGGCGGGCATCGACCTGTGGAGCTTTAATAACCTCATTCAGGTGTTTGAGAAGATGCACGAGAAGCTGGGCGGTTCCATTATGATCATCTCCCACCAAGAGCGGATCCTCAACATCGCCGATCGGGTGATCGTGGTGGCAAACGGTCAGATCCGCACCGAGGGCAGCCGTCAGGATATCCTGCCCGACCTGTTGGCGGCCAGCACCCCCTGTTCGGTGCTGACCGATAAGATGTAAGGGGGTGCCGGAAATGGATAACATTCAAAAACATCTGCTGGAGCAGATTGCC
Source organism: Oscillospiraceae bacterium (assembly GCA_015066365.1). Classification (GTDB taxonomy): domain Bacteria; phylum Bacillota; class Clostridia; order Oscillospirales; family Acutalibacteraceae; genus UBA5905. The sequence goes on along the minus strand of SVON01000009.1, from coordinate 41,135 downwards.
GACCTGCATGAAGTACCCCAAGGCGCCTACAACATCCGCGCCAATGGCGAGATGGCCGGACGCAATACCACCGAGAACATCGACATTGTCACCAAAACGGACAAGCCCGGTATCGACATCATCATTAAACCCGGCACCAAGAATGAAAGCGTGCATATCCCGGTGATCCTCAGCCAAAGCGGTCATACCGAAATGGTCTATAATGACTTCTTTGTGGGTGAGGGGGCGGATATCACCATTGTGGCCGGCTGCGGTATCCACAACGCCGGCGACGAGGAGAGCCGCCACGACGGCATCCACGCCTTCCACCTGGCGGCGGGGGCGAAGCTGAAATACGTTGAAAAGCATTATGGCGATGGCGACGGCAACGGCCAGCGGGTGATGAACCCCACCACCATCATCGACCTGGCCGAGGACGCCTATATGGAGATGGAGTCCACCCAGATCAAGGGGGTCACCTCCACCATCCGGGAGACCGAGGCCACCCTGGCCGCCGGTGCCACCCTTATCGTCCGGGAGAAGATTATGACCCACGGCCAGCAGTTGGCAGAGACCAACTTTAAGGTGGACTTAAACGGCGAGGATGCCTCTTGCCAGTTGATGTCCCGCTCGGTGGCCAAGGGCGAATCCCGGCAGGTGTTCCGCTCTCAGATCAACGGCAACGCCAAGTGCTCCGCCCATTCCGAGTGCGATGCCATCATTATGGATCACGCCTCGGTCAGCGCCATCCCGGAGGTCACCGCCAATCATCTGGACGCGGCTCTCATCCACGAGGCCGCCATCGGCAAGATCGCCGGCGAACAGCTGATCAAGCTGATGACCCTGGGCCTCACCGAGCAGGAGGCCGAGGAGCAGATCGTCAGCGGTTTCCTGAAATAATTGCAACAGCCTACCCAAAACCGGGTAGGCTGTTTTCAAATCAACAAAAAGAGCTAACCGTGTTGTTCCGTTATTTCTCCTTGGGCGGTACAATAGAGGTACAAACTTGAAAGGAGAACAACATGATGAACACAAACAAAATTTACGCAGAGTCTATTGCTAAGGAATACGCCCCTAAGGACGATTCCAAAATTGTTGCTTTACGCAAGCTGGACCGCAAGGCCAAACTGCCTGCCACCATCTTCACTTATGCTTGCGGAATTATATCCGCTCTCGTGTTTGGCCTGGGTATGTGCTTGTCGATGCAGATCATCGGCGGTGGTATCTTCTGGTTGGTGGCGGGCATTATCATCGGCTGTATCGGTATGGTGGGTTGTGGGGTGAATTATCCCATCTATCTGCGCCTGCTGGAAAAGGGGAAACAAAAATACGCCTTTGAGATTATCGAGCTGGCCCGCGAAATCAGCGAGGAGTAATCGCCAAAAGGGAGGATTCTTTATGAATCGTTCAGAAAGCAAGTATTTCAACACCGCTAAAAAAATGGATGAGGCCTTGGTGTCTTTGTTGGAAGTCAAGGATTTTGCCTATATTACAGTTAGCGAGATTTGCAAGATAGCGGGGGTAAATCGCTCCACTTTTTACCTGCATTACGAAACCTTAGGCGACTTGCTGGAGGAGACTACCCGTTATCTGATCAACGATTTTCGTGCCTATTTTCCGCAGAAGGATGTGGATCTGACCACCGCTCTAAAGGGCGGGGAAGAGCAAAAACTCAACTTTATTACAGAGCAATATCTGTATCCGTACCTGAGTTATATTATGGATCACCGCTGGGTGTTTTCTGCCGCCTTATCCAATATAGGCACTCTGGGATTTGACCGAGTATTTCGGAGAATGTATGAGCAGGTGTTTGAACCGATCTTGGCGCATTTTGGGTATTCAGAGGTGCGGCGACCCTATGTGATACAGTATTACCTGAACGGCGTTACCGCTATTGTTACGCTTTGGCTGAAAAACGGCTGCAAGGAATCGATCGAGGAGATTGCCGACACCATTGAGGAGTGCATCTTCGGTCGTAAGCCGTGGATGAGTTTTGTGTTGGAATAAAGAAAAAGCAAGAAAGGAATGACGTATAATGAAACATTTTTTTAAAAAAGCATTTGAGGATATGAAGGAGAGCACTAAGGCTCAGCATCAAGTAGACAAGGCCAATTTTGCCGCCGCTAAAGCGGAATCTAAGGCCCAGTGGGAAGAGGCAAAGGCAACGGGGGATCCTAAGCGGCGTCAAGCGGTTATGCAGAAGCAGCGGGATGAGCAGATTGCCGCCGCTAACGAGCGTAAAGCCGCCGCTGAGGCTCGTATCGATGCGGTCAAAAAATAATGGTAAACGAAAACCTATGATAAAAAACAGCACCGGACATCCGGTGCTGTTTTTTTGCATTATTTAAGTAGGGCTTAGCCTCCCTCTTGAGGGAGGTGGCACGGCGACAGCCGTGACGGAGGGAGTTCACTCCATCCCTCGTTTGTACAGTCCTCCTTTGGCGACAACGTTCATTATTTTATTCGAGTAAAATAGCCTTCCTGTGGGCCGATGTCGGAGCTCGGAACAGTTAAATTTACCTGGTATTTTAGACCGTCGAATAGAATGAAGAACTGGAAAGAGGTTCCGTAATCCATAAACTCGTAATCGCCGGAAGTGGCAATATAGGTCAAATACGTTTGATCCTTTTGGCCGGTATTCAGTTCGTACTGTTTCTGGACCTCACCGACGTAGGTTTTGCTATAATTCCAGTTGTACGAAAAATGGTTATCATAGCCATAGCCGTTGGTAAACACCTTGGCGGAGAATTGCTTGAAATCCCAAGCTTCAGACGAATAATACTCAATAAAGGTGTCGCCTAGAGAGGGATCGTTCAACAGGGAAAAGCCTTGGCCAGAGGCATCTTGTATCCATATCTCTTTATAGTTTGTATAGCGTTTTTGGCTGCAGGGGGTTGTTTGAAATTTGAGGTATTTGGCCGGATCCAAAGTGCGGCGGTTTACCACCACCTTGCAGGTGTCCGACTTACTGCCCACCTTGAGAGTGATGGTGGCGGTGCCTAGAGAAATCGGTGTGATCTTTCCTTTGCTGTTGACCTTGACGACCGAGGTGTCGGAGCTGGTCCACTTAGGGGTGCCGTAATACTTGGTGGGGGATATTTCATAATTCAGAGTGGCGGTCTCTTTGAGCGAGAGAGTGATTCTAGACTTGGTGATGTTCACCTTTGTTGGGGTGGGATAGCGCACCGTTACTTTGCAGGTATCCTTTTTGCCGTTGGCGGTTTTGATTGTTATGGTGGCTTTGCCCGGCGCTATCGGTGTGATTTTTCCCTTGCTGTTGACCTTAGCCACCTTAGTGTTGCTGCTGCTCCAGGTGACGTCAGCTCGGGCCTTGGTGGAATTAAAGGTGTGCTTGAGGGTGTAGGTTTTGTTGGTGGCTAGGGTGAGGGAACTTTTGTTTAGCGTCACCTTGGTGGGGTAGGGTGCCACCGTAATTTTACAGGTTGCCTTAATTTTGGAGTTCACTCTGGCGGTGATAGTGACGGTACCAGCTTTGATTCCTTTGACGGTGCCGGCGGCGGTGACGGTAGCAATTTTTTTATTGCTGGTGGTATAGGTCACCTTCCCGTATGCTTGGGTTGGGTTGTAGGTGGGAGCCAGTTTTAGGGTCTTGCCGATACCTATGGTAGCGGAAGTTTTGTTCAGCTTGATGCTCTTGAGGACTGGCCGCTTGACAGTCACCTTACATTGGGCTGTCAGTCCGTTGGCTGATTTTGCCGTGATGGTGACGGTTCCCGGTTTTTTTGGGGTCACGGTACCATCGGAACTTACGGTTGCCACAGCCTTATTGGAAGAAGTGAATTTAACATTAGAGGCATAGAAAGAATACACACTGTTTGGGGTATAGGTGGCCTTTAGTTTAACGGTCTTTCCTAATGTGACGGATTGGGTTTTCGGCAGCTTGAGGGCCTTGATGGGCTTAACTACGTGGAATTTATAGGTCTCCTGGGTGTAGCGCTCATCGTAAACTTTATTAAAGCGATAATAGGTGGTACACCATCCGGTGACGGTGGCATAGCCTTCTTTGCGGGCGGTGATCCGGCAATAATCGAAATCTGCAGACATTCCAAGAACACGGGAATTGCCGTTGCTCCAACCGGCATCCAGGTAATTGTCGTAAACACCGACGATGTACATATCCCGCTTACTGCCGAGAGCAATCAGTTGATAGCCTTTTGCATCGATCCAGGCACCGTTTTTAAAAGTTACTTTTTCGGTGGCGGCTGAAACGGACACCGGAGCCACCGCAACGCATCCGACAAGAAGCAATAGAGATAAAACAACGGATAGAGTCTTCTTTAAAAAGATCATTCCAATCACCTTTCCTTTATGACAAAAAAGAGGAGCATCCAGAATTAGGATATCATTTGTTTATTCTTATAATATACTTTGTGTGAGGAATTTGTCAAGAGGTTGCAAAAGGCGAGACGTTTATACGTCTCGCCTTTTGGGTTAGAAAATCACTCCACGCCCCGCTTATACAGCCCTCGTGTGATCGCCGCCGGCGGCTTGCCGCCCTGCTGATAGGCGGCGATGACGGCGGCACACCGCTCGGCATCCTCTACCGTAAAGTGGTATAGGTGAAAATCCACCGTCGGCAGGTCGTTCAGACGGTCGCCCCACCAGAGGGGCACGCTGTTGAGCACCTCGGCGCAGCCGGCTTCGCACACCACCGGAAAGGCGGTGCCGGTGCGGTCGGTGATACCCTGGTTGCGACACCCCTTGCAGGAACCCTGAGCGGATTTGCGGGGGCAGTTGCGGGTGAGCATCAACGGCTGATGACCGTACACCATCAGACCTACGGGCAGGGGAGCGGGCAACAGCCGTTTCATCTGCCCGGCGGTCAGTTCCATCGACAGGGTGGCCATTTTCAGCCCTTGCTCAGCATAGAAATTCAGCGCCTCTCGGTTGGTCAGGTTCAGGCCAAATCCACCCATCGGCGTAAGACCGGCTTCAATAGCCAGGGGCAATGCCCCCACGTTGCTGCACAGAGCCAGCTTGGCACCGGCGGCTTTGGCGGAGGTCAGCCCGGCGCGGAAGCTCTCCTCCTGCCCAAACATCCCTCGGGGAATCTCTACCCCAACCGTCACCTGTTTGGCGATGGCGGAGAGTCTGTTGGCGGGGGTGGAAAGGGGCAATAGGACAATATCGGCCCCCAGTTTTTCGCTGTATTGGGCGGCGTTTTGCAATCGCGCCACCGTCCGGGTCTTACCCGGTGCAAACACTGGCAGGGCGGTGAAAGCCGCACGGTTATCGCATTTGCGGGGTGTAAAGGCGGAACGCTTGTCGTCTAATTTTGCAATACTCTCTCGCCGTAGCGCGTTCAAAACGGACATGGGCAGGGTCAACCCCTCGTCCAGGGTCACGTTTACGTCGGTGACGTAGTAGGGGGTGCCACCGGTCTTGCGCAGTTGCTCCTCCACGCGGCCTTTATCCAGGGGGCGGTTTTGGGCCACTTCGCCGCCAACCCCCTTGACCACGATCTCGTTCTCACCGTCCCGGAGGGTCAGCTTGCTTTCCTGACGGGTGAGGGTGAACGCCATCGTCACCGGCACCAGCGGTACCTCTTTGTCGTATAGGCGGGCCAGTTCTTTCAGCACCGGGGCGGCGGCGGTCACGTCCTCGTGGCGGCGCACACCGAACATCTCCCCACCTAGTTGGTGGGTGTAATAGCCGTCGGTGAACCCGGAGCGGGAAAAGACGCTGCGTAGCCGTTCTAGCTCGGCGGGGGAGGGGATCTCCCCCCGCACCGCGCCGGCATAGACGGCGGTGGCGGCGGCCACGTACTCAGGGCGCTTCATTCGTCCCTCGATTTTCAGCGAGGTGATGCCCAACGCGGCCATTTCGTTCACATAATCAATCAGACAGTTGTCTTTGAGACTCAGCGCCGCCTTGTCCGGGGGACAGGGGCGGGGCCGATCACCGGTGGGTTCAAAGGGCAGACGGCAAGGTTGGGCGCAGGCACCCCGGTTGCCGCTGCGACCGCCCAGCATGGCGGAGAAATAGCATTGTCCCGACACGCTCATACACAGCGCTCCGTTGACAAACACCTCCAGCTCCACCCCCAGGTCGACGCAAGCGGCTATTTCCTCCCGGCTCATCTCCCGGGCCAGCACCACCCGCGTAAAGCCGGCATCCCGCAGGAACTTGACCCCCTCAGGGGTGTGGCAACTGAGTTGGGTGGAGGCGTGTAGCGGCATGCCCGGCATCACGGCGGAGAGCCGCCGTGCCAGACCCACGTCCTGCAGAATGAGGGCGTCCACGCCGCATTCTGCGGCCCTGATGGCGGTGTCCACCGCTGCGTCCAGCTCTTCCTCCCGGATGAGGGTGTTGAGGGTGAGATACACCTTCACCCTCCGGGCGCGGCAATACGCCACCGCCTCCCGCAGGGATTCGGTGGTGAAATTGTGGGCGCTGCGGCGGGCATTAAATCCCTCCACACCTAAATAAACGGCGGCGGCACCGCATCGTACCGCCGCCGTTAGGCATTCAGGGCTACCCACCGGGGCTAATACTTCCGGCAGGGGAGTTTTCATCGCATAGCCAACTTTCTTTCCAGTTCTTCCTTCTCGCGGCGCAACTGAGCCACCTCGCGGCGCAGGCTCTCGCTCTCTACGCGGGTGCGGTTGTTGTCGTCAAAGAAGGTCTTGAGCTGCTTACGCAGGTTGTCGGCAGACTGGGCTGCCTTTTTGGCCTCGTCGGCCTGCATCAGGGCGGTCATCACGGTGGCCATCACCAGGCTGGTGCGGTCGTTGGCGTTCATCACGTTGCGGATGCGGGCATCCAGCTGTGCCGCCAGCTCCTGCATATAGCCGGGGGTCTCGTCGGTGGTCACCACGTAATCGGTGCCGCAGATAGTGAGGGTTACTTGATTCATCGTCTCCATAACAGAGTTCCTCCCTGTCGAAATTTGTTTTTTCTTATTATACCTTGAATTTTTCTCCCGGTCAAGGGGTGATTTCACCGATTTATCTTGCGATAAATTGTGATATATGTTAAAATAGACACTAAATGTAGTAGGGAGGTGCGGTATGCAACCCATCGGATTATATATTCACACGCCGTTTTGCGTGTCCAAATGTCCCTACTGCGATTTTTATTCTCTCCCGTTGGGGGGAGAGGAGCAGCTGGATGCCTACGTGACCGGGGTGATGGCTTCGATGGAGCGATGGGCAGAGAAAGCTCCGGTTACCGCTGATACGCTGTACTTTGGCGGCGGCACACCCGCCCTGCTGGGCGGAGCCCGGTTGGCGGCGCTGATTAAGAAAGCGGATGTCCTGTTTGGCCTGTTGGATAACCACCCCGAGATCACCCTGGAGGCCAATCCGGCGGATAACCTAGCAAACACGTTGGCCGCCTTTGCCGCCGCGGGGGGGAATCGGCTGAGCCTGGGAATGCAGTCTGCCGTCCCGGCAGAGCTGGCGTTGCTTGGCCGCCGTCATACCCCCGCCGACGTAGAGCGGACGGTGAGCGATGCCCGCCGGGCCGGGCTTGAGAATGTCTCCTTAGACGTGATGCTGGGCATCTCCGGCCAGACGGAGAAAACGGCGCTGACCAGCGTGGAGCGGGCCGCCGATTTGGGGGCCACCCACGTGTCAGCCTATCTGCTGAAGCTTGAGCCGGACACCCCGTTTGGGCATTGTCCTCCGCCGTTGCCGGGGGAGGATGCCACCGCTGACCTGTATCTGGCGGCGATGGAGCGGCTAGACGCGCTGGGGTATCACCAATATGAGATCTCCAACACCGCCAAGCCCGGCCACGAGAGCCGCCATAATCTGAAATATTGGGACAGTCGACCCTATTTGGGGTTGGGCCCCGCCGCCAGCTCCTGCTTTTTGGGGCGGCGGTTCACCTATCCCCGGGATACCGCCTATTATCTAGCCGGCGGTGCCCCTGTTGACGACCCGGCTGAGGGCCCGGCGGTGGGTAGCCCGGCGGAGTACGCTCTGCTCCGTTTACGTCTGACCGAGGGCTTGACCGAAGAGGGGTTTTGCCGCCGCTACGGTACCGCTCTGCCCGCCGGATGGCGGGATAACGCCACCCGGTTGCCCCGTAACCTGGTGACGGTGGATGAAACCGGCATTCGTTTGACCCGTGAGGGCTTTTTGTTGTCCAATTACCTGATTTGCACCATTTTGGAAGAATAATTTATTTTCTGTTCATATACCGGCGGGTAAATTGTGCTAAACTAAGTACAATACCGCAAAGGAGGTAGCAATAATGACGGATATCAAAATTATGGTCGTGGACGACGACAGCAACATCTGCGAATTGTTGCGCCTGTATTTAGAAAAAGAAGGATTTGAGGCTGTGGTGATGCCGGATGGCGAGCAGGCTTTGGCGGCGTTTGACACAGCCAAGCCGGATCTGGTGCTTCTGGACGTGATGATGCCCCGTCTGGACGGATGGCAGGTGTGCCGGGAGATCCGCAAGAAATCTCAGTGCCCCATCATTATGGTCACCGCCAAAGGCGAGGTATTCGACCGGGTGCTGGGTCTGGAACTGGGGGCGGACGATTATATCGTCAAGCCCTTTGAGACCAAAGAGGTGATTGCCCGTATCCGAGCGGTGCTGCGCCGCAGCGGCGTCAACGACCAGAAAAAAGCCCGGGTGGTGGAATACGAGGGATTGTCCATCAATATGGAGAACTATGAGCTGCGGGTGGACGGCAAGGTCATCGACACCCCGCCCAAGGAGATGGAACTCATTTATCACTTAGCCAGCAATCCCAACCGGGTATTCACCCGGGATCAGCTGCTGGATGAGGTGTGGGGCTTTGAATACTACGGCGACAGCCGCACCGTAGACGTCCATGTCAAACGTCTGCGTGAGAAGCTGGACGGAGTATCCGACCGGTGGAATCTTAAGACGGTGTGGGGTGTGGGCTACAAATTCGAGGTGCAGAATTAACGGAGGCAACTCTGTATGTTTAAAAGTGTTTTTTCAAAATATTTGCTGGTCATCTCTTTGGTGGTCATATTCGGCTTTCTGTCCATGACCCTGTTGCAGATCTTTCTCACCGCCGATGCCCTGGCAGAGGAAAAGGAATCTCTGCTGTCTGAGAATGTGCAAAATGTTGCCGGGCAGGCAGAGCGGTTTATGTTCACCTCTGTGGGTATGGATGGCCGTCCGGAATATATGGTGCGAAAAGAGCAACTGTCGCTGCTGCTCAACGGCGTGGCCGAGGCCATTGATGCCACCTTCGTGGTGACCGATTCCAACGGTTTGGTCCTGGTGGTGAGCGAGGAGCTCTATTCCACCCCGGTGCGGCAGTATGACTCGCTTGAGGCCGTGATCCCCAAGGTGAAAAACGGGTACTATGAGGTAGGCCGTTTGGGCGGCGTATATTCCACCCGCCACTATACCGCCGCCGCGCCGCTGCGCAATCAGTTCGGCGAGGTGCTGGGTTATGTGTTCGCCTCCGCTCCGGCAGACGCCTTGAGCGAAACGGTCAAGGACAATATCCGCATTTACGCCATTTCGGTGTTGGTGGCGCTGAGTTTGTGCCTCATCGTGGTGTGGTGGATGGCGGATCGGTTTGTCCGTCCCCTGCGGCGGATGGCCGAAGCCACCCGTCGGTTTGCCGAGGGGGATTTTAGCGTCCGGGTCAAGGTCAAAGGCAAGGACGAGGTGGCCGAGCTGGGCGAGGCGCTCAACAGTATGGCGGTGTCCCTCTCCTCGGTGGAGATGATGCGCCGCAGTTTTATTGCCAACGTATCTCACGAGTTAAAAACGCCCATGACCACCATCGCCGGTTTTCTGGATGGGATGATGGATGGCACCATCCCGCCGGAGAAACAGGCCTATTATATGAAGATCGTGTCCGACGAGGTCAAGCGTCTGTCCCGGCTGGTGCACTCGATGCTGGATCTGTCCCGCATCGACAGCGGCGAGCTGAAGATGAACCGGGTGCGTTTGGATCTGACCGAGGTGGTCTGCAGCGTGCTGGTGGCTTCGGAGCAGCGCATTGAGCAAAAGCGCCTGACCATCACCGGCCTGGAAGAATGTGACCGCCTGGAGGTGGAAGGGGACTACGACCTGCTGAATCAGGTGCTGTATAACCTGGTGGACAATGCCATCAAGTTTACCAACGAGGGCGGTAGTATTGATCTGCGCTTGCAGCGGGTGGATAACCGGGCACAGGTGGTCATCCGCAACACCGGTGCCGGCATCCCCGCCGACGAGATGCCCCGGATTTTTGAGCGGTTTTATAAAAGTGATCGCTCCCGCAGTTTGGATAAAAACGGCGTGGGACTGGGTCTGTACATCGTGCATACGGTCGTCCGTCTCCACGGTGGCGAGGTCGCGGTGCGATCGGTGGAGGGCGAATTCACCGAGTTTAGTTTCTGGGTGCCGCTCAAATAAATTAGTAAAACACTTACATTTCATTCAAAGTTTTGTCACATTTTGATGGTATCTTATAGTTACACAAAGCAGAAAGGTTGTGCTTTTTTATGCCCGATCAGTGGAATCCGCAGAACACCCCGGAGGAAACCGCCGCTCCCGTTTCGGAGCCGGTCCCTGCTCCGTCTGAACAGACTCCGACCGAGGAGCCGGTGACCCCGGTTGCTCCGGTCACCCCGCCGGCTGTGTCCTATCAGCCGCCCCATCCGCCCTATGAGCGGGGATATTACGGTTCCGGCAGTTCGTCTGCCCCGACCGAAGAACACCCCCAACCCACTTCGTCGGTTTGGGTCAAGTTGTTGGCGGTGGTGGGGGCCTTGGCCCTTTTGATCGGCTTGTTTGGCGGCACCTATTATTTCGTCAAGCATTCCTCCTTGTTTAACAACCCCGCTGAGGGGGAGGAGATCACCGCCCCCGACGACGCGCAGCAGATCCAGAATGCTGGCGGCGACCACGAGTACAATGAGAATGCTCCGGTGTTGCAGATCGATACGTGGGATACCAACGACGGCGGTCTGAGCACCGAGGAGATCGTCAACCTCAACTACGACTCCACCGTGGTGCTCACCGCTTACAGCAAAACCAATAACTTCTATTTTGGCGAGAGCAACCTGGAGGAAGCCGGCGGCTCCACCGGTATTGTGATGACCAAGGACGGCTACATCGTCACCAACCGCCACTGTGTGGTGAATGAGAGCACCGGCCAGCCTTTCGACCGGGTGGACGTGACCACCTACGACGGCACCACCTATGAGGGGGCTACCATCGTGGGTGTGGATGAGTCCACTGATCTGGCGGTGATCAAGATCAAGGCGACCAACCTGACCCCGGCCAAGTTTGGCGACAGCGATAAGCTGGCGGTGGGCGCACGGGTGGTGGCGCTGGGCAACGCGGCCGGCCTGTCCTGGACCGCGACGCAGGGCATCGTCTCGGCTAAAGCCCGCGACGTGTACGACGACACCGGCTACGCCATCAAGTGCCTGCAGGTGGATCTGGCCATCAACTACGGCAACTCCGGCGGCCCTCTGCTGAATAAGCAGGGGCTGGTGGTGGGCATTAACTCCGCCAAGATCGCCGCCACCGGCTATGAGGGTCTGGGCTTCTCTATCCCCATCAACGAGGCCAAGGTGATCATTGACTCGCTGATGAAATACGGCTACGTCAAGGGGCGTGTGGCGCTGGGCATCACCGGTGACACGGTGGACTCCGGCATCTATAAGGGTTTTATGATCGCCACCATTGAGAAGGGCTCCTGCTTAGAGGGCACCCAGGCTCAGGTCGGCGACCTGATCGTGGAGGTTGACGGCGTTACCGTCACCGATTACGGTACCCTGCGGGCTCAGTTGGCGAAGCATAAGGTGGGGGATAAGGTTACCCTCAAGATGTTGCGCTCGGATCCGCGCACCGGTCAGGTGACTTCGCTGAGCGTTACCGCCACCCTTAAGGAACAGCAACGAACGAAATAAGCAAAAAGCCTCCGGTATCCCGGAGGCTTTTGCCGGTTATGCCTGTGGATAAAGGAAGTGAGTGTATGAGTCAGCAATACGACTCGGGACGATACCGCCAATGGCGGAAGAAAAAGAGAATGCTGTGGCTACGCCGTGCCGGACTACTGCTCTGTGCGGTGATCCTGCTGGTGGCGGCGGTGGCCGGTACGTTGGCTTTGCTGTCCCCCGAGGAGACCGTCTCTCCGGTGGTAGAAACCCCGGCAAAGCCCTCTGCCGCTCCCACCACGCTGGAGAAGCCCGCTGTCCCGACCCTAAAGGCGGATAAGGACACGGTGGAAATGGGGAGCTTTGTGGATGCGCAGTACGCCGTTTTGGTGGATGTGACCGAGGGACGCATCGTGGCTCAGAAACAGCCGGAGGTACCGAAGTATCCCGCCTCCATCACCAAGATGATGACCCTGCTGGTGGCGGTGGAGAACATCCCGGATCTGGAGGCCACCTTTGAAATATCCTACGCCATTACCGACCCTGGCTATCAGCAGGGCGCCTCTATGGCGGGCTTTAAGAATAAGGAGCAGGTCAAGTTGCGGGATCTGCTGTATGGCTGTATTCTGCCCTCCGGCGCCGATGCCACCGCCGCCTTAGAGGTGGTCGTGGGTGGCTCGGAGGAAGGGTTTGCCGCGATGATGAATCAGCGGGCAGAGGAATTAGGGCTTAAGAATACCCATTTTGTCAATTCCAGCGGTCTGCACAGCGGCGACCATTATACCACCCCCCTGGATATGGCGCTGATCCTGATGGAGGCGATGAAGAATGAGACCTGTCGGAAGGTGCTGACCACGGTGAAGTATACCTCTGCCTCCACCCCCCAGAATCCGGAGGGCCTGACCTGGGAGAGCACGATGTTTGAGCGGATGTACGGCGATGAGCCCACCGGCGCGACCATCATCGGCGGCAAGACCGGCTATACCTACGAGGCCAAGCACACCATGGCCAGTTATGCCGAGGGGGACAACGGTCACGATTACGTCATTGTGACCATGGGCGGTAGCGGTAATTATAAAGCCACCTACGACCACATCAACATCCTGTCCCGTTACGTGGGCGGGGCCACCGACGGCTTTTATCCAAAGGAATAAAGAAAAGAAAAACTCCGTTCTTGTTTGAGAACGGAGTTTTTTTATAAGATATTCTGCCACAGCGGGTCGTCAATTTCCCGCAGATGGAGCAGCTGCTCTCGCAATCGGGCAATCTCCATAGTCAGCTCTTCCTGCCCGCCGTGTTGCAGTAGAGCCGGGAGCAGGGTTACCGTCTCTTGGCTTGCCGCCAGGTCGCTGTGGGCGATAAAGCAGTAGAGCACCCGCCCCACCGCTCGGTACTCCCGGACCAGACACTCCGCGAAACGATAAGCCTCGGCGGTGTTTTCGTTATTATAGGCGGTTTCCAATCGGTCAAGCGTATCCAGCATCCGATCGATCTGGCGGTGCTGATACAGCGAGGCGGACAGACACAGCCCGGCGGCAACGCACAGCAGCACCGCCGCCACCCATAGCCGTTTCATCCGCCACCGCCTTTCACCTGGGCACGGGTCAGCAGATGGTGCTGTCCGTCCTTGGTGGCGGTCATGAGGAATACGTCCTCCTGCCGGCATTTTTCTTTATGCAGGATGCGCCCCAGTTTTTCTTCGGTCAGGCCACATAGCTGCATACCCCAAGCGCAAAGAGCCCCGTCGGTGATCACCACCACCGGCATCTGCTTCGGCGGTTCACCGGTCTTGGGATACTGAAACACGCTGATGTGGCCGTTGGTCTCAGCGATGGCGTACTGCACCTGCCGTATGTCGAAGATGTCCTGTTGCCGCAGGGATTCCAGTAGGTCGTCCACCGAGATACGAAGCCGGCGCATCACACCTTCGTCCACCTTACCATCCTGGATGATGGGCAGGGGAGAGCCGGACACCAGCCGGGCGATTTTTGGGCTTTTGAGCATGGCTCCGGAGATGAGTAATTCCAGCGACACCAACACCAGAATGGGCAGAACTCCGTTGAGCAGCGGCAGACCGTTCTCCTGCATGGGCACCGCCGCCAGGTCGGAGAGCAGAAGGGTGACTACCAGCTCGGTGGGTTGGAGCTCTCCCAATTGCCGTTTGCCCATCAAACGCATGGCGACGATCAGCAAACCGTACAGAATGATCGTCCTCAACACCGATATGGTCATCCCATCACCGCCTTTATACCGGAATTGTGAGTAGTGTTGCCGGAAACAGAGGCGGATATGTATTCATGAAGTTAGGGATTCCATAGAGAAAAATTCTTTTGCACTTTTTTCGCAATATCTATTGACAAATACTATAAAAGTGGTTATAATACTGTCCGTTGCCTAACGAGGCGCTATGCGCTCGTAGCTCAGCTGGATAGAGTGCTTGACTACGAATCAAGAGGTCAGGGGTTCGAGTCCCTTCGGGCGCGCCAAAAAGAAAAACACCACCCAACGGGTGGTGTTTTTCTTTTTCGTACACAAACATTGCTCGAACCCCCGAAAATACGAAGTATTTTCACAGGGTTTTGCGAGTAGAGCGATGGACAAGCACAAGAGGGGCGCAAAACCAAGGTTCAGAGTCCCTTCGGGCGCGCCAAAAAGAAAAACACCACCCAACGGGTGGTGTTTTTCTTTTTCGTACACAAACGTTGCTCGAACCCCCGAAAAAGGAGCAAGAGGGCGAAACCGGATAGATAGGTGCTTAACTTAGGTGTTAATTGCGGCGCTAACGCTAAGCGAGGTTGTTACTTGCTTCTTGCTCTTTTTCGGCATCTGTGGTATAATTTTGTCATATTTCTCAAGGAGGTGACCTGATGGCGCAGGTAACGCTCAATAATCGTATCCACACCGTGCCGGAGGGCACCCGTCTTAGCGCGCTGTTGCCCGATCTGCCCCATCCCTGTGGGGGAAAAGGCGTCTGCGGCAAGTGTAAGGTGCGTGCGTGGGGGGAACTCAGCCCGCTTTCCTCAGAGGAACAGCGCCACCTGACCGCCCTGGAGATCACCGACGGTATTCGTCTGGCCTGCTGTACCATGGTGCAGGGCGCGTGCCGGGTACAGACCCGGTCCGCCGAACCGATGGTCGTCTGCCTGGAGGGTGAGGCCCCTGCACGTGTCCGTCCCGGCTTTGCCCGGTATGGGGCGGCGGTGGACATCGGTACCACCACCTTGGCGGCGCAGTTGTACGCCGCAGACGGAGCCTTGCTGGCAGAGATCGGAGCCCCCAACCCCCAGGCCGCCTTTGGCGCTGACGTTATCAGCCGGGTGGAGGCAACGCTCAAAGGAAGCCCCACAACCAAGGCTATTCGCACCGGTCTTTCACGCCTGCTGACCGCCTTGACGGCACAGGCAGGCCTTGCTCCCGGCGATCTGGACGAGATCGTGATCACCGGCAATACGGTGATGCTGACTTTGCTCACCGGCAGGGACGTGACTCCCTTTGCCACCGCCCCCTTTACCGGTCATTCCCGTTTTGGAGAGCGGATTTCTCTGCCCGATTATCCCGGTGTGGCGGTGTATTTGGCGCCCTGCGTCTCCGCCTTTATCGGCGGCGACACCGCCACCGCCTTGCTGGCTACCGATCTAAATCAGGGCGAATTGCTGTTGGATATCGGCACCAACGGTGAGATGGTGCTGAACGCAAACGGAAAGCTCTACGCCTGCTCCACCGCCGCCGGTCCCGCCTTTGAGGGGGTGGGGATCTCCTGCGGAATGGTGGCCGCCCCCGGCGCCATCGACCGGGTGGAACTGGTCAATGGCGCGCTGTATCCCCACGTCATCGGTGGGGCAGAAGCCACCGGTGTCTGTGGCAGCGGCTTGGTGGATGGCCTTGCTTGCCTGGCGATGCTAGGGGAGACCGCTCCGGTGCCGTTGGCCCCCGGCATTTCCTTGACGGCGGAGGATGTGGCGGCCTTGCTCACTTCTAAAAGCGCCATTCGCTCCGGCATCGACACCTTGCTTCACACCGCCGGAATGCCCGTCACAGACCTAACCGGCATCAAGGTGGCCGGTGGATTTGGTCGGTACCTGAATATCCAAAACGCGATACATATTGGCCTGCTTCCGCCCATCCTGCCGGAGCGTATAGACCCGGTGGGCAACGCCGCATTGAGTGGTGCAGTCCGGTTGTTGCTGGATACCGCGCTGAGAGAAACGGCAAGCCGCCTGCTGGACGCTGTTGAGGTAGTCGACCTGGCCCAAAGCCCCTATTTTGCCACCCGATTTTTCGAGAATATGACCCTGGAGGTACCTCAATGAAACAGAACTGGATCTGGTTAGACCCCATTCGTTACCCGGATGCGCAGACCACCGTTATCAATGGTTGGTGCGACAAAGAACCGCACCACTATGCGGTTTGTGAGTTTGTAAAGGGATATAGCTTTACGGCAAAAATCCGTAAAGCAACCCTGACTTATAGCGGTGATACGGAGTTCCGTCTGTATTGTAACGGCGGATTTGTGGCCACCGGCCCCGCCAACCCCGGCGGCGACTTTTACATCAGCAACGAGGTACCCTGGCCCACCCATTATTCCTTCACGTCTGAGGTGTTTCCGGCGGGGAACACGCTGGATTTTCACGCTTGGGTGAAGATGATGCCGGTGCGTATCAACGAGTTTTCTATGGGGCATGGTGGCTTTATGCTGTACGGCACCGTAGAACTGGAGGACGGCAGGGTGGAAGAGATCACCACCGATGCTACCTGGCTGTGCCGCAAGAATCACGCCTACACCGCCCCGGACTACTACGACGGTACTCAGCCAGCGGACGATTTTGCCCCGGCGGTAGAGATCGACAATCGCTGGCATTCTACGCCTGCCCCCATCCCGCCCCGGATGGAGCAGGATATCCTGCCCAACACCTTCACCGTCGCCCCTCACAGCAAGGGAGAGTGGGATTTTGAGTATCCCTTGGTGTATTCCGGCTTTATCCATCTCAAGGTGCGGACTGAGTCTAAGGTGGAAATGACGCTCCAATGCTATGAAACTGAGGTCATTCAGGCCACCGAGCAGTACGTCTTTGTCCGGGACACCGAGTACATCAGTCCCGGCATCCGCAGCGTGGGCGGTTATCACGTGCTGGCGGAGAATACCGGCGACACCTCCGCCACCGTCACCCTGTCGGTGGTGGAGACCCACTTCCCGGTGACCCGGTGTGCGATGACCACCACCTCTGATGAGGATCTCAACCTGGTGTTGGACGTTTGCCGTCACTCGCTGAAAGAGTGTATGCAGATGTTTGAGTCGGAGAGCGTGCTCCATTGTGAGCCTATGGCCTGCACCGGCGACTATTACGTGGAGATGATGATGACCGCGCTGTCCTACGGCGACCTGCGGTTGGCGGAGTTTGACGTACTGCGCACCGCCGACATCCTGCGGGTGAAAAAAGGCGAAATGTTCCACGCCACCTACAGTATGATCTGGGTGATGATGCTGTACCACGCCTACCTGTTTGCCGGACACAATGAACTGCTTACGAAGTGCGAGGATGCGTTAGAACTGCTCCTGGACACCTTCCACGGCTATTTGGACGAAAAGGGCCTGGTGGAGAATCCCCCCAGTTATATGTTTGTGGACTGGGTGACGGTGGACGATATTTCCCTCCACCACCCGCCTAAAGCGCTGGGGCAGACCTTCCTTAATCTGTTCTATTACGGCGGCCTGATCTATGGTGTAAAAATCTACGAAGCCTTGGGAGATGCCGCCAAGGCCGAGCGCTACCGCACCCGTGCCGCGGCGCTGAAAAACGCCATCAACACCCATTTGTACGACCCGGAAAAAGAACTCTATTTTGAGGGCCTGAACACTCCCACTCGGGAGGATCTGGTGAGTTGGTGGATGCCGCAAAATGTGGACAAGCGGTACTACCGCCGTCACTCCAACGTGCTGGCGGCGCTGTTCGGGGTGCACGATAACCCGGCGGACCTGCTCACCCGCACCTTAGAGGACGATTCTCTGGGCTATTTTCAGCCCTATTTCGCCCACTTCGTGCTGGAGGCGGTGCGGGTCAACGGTCTGACCCATCCGTTTACCCGGAGACTGTTGGAGGACTGGAAAGAGCCCATCCGCTCCTGTCCCAAGGGACTGCCGGAGGGGTTCTACAAGCAGTCCGATTACCCCTTTGACCATAGCCACGGGTGGGGCGGTACGCCGCTGTATGCCCTGCCGATGGCGCTGTCCGGCCTGGAGATTTTAGAGCCGGGTATGACCAGGATTCGGCTGAACCCCGACCTTTTAGGGTTTGCTTCTGCCACCGTAGAAATCCCCGTGCCCACCGGCGTGGTGCGTATTGAGATGCAGGAGGGCAAAGCCCCCGTCATCACCGCCCCGGAGGGGATTGTTATTGAATGATAAAAAGACGGTGCAACCATCGGTTGCACCGTCTTTTTTTATCAAGTATTCAGTTCGCCCACCAGGTCTTCTTCCATCTTCTGCTTCACCGTGTCGGCGTCATAGCCGCAGCTGAACAGATAATACAGCTTGGCGACTGCCGCCTCGGTGGTCATATCATAGGCGCACACCGCACCGGCCTCCTTGAGGGCGGCGCTGGTTTCGTAGGTGCCGAGAGATACCGACCCCTTTAGGCACTGGGAGCAGATGACCAGTACGGTGCCGTTCTCCCGGGCCTTCCGCACGATGGGCAGGATGGCGTCGGCGGAGCCGGGGATGTTGCCGGCGCCAAAGGCCTCCAGTACGATGCCCTTGAGGGACTCGGACATAATTTCCTCAAACAACTCAAACTGGATGCCGGGGAACACCTTGATGATGCCGATGGGGATCTTTTTCAGCTCCTGCACCCGGAACGGCCCCTTTACCGGTCGGGTGGGGATCATACTGTTGTATTGGATGGTGGTGCCGATCTCCGCCAGCGCCGGATAGTTGGGGGAGGTGAAGGCGTACAGGTCGGTGGCGCTGGTCTTGACGCTGCGGTTGCCCCGCATCAGTTTGCTGGAGAAGCAGAGGGCCACCTCGTGGATCCGCCCCTCGCCGGCGATGACCATACTGGTCAGCAGGTTGTCCAAACCATCGTTGCGCACCTCAAACAGCGGGATCTGCGACCCGGTGATGATCACCGGCTTGTCCAGGTTTTCCAGGGAGAAGGAGAGGGCAGAGGCGGTATACGCCATGGTGTCGGTGCCGTGGAGAATGACAAAGCCGTCGTAGGCGGCGTAGTGTTCCTCAATAATTCCGCCGATGCGGTTCCAGTCCAGCACCGTCATATTGGAGGAGTCCAGCAGCGGGTTCAGTTCCAACAGATCCCACCGGGGCATGGAGGGATCCTGCAGAGCCGGTATACTGCGTAAGAAGTGTTCCAGATACCCGGCACGGGGGGCGTAGCCCGCCTCGGTGCGCACCATACCGATGGTGCCGCCGGTATAAATCAGCAGAATCTTTTTCTCCATAGTATCCCTCCTCCGAACATTCTCGGCTTATTATACCAAACCCCACCCACCGGTGTCAATAGAAAGGCAGTCGGCGTTTTTGCGTCTTTTTCTTTTTGTAAAATTCCCCGAACCTCTTGAATTCGGCAGGTGGTAGGTGTATAATAATTTCATTAAACCGAACGCAAGGAGAACGATTATGGATACCTTTTTCGAGCAAATCATCAAGAAGAATAAAGGCGCACGGGAATGGGCGATCATCGTCGGCACCGTTGTGGCGGGGCTGATTTTAGCGGCGGTCTCCATTATCTTCAGCGGCTATATCGGCGGTATGGTCATTCTGGCCTTGGCGGGCATCGCCTGGCTGGCTTGGTGGCTCATCACCTCCCAGAATATTGAGTACGAATATTGCGTATATGAGGATGGCGTCACCAACAGCGGCATCGACGTGGATCAGATCACCGCCCAGCGCAAGCGGCGCCGTCTGGTGTCGGTGTCCGGCCGTAAGGTGGAGGCCCTGCAGCCCTACGACCCCGCCACCCCGGTGGGCAAGTTTCAGCGCCACGTGATGGTGGCCCCCGACCTGAAAGCGGAGGGACTGTGGTATTTCACCTATAACAGCAAGAAAAACGGTCACACCTTCGTGGTGTTTCAGCCCAATGACCGGGTGCTGCGCGCCTTTTATCGCGGCCTGCCCAAGCTGGTGCAGATGGATACCGAGCGCGCCGCCAAAGAGCTGGGCATCGACCTGAAAGCCCGGCCTGCCGAAGAAGAGTAATCCTGGGGGAGCTATGCGCCGACGTGCATAGCTCCTTTTTGTTGGAGGGATGGATATGACCCATATTCCTGCGGAAATCATTACCAAAGAGCGGGTGGCGGCGTGTTTCACGCCCCGCCCTGCGGATAGCCATAAGGGCACCTACGGTCGGCTCGTGTCGGTATGCGGCAGCTACGGGATGGCCGGGGCGGCGCTGTTGTGCGCCCGGGCTGCTCTGCGCAGCGGGGTGGGTCTGCTCACCGCCGCGGTGCCGCAGCAGGTGTATCCGCTGTTGGTCTCGGCGGTGCCGGAGGCGGTGTTTTTGCCTCTGCCGGATACCGGTGCCGGCACCCTGTCCCAAGAGGCGGCAGAGCCTCTTTGCCGGAAAGTGGCGGATGCCACGGCGGTGGTTATCGGCCCCGGTCTCGGCACCGGGGAAGCGGTGGCGCAGGTGGTGGCTCAGGTGCTGCGCCGGAGCCCCTGCCCGGTGGTGTTGGATGCGGATGGCATAAATGCCATTGCCCCGCATATATTGGTGGAGGAGACGGTTTTGGCTCCTCTCATTCTCACCCCCCATCCGGGGGAGATGGCACGGCTGCTGGGCGTTTCTGCCGCTTGGGTGCAGGAGCACCGCCGGCAGGTGGCCCGCCAGTTTGCCGACCAGACCGGTGTTACCCTGGTGCTCAAAGGCCACCACACCCTGATCGCCGCGCCGGGACACCCTTTGCTGGAGAATCCTACCGGTAACCCCGGGATGGCCACCGGCGGGAGCGGGGACGTATTGGCGGGGATGATCGGCGCTCTGGTAGCTCAGGGGATGCCTCCCTATGAGGCGGCGCTCTGCGGTGTATACCTCCACGGTGTCGCCGGGGATCGAGCCGCGGCGCGGCTATCCCAGCACAGTGTGCTGCCCAGTGACCTGATTGAGGAGCTTCCGGACCTGTTTCTGCAAATTGAGAAATAGGGAGCTTTGCCAATGAACAAATGGGTGTATCGTATTGCGTGGTTGTTCACCTTGCCACTGCTGTTTTTGACCGGGTGCGGCGAGACCGCCACCGCTCCGCCCATCACCGATGGGTTTACCTGCCATACGGCGGTGACCTATCGGGAGATGAGCCTGGAGGGGGATCTGACCTGCGGTAAGGACGGTTCGGTGCGTATGGCGTTTGACCAGCCCAAATCCCTCTATGGGATCGCTCTGCGCTGGGACGGAACCGAGATGCAGATGGAGCTGGGGGAGATGAGCCTGGCGGTACCGGCAGAAAAGGTGCCCCAGAGTGCGCTGCTCTGCTGTCTGGCACGGGTGCTGTCGGCGGATCACGACGCCGGCAGTCGCACGGATGAGGGCTATGTGATCACTGGGCAGGTGGAGGGCAAAGCCTATGAGCTGGTATGCGACCCGGCCTCCGGCACGCCGGTTTCCCTCTCCATACCGGAGGAGGAACTCTCCGCCACTTTTACGGAGTTTCAGGCGTTGGAATCTACCCCATAACGAAAAAGACCCGGTGCGGTTTAGCGCCGGGTCTTTTTGCGTTTGCCTGCATAATGGGGCGGGCAACCGACCATACTTTGGGTAAGACGACCGGTGCGGGAGGTGAAAGGGATGACGGTGCATCGTGGCGATATTTATTATGCGGATCTCAGCCCGGTGGTGGGCTCGGAGCAGGGCGGTGTGCGTCCGGTGCTGATTGTGCAGAACGACGTAGGCAATCGGTTCAGCCCCACCGTGATCGCGGCGGCTATCACCAGTCAAAAGGATAAGACCAAGCTGCCCACCCATATCCAGCTGCAGGCATCCGGCAGTGGCCTGGCTAAGGATTCCATCGTGTTGCTGGAGCAGATTCGTACATTGGACAAGCAGCGGTTGCGGGAGCGGATGGGACGCCTGGACGATCGGTCGATGGATCGGGTGGATCGTGCCTTACAGGTCAGTTTTGGTCTGACGCCGGAGGTATAAAGAAGGGTGTCAGCCGCATATACCATACCGAAGGAGGGGTTCGGCTATGAGCTTATGGAAACGGTATAAGCCCTATATTCTGCAGGTGTTGTTGGCGTTGGCGGTGGGCGGTTTGTCGGCTCTTATTTCCGGTGAGATGGACGAATATACGTGGTTGGCAAAACCGCCCTTGTCTCCGCCCGGATGGGTGTTTCCGGTAGCGTGGACGGTGCTGTACGTGCTGATGGGCGTGGCGGCAGGGTTGGTGCAGACCTCTGGGGATAAGGATAGCGGCGGCGCCCTGTTGCTTTATTATGTCCAGTTGGCCGTCAACTTTTTGTGGTCACCCATTTTCTTTGGCTTGGGGTGGATTGGCTTTGCGGCGGTGTGGCTGGCTTTGCTGACGGTGGCGGTGTACGCCACCAAGGTGCGCTTTGGCGCCGTTTCTCCGGTGGCGGGGTGGCTGCTTTTGCCGTATTTCATTTGGTGTATTTTTGCGCTGTATCTCAATTTAGGGTTTGTGATCTTGAATTAGTGGAATGGGTAAAGGAGAAGAAATTTGGTTTTTCAATGCGACGCTTGTCAGCGGATTTACGAGGTGAACCGCACCGGTGTGACCTGCCTGCTTTGCGGGGCGCACCGGTGCCACCCCTATATGCCGCCGCAAGAGGATGAGCCTGCTCCCGACGGGGAGTAGGCTCTTTTTTTGTTCTATCCCGGGGTGGACGACCATATATATGGACAAGAGGTGAGGACAGGCGTGACAAACTGGAACATCCTAAAACCCTATCTGCCGCCGGAGTGGATGAACTGCTTGACCGGGTTGCCGCCGGAGGTGGCACAGCGGGTGCAGGAGGTGCGCCTGCGGGCCGGGGACCCCCTGACCGTATCGCTCCCGGAGGGGGAGCGGTATCTGGGGGTGGATGGGGTCACGGCTCTGAGGCAACGGGGACTCGTCCTATGCTCTGCCCGGCAGGTGGAGGACTGCTTTTTGCGGTTTTGTGACCACTCGGTATACGCCCACGAATGGGAATTGCGGCAGGGGTATCTGGCGGTGCCCGGCGGCATTCGGGTGGGACTTGCCGGCACCGCGGTGATGCGGCAGGGTGAGGTGGCTTCGGTGCAGGCGGTGACGGCGCTGTGCATCCGTCTGCCCCGGTTTGTCCGGGGCTGTGCCGGGTGGTTGCGGCGGGTGGTGACCGCCTCCGGCCATCCGGAGAGCACGCTGGTGGTGGGGGAACCCTCCAGCGGCAAGACCACCTTGCTGCGGGATCTGGCCGTCGGGTTGGCAGCACAGCATCATCGGGTGACGGTGGTGGACGAGCGTGGAGAGATCACGGGTGTGGAGCGCTTGCCCGGCTGTGACGTGCTGTTGGGTTACCCCAAGGTCGAGGGGATACGGCAGGCGGTGCGCTGTCTGGCTCCGGAGGTGGTGCTGTTTGATGAGCTGGGGGATGAGCGGGAGGCGGCGGCGGTGGCCTCCTGTGCCCACGCCGGTGTGGCGGTGGTGGCAACCCTGCACGGGCGCACCACCGCCGAGATGGGGTGGCGGCCTTTGCCCTGTCTGTTGCTCACGCAACGGGCATTTTCAAACTGGGTCTTTCTGTCCGGACGCCGTTCTCCCGGCGTGCCGGGCGGGGTGTATCAACCGGAGGTGGTACGGGATGGGATTCGTTGGGTATCTGCTGATCTTGGCGGCGGGAACCGGGATCGGGCTTTATGCGGCCCATCGTCTGCAACAGCGGGTGGTGTTTTTGGACCGGACCCGGCGTGTATTGCAGACGCTGATTCAGCAGGTGGGCTATACGGCCCGACCGATGAACGAGCTGTGGCGACGCTTGGCGGGGATGCCGGCGTTTTCTGATTTTTCCCTCTTGCAGGATACCGCAAAAGGGTTGCAACAAGCCGGATTTGGCTCCGCTTTTTCGGCGGCGGTGGAGCGGGCCTTTGCCGAGGGTCAGCTGACCCCACCGGGGCGGCAACTGCTATTGGAGTTTGCCGAGGGCTGTGGACGGTACGACACAGTCCGGCAGGAGGAACATATCGCCCATTACCGGGATCGGTTAGCGGAGCTGGAGACGGAACTGCGGCAGGAGGCGGACACCAAAGGTCGCGTTTATCGGGTGATGGGGCTGGCTGGCGGAGGGGCGCTGGTGTTATTGCTGATGTAGAGGTGAAGACCATGGATGTGGATTTGATTTTTAAGATTGCCGCCATCGGCATCATTGTGTCGGTGCTCAACCAGCTACTGATTCGTTCCGGCCGGGAGGAGCAGGGGATGCTGCTCACCTTAGCGGGGCTGATCGTGGTGCTGTCTATGGTGGTGGTGCAGGTCAGCGACCTGTTTGCCACGGTAAAAACGGTGTTTGGTCTATGAGCGTGATGGAGATGCTGGTGGCGGTGGTGGGCGCTTTGCTGTGTGGGGCGTTGTTGGCGGCGGTGTTGCGCACCCACCGTCCGGAATTGGCAATGGGCTTGAGTCTGCTAGCCGGTATCGTGGTGGTGCTCTTTCTGCTCCGTCAGATTTTGCCCCTGGCCGGCACGGTGCGGCGTATGGCGGTGCTGGGCGGCTTATCCGAGGGCTCGTTTGCGGTGGTGTTCCGGGCCGCCGGGGTATGCTTGCTCACCCAGATCGTGGCGGACACCTGCCGGGATGCGGGGGAGAGTGCTTTGGCGGGCAAGGCGGAGCTGGCGGGGCGCGTTTTGCTCCTGTTACTGACCGTGCCGCTGTTTGAGCAGATTCTCACCCTCATCCTGAGTGTGGTCCATCAGCAGGCGGTGACCGGATGAGACGGTGGTGGAGGGTGGCGCTGGTAGCGCTTGGGCTATGTTGCCTTTCTTTACCGGTATCGGCTCAGCAAACCGCCTCTGGGGAGGAGCTGTACCGGCAGCAACTGCAGGCCAGCGGGGCAGAGGATCTGACCGGTGCGCTTCCGCGGAACGTGCAGGATCTGCTGGATCAACTGGAGTTGGATACCTTTGACCCGGACTCGTATACCGGGTTGAGTTTTCAGCAGGTGACCGGCCTGCTGATGGAATTGACCGCCGGACAGGCCGGAGGCCCCCTGCAGGTGATGGGGATGCTGATCGGTGTGGTGCTGATGGCGGCGGTGTTTAGTGGGATGGAGAGCTCTGCCCTCAGTCCGGCTTTGCGGCAGACCTACCATAGTGCGGCGGTGTTGGGGGCAGGCAGTATGCTGTTGGTTCCTCTGTTTGGTTTGTTAGAAACGGTGTGGCAGGCGGTGGAGCGGGTGACGGTGTTTTTGGCTGCCTACGTGCCGGTGTACGCCGCCCTGCTGGCTACCGGGGGGCGGGGCGTCAGCGCCGTATCCTATCAGGCGACCCTGATGGGTGCCTCTCAACTGCTGACCTGGCTGATACGGGGTGCTGTGTTTCCGGCGCTGATCGTGTCGCTGGCGTTGGGGTGTACCGGGTCGGTGGCGGATGGCTTTTGTCTGGATCGGTTCGGGCAAACTCTGCACAAAGGGATATTGTGGGTGCTGGGACTGTTTTCCACCGTGTTTTCCTTTCTGCTGTCCTTTCAGCAGATGGCGGCCTCGGCGGGGGATAGCCTCAGCGGGCGGATGGTGCGGTTTTCTCTCACCAGTTTTGTGCCGGTGGTGGGGGGCTTGCTGGGGGAGGCCTATTCCACCGTGGCCGGCTGTGCCGGCCTGCTGCGCACCACCGTCGGATGCTTTGGCTTGCTGTCGGTGGCGCTGGTGGTGGTGCCGCCGCTGTTGAGCTGTATTTGTTGGAGCATCGGTCTGCGTGTCGCCGCCGATACGGCGGCGCTGTTCCGGCTGGCCCCTTTGGAGCGGTTGTGTCAGGCGGCGGCAGGGGCGGTGCGGGTGCTGATTGCGGTGCTGGCGGTGTTGGCTCTGCTGATGGTGATCTCCACCACGGTGATCACCGCCTTTTCCGGGAGGTGAGGGGATGGAAGGGTTAGCCCGGTGGGCCATAGCGGTGTGTACCGCTGCTGTGGTGTGTTCCCTGCTGCAAATGCTGTTTCCGGACACCTCGTTGGGACGGCAGGCGCGGTTCGTGCTTCCCTGTGTGTTTCTCTGCGTGCTGCTGTCCCCCATTTTCGGGGGAGAGATCGATGTAAAGCTTCCTGACTTTACAGATGAGAACGCCGCCGTTATGGGGCATTTGAACGATCGCATGCGGCAACAGACGGTATCTCAGGTGAATGGGATGCTGCTCCAAATGCTCAATCAATCCTTTGAAACCCAGGGCTGGGAGGCGAAAAAAGTGGTGACGGATATGGATATTGCTGAGGATGGAAGCATACATATGGGACAGATCACCGTCTATGTGGACGAGGTGGTAGCCCGCCGGGCCAACGTGGTAAAACAGGTGGCGGAAAGACGGCTGGGGATGCCGGTGACGGTGGCGGTTTGGGAGGAAGGGACATGAAGGAATCGTGGCAAACATTCCTGAAACGAGTCGGGACGAAAGACGGCAAACTGCGGTGGCTGTTCTGGTTGGGATTGGCCGGGGTGATGCTCATCGCGCTGTCCGAGTGGTTGCCGATGGGGTCGGAGCCGGAGCCCGCCACTTCGCTCGTCCTTTCCGAACGGCAGGTGGAGCAGGCGCTGGAACAGCGCATCACCACCCTGCTCTCTTCGGTGGAGGGGGTGGGACGATGCCGGGTGTTGGTGACGTTGGAGTCCGGCACCCAGACGGTGTATGCGGCAGACACCCGCATCGCCTCGGATGCGGCGGGGCAGACGACCGACACCACCTTTCTGCGGGTGGAGACCGACACCGGTCCGGTGGGTCTCAAGCTCACCGAGCTTCAGCCCACTATTAAGGGGGTGGCGGTGGTGTGCGAAGGGGGAGGAAACCCTGCGGTGTGTGAGCGGGTGACTCAGGTGGTGACCACCGCGTTTCAGATTTCTCAGCGCCGGGTGTGCGTGGTGAAACAGAATTAGGGAGGCAGTAGCGATGAAAGCGATGAAGCAGTATTTCAAAAAGAAACAATGGATGACCTTGTCGCTGGTGGCGGCGATGGGTGTGGCGGTGTATCTTAACTACGCCCTGTCCGGCGACGCGTCCTTGGCAGCCAATGGAGAGAATGCCGGTTATTCGGACGGTGGGGAGGGGGAGCATCTGGGGGACGCCACCTTTGTGGGGGCTCAGCCCAGCGACCCCGCCGAAAAGCCGTTGGGGTATTTCGATCAGGCCAGAGAGAACCGCGCCGTGGCCCGGGAGGAGGCGCTGGGGCTGATTCAGGATGTGCTGAACAACGCCCAGGCCCCGGCTGAGGAAAAGCAACAGGCGACCCAAAAGGCGACCGCTATTGCGGAGAACGTATTGCAGGAGAGCAACATTGAGAGCCTGCTGATGGCCAAGGGCTTTTTGGACAGCGTGGTGTACATCGACGGCGAACGGTGCAGCGTGGTGGTGCAGGCGGAGGCGTTGCAGCAGCAGGAGAGCCTGCAGATTATGGAGATCGTGGTTTCTCAGTCCTCGGTCAGCCCGGATCAGGTGCAGATTATGGCCGCGGAGAAATAATTTTGTTATAAATTTTGATTTTTTTATAATAAAAAGATTGCTTATTTTCAACTTTGTGTTATAATAATAGACAAGTGTAGATCGCGGTTGCTCAGACCGCCACCTATCTGTGACTATATTCCTGCAATACAAAGGAGGATTTGCTATGGATGTCAATAATTACAAGGCCGCAGAGGGCAGCTGCATCATTTCGGAAGAAGTGGTGGCTTCCATCGCCGGCATCGCCGCTATGGAGACCCCCGGTGTCACCGCTTTGGTGGGTCGGCCGGGTGATATGCGGGGTATGATGTCTACCAATGCGTCTGCCCGCTCTGTACGGGTGCTGAATAACGAGAATGAGACGGTGCTGGATCTGTACCTGACCCTCAAGCAGGGTGTCAAGATCCAGGAGGTGGCTCTGGCGGTTCAACAGAACGTTAAGAACGCCGTTCAGTCCATGACCGGTAAGGCGGTCACCCGTGTGAACGTCCACGTTTTGGGCATGAAGATGGAAGAAAAGAAAGAAGATTGATTGCAGGCCCTCTGCCGTTCAGGAGAGGGCTTTCTTTTCAAGCACAGTTGTATAAATATACGAAAGATGAAAACTGGGGGAACGATTATGTCCAGACGGAAATCCCGTGAGCAGGCTTTTGCCCTGCTGTTTGAAAAATCCTTTAACGACCTGCCGGTGATGGACCTGGCTGAGAACGCGCAGGATGCCCGCGAGATGATCGTGGAGCCTTTTGCGTTAGAGCTGGCTACCGGAGCAGAAGAGAAATTGGCTGAGATTGATGCCCGCATCGACACCTATTCCCACAAGTGGAGCCGGGAGCGCATCTCCCGGGTGGCGTTGGCGGTGATGCGTCTGGCCATCTATGAGATGTTGTACGACGATAATACGCCGGTGAGTGTGGCTATCAACGAGGCGGTAGAGCTGGCTAAGCGATACGGTGGCGAGGAGGACGCCTCCTTTATCAACGGTATCCTGGGCAGCATTTCCCGGGAGCCGGTATGAGCGGCTACTTAGGGCTGGACACCAGTAACTATACCACCTCGGCGGCGTATCTGGCCGTGGGGGAGGACAAGCCGGTGCAGGCAAAGCAGCTACTACCGGTAAAAGCAGGAGAAATGGGTCTGCGGCAGAGCGACGCGGTGTTTCACCACACCCGCCAGCTGCCGGAGATTTTGGAACGGCTGGCCCAGCCGCTGACCGGCGGCGTGGTGGCGGTAGCCGCCTCTGACCGACCTCAGCAAAAGGACGGCTCCTATATGCCCTGTTTTTTGGTGGGGGCGGGTGCGGCCCGGCAGCTGGGTGCTGTTCTGGGTGTACCCGTCTATTTCTTTACCCACCAGCAGGGCCACGTGATGGCGGCCCTGACCGGAGCAGAGTGCTTATCGCTGAGGGAGCAACCCTTTTTGGCCTTTCACGTGTCCGGCGGTACCACCGACGCTTTGTTGGTAGAGCCGGACGAGACGTGTGTGATCCGTTGCCGGGTGGTGGGGCATTCGCTGGACCTGAAGGCCGGTCAGCTCATCGATCGGGTAGGCGGTCTGCTGGGGCTTACCTTTCCGGCAGGGCCGGCGCTGGAGCAGCTGGCGTTGCAGGCGCAGGGTGTGTACAAGCCCAAGGCGACCCTCCGTGGCACCGACTGCCATCTCTCCGGGGTGGAGAACCAGTGCCGGGATCGCTTGGCAAAAGGGGAGCCCCCCGCCGAGATTGCCCGTTTCTGCCTGGATAGTGTGGGGGCAGCCGTTGAAGGGATGACCGAGGCGCTCCTGCGTCAGTACGGCGACCTGCCGGTGGTGTATGTCGGCGGTGTGATGTCCAACAGTTTGCTGAAACAGCGTTTCACCGACCGGTTTGGCGGTCGGTTTGCCCCGCCGGCGTATTCGGCGGATAATGCGGCAGGGATTGCGTGCCTGTGCCGCCTGGCCCACGAAAGAGGCTGAGTGTATCCTAAAGGAGGGGTTTTGTGAAGGTCATTTCGGTAGCACAACTAAATCACTACGTCAAAACCCTGCTGGAGGGGGACCCCAATCTGGCGTCGGTGCAGGTGTGTGGTGAGATCTCTAATTTCACCCACCATTATCAGTCCGGGCATATGTATATGACCCTCAAGGATGATGGTGCCGCGGTACGTGCGGTGATGTTTAAGTGGAGTGCCTCCAAACTTCAATTCCGCCCCGAGGATGGAATGCGGGTGATTGTCCGGGCACGGGTCTCACTTTATGAGAACACCGGCGGGTATCAAATTTATATTGACGAGATGCAACCGGATGGCGTGGGTGCCTTGCAGGTTGCCTTTGAACAACTGAAAAAGAAGTTGGCGGCAGAGGGGCTGTTTGACGACAGCCGTAAAAAGCCGCTTCCCAAATACCCCACCCGGGTTGGCGTGATCACCTCGCCCACCGGCGCGGCGGTGCGGGACATCCTCAACGTGCTGGGGCGACGTTACCCCCTGGCTGACGTGGTGTTTTGCCCGGTGCTGGTGCAGGGTGAGGGTGCCGCCCCCTCCATTGTGGAGGCTATCCGGCGGTTTAACGCCGCCTCCGCCGCCGACCTGCTTATTGTGGGGCGGGGTGGTGGCTCCATTGAGGATCTGTGGGCCTTTAACGAGGAGTCGGTGGCCCGGGCTGTGGCGGAGTCTGCCATCCCGGTGATTTCCGCCGTAGGTCACGAAACGGATTTTACCATCTGCGATTTTGTAGCCGATCTGCGGGCTCCCACCCCCTCTGCTGCGGCAGAGTTGGCGGTGCCGGATGCGGGGCGGCTCTTGAGCTTTATGGATAACGTTCGGGCCCGGCTGTCCACCGCCACCCGCAATCACGTCAGCGGGGCATCTGCCCGGCTGAGTGTCCTGAAAGAAAAGCGGTGCTTATCGGCGCCGCAGTATTATACCGAGGAGCAGTCTTTGCGGCTGGATTATCTGACCCGGCGGTTTGTGGCGGCCTCTCAGCAACAGTTGGGGGCGGCAGACCGGCGGTTGGCGGCTGCGGCGTCCAAATTGGATGCCCTCAGTCCGCTGAAGGTGCTGGGCCGTGGCTATTCCAT
Source organism: Oscillospiraceae bacterium (assembly GCA_015066365.1). GTDB lineage: Bacteria > Bacillota > Clostridia > Oscillospirales > Acutalibacteraceae > UBA5905. The sequence continues at coordinate 10,647 of SVON01000009.1, read as the reverse complement.
CGGCTATACCGCCGCGGGTGAGGTGCTGGACAGCGTCAACCGGGTGCAGGTGGGGGAGAGTCTCCGCCTGCGGTTGGCGGATGGCACCCTGCGGTGCGAAGTAACAGAAAAACAGGAGGCGTAGGATAATGGCTGATATGACTTTTGAGCAGGCGATGGCCCGTTTAGAGCAGATCGTGACCACCCTGGAGGGTGGCCGTTGCTCTCTGGACGATTCGCTGAAGCTGTTCGAGGAGGGGACCGCCCTCACCGCCTATTGCAGTAAGCAGATTCGGGAGGCGGAGCAGAAGATTCTCAAACTCACCGCGGTGGAGGCTGGCGATACCGCCACCACCCTGTCGGATCGTCAAGGTGAGGATATGGGCGAAGATTTGTCTTTGTGAGGTAACGGTATGGGGATCTATACGGAGCAATTACAGACCCATTGTGACCGCTTTGAGGCGGCTCTGCCCGGGTATATGCCGAAAACCGGCGGCTTGCAGACGGTGGTGGCGGAGGCGATGGCCTATGCCTGTGCCGGTGGCGGTAAGCGGATTCGCCCGGTGCTGGTGCTGGAGTTCTGCCGCCTGTGCGGCGGGGATCCGGAGTTGGCTATGCCTTTTGCGGCGGCGTTGGAGATGATTCATTCCTATTCTCTGGTGCACGACGACCTGCCCTGTATGGACAACAGTCCGATGCGGCGGGGACGTCCCTCCACCCATACGGTGTACGGCGAGACCATGGCGTTGCTGGCCGGTGACGGTCTGCTGAATTTGGCTTTTGAGACCGCCCTGGACCCTGCTTATCGCGGCACGCTGTCGCCGGAGCGGGTGTTGGGTGCCGCCTCGGCGTTGGCGGATGCCGCCGGCATCGAGGGTATGGTGGGCGGACAGACCATCGACCTGCAGAGCGAGGGCCGGGAGATCGACCTTGCGGTGCTGGAGGAGCTCCAGCGGGGCAAGACGGCAGCGCTGCTGATTGCCGCCTGCGTGATGGGAGCCCGTTTGGCGGGTGCTACCCCGGAGCAGGAGCGGGCCGCGCGGATGTATGGTGAGAACGTGGGCTTGTCCTTCCAAATTGTGGATGACATTCTGGACGTGACCGCCACCGCCGAAACACTGGGTAAACCGGTGGGGAGCGACTCGGAGAATGAGAAGAATACCTACGTATCCCTGCTGGGGATGGAGCCGGCGCGCGCCTTGGCCAAACAGCGCACCGATCAGGCACTGGAGGCTCTGTCTGTGTTTGGAGAGGAGGCCGCCTCTCTGCGGCAGTTGGCTCAGGCTTTGCTTACCCGCGATCATTAAAAGGAGTGTTTTGACTATGAAGAGATTGGAAGACATCCATTCTCCCAAAGATGTCAAAAAAATGAATAAAGAGGAGCTTAGCGCTCTCTGCGACCAGTTGCGTCAGACCATGATCGAGACGGTGTCCCACACCGGCGGTCACCTGGCCTCCAATTTGGGCACGGTGGAGCTGACGGTGGCCTTGCACCGGGTGTTCACCACCCCGCATGACGCCATCGTGTGGGACGTGGGGCACCAGTGCTACGCTCATAAGCTGCTCACCGACCGGTACGAGCGGTTTGGCTCTCTGCGTCAGCAGGGGGGCATTTCCGGATTCCCCAACCCGGCAGAAAGTGAGCACGACGCCTTTGTGGCGGGGCACAGCAGTACCTCCATCTCGGTGGCCAACGGTATTGCCAAGGCCAAAGCGCTCACCGGCGACGACGGCTATGCCATCGCGGTCATCGGTGACGGAGCGCTCACCGGCGGTCTGGCCTACGAGGGGCTCAGCAACGCCGGACGGAGCGAGGACCGGTTGATCGTCATCCTCAACGATAACAAGATGTCCATCAGCCGTAACGTGGGCTTTGTGGCCCGGTATTTGTCCAACCTGCGTAACCAGGTGAACTACCTGAAGAGTAAGGAGCGGATCAGCCGGTTTTTGGTCAAGATACCGCTGATCGGTAAGCCGCTTGTACGGTTGATGAAGCGGTATACCAAACGGCTTAAGCGCAAAGTGTTTGCCAACACCACCTTCTTTGAAAATATGGGGTTCCGGTATATGGGCCCGGTGGACGGTCACGACATAAAGGCGTTGACCGAGGCTCTGCGTACTGCCAAGCGGGTGCGGCGTCCTGTGGTGCTGCACGTGGATACCGTCAAGGGTAAGGGCAGTAGCTACGCGGAGCAGAGCCCCGACACCTATCACGGCATTTCAAAGTTTGATCCGGATACCGGCGTGCCGGTGTCCGGCGGTGAGAGCTTTTCTTGTCGCTTTGGCGATGCCCTGTGTAAGCTGGCAGAGAAGGATAAAAAAGTGGTGGCGGTCACCGCCGCTATGGTGGGCGGCACCTGCCTGGAGCAGTTTGCCGAAAAATATCCCACCCGCTTTTTTGATACCGGCATTGCCGAGGAGCACGCCGTGACCTTCTCCGCCGGTATGGCTAAGGGCGGGCTTATCCCGGTGTTTGCGGTGTATTCCACCTTCTTACAGCGTAGCTACGATCAGCTGATCAACGATACCTCGCTGATGAATAACCATATTGTGTTGGCTATCGACCGGGCCGGCGTGGTGCCGGACGACGGCGAGACCCACCAGGGCATCTACGACGTGGCGATGCTCAGCACCATCCCCAACACCACCTTGTACGCTCCCTCCAATTTTGCGGAGCTGGAATGTCACCTGAAGCAGGCGCTGTACGATACCCCCGGTATTGCCGCCCTGCGGTATCCCAAGGGAGGGGAAGACCCCATCCTTAAGAAGCACCTCCCCACCGGACAAGCCTACGATTACGACCGGCAGGGGAATGGGGTGCTGTTGGTGACCTATGGTCGCACCTATGGGGCAGTAAAGGCTTATGTAGAAAGTCAGCCTGACCAAGCTCTGTCGGTGCTGAAGCTAAACCGCGTGTTGCCGCTGACCGACGACGTTGTAGCCATCGCAAAAGAATACGCCTGCGTCCTGGTGATGGAAGAAACCCGGGGCGGTATGGGCGAATTGCTGGGCAGCGCCCTGCTGAAGGCCGGTTACGCCGGACGCTATGGTGTGCGTTCCATTGAGGAGACGTTGGGGGCCTGCACCACCGCTCAGGGTCTGAACCGGGTCGGCTTGGACGTGGAGGGGATCGCCTCCTTTGTGCAAGCGCATACGGAGGGCTTATGAGCGAGAGTAAAGGAGAACGCCTTGACGCCTATTTAGTGACGGCAGGCTTCGCCAGCGGTCGTGAAAAAGCCAAGGAGCTCTTGGCTACCGGTCAGGTGACGGTTAACGGGAAAGTGGTTACCAAAGCCGCCTGCCGGGTGGGTGTCACTGACGTGGTCACCTGCGATGCCCCCGCCCCGAAATACGTGGGGCGCGGCGGATTAAAACTGGAAAAAGCCATTGAAACGGCGGGCTTGACCCTGGCCGGGGTCACCGCGATGGACGTGGGTGCCTCTACCGGGGGCTTCACCGACTGTATGCTGCAGTCCGGTGCCGCCCACGTGTATGCGGTGGACGTGGGTCACGATCAGCTGCATCCCTCTCTGCGGGGGGATGAGCGGGTGACGGTGCTGGAGGGCACCGACGTGCGCAGCGCGGCGTTGGCTCAGACGGTGCCGGCCGGCAGCGTGGATTTCTGCTCGGTGGACGTATCCTTTGTGCCGTTGTCCCGGGTGTTGCCGTCCATTCTGCCGTATTTGGCGGCTGAGGCCACCTTGGTGTGTCTCATCAAACCTCAGTTTGAGGCGGGCAAGGCCGCCATCGGCAAACACGGCGTGGTTAAGGACCCCAAGGAGCATCGCCGGGTTTTGGCGGAGCAACTGGCGTTGTTCACAGAACTGGGTCTTGCCCCGGTGTGGCTGAGCCACTCGCCCATCACCGGTGGTGAAGGAAACATTGAGTATTTGGCGGTACTGCGCCGGGGTGCGTCCGGGTTTGTGGACGTGACCGCCGTGGTGCAGACAGCCTTTGAAGAACTGAAATGAGATAGGAGGAAGCGGTATGTTGATTGCCGTGGTTCCCAATCAAGCAAAGACCGAAAACGTTGAATTGGCACGTGAGGTTTGCCAGCGCCTATCGCGGCGGGGGGCCAATGTGCGGGTGGTGTGTGCAGAGAAAAGCTTGCCAACGGCCGCTCAGTTGGCAGAAGCATTAAACGGGTGCGATACAGTTGTTGCTATTGGCGGTGACGGCACCATTATGCACGTGGCGAAAGCAGCAGGTTCTTTGGGTCTGTCGGTTCTGGGTATCAACGGGGGCCATGTTGGCTTTTTGGCCGGTATGGAGCCGGATGAACTGGATAAGTTGGATCAATTATTGTCGGATGAATATGCGGTAGAAAGCCGTAATTTGTTGCAGGTTACCGTTCACACCGCTACAGGGGATCAAACTCTGCTGGCGATGAACGAGGTGGTCATCGCCCGTGGTAGTCTGTCCCGTTTGGTGGACGTGACGGTACACAGCGGCGAGTTTGAGGTGCTTACCTGCCGTGGCGACGGTGTGATTGTGGCTACCCCCACCGGCTCTACGGCCTATTCGCTCTCTGCCGGCGGCCCCGTAGTCGATCCTGACGTGTGGTGTCTATTGTTAACACCGGTATGTCCCCATTCGCTGGATTCCCGTTCCCGGGTATTGCCCCACGATATTGTTTTAACCTTGCAAGCCGTCACGGCCGACGGCAATCCCGCCTTTATCACCATCGATGGAGAGCAGAATATCCCCTTAGCTCCCACGGATACGGTGGAAGTGTGTATTTCGGAGAAAGCCGTCCATTTGATTAATTTAACAGATACCGATTTTTACGAGAAATTACGTTACAAATTACTCGATAGGAGATGAATGGTATGAAAACGAGAAGACACGCCAAGATCTTGGAAATCATCAATAGCCATTCCGTAGAGACCCAGGAAGAACTGCAGGCCCACCTGAAGCAGGCGGGCTACAACGTGACCCAGGCCACCGTATCCCGCGATATTAAGGAACTGCGTCTGGTCAAGACCCCCGGCCAGGGTGGCGGCTATCGGTATGCCACCGCCAAGCACGGCTCCGAGCCCATCTCCGCCAAGTTCCATTCCATCTTCGCCGATTCGGTGGTGCAGGTGCAGTACGCCCAGAATATCGTGGTGGTGCACTGTCTGCCGGGTATGGCTCAGGCCGCCTGCGCCGCGATGGATTCGCTCCATTGGAGCCAGGTCATCGGTACCTTGGCGGGTGACGACACCTTTATCTGTATTGCCACCGGTGAGCGGGAGGCAGAGGATCTGGTGATCGAACTGAAAAAGATGTTGGGGTAAACCGAAAAACCCGAGCATCGCAGAAAGGTAAGAAAACACATGCTGCAAAGTCTACATATTGAGAATGTAGCGGTCATTGAGAAAACGGATATTTCCTTTGGTCCGGGATTAACCACCCTCACCGGTGAGACCGGCGCGGGCAAGTCCATCGTCATTGACGCCATCAACGCCCTGCTGGGTGAACGGATCACCCGGGACGTGGTGCGTACCGGGGCGGACAAGGCGTATATTGCCGGCGTGTTCGAGGATCTGCCGGCATCGGTGGTGTCCCTGCTGAATGAGTTGGAATTGCCTCCGGAGGAGGATGGCACGCTGCTGATCCAGCGGAGCATCACCGCCGACGGAAAGGGCAGCTGCCGGGTAGGGGGGAGACCCACCACCGTATCGGTGCTACGGCAGATCGGTCGGATGCTGGTGAATATTCACGGTCAGCACGAGAACCAGGCTCTGCTTCAGCCGGAACGGCACGTGGAGTATCTGGACCGCTTGGGCGTTCCCTCAGAGGTGATCGTGGAGTACGGCAATGCCTATACGGAATATTGCCGCATCCATCGCGCCATTAAGGCGGCCACGATGGACGAACAGGAAAAAGCGTTCCGCACCGCGCAACTGGAACAGCAGATCGCGGCGTTGGAAAAGGCTCAGATCCATCCCGGAGAAGAGGCAGAACTGACAGCCCGCCGGGAGATGGCCCGTCATAGTGAAAAGTTGGCGGGTGCCCTGCGTTTGGTGCGGGGCTGTATGGAGGATGACGAGAATGGCGGCACCTCCGGTGCCCTGACCCGGCTGACCGATGCCGTGTCGGCGCTGAACACCGTCAGCGGCGTAGCGCCGGAATTGCAAGAGCTGGCAACCCGACTGCAGAGCAGTTTGTACGAGGTGCAGGCGGTGGCGGAAGAGGCCGCCGACTTTGAGGACGACCTTTGCTTTAGCGAGGCAGAGCTCAGCGCCATCGAGGATCGTTTGGCGTGGATCGCCCGATTGATGAAACAGCACAACGTGGTGAATGAACAGGCGCTGTTGGACAAGCTGGAAGCGATGCAGAACGAACTGGACAGCATCCAGTCCTCTGACGAGTACGTGGCGGAGCTGGAGCGTCAGTCCGACGCGGCCCGTAAGGCCACCATTGCCGCCGCGCAAAAACTCACCGAAGCCCGCAAACTGGCGGCGGTGCGGTTTGAGCAGGACGTGTGTCAGCAATTAACCTTTATGGATATGCCCCACGTTCGGTTGGCGGTGTCCATCGAACCCACCGCCCTTACTTCGATGGGCGGGGATAAAGTGGAGTTTCTCATCTCCTCCAATCCCGGCGAACCGCCCAAGTCGATTGCCAAAACCGCCTCCGGCGGTGAGCTGTCCCGGATTATGCTGGCGCTGAAAAGTGTACTGGCCCGGGTGGACGACATCGACACGCTGGTGTTTGACGAGGTGGACAGCGGCATCAGCGGCCACGCCGCCAGTAAAGTGGGCACCCTGATGCGGGGCATCGCCGGTAATCGGCAGGTGCTGTGCGTCACCCACCTGGCGCAGATTGCCGCCTGCGGTCACAGCCACCTGCTGGTGGCGAAATCCGTGGAGGGAGGCCGCACCTACACCAAGGTGGCGGAGCTGGATGAGCCTGCCCGCTTGGGCGAACTGGCCCGGATTATGGGCGGTGCCGTCACGGACACCACCCTGTCGGCGGCAGAGGAGCTTCGCCGCCGTGCGGTGACTTGACACGAACTGTTTATAATAGTATAATATCAACATTCTGTTTTTAGGAGAGATACCAATGACCGTTTACGAAGAACTGGTTGCCCGCGGCCTGATTGCCCAGGTGACCGACGAGGAGCAAATTAAAGAACTGATCAACGCCGGTAAGGCGACCTTCTATATCGGCTTCGACCCCACCGCCGACAGCCTGCACGTGGGCCACTTTATGGCGCTATGCCTGATGAAGCGTCTTCAGATGGCGGGCAACAAGCCCATCGCCCTGATCGGTGGCGGTACTGCCATGATCGGCGACCCCTCCGGCCGTACCGATATGCGCTCCATGATGACCCGGGAGCAGATCCAGCACAACTGCGACTGCTTTAAGAAGCAGATGGAGCGGTTTATCGAGTTTGGTGAGGGCAAGGCTCAGATGGTGAACAACGCCGACTGGCTGTTGGATCTGAACTACGTGGAGGTGCTCCGCGAGGTGGGTGCTTGCTTCTCGGTCAACAATATGCTCCGCGCCGAGTGCTATAAGCAGCGCATGGAGAAGGGTCTGTCTTTCCTGGAGTTCAACTATATGATCATGCAGTCCTACGACTTCTACCGTCTGTTCCAGACCCACGGCTGTAACCTGCAGTTCGGCGGCAACGACCAGTGGAGCAATATGCTGGGCGGCACCGAGCTGATCCGCCGCAAACTGGGTAAGGACGCCCACGCCATGACCATCACCCTGCTGCTCAACTCCGAGGGCAAGAAGATGGGCAAGACCGCCAGCGGTGCGGTGTGGCTGGATCCCAACAAGACCCCGCCCTACGATTTCTACCAGTATTGGCGCAACGTGGGTGACCAGGACGTGCTTAAGTGCCTGCGGATGCTGACCTTCCTGCCCATCGAGCAGATCGACGAGATGGACAGCTGGGAGGGTAGCCAGCTGAACACCGCCAAGGAGATCTTGGCCTATGAGCTGACCGCCCTGGTCCACGGTCAGGAGGAGGCGGAGAAGGCACAGGCCGCTGCCCGGGCGCTGTTCTCCGGTGCCGGTAACACCGAGAATATGCCCACCACCGTCATCGCCGATGCCGTCGGTATGGGCATTCTGGACGTGATGGTGACCGCCGGTCTGGCCGCCTCTAAGGGCGAGGCCCGCCGTTTGGTACAGCAGGGCGGTGTGTCGGTCAACGACCAAAAGGTGACCGATCCCACCACCACCCTGAATGAAACCGACTTCACCGATGGCGTGGCCATCATCAAAAAGGGTAAAAAGGTGTACCATAAGATCGCTTTGGCGTAAAATAGCGTAAAATAGAATGTAAAAAAGTGCCTCTGTTGGAAAATAGAGGCACTTTTTTTGTGTTTCACAATTTAACTCTTTACAACGTGAAAGTGTTGGTGTATAATGTAAGAGATAAATAAAACCAATTCAAAGGAGGTATTCCCTTGAACTCGAAAATTAAAAGCAAAGAAGTCGACTTTTTGTTTGACGCCATCCTGCATCTGGAGACCGAAGAAGAGTGTTATCAGTTCTTTGAGGATTTGTGCACCGTTAACGAACTGAAGGCGATGTCGCAGCGTTTGGTGGTGGCGAAGATGCTCAGCGACGGTCGTGTATACAGCGACATCGTGGAGTCCACCGGTGCCTCCACAGCTACCATCAGCCGCGTCAAGCGGTCGTTGGAATACGGCTGTGACTCCTATTCTCTGGTGTTTGACCGGATGGAGAATAAGTGATGAACGGTTATGGCGCTTTTGCCGCCTTTTACGACGCCTTGACCGACGACGTGGACTACGCCGCCTGGGCCGATTATCTGTTGGCGGCGGTGACCCGCCACGGCGGCTGTGCCGATGCGGTGCTGGATCTGGCCTGCGGCAGCGGGAGTCTGTCGTTGGAGCTGGCCCGGCGCGGCTGTGAGGTCATCGGTGTGGACCTGTCGGCGGATATGCTGGCGGTGGCCCGGGAAAAGGCCGCCGAAGAGGGGCAGGACATTCTGTTTCTGTGCCAGGATATGCGTGAGCTGGATCTCTACGGCACGGTGGATACCGCCGTGTGTATGTTGGACAGTCTGAGCCATATCTTGCATACCGAAGACCTGCGTGAGATCTTTCGCCGTCTGGGGTTGTTTATCGCCCCGGACGGTCTTCTGCTGTTTGACGTCAATACACCCTATAAGCACGCCCACGTGCTGGGGGATAACGCCTTTGTGTATGAGCGGGAGGAGTTTCTCTGCGCCTGGCGCAACCGGTATCTGCCCGCCACTCACGAGGTGGAGATGGCGCTGGACTTCTTCTTGGAAGAGGAGGACGGCACCTATTCCCGGTTCACCGACACGGTGCGGGAGCGGGCCTATAGCCTGCAGACCTGGAAAAACCTGCTAACCGAGGCGGGTTTTGACCTCTTGGCGGTATACGACGAATGCTCGTTTAAGACACCCGAAGAGGATGCCCAGCGCTGGGTACTGGTGGCGAAAAACCGCGCCATCCATCAAAAGAACGATTAACGGAGAGATTATACATGGGTAAACTGATTCGTTGCCTGACCCGTGATGCCACGGTGATGGCGTTGTTTTTGGACTCCACCGATATGGTGGCTCGAGCGGAGCAGATCCACCAGCCCTCGGCGGTGGTGACCGCCGCTCTGGGGCGGTTGCTGACCGGCGCCTCGATGATGGGCGTGATGATGAAGGGCAAGGAGGATTCTCTGACCCTTAAGCTGTCCGGTGGCGGCCCTGCCGGCACCGTGATGGCGGTGTCGGACAGCGGCGGTAACGTGCGTGGTTACGCCCAGAACCCCATCGTGGAGATCCCGCTGAAGCCCAACGGCAAACTGGATGTCAGCGGCGCCGTCGGCACCGAGGGCGAACTGTGGGTGCTGCGGGATAACGGCGCCCCGGAACCTTATGTGGGATGCACTCCCTTGGTATCCGGCGAGATCGCCGAGGACATCACCAGTTATTACGCCACCAGCGAGCAGACCCCCACCGTCTGCGCCCTGGGCGTGCTGGTCAACCCCGACCTGACGGTGCAGGCCGCCGGTGGTCTGCTGCTGCAGCTACTGCCCTTCTGCCCGGACGAGGTGATTGATAGGGTAGAGGCCAACGTGGCCAAGCTGCCCTCCGTCACCGCGATGCTGTCCCAGGGGCTGACCCCGGAGCAGATCTGCGCCATTGCCCTGGAGGGGATGGAGTATGACGTGCTGGACACTTACGAGCCTGCGTATCGGTGTACCTGCTCACGGGAAAAGGTGCAGCGGGCCTTTTTGGCTATGCCCTCCGAGGATCTTCTCAGCCTGCCGGATGAGACCGGCGTGGCGGAGGCTACCTGCCGTTTTTGTGACGCGGTATACCGTTTTACAAAGGAAGAATTGGAGAAATTGGACAAGACCCGCAAGGGCTAAAATCTTTTTGAAAATTTGGTAAAAATGTCTTGACAAAAGCGACGCCATAGTGTATTATAAATGGCGTCGCTTATGGCGATGGCCGGTTTGGAAGCATAGCTCAGCTGGTAGAGCACCTGCCTTACAAGCAGGGGGTCACAGGTTCGAGCCCTGTTGTTTCCACCACTTTTGGATTCGGCCCGGTAGTTCAGCTGGTTAGAACGCTAGCCTGTCACGCTAGAGGTCGACGGTTCGAGCCCGTTCCGGGTCGCCAAATTTGCCCAGATAGCTCAGTTGGTAGAGCAGTGGACTGAAAATCCACGT
>SVON01000008.1 GCA_015066365.1 Oscillospiraceae bacterium | reverse complement strand
TTTGTGCATTTATGCAAAATTACCCCTGCTATATGGCGGAGGGAGGGAAATAAAGTATGTCTGAAGTTCGTGTAAAAGAGAATGAATCTCTGGACAGTGCTCTGCGCCGCTGGAAAAAGTCCTGCGCCCGCGCCGGTACTCTGGCTGAGGTCCGCAAGAGAGAGCACTACGAGAAACCTTCCGTAAGACGCAAAAAGAAATCGGAAGCTGCGCGCAAGAGAAAATTCAAATAATGCGTAGAGAAAGCGGGCAGTACCACTGCCCGCTTTTTGTTTTTAGTTTTGAAAGGTAGATTTTCCCCCTGCCTGCGTTAAAATGCTCGCGAATACAACCGTATTCGCTCCGCTTTTGCCTTGGCAGAATAAAAATCTCCTCTTTCTAAATGAGAAGTGTGTGGTGTTTTACGCATTTCTTTATTGTTCAATAAGGAGGAAGTGTATGTCTTTATTCTATCCTACTTTATATCGTCGCCGCATCACCGACGTGACCGCAGAGGATCTGCGCCGGATGGGGGTGCGGGGGGTACTGCTGGACGTGGATAACACGCTGACCGTCCACGACGCCCCCGACCTGACCGACCAGGTCAAGGCGTGGCTGACCGCCATGAAAGAAGAGGGCTTTTCGCTGATCGTTGTGTCCAACAACAAGCCGGAGCGTGTGGCCCCCTTTGCTGAGAAGATCGGCCTTCCTTTTGCAGCGTTGGCGCATAAGCCGCTGCCGTCCGGATATAAAAAAGCGGCGGCCACGTTGGGATTGCCCAAGAAAGAGTGCGTGGCCATCGGCGATCAGATTTTTACCGACGTGATGGGCGCCAACCTGACCGGAATTCCCTCTGTTTTGCTGGAGCCGATTCAACCGGAGGTGGAGCAGAAGTTTATCGTATTCAAGCGTAAGCTTGAGCGTGTTTTGTTGAAGAACAAGCTACAGCGCCGCAGAAAGGAGTCCCATTATGTCCAATAAAGCCCTGTTTGGCCCCGCCGGCAACTGCGAGGCGTTTGCCGCCGCCGGATATAAGCACACGGTGCAGATCTTTTCTTGGCTCGGTCAGCAGGGTCTGACCGCCTACGAATACCAGTGCGGTCGGGGGGTGCGTTTGTCCGAGTCCACCGCAGAAACGATGCGCACAGAGGCGGAGAAAAACGGGATTTCCGTTTCGGTGCATGCGCCCTATTTCATCTCTTTGGCTTCGGCAGAGGCAGAGAAACGGGATAACAGTCTCAAATACATTCTGGATAGCGCCCGGGCCGTGTCCTGGTTGGGCGGTGACCGGATTGTGGTGCACCCCGGCGGTCTGGGTGGCCGTAGCCGAGAGGAGGCTACCGCCCTGGCCACCGAGACCCTTTTTCGTGCCCAGGCGTTGTTGGACGCCGAGGGTCTTTCCCACGTGCATATCTGCCCGGAGGTGATGGGCAAGGTAAATCAGCTGGGCACGTTGGAAGAGGTGCTCACGTTTTGTAAGGCGGAGGAGCGGTTTCTCCCTTGCGTAGATTTTGGCCACCTCAACAGCCGTACTTTTGGTGCCACCAACAGTTATGAGGCGTTTTTGGCGGTCACCGATGCCATCGGCAACGAGTTGGGGGAGGAGCGCCGCAAGAACTTCCACATTCATTTTTCCAAGATTGAATATACCGGTGGGGGAGAGAAGAAGCACCTGACCTTTGAGGACGAGCTGTTTGGTCCCGATCCGACCCCGCTGATGGAACTCTTGGCAAAAGAGAGGTTGACCCCCACCGTCATTTGTGAGTCTGCCGGTACCCAAACAGCAGATGCGTTGACCATGAGCCGGTTGTACGACGGCTTTTTGGGCTAAAAATTGGGAAATTTAGGTGGAAAACTTTATTTTCCGCAAATTTGCACTTGAAATTTTATTTGTTATAAGGTACAATATATTGTAGTCTGACAATATGGAGGAATTAAGTTATGGTATCTGCAGGCGATTTTCGTAACGGTGTTACTTTTGAGGAGGACGGCAACGTATTGCAGGTTGTCGAATTCCAGCACGTAAAACCCGGTAAGGGTGCTGCGTTTGTGCGCACCAAGACCAAGAATGTGATCACCGGTGCGGTGCTCGAAAAGAGCTACAACCCCACCGCTAAGTTCCCTACCGCTTATGTTGAGCGTAAGGAGATGGAGTATTCCTACTCCGATGGCGATCTGTACTACTTTATGGATCCCGAGACCTATGAGCTGGTGCCCATCAACGCCAGCGATCTGCCCGACAACTTCAAGTTTGTCAAGGAGAATATGATCTGCAACATCAAGTCCTATAAGGGCAAGGTTATCGGCGTTGAGCCCCCCAACTTTGTGGAGCTGACCGTCACCCAGACCGACCCTGGATTTAAGGGCAATACCGCCACCAACACCACCAAGCCCGCCACTCTGGAGACCGGCGCTGAGGTGCGTGTGCCCCTGTTCATCGACGAGGGTGAGGTTATCCGTGTGGATACCCGTACCGGCGAGTATATGGACCGCGCTTAAGGAATATACTAAGACGACACCACGATAGGGAGGTTTTTGCTATGACCATCACTGAGAAGGTTGCATATCTGAAGGGCCTGCTGGAAGGCAAGGGCGTCGAAGACAAGGAGATGAATCTGATTGTTGAGATTCTGACCGACCTGGCCAACGACCTGGCTGATCTGGAGGACTACACCGCTGAGCTGACCGAGCAGGTTGACGCGGTGGACGAGGATCTGAACACTCTGGAAGAGGATTTCTACGATGAGTGGGATGACGACGAGGATTGCGATTGCTGCGATTGCGATTGCTGTGATTGCGACGAAGAGTATTACGACGTGACCTGTCCCTCTTGCAACGAGGATTTCGAGGTGGACGAGGATACCCTGCTGGATGGCGGCGTTGAATGCCCCAACTGCGGTGAGCATTTGGAGTTCGACTTCGACGACGAAGAGATCGAGGACGAGGAGTAATTGTACAAGGAAAAACGGCGTGGACGTTACGTCCACGCCGTTTTTTTTGCGTAATTTTGGACGTGAAGTCTCATAAACTAGCAAAAAACGCTTGCATTTTTGGTGGATTATGGTATACTAATCTTAGAAAATGTCCCAAATGGGACATTTGGAGGTGAGATGATGACCGAACCCACCTTGTTTCTGTGGCAAGGATTAACCGACGAGGAAGTCTCCCGGTGCCGCAGCCTGGGGCAAACCGAGGAGCAAACCTTTGGAAAGGGCGACACGGTGTACGATGCAAAGAACGTTCATCGGGCATTAGCCTTTGTGCTGGAGGGGCACCTGCGGGTGTTCCACGGTCGGGTGGTGATGAACGACCTGCACCCCGGCGATGTGTTTGGGGCAGCGGCGCTGTATGGTTCCACCGAGCCGTACCGTTCTACCGTGACGGCGGTGACCCCCTGCCGGATTTTGCTGATTCCCCAAGAGACTGTGTCTCTGTGGATGGCGGCAGTGCCCCGGGTAGGGGAGAACTACGTGCGGTTTCTCTCGGACCGGATACGGTTTCTCAACCGTCGGTTGTCCACCCTGACCGCCGGCCCTGCCGACGATAAGTTGTGGCGGTATCTGTTGGCTCATCGGGATGCCCAGGGTGTGGTGTCCTTGCCCGGGATGACCGAGCTGGCTGAGCGCCTGGATATGGGTCGATCCAGTCTTTACCGTTCTTTGGATGCCCTGACCGATGCCGGACATATCCGGCGGAGGGATAAGCATACGATTATTTTAACAATGGAGGAATAAAGGATGAAAAAGTATGTTGCGTTGTTGCTGTCTGTGCTGATGTTGACCGGTCTGCTGGCCGGCTGTGGTGCAGAAGAAACGAAAAATGCCGAAAAGGTGAAGGTAAACGTTACCGCCATTGCCGGCCCCACCGGTGTGGGTCTGGTGGACCTGATGCAGAAGGATACCGAGGGCAAGACTGCCAACGACTACGAGTTTAACGTGGTGACCGCACCCGATCAGGCGGTGGCCGCCGTGTCCAACGGCTCTGCGGATATCGCCGCCGTGCCCACCAACGTGGCGTCTGCTCTTTACAATAAAACCGGTGGCAAGGTGCAGGTGTTGGCGCTGAACACGCTGGGCGTGCTGCATATGCTGTCCAACGGCGTAGAGATTAACTCGGTGGCCGATCTGAAGGGTCAGACCATCTATACCCAGGGTCAGGGAGCCAACCCCGAGTATATTCTGAAGTACGTGCTGGAGAAGAATGGTATCGACCCGGCTAAGGACGTGAAAATCGAGTACGTAGCTGATAACGACGCGCTGTTAGCGGCTATGGTGAACGGTACGGCTAAAGTGGCGATGGTGCCGGAACCCAAGGCTTCTGCTCTGCTGATGCAGAACAAGGACGTTAAGCGGGTGCTGAATATGACCGAGGAGTGGAATAAGGTCGGCACCAACGATACCCAGTTGGTGATGGGCTGTGTGGTTGCCCGCAAGGAGTTTGTGGAGAAGAACCCCGAGGCTGTCAAGAAGTTCTTAGAGGAATACAAGGCCTCCATCGAGACGGTGACCAACGACCTGGAGACCGCTGCCGCCCTGTGCGAGACCCATAATATTATCCCCAAGGCACCTTTGGCGAAAGCCGCCATCCCCAACTGTGGCTTGGTGTATGTGGATGGCGCACAAATGAAGCTTTGGCTGGGGGATTATCTGAACATCCTGTTCGGTTATAATCCTAAGTCCATCGGCGGTCAGGTGCCGGCAGAGGATTTCTACTATGCCGGTTAAGCTTCGTCGTTTCGGCGTGGCACTGTCGGTGGCGGCGTTTTGGCTGGCGGTGTGGAGCCTTGGGGTCTACGTGGCCAACCAAAGCTTGTTGATGCCGCTTCCGTATCCTTGGGACGTGGTCGAAACCTTAGGCCATCTTGTTGGGCAGACCGATTTTTGGTCGGTGGTAGCCCAGTCTCTGTGGCGGATTTTGTCCGGCTTTCTGATGGCGGTGGCGGTGGGTGCCGGTTTGGCGGTGCTCACCACCCGCTTTGCCTTTCTCCACGCGCTGTTTTCTCCGGTATTGTCGCTGATACGGGCGGTGCCGGTGGCTTCCTTTATCTTTTTGGTCTACTTGTGGGTGCAAGCGGATGCGATGCCCTCGCTGATCGCCTTTTTGATGGTGGTGCCTTTGGTGTGGGAAAACCTGCGTCAGGGCATCCTGCATACGGATCAGCGGTTGTTGGAGATGGCACGGGTGTTTCGGATGAATCGGCGGACTCGCCTATGGCGTATTCATCTGCCTTCGGTGCGCCCCTATTTGCAGGCGGCGTTGACCACCGGTTTTGGCTTTGCGTGGAAATCCGGCATTGCGGCGGAGGTGATCTGTCGCCCCAGTAATTCTATTGGTGATCAGATCGGTGCGGTCAAAAGTGGTATTCCCGATAACGAAACCATCTTTGCCTGGACCGCCGTGGTGGTGGTGCTCAGCGTGGTGCTGGAGTGGCTATTGCGCCGGTTGGTACGTCGGGAGGTGGCAGAATGAGTATGCGCTTAAACGATGTTTCTTTTGCCTACGATGCCCTGCCGGTGTGTGATCGGGTCTCTTTCCTTCTTCCCGAGAACGGGGTTACGTGCCTGTGGGGTCCCTCCGGGTGTGGCAAGACCACGTTGCTGCGTCTGTTGGCGGGTTTGGAGAAACCCACCGCCGGTGCGGTGGAGGGAGTAGAGCGGGTGTCGATGGTGTTCCAAGAAGATCGTCTGCTCCCGTGGCTGACCGCGTTGGAGAACGTGACCGTCACCGGCGCGACGGAGGCTGATGCGCGGGCTGTGCTAACCACCCTTGGGCTCTGCGAAGAGGAGATGGTGGCGTTGCCTCGTCATCTGTCCGGCGGTCAACAGCGCCGGGTGGCGCTTGCCAGAGCGTTGGCGGCAGAGAGCGATCTTTTGTTGCTAGACGAGCCGTTTAACGGTCTGGACGAAGATACGTGGCAGAATGTGGTGCCGCTGATTGCCGCGTATGCCGAGACACGGCCGGTGGTGTTGGTGACGCACATCCGTCCACAGGCTGAGTCGCTGGGGGCGTGGATGGTGCCCTTGACCGATACACCGTTGTCCGGAGTGCTGACACCGGAGAAAATATGAGAAATTTCTTCTGTAACCCTTGACAAAGCGGGATAAATACGATAAACTATCAATGCTCCCGGTGTGGCAACCACACCGGGAACTGTTTGGGGGCGTAGCTCAGCTGGGAGAGCGTACGGTTCGCATCCGTAAGGTCGAGAGTTCGATCCTCTTCGTCTCCACCAAAAAGAACAAGGACACCTTTAGGGTGTCCTTGTTCTTTTTTATGCAGAAAGGAATGGAACGAACTCTCGAAAAGGCAACAGCCTTTTCACAGGTTTTGCGAGCAGCAGGATGGATAAGCAGAACGTGGGCGCAAAACCGGAGTTCAGATCCTCTTCGTCTCCACCAAAAAGAACAAGGACACCTTTAGGGTGTCCTTGTTCTTTTTTATGCAGAAATGAATGGAACGAACTCTCGAAAAGGCGACAGCCTTTGCGTGAACCAAATAGTTTCAAAACTGTAGCTTTACTTTCCTCTCTTTTCCTGGTATAGTTTAATCAGCAAAGGAAAAGGCTGGTGATACAATGAAACGGTGGACTGCGGTGCTCTTGTGTTTGTGCTTGTGCCTGCTTCTTTCAGCTTGCGGCGGGGCAGAGGTTACTTCCGAAACCGACGCGTCTGTTTCCCAAAACGGGGAAGCGAAAGCGGTGCTGACCAAGGTGCTGGCTTGTGAACAGAGCTTTACGTTTACCAATATGTATGATCGGGTGACCGAAGAAACTTTGGATCAATTCAAGTTCAGTTTGCCCTATGAATCGTTGTACGTGTTTGTTCCCAGCCTGTATGCTTTTGCGGACCGGGATACCGATGGGGTAGAGGAACTTCTAATACAGGATGCGCGGATACAATGCCTGCTCACCTTGGATTATAATGACGGCAAAGTGACCGGCACCATTAATGACAGCTATAACGCACAGGATTATCAAGACCTGACTTGGGTAAAAATTGAGCCATAATCGAAACGGGACACCACGGATGTGGTGTCCCGTTTTCTTACTTTCTTTTGAAGCAGGTGTTGCGCTTTACAAAATAGCGGCGCATAGCGCATTGTACTGTGAGGATATCTTGGATGGTAAAACCGCTGTCTTGAGTAAGGCCCTTTTCAATGCAGAATACGTTATCCTGGGTTAGTCCGCGGACGGTGTAGGTGACCATCTTTTGACCGAGCCAATAGGCGGTATAGGTGGATTTGGCGGCGTAGGCCTTGTCCAGCTTTTTCCGTCCGGCATCGGTCAGCATCATACGCAGGCTATATTGCTCCTTGTCCCCTTCATAGAAGATGGAGCAGTAGAGGTTGTCGATATCCTCTTCGGTGATGATGGCGTTGCCCTTTGCGTCGCACACCTTAAAATAGGGGGTATAGGTATATCCGCCGGAGGCGTTGTTTGCTTTATTTTGGGCGTACAGCCAACTGATGCCTTCCCGGTCGGAATAGGCGTAGTCCCACGAGGCGTGGTCCATTCCATCCAACTGGATAAACTCCACTTTTTTACCGCCGGCGGCGGTGATGGCGTCGTACATCTCCTGTGAGGTCCAGAAGGGGATGGTCTTATCGTCAGCACTGTGATAGATCTTAATGGGGATGTTTTTTAGTTGGCTTGCCTTGGCGGGGTCACCCTTGCCGCACACCGGGATGCCGGCGGCAAACAGATGCCCGTAATCCTGAAGCAGCTCCCAGGTGGCATAGCCGCCCATAGAGAGGCCGGTCACGTAGATGCGGTTGTTGTCGCAGGAATAGGTCTTTTTGATCTCATCCAGCAGATGGAGCACGCTACCCAGCATACCTTTTTGGTCGCCGGTTTTGTTTCGGTCCACGCCCCACCATTCGTTCGTCTGGGGGCAGAGCACAAAGCCCTGAGTCAGCAGGTCGCCGTTACAATCAAAAAGGTTCTTCATATGATGGAGCTGCAGCTTGTTGTCGGTGCCCATTTCACCGGCACCGTGCAACGCCAACAGCACCGGGTATTTTCTAGAAGGGGTGTAGTTTTTGGGGAAATACAGCCGATAGGGGAGGCTGTTGCCGTTTTTGGGGTCTTTATAGATGTCTGCCGTGATCTTTACCTCCGGAAAAGTGTGGTCAAAAGAATACACGTTGGTGACCTTCTCTGGTTGAGAGGAGTCGATGTCGGCAACGGTGGTTTTTGAGGTGGAGGTCGGCTGCTTCGTCTTAGAGGGGGTGGTGCTAACGATTCCCGAGGAAGAAGACGAAGGCTTTTTGGTGGAATGCGTTCCGAGGGTGGTGGATTCGTTGGTGGGCTGGGACTCGGTCGCAGAGGAGGTCGCATCCGATTCGGTCGTGGTTGTGATGGCGTCGCTGACAGGGTCTATTGCCGTTGTTTGTGTTGCGTCGTTCGCACAACCAGCACAGGTAAACAAGATTGCCAATGCCGTGCAGAATGAAATCAGTTGTTTCATATCATCACCTCGTGACGGTATTGTACCACAGCTTAGAGAGATATGCAATAAAAAGCGCACCGCTTTTGCGGTGCGCTTTTTATTTGTGCTTGTCCTTCTTTTTAGCAGTCGTTCTGTCGGCTACAACAGCCGGCCACCAGACAGGTGGTGGCGGTGACGATCAACGACAGAAACAGCACCAAAAGCCCCAAGAGGATCGCGCCTACGATGCTGGTGGCAACAAAGGAGATCGCCAACAGGATCACCGAGGTAAGCGCTGTGCCCAAAATGCCGGTCAGAAGAGCCGTCAGGGCGCTGCCGCTGCACCGGCAGGCTTGCGGACAGCAACCGGTGGTGGCTAACAGCACCGCCAGATACCCAATGGCGACACCCAGCGCCACCCACAGGAACGCCGGGGTCTCAGTGATGACGGCGGTAATCCGAAAAAAGGCGGCAATAACCCCCAAAATGGCGCTGACGATAATAGCCAGAGCGGAGCAGCTTTGCCGGTTGTTGCAACAAAAGATAGCCATATTCTTCACCTCCTCGTTCCATTTTATGAAAAGAGAGGTGGACAAGTGCGAAAAAACAGCGCTCCGCACAAGCGGAACACTGTTTTTTGGAGCTGGTTGACGGACTTGAACTGGAGTTGCCGGAGCAACTCCGTCGAGTTTTGCTACCGCAAAACGTCGCAGGGGGTTCTTCGCCGCCAACACAACTAAAAAACAGCGCTCCGCACAAGCGGAACACTGTTTTTTGGAGCTGGTTGACGGACTTGAACTGGAGTTGCCGAAGCAACTCCGTCGAGTTTTGCTACCGCAAAACGTCGCAGGGGGTTCTTCGCCGCCAACACAACTAAAAAACAGCGCTCCGCACAAGCGGAACACTGTTTTTTGGAGCTGGTTGACGGACTTGAACCCCCGACCTGCTGATTACAAATCAGCTGCTCTACCAACTGAGCTAAACCAGCGAATGGAATGAGCAAGTTTAGCGAAGGAGGTAGAGCAACTCTACACAACTGAGCTAAACCAGCGAATGAAGTTTTACAACGAGGACTATTATAGCAAGCCCCCTTTCGTTTGTCAAGGCAAACCCGGCCAAACCGACAAAAGAACTGAAACGCCCCTTTTTTTCTTGCTTTTTCACAGGTGGTGTGCTATACTGTCCTCACAAGAGAATAAGCACAGATCATTCGGCGTTTTGCCGATTGTCAGGCGTGGGGCATAGACTCTACTGCTAGGGGATAAGGGAATTGCGGTGAAAATCCGCGGCAACAGCCATTACCGTAACTTCCGCGCAGAAGCGACGGATCAAGTCGGAATGCTTATCGGTCTGTGTCGGGAGATGCTCAGGCATCTCCAGCAAAGGTCTCTCGGGCAAATGGGGGGATGCGGCAACAACGGACACGGCAGGCGTCCGTTTCTTTGTGAGCACTCCCTTGGGGAGTGCTTTTGTTTTATCCTTTTGTAATAAAATCGAAAGGAAGAAAAAACTATGAAAAAAATCGTGAGTTCCCTGTCTGTTGTGGTTCTGTTGCTACTGTGTCTGGTGGCTACCGGCTGCCAGGCCGAGCCGGAGGTGACCGGTATCTGGGCGGATGCCACCTACAACAAGGATGCCACTCTGGGAGAGGGTGCCGTAGCTATGAAAATGGTGATCGCCGCCGAGGAGAAGAGCATTACCCTCACCATCAACACCAACAAGGAAACGGTGGCAGAGGCCTTGAAAGAGCACAATTTGATTAAAGGCTCCGAGGGACTGTATACGGTGGTCAATGGGATGACCGCCGATTACAACGTGGATCAGACCTATTGGGCTTTTTATGAAAACGAGGCTTATGCGAATCAAGGGATGGACACTACCAAGATCGATCCTGCAGTAACCTATAAGCTGGTGCGCTCCAAATGATCCGTCCCAACCGCCTTTCTGTTTACGAACTGGTGCTGTTGCCGATGCTGGGTGTGCTGATGTTCGTATCCAAGTTGTTGATGGAGTTCCTGCCGAACGTGCATCTGTTGGGTATGTTCATAATGGTGTTCACCCTGGTCTATCGATGGAAGGCATTGGTTCCCGTTTACATCTACGTATTTTTGGTAGGTGTTTATGGTGGGTTTGCACCTTGGTGGGTGCCCAATCTGTATATTTGGACGGTGCTGTGGGTCGGGACCATGCTGCTGCCGCGCCGTATGTCGGCCGGGATAGCCATGGTGGTGTATCCGGTGGTGTGTGCGCTCCACGGGTTTTTGTATGGTGCGCTGTACGCCCCGGCGCAGGCGCTGATGTACGGCCTGAATTTTGAGGGGATGGTGGCGTGGATCGTGGCTGGCCTTCCCTTTGACGTGGTTCACGGTATCGGCAATCTTATTTCCGGAATGCTGATCCTTCCGTTGGTGGCTTTGCTGAATCGTCTGAACCGTACCCCGCACAAAACCTAACCTTCAAAACGGCAGAGTAAAAACTCTGCCGTTTTTTGTATTTTATTGGTTGTTTTGGGAGAAAGAGTGTGTTATAATGGTTCGAGAATGCTTGGTTGGAGGAGCAAGAGGATGTTGGATGTGAAAGCGGCCATCTTTGATATGGACGGTACGCTGGTGGATTCCCTAATGCTGTGGGATATTCTCACCGCGGCGTTGGAGCGGGCCTATCCCGAAAAGGCTGGCACCGTCATCAGCGAAGAGGATAACAAGGCCATCCGCGTGCTCCCGCTGCGGGATGGTATGCAGTTGCTTCACGACCACTACGGTATCGGCGTCAGCGGAGAAGAGCTGTTTGAATTGGAAACCCGTGTGTTTTCGGATTTCTACTCCCACCAAGTACAGCTCAAACCCGGCGTGCGGGAATTTTTGGACTACTTGCGCAGCCGCGGTGTGCGGATGTGTATCGCTTCTGCTACCGATCCTCTGTTGGTGGAGGCGGCGTTGGAGCATTGTGGCATCCGCCACTATTTTGACACCGTGTTTTCCTGCAGTATGCTGGGCAAGGGCAAGGATACACCGGATATTTACCTGATGGCCGAGGAATATCTGGGGTCGGATCGGGCGCATACCTGGGTATTTGAGGATGCCTTTGTGGCCATCCGCACCGCCACCGGCATCGGGATGCAAACGGTGGGGATTTATGATAAATACAACCCCTATCAGGATGAGATCAAGGCGATGGCCACCCACTATATCGAGCCGGGTGAGACCTTGATGAAGTTAGTATAATCGGGACGTGACGTCCCGTGAATACATTTAGGAAAGAAGGAGGTGAAAGTGATGGATTTGATTAAAATGCTGTGGCCCTTTGCTTGTAAAGTAAAGGAGAAGGATGTTAACTCTCTGGTCGTCCATTTGGTGGTCCTCTTGGTGGTCTGCTTCCTGATCGGTATCGGCCTCTTCTTGTTGGCGTTTATCCCGTTCATCGGTATCCTCACTGCTTTGTTAGGCGGTCTGGTTGGCTTGTATAGCTTCGTGGATATCGTGCTGAGCATCCTGTGCTTTTTGGGTATGCTGAAATAAGAATTAGCAAGAAAAGGCAGGTGCTTTTTGGCACCTGTCTTTATCTTTTGCTTGCGTAATGGATATAAAGCAAGTATAATTGGAACAGACATTCTGTAAAGGACGATGGGTATGACCGAAAAACTGTACGAACTGAATAGTTACTGTAAAACCTTTACCGCCACGGTGCTGGAGTGCCATCCTGACCGGGATGGCTACGCCGTCCGGCTGGATAGCACTGCTTTTTTCCCGGAGGGGGGAGGTCAAGCGGCGGATCCCGGCACCTTAAATGGGGTACCGGTCACCGACGTGCAGATGGCGGATGGCGATATCTGGCACTACACCGCCGCCCCGTTGGTGGTGGGTGAGACGGTTGAGGGGGCGCTGGATTGGGAGATCCGCTTTGCCCGGATGCAGCATCATACGGCGGAACACATCGTCTGCGGTATCGCCCATCGCTGGCACGGGCTCACCAACGTGGGCTTCCACCTGGGCAGCGAGGACGTGACCCTGGATCTGGATGGAGAACTGAACCGCCAGCAAATTGACGCTATCGAGGACGAGGCCAATCGGGTGGTGTGGGCCAACCGCACGGTGACGCCCACCATTCCCACCGCCGAGGAGTTAGCTACCATCACCTATCGGAGCAAAAAAGAGTTGGAGGGCGACGTGCGTTTGGTCACCATTGATGGGGTGGACTGCTGCGCCTGTTGTGCGCCCCACGTGGGTTCTACCGGCGAGATCGGGGTCATCAAACTGTTGGATTTCATCCGCTATAAGGGTGGGGTACGCATTCATTTGCTGTGCGGCAGGGCGGCATTGGAGGATTATCGCCACCGTTATGCCCAAAGTGCGGAAATTTCCGCCAAATTATCTGTAAAGCAGAACGACTTGACAGTAGCGGTAGACCGCTTGATGGCTGAGAAAGACGGGCTCAAGCTGGCTCTGCGGGAGGCCAATCGCCGGTTGGCGGATGCTCTGGTGGCGGCGGTGGACCCCACCGATCAACCGGTGTATTTCATCGGCGCGGACTGGGATACCGACACCCTGCGCCGTATGGTTAACGGCCTCACGGCCAAGTGTACCGGTCTGTGCGCCGCTTATGCCGGCACCGATGGCGCCTATACCTACGTGTTGGGTGGCACCGACACCCTCAAAGAGGCGGCGGCAGAGATGAACGCGGCGTTGGGCGGACGCGGCGGCGGTGACCACCGTCAGGTGCAGGGTAGGGTGCAGGCCACCGCCAAAGAGATCGAAGCCTATTGGACATCGAAATAAAGTGGTTGCAAAACGAAAAACAGTATGGTATACTATCTAGGATATTTTATTATGTGAGGAGAATTTCCCATGTCCGGACATTCTAAATGGAACAATATTAAGCGTAAAAAAGAGAAGACCGACGGCCAGAAAGCCAAGATCTTCACCAAAATGGGTCGTGAGATCTCGGTAGCGGTGAAAGAGGGCGGCAGTGCCGACCCCAGCGTTAACTCCAAACTGAAGGACGCCATCGCCAAGGCTAAGGCGAATAACGTGCCCAACGATAACATCGACCGTATTCTGAAAAAGGCGGCCAGCGACGCCAGCGGTGAGAACTATGAGGCTCTGCAGTACGAGGGCTACGGCCCCTGCGGCATCGCCGTCATCGTGGAGACCCTGACCGACAACCGCAACCGCACCGCTGCCGACCTGCGCCACTATTTTGATAAGTGCGGCGGCAACCTGGGTCAGACCGGTTGCGTATCCTTTATGTTTAACAAAAAGGGTAAGCTGATCATCGAGGCCGAGGGCTTGGATGAGGACCAGGTGATGGAGGATGCCCTGGAGGCCGGTGCCACCGACTTTGAGGCGGACGAGGACGTATTCGACGTTTCCACCGAGCCGGAGGATTTCTCTGCGGTGCGTGACGCCCTGGAGGCTAAGGGCTACACCTTTGTCACCGCCGAGGTGCAGATGGTGCCGGACGTGCTGTCCACCATCGACGATCCCGACGCCATCAAGAATATGGATAAGCTGCTGGATATGCTGGAGGACAACGACGACGTCCAGGATGTGTGGCACAACTGGGATCGCCCCGACGAAGAGTAATATGGACTGTAAGCACCCCTGCCGATTTGGCAGGGGTGCTTAATTTTTTGCTTTTTCCACCATTTTTTGTGGTTTCCTCTTGTAATTTGACACTATATATGGTATAATGTATCTATATAACTATGGGTTAATATACCAAATTGAGAGAAGTGATTGTATGGAACAAGAGCAGAAACGCTATGAAGACGTGATCGCGGGGCGCAACGCCGTGATGGAGGCGCTGAAATCCGGTCGTCCTTTGGATCGGGTGATGGTGGCCAAGGGCGACCGTCAGGGCAGCATCGGTCCCATCATCGCCAAGTGCCGTCAGCTGAATGTGCCGATCAAAGAGGTGGACAGCCGTAAGCTGGACTTTATGGCTCAGAACCACCAAGGCGTCATTGCTGTGGCGGCCTGCAAGGAATACGCTAAGCTGGAGGATCTCTTTGCCCTGGCGGAGGAGAGAGGGGAGAAGCCCTTCTTCATCATCTGTGACGAGCTGGAGGACCCCCACAACCTGGGCGCCATTCTGCGTACCGCCGAGGCGGCGGGTGCCCACGGCGTCATCGTGCCTCAGCGCCGCTCTGTTGGCCTCACCTCCACGGTGTATAAGGCTTCGGCCGGCGCGGTGGAATACGTGCCGGTGGCTCGTGTCACCAACATTACCGAAACCATTAAAGAACTGAAAAAACGGGGCGTTTGGGTCTACGGCCTGGATATGGACGGCGAGACCTGGTGCCGCACCGATATGCGGGACGCTATGGCGCTGGTGGTGGGCTCCGAGGGACGGGGCATCAGCCGCTTGGTCAAGGAGCAGTGCGATTTTATCCTGTCTATGCCGATGGCAGGACAGATCAACTCACTGAACGCCTCTGTGGCGTGTGGTATCGTGCTGTATGAGGTGGCTCGCCAGCGGCAAGGGATCCCCGCGATCAACCAATGAGTGAATGAGTGAAAGTATATAAGGGGTGTCAAACCTATGTATAACGGAACAGAAAAAGAAAAGATCGATATTGACGAATTGGTGGATTTCTTGGTCAAACGTCGGGAGACCACCGAGGAACCGGAGCAGCTCACGCCGGAAGAGCGGGATGTTTTCGCCCATATTAAAGAGGATCCGGAGGTGTTTATACCGGAGGATGTGGTGGAGCCCGAGCCGGAGCACGAACCGGAAGGGGAGATCGACCCGGCGGAGATTCTGATGCCGACTTTGGAGGAAGAGGAGGAAGAGGTAACCCTCTTTGAGACCGACAAGGACCTGAAGCCGGAGATGATGCTGGAGTTTGAGCCGCCGGTGAAAAAGGAGACCGTTACCCCGGTAGCGGACCCCCACGAAACCACCGAGGTGGTGATCCCCAACCAAAACGCCGAATGGGAGGAAATGGTGGTTGAGAAGCCGTTCCCGATGTTGGAGCCGCTGATGCAACCCAAGAAGAAAAAACGCTGGTTCGGTCTGTTTGGCGCCAAAGAAGAAGCGCCGGAAGAGGAGACCTGGGCAGACTGGGGCTTAAAACCCTTGGGTCACAACGAGCCGGAGCCGGTAAAGGTGATCCCGGAGGAACAGCCCGCAGCCCCGGTTGAGGATGTGGAAGATGCCTCGGGTGAACCGGACGAGTTCCCGGCGGTGACGGCGGTGGCGGAGACCATCACGATGCAGGTGGTGTTGCCCTCCGGCGTAGCCATCCCTCGGGCAGAATCGGCAACCAAGGTGATTCCCACCATCCCGGAAGAGGCGTTGATGGCGGAGCCGGTTAAGTCGGCGAAACCGGAAAAGATCGAACCGGAACCCAACCCGGAGCAAAACGAACAATTGCCGGATCAGCTCTCTTTGGAAGAGATGGTGCGGGTAGAGGATATCGAGCCGGCAGAAGAGGTGGAAGAAGACGAGACCGCCGAGACACCGGAGGAACTGCTCCAGCGCACCCGACAGGAAAAGGTGCGTGAGTTCACGCTGGGCGGGGAAGAAGAAGAGGAGAACGAGCCGGAAGAGGAGTTCGACGAGCCTCAGGAAGAACAACCGACAGAAGAGGACTTTACCGGATACGAGGACAGCCGCTTAATCGCGGAGGAACTGCACTATCGTTCCCGGTCTTCGCTGATAACCTTGCTCATTACCGGCCTGGTGGAGTTGGTGCTGTTGGTGCTGACCTTGCTGACGGCGTTGGCAGGCGATCTGCCCGTCCCTCTGGCCGCCTATCTGCTGATTCAGTTGTTTGGCTTGGGGCTGATGATGGGTCTCAATTATCGGGCTGTGGGCCGTGGCTTCTCCGGTTTGTTTATGCTGCGGGCTAACAGCGATACCGCCCCGGCTTTGGCCGGCACCGTGGTGCTGGTGGATGTGATGCTCCGTTTTTCGGATGCATCGGTACAGCCGCCTTATTGGGCCCCTTTGGCCGGCTTATTGCTGACCTTCTGTGCGTTGGGTCATTATTTACATGCCCAGAGCGTGCGGCGTAATTTTGCCTTTGTTTCTTATCACGGGGATAAATACGCCGCCACCTTGATTGAGGAAGAGAACGCCGTTCGGGAGATCGGCCGTCGTGCCGCCGGCACCGGCGAGGCGACGGTGGGCTATTTCCATCGCACCGCCTTTTTGACCGATTATCTGTCCAACGCCGAGGAGGATCATCAGGGGGACGATTGGAGCCGCTGGATGGTCCCGACTGCGTTGGGTGTGTCGGTATTGCTTTCCTTGCTGGCGTGGCTGATGAGCGATTTTGTGGTGGGCTTTTTCGGATGGATGACCGTGTTCACCGGCTTGGTTTGTTTGACCATGCCTGCCACCCAGATGGCGGTGCAGCTACCGCTGAGCCACTGTGGCCGGACGATGCTGGCCCGCGGCGGATTCTTGGTGGGCTGGAAGGCTGTGCGTCAGTTTGGTCAGTTGGACGCGCTGGTGGTGGATATGGCGGACCTGTATCCGGATGAGAGTATGTTGCTCCACGGCATCAAGACCTTCTCCGGCACCCATATTGACGAGGCGATTTTGTCTGCCGCTTCTTTGGTGGTGCGTTCCGGTGGCCCGCTGTCGATGATTTTCCGCCGCATTATTGAGAACAAAGAGGAACTGCTCTCGGAGGTGGAAAGCCTGGTATACGAGCAGGGAATGGGTCTGTCCGGTTGGGTGGATGGACGCCGCGTGTTTGTGGGCAACCGCCGGTTGCTCCAAAACCACGGCGTTGACGTTCCCTCGGCGGATTATGAGGCGCGGTATGCCAAGGATGGGCGCCGTCTGGTGTATTTGTCGATTGCCGGTCAGTTGTCGGCGATGTTTGTGGTGTCCTATCTGCCGGATCCGGAGATCCAGGACGCCCTGCAGGATTTGTGTCGTTCCCACGTGACCCTGTTGGTGCGCTCTTGCGATCCCAACATCGCCACGCTGGATCTGTGCGAGAGCTTTGGCTTGGACGAATATTATGTGGACGTGTTGCCGGCCTCTGCCGGTCGCGCCTACCTGCAGCTGGCGGAACAGGCCAGCGACCGGATGCCGGCTGTGCTGGCCTCCAACGGTCACATTCTGGGTACGGCTCGGGCTCTGTCTATGTGCCGCAGCCTGCGGGTAAAGGCGCTGATTGCGCTGATCGTGCAGCTGCTGGCTGCCGGTTTGGGTGCGGTGCTGTGTCTGTCCTGGACCATGCTGGGCACGCTGTCTGTCTTCCAACCGTTGCTGTTGATATTGCTGACCGCGCTGTCCACTTGGGTAGCCCCGCTGTTTAAGCGCGCTTAATAAACGCATAAAAACCCCCGACAGAATTATCTGTCGGGGGTTTTCGTTCGTTTTGGATTAGTAGGTCATGATCAAGACCTTGTCGCCGTTGAGAATGTTGGTGACCTGCTCCATAAAGTGGGTCACGTTTCGCCAGCGGGTGGTAAAGATCTCACCCTCAGAGGTTTGTACGGCGCATAGGGTACCGCTGATGCTGTGATAGGTGGCCCCCATATAGAAGGTGCCTTCGGTGGTATACATCTTGATGTTCATCACCGGCGTTCCTTCCGGCATAGCATCCAGGCTGTCCAGACGAGCCAGCCCCATCAGCAACTGATACAGTTCCCGGAAATCGGGGGTGGACAGCATTTCTTCGCCCACCAGCACCTGCATCTGATCGTCCAGATTTTCGGCTCCGGGATAGTGGTTCAGTTCAAAATCGGTGGTTTTGCCATCGATCTCGATGGTGATACGTCCCAGTTGGTCGATGCTCTTTAAGAACAGCAGTTCGTTGACCGTGTTTTCATAGGTGCGGTCGGCAATGTTGGAGAAGGTGCTCTTTTCCAGTAGGAAGATAGCGTCGATGCCCTCCACCATCACGATATAATCGCCATCGCTGTTGATGCTGCCAACGGTAAGCTTGGTGGTAGTGGCGTTGTAATAGGTATTGGGGGCATTCTCGTCGTCGCTCTCGCTGGTTTCCACCGCCATCGTGAATTGGATGTTGGCCAAGGGGTCGTTAAAGCCGAGTTTCTTTTTCTGTTCGGCCGTGGGATGCAGATACAGCGCGTGGCTGGCAGAGAGTCCCTTAAAACTGCTGTAATAGCCAGAGGCCTCGTCGGTGGTGCCGCGGGGATAGGGCTCGGTGATGACGTAGGAGAATAACTGCAATTCCTCACCGTCGGTTTTATAAGAGCGGCGCAGCACCATCGGCTTCTTAAAGTTCTTACCGGTATAGCGGATCTCTTTCAGCAGGGCGGAGCCATAGGTGTCGTCACTCTTAACCGCAGGGGCGACGATCAGCGTAGTATCCGCAAAGGCGCTGTTGCGGAAGCGGAACAGCGAGGCGGAATCGGTATCGAACATATACACGCCCTCTTTGCCCTCCAATACGCCGTAATAGCCGTCGCCGGTGGGAAGCTCGTCGCCCAGCTTGAGGGTGGCTTTGCTGCCGTCGGCATAGGTGATGACCGCGGTGGCGTTGGGCTTGTCCAGACCATAGTCCTTGAGAGCACCGGGTTCTTTTACCTGATCCATCGCGATGATCTCGGTGGTGTACTCTTTCAGCAAGGAGATTACTTCGCTGGAGAGGAGAATGTCCTCACACCCCTTGATCAGAAAGTTACCGTCATCCTCGTTGTAGTAGATGGTAAAGGAGCCGTTTTCATTTTTGAAATCCACCCGGCGGAGCACCGTTTTCCCCTTGTCGGATTTATCCAACAGGGTAACGGTGGTGTCCGGCTCCGGCATCGTGCCCTCTGTTGTATCGTTGGTATCCTCCGTTTGATCCGAGGTAGAGGTATCGTCCCGACTTTCGGTGGGTTCGCCGTCATCGCCCAAAAGCTTGATGCCCAGATAGCCACAGAGCAGCAGAACGATAACGATAGAAGCAATAATCAACGACAACGTTAACCGATCTACTTTTTGGGGCTTGTCATCAAACACCGGGGGATTGGTCTCTTCGAAGACGTTGTAGATTTCAGCGTCGTTATTTTCCGGTTGGACCGGTTGCGTTTCATTCAGATGGTCCAAACTCATAAATATTTCCTCCTCAGGAAGATCACCAGGCAGACCACCATCACCGCACCGGGCAGACCCACCACAAAGATGTACAGCATCAGTTTCTGGGTGGACAGCTCATAGGTCAGCGCTTCGGTCTCGTACAGACGGCTGCTGATGGTGACGTCGTCCTCAATGCCGGCCAGGGTGTCGATCACGTCCACCAACAGGTCTTCGTTGGAGAAGGTGTTGTTCTGGACGTGCTCCAGAGAGGCAATAGAGGGGCAGCCGGAGACCAGAACGGTGGCCTGAGCTACCTTTTCGTTGTTGTTATCGTAAGAGTCAATAAAGGCAGCGATCATCGAGGTGAGGGGATAGTCGTTTTCTCCCACCTCAATGGCGTGGTTCTCGTTACCGTTTTCAGCATCCTTCAGTTTCATCACCTTGGTGGTGTCGGCATAGCTGTTGAGTGCGATGCCCAGATTGTCTAAGGTGTCCTCCTGCTTCTTTTCGGCCGGCCAGGAGGAGGTCAGACGGCGGGCCGTGGGGGTGAAGAGGTGTTTGCCCAACACCTGGTCGGCGGAGTGCGCCGTGTATTTTGTATTCAATACGGTGCTGGTGGTGTAGAAGTTGTTTCCGTCAAAGATGCGGTTGCTGTCGGTCTCCCAAATCAGCTCGTCGGTGACCTGGATTCCAAAGGCCTTGTCCAGCATCTCGTACAGATTGGGGCAGGAGGCGATGGGGTCCACAAACACCATCAGGTTGCGTCCGTAGCTGTTGTTGTTGAACACCCACTCTTCCACACGACGGGTTTCGGCGTCGCTGTAATCGCTGGTGGGGGCGGCGATCAGCATCAGCTCCGCCTTTTTATTGAATTCCTTAGAGGCGGTGATGTCGATCTCCTCAAAGGTGTAGCCGTTGAGTTCGTACAGCCACTGCAGGGTGTTGATGGTATCCCGGTTTTCCTGATGGCCTACTAGCACCTGCACGATGCGCTCGTCCTGTAGGGCGTATACCTTGGAGGCCAGTTCCTTCTCCAACGTGGAGTGGAAGGTGTAGGTGCCGGAATACTCGTAATTGCTGGTATCCAGCACGTACAGGTTGTTCAGATTGCTCTTTTTGTACCGCTCACCGGAGAGAAACAGAATGTCACCGGCACCGACGTCGTATTTTTCGTATTTGGCAAACTCCGCCGGGTTTTGGTTGGGGTTGAGATAGGAATAGGTGATTTTTCCGTCCGAGGCAGACGCCATCTGGGAGAGGGCGGTTTCCAGTTTGCGGGATAAACGGTCCGCCTCAGAGGTAAGACCGGTTTCCGCATAGATATTGTAGGCGACTTCATCTTGAGCCATAAACAAGACGATCTCCACGTCCTGCTTCATGGCCTTTATGACTTTTTCGCACTCTTCGGAGAGGGTGTATTTTTCTTCGGCGGTCAAGTCCACCGACAGGGGATAGCGGTCGGCCAGCGTGTCGGCTACGATGTTCAGCAGAACAAATACCACCACCACCACGGCGGTCAGGGCGGTGGAGATAGCGCCGATGCGCAGGTGACGCCGGTCGCGTTTTTTCTTTTCAAAGTTATTAAACAGTTTCAACGCCATACGCCCCCTTTCTTAGTTCCATCTCCGCCGATCCAGCACACGCACCGTCAAGAACAGGAACAGTGCCTGGAAGGACAGGAAGAAGATCACGTTGTCAAAATAAACCAGTCCGGCGGTGAAATCGCTGTACCGGGAGGAGAGGGACAGGAACTTGATAATGCTCTGGATCCACTCTACGTCAAACAGGGGCAGGCTGATCTGCTCCAGGAAGATCAAAATGATGGAAATGGCCAGTGTCACGATGGCAGAGACGAACTGGCTTTCGGTCAGGGTGGAGATAAACAGACCCACCGCGATCATCAGACCGCCCACCAACATCAGGCCGAAGAAATTGCCGAAGAACACCATCCAGTCCACCGAAACCTGGGTGGATACGACGATGGCGAATACAAAGGTGAGGGAGAGACCGATGAACAGCAGCAACAGAGTGGCCAAGAACTTGCCCGCCACGATGCCGGTCAGGCTGACCGGTGCGGTCAACAGTGCCTGATCGGTCTTGCGCTGACGCTCCTCGCTGAATAAACGCATGGTCAGAAAGGGAACGGCCATCAGCACGATCTCAAACAGATTCATAAACACGTGGGACAGATCGGGGTTACCCATACCGTATTCGCTGCCCACCAGGTTGTTGTTGTAGAAGAACCAACCGGAGAAACCGAACAGCACGGCCAGTACGATGTAGCCCACCGGGTTGGTGAAGAAGGTGCGCATTTCGCGCTTAAAAATTGCTCGCATTATCGTCTGCCTCCGTTCTCTCTCACGGTGATGTGGATAAAGATATCCTCCAGGGTCATAGCCAGCGACTTAGAGGACAGCAGGGGCCAATCCCGCTTGGCCAGACGGGAGAACAGCTCCCGTCGGATGTCCACGCCCTCGGCGATGGTGATGGCGTAATCGCTGACCCCGGTGGCTTTGTTGGCCATAATGGTCACCCGCTCAACGCCGTTGATACCGGCGATGAGGTTGGATACTTCTTTTTCCGGGCCGGCCACGCTGACCAGCATCCGCCGATCCTCAGACATAGCGTTGGATAGGTTTTCGGCGGTGTCGTCCGCGACGATCTTGCCGTTGTTGATGATGACAATGCGGTCTGCCACCGCCTCGATCTCGGACAGAATATGGGAGGACAGGATCACCGTGTGGTGTTTGCCCAGCGTCTTGATAAGAGAGCGGATCTCGATGACCTGCTTGGGATCCAGGCCTACGGTGGGCTCGTCCAGCACCAGCACCGGCGGGTTACCGATGAGGGCCTGAGCCATACCTACGCGCTGCTGATATCCTTTGGAGAGGTTTTTGATCAGACGACCGTATACCTCCTCAATTTTGGTCACCTTGCAGATTTCTGCCAGGTGCCGTTTGCGGGGCAGGGGACACTTTTTTAGGTCGTACATAAAGTCCAGATATTCCTTAACGGTCATATCCTTGTACAGCGGGGGCTGCTCCGGCAGATAACCGATGTTGGATTTGGCCTTGTTGGGCTGCTCCAGAATATCGTAGCCGTTGATGGTAACGGTGCCGTCGGTGGCGGACAGATACCCGGTGAGAATGTTCATGGTGGTGGATTTACCGGCGCCGTTGGGACCCAGGAAGCCGAGGATCTCGCCCTCGCCGGCCTGGAAGCTGATGCCATCCACAGCGCAGTGGTTTCCATACCGTTTGGTAAGGTTTTTGACTTCGATCATAGTGAACCTCCAAAGATGAATTACACACAGTATAGCAAAGATGATCTGCCTATGTGTGAATAAATTGCAAAAGTCCAAATCATTATAACATAGAATGATAAATAATTCAATAAGAATATAAAGAAAATGAGGGCAAAAAGAGAACGCCATTCTATCCGTTCCTCTATCCACACATAGACGGCGAAAAATAGGTGGGTTACCTCACCGCCCATCTCTCACCCCACGGCAAAAAAGAAAGAACACCGTCTTGCGACGGTGTTCTTCTTTTTGTGGGGTGGGAGATGGGATTCGAACCCACGATCTTCAGTGCCACAAACTGACGCGTTAGGCCAACTACGCTACACCCACCATATATGGCGCGCCTGAAGGGACTCGAACCCCTGGCCCCCTGCTTAGAAGGCAGGTGCTCTATCCAGCTGAGCTACAGGCGCCTGTCTGTCCCGTTAGGACGATATTGTTGGAGCGGGTGATGGGAATCGAACCCACACAACCAGCTTGGAAGGCTGGGGTTCTACCACTGAACTACACCCGCAGATGTTGCTTACAGCGTGGACTATAATACCACACCATTATCGTAATGTCAAGCATTATTTTGCTCTTTTTTGGTTTATTTCACGGCGGGGGAGAGGGCAGGCGTTTTTTCTTCTATTCCCCTATTTTTCCGCATACACTGTTCTGAAAGGGGAGAGTGTATATGACGGCACGCATATCGGACATGCATAACAAGGAGGTCATCAACGTCTGCGACGGTACCCGGTTGGGGTACGTGGACGACCTGGAGGTAGATACCTGCACCGCCCAGATTACGGCGCTGGTCATTGGGGGACACAGCAAGCTGTTCGGCCTGATGGGTCGGGAGAACGACATCGTCATTCAATGGAAAGACATCGAAGTGGTGGGGGAGGAAACCATCCTCGTCAACTTCTCCTGCCCTCCCTGCGGATGCAAAACCCCCGGTAAGGGCGCACAGATATTGGGTGGGTTGTTTAAGTGATAAACCCGTCCTTGCAATTCTTGAAAATGTATGATACAATGAATTGAGTGATGTTTTACTATTGAGGAGTTGAAATTTCAATGAAAAAGAAACTTTTTTCTGCTTTATTGGCGACTCTGCTGTTGCTGACCGTCATCCCACTGGGCGCATTGAGCGTCAGCGCAGCTGGTTATAACTATACTGTTAGAAATGGTGAGGTTACCATTACCGGCTATAGTGGCTCTGCGAACAAGTTGACCATTCCTTCCACGTTGCAAGGTTATCCCGTCACTGCCATTGGTGAGAATGCGTTTTACTATTGCGCCTTTAGTTCTGTAACCATTCCGGATAGTGTCACCTACATTGGTGCTGCGGCGTTTTCTGCGTGCAAAAATCTAATCAGTGTGACCATTCCGGATAGCGTTACCTACATTGGTGACGAGGCGTTTCGCGTATGCACCAGCCTATATTCGGTGACCATCCCCAAAGGAGTCACCAGCATTGGCACTGGAGTGTTTGATTATTGCAAAAAATTGACTTCAGTGACTATCCCGGATAGCGTTACCAGCATTGGTTACGGTGCGTTTTGGTATTGTGAAAATTTGACATCGATAACCATCCCTAGCAGTGTTACCAGTATTGGTGCTGAAGCGTTCCGCGGATGCAACAATCTAACCTCGGTGATCATTCCGGATAGCGTTACCAGCATTGGTTACGGTGCGTTCTACTATTGCGAAAAGTTAACCTCGGTGATCATCCCGGACAGTGTCACCAATATAGGAAAATATGCGTTCCGCGGATGCAATAGCCTGGCCTCGGTGTATTATACAGGCGCTGAGAGTGTTAAACAAGATATATCCATTGATTATGGAAATGATTGTTTAGAAAATGCGGTTTGGTATTACAATACGCAACTTGTGGATGGGCATGTATATGATTTCGTATGTGATGCAAACTGTAATATCTGTGGTGCTACTCGTGTTATTGTCCATAATTACGCAGAGGCAACCTGCACTACGCCTGCCACGTGCAAGGATTGCGGTGTGATTAGTGGGAGTGTTTTAGATCATACATACAATGACGTTTGTGATGAATGTTGTGATGATTGCGGTGCTACGCGTACACCGCCCCATACATATGATAACGCTTGCGATACCGAATGTAATGCGTGTGGCAACACGCGTGCCACGACCCACTCTTATATGAGTGCCACGTGTACGACGGCAAAAAAGTGTAGAATTTGTGGCTCGACAGAAGGTGATGCACTGGGCCATTCCTACACAAACGTTATTGTCTCGCCTACTTGTGTCGCTGAGGGAAAGACGGTTCACACGTGCTCTCGGTGCGGAGATTATTATGATACCGATTGGACGCCAATGATAGAGCATGACTATGCCCCTGCCACCTGTACCGAACCTATGACTTGCAAGGGGTGTGGGAAATTGTATGGCCAAAGTTTAGGTCATACGTACGATGATGCGGAAGGTCTATATTGTACTGTGTGTTTCATGCCGCGTACAAAAAGTTGCGATGTGTGTGATGGGGCTGGTGAGATTACTTCTTTGATTTCGTGCGATGTTTGTGAAGGAGATAGCCTCATAACTAAAAAATGTTCTTCTTGTAATGGAAGTGGTTCAATCAAAAAATACGGCACCATACGTTGTATTTCGTGTCGTGGTAGTGGCCAGGTATCTGAAAGGGTGACGTGTAGTTCCTGCAGAGGGTCTAAAGGATATTATGCTTGTGGAATTTGTGGAGGAATTGTATGCTTTTGCCCGGCAAGTATCTCTAAATTTTATCCCTGCACCTCGTGTAAGGGTACCGGAACAGAAACGAGACCTGTTGATTGCAGACCTTGTGGTGGCTCTGGTGAGACGACGGGGCTGTATTCAACGGATTGCAAAGATTGTGATGATGGTAACGTGTTTGAAAGTTGCACGCATTGCATTGATGGAACCATTTATACCACGCTCACGTGCCCTCACTGTGATGGGCTGAAAGAAACGTATTGCAAACCTGATGCACCGGTACTTTGGAGCGTGACAGCAAATTCTGTTGTTCTTGTTTCTGTACCTCACTGTGAATACAGTAAGGATGGCATCACATGGCAGGATAGTCCCACCTTTAAAAACCTTTCTTCTAAGAAAGAGTACCATTTTTATCAACGCTTCAAGAAAACAGATAAAGTTTCCGCTAGTGATCCAAGTGAAGATTTGGTTATTCTAACGCATAATCATACATACACAAACGATTGCGATAGTAACTGTGATTTGTGTGATTATTATCGTGGTGAGAGAACACACCTATATAGGATAGCTACTTGTATCACCCCCAAGAGATGCACGGTCTGTGGCGTGACTGAGGGTGAGGCTCTGGGGCATATCTACACTAACGGTTGCGATGCTGATTGTGATGTCTGTGGTTTTATCCGAGAGAATACTGGTCACAACTGGGCCAATGGCAACTGCACCATCTGCGGCGAGGCATCTCCTACCAAGGCTGTGATTACCGCTGAACCCACCACCGGCTATGCCAAGATGGGGGAGAAGGTCACCGCTAAAGTTGCCGCTGAGGGTGAGGGCTTGACCTACACTTGGTACATTAAGAACGCTGGTTCTTCCAAGTATTCCAAATCTTCTGTGACCAAGTCCAGTTACTCTGTCACCATGTCCGACAAGGTGAAGGATCGTCTGGTATTCTGCCGCATCTACGACCAGTACGGCAATATGGTGCAGTCCAAGACCGTCCGTCTGCGTGAGGCGGCCAGCATCAACAAAGAGCCCGCCACCGCCGCCTATGCCCAGATGGGCAAAAAGGTGTCGGTGAAGATCACCGCCTCCGGTGACGGTCTGACCTATGCGTGGTATATCAAGAACGAGGGCGGTAGCAAATACAGCAAGTCCTCTGTGACTTCTGCTACTTATTCCACTACTATGAGCGATAAGGCTAAAAACCGCCGGGTCTACTGTGTCGTCAAGGACAAGTACGGCAAGACGGTTCAGTCCAAGACCTTCCTGTTGCGGGAGAGCGTGTCCATCACCACTCAGCCTAAAACAGTGTCGGTGGCGAAGAACAAGACTGCCAAGGTGACGGTCAAGGCCTCCGGCGATGGTCTGAAGTACACTTGGTACATCAAGAACGCCAATGGCACCAAGTATTCCAAGTCCTCTGTGACCTCCGCGACCTATTCTGTAAAAATGAGCAGTAAGGCAAACGGACGCCGTCTGTATTGCATCGTGACCGATAAATACGGCAACAAGGTACAGACCCAGACCGTGATCCTAAAGAAGAAATAAGTTCCTACCCGAAAAACCCCGGTCGTTTGACCGGGGTTTTTCGTTTGCAACTGGGTGGGATAGGGGGTAGCCTCCCTCCTGAGGGAGGTGGATTTTCTGCGGTGAACACCGCAGAAAAGACGGAGGGAGTTTTCACGGGTGATTTGTGATGTGCCCCTGCCGGGATTGAGGAAAGAGTGTAGGGGAGGGGTTTTCCCTCCCGCGGGCTTTCTGCCTGCCCGGTAAGCGTATTTTAGCACCATACAAATACGATTTTTCTCATTTATTAAAAATAATGAAAAACATTGCAAAAAACACTTGCATTTTATAAATGCTTATGTTATAATACTCCGGCATTATGCACGTAGGAAATTACATTTACAGTCGGTGCCGCATCCGGATGTACCGGACGGTGGCTGTTTATGCCTACGGTAGAAAAACCAAGGAGGAAAAGATTATGTCCGTTATTTCCATGAAGCAGCTGCTGGAGGCTGGCGTCCACTTCGGTCACCAGACCCGCCGCTGGAACCCCAAGATGGCTCCCTACATCTTCACCGAGCGCAATGGTATTTATATCATTGACCTGCAGAAGACTGTCCGCAAGCTGGAGGAGGCTTACATGTTCGTTCGTGAGCTGTCCGCTTCCGGCAAGGAGGTCCTGTTCGTCGGTACCAAGAAGCAGGCTCAGGAGTCCATTAAGGAAGAGGCCATCCGCGCCGGCGCCCACTATGTGAACGCTCGTTGGCTGGGTGGTATGCTGACCAACTTCCGCACCATCCGTGGCCGTATCGCTCGTTTGAGCCAGCTGAAGGCTATGGAGGCCGACGGCACCTTCGATCTGCTGCCCAAGAAGGAAGTTGTGAAGCTGAATCACGAGATCGAGAAGCTGGAGAAGTTCCTGGGCGGTATCAAGGATATGAAGGGCGTCCCCGGCGCTCTGTTCATCGTTGACCCCCGCAAGGAGAAGATCGCTGTGGCCGAGGCCAAGAAGCTGGGTATCCCGGTTGTGGCTATCGTTGACACCAACTGCGATCCCGACGATGTCGACTACGTCATCCCCGGCAACGACGACGCTATCCGCGCTGTCAAGCTGATCGCCGGTTGCATGGCTGACGCCATCATCGAGGGCCGCCAGGGCGAGCAGAACGCCGCCGAGGCTGTCGAGGCTCCCGCTGAGGCTGCTGAATAATCAGCACACTTCTTTATAAAATTTAGGAGGGTATTATCATGGCTTTTACCAGTAAAGACGTTATGGCGCTGCGTGAGAAGACCGGCGTTGGTATGATGGATTGCAAGAAGGCTCTGCAGGAGTCCGACGGCGATATGGAGAAAGCAATCGACTATCTGCGTGAGAAGGGTCTGGCCAAGCAGGCTAAGAAGGCTTCCCGCGTGGCTGCCGAGGGTATGGCTTATGCCACCGTCAACTACGACAAGAAGGTCGGCGTTGTGGTGGAGGTT
This sequence comes from Oscillospiraceae bacterium, assembly GCA_015066365.1. Taxonomy (GTDB): domain Bacteria; phylum Bacillota; class Clostridia; order Oscillospirales; family Acutalibacteraceae; genus UBA5905. The sequence goes on along the minus strand of SVON01000008.1, from coordinate 28,611 downwards.
AACTCCGAGACCGACTTTGCCGCCAAGAGCGACAAGTTCGTTGAGTTCGTCAAGGAGATCGCGGATGTCATCATCAACGAGAACCCCGCTGACGTGGACGCTCTGCTGGCTACCAATGTGAATGGCCAGACTGTGGCCGATCTGCTCCGTGACAAGGTTATGGTCATCGGCGAGAACCTGAGCATCCGCCGCTTTGTCCGTTACGAGGGCGACTGCGTGGCTTACGTCCACGGCGGTGGCCGCATCGGCGTTCTGGTTAAGTTCGACGCCGAGGGCGCTGCTTCCGGCAGCGACGCTCTGATCGAGTGCGGTAAGGACGTGGCGATGCAGATCGCTGCTCTGAACGCTCCCTTCCTGAACGAGGCTTCTGTGCCCGCCGAGGTGGTTGAGCACGAGAAAGAGGTTCAGTTGGCTCTGATCAAGAACGATCCCAAGAACGCCAACAAGCCCGAGATGGTTCTGGAGAAGATGATCACCGGTAAGATGAGAAAGTACTTCGAGGAGAACTGTCTGGTGAACCAGGCCTTCGTTAAGGACGGCAACCTGTCCGTGGGTCAGTACGTCGAGCAGCAGGCCGGTGTGGCCGGCGGCGCTATGGCTCTGTCCGCCTTTGTTCGTTTCGAGAAGGGCGAGGGCATCGAGAAGCGCGAGGACGACTTCGCCAGCGAAGTGGCCTCCATGGTGAAATAATTCAATTTGACCAAAGGATAAGCGGTGTGTCCATCGGACACACCGCTTTTTTTATGGGAAATTTTTTGCAAAAATCTAGTATTATCTCTTTACAGAAACACGGATATAAAGTATAATAGAGAGGACGATGCGGTGGCGGGAAAACCCGCCGCCAAGAAAGGACGGAGAGTTATTATGGAACCCAAATACAAACGTATCCTTCTCAAACTCAGCGGCGAGGCTATGGCCGGCGAGGCCCACGTGGGTCTGGACTTTGACACGGTTTTGAATATCTGTAAATACGTTAAGGAAGCCTCCGAGTGTGGCTCCGAGATCGCCATCGTGGTGGGCGGCGGCAACTTCTGGCGCGGTCGCTCCAGCGGTCAGATGGACCGCACCCGTGCGGACCATATGGGTATGCTGGCCACCACCATCAACGCTCTGGGTCTGGCGGATGCGCTGGAGCAGCTGGGCTGTGAGGTGCGGGTGCAGACCGCCATCGCCATGAACGAGATCGCCGAGCCCTATATCCGCAACCGTGCGGTGCGTCACCTGGAAAAGGGCCGCATCGTTATCTTCGGTTGCGGCACCGGTAACCCCTTCTTCTCCACCGATACCGCCGCCGCTCTGCGTGCCGCCGAGATCGAGGCGGACGTGATCTTTAAGGCTAGTATGGTGGACGGCATCTACGACAGCGACCCCCATAAGAATCCCAATGCGGTCAAGTACGATCACCTGACCTACACCGACGTGCTGATGAAGAATCTGCAGGTGATGGATTCCACCGCCGCCACCCTGTGCCGAGACAACTGCATCTCTCTGTTGGTGTTTAATCTGGAGGAACCGGAGAACATCGTCCGTGCTGTGCGCGGTGAGGCCATCGGCACGGTGGTTGACTGTTGCGATAAGTAATTGATTGAAAAGGAGAAATCGCTATGAATGAGATTTTTGCCAAAGCGGAAGAGAAAATGAATAAGAGCCTGAACAATCTGGCTTCTGAATTCGGCGCCATTCGCGCCGGTCGTGCCAACCCCGGCGTGTTGGATCGCGTTTCTGCCGATTATTACGGCTGTCCCACCCCCATCAACCAGATGGCGGCTATCTCGGTTCCGGAGCCGCGTTGTCTGCTGATCACCCCGTGGGATAAATCCACGCTGAGCCTGATCGAGCGTGCCATTCTAATTGCCGACATCGGCATCAACCCGCAGAACGATGGCACTGCCATTCGCTTGATCTTCCCGCCCATGACCGAGGAACGCCGTAAGGAATTGACCAAAGAGATCGGTCGTCTGGCTGAGGAGTGTAAGGTGGCGATCCGCTCCATCCGCCGTGATGCCATCGACAAACTGAAGGATATGAAGAAGAAGTCCGAGATTACTGAGGACGATCTGAAAAACGCAGAAAAGAAGATGCAGGATCAAACCGACCGTTTCACCAAAGAGGCGGATAAGATGGCTGACGATAAGCAGAAAGAAATTATGGAAATCTAATCCATTACGAACAGGTCTTCGCCACGCAAGCGGCGAAGGCTTTTCGTGCTATTTAGAGCCATCAAATTCCGGCCGAAGGAGGGTGTCGCTATATGTTCGGACGCAAAAAGAAAGTAGCCGCAGTACCCCGAAAGATCCCGGTGAATCTGGGCATTATTATGGACGGCAACGGCCGTTGGGCGAAAAAACGGGGGCTGCCCCGTCAAGCCGGTCACGTGACCGGAGCCCAGGTGTTTCGTAAAATCACCAAATACTGTCAGAAATGCGGTGTGCAATATCTGACGGTGTACGCCTTCTCCACCGAGAATTGGCGCCGTCCCCAAGAGGAAGTGGACGCCATCATGAATCTGCTCCGCCAGTACCTGAAAGAGTCTTTGGCGGATTTTCAGCAGGAGAATATTCGCACCCGGTTTATTGGTGACCGGACGGCGTTGGACGAGGACATCCGGCTGTTGATGGAAGAAGCGGAACGAACCACGGCTCACAAAGACGGTATGACCCTTAATATCGCCCTCAATTATGGCGGTCAGCAGGAGATCACCGCCGCCGCCAGAAAACTGGCGGAAAAGGTGGCGGCAGGGGAGATATCCCCCTCGGCTATCGACGAGGCGATGCTGGAGGGCGCTTTGTACACCGAGGATCAGCCTCCGGTAGATTTGATCCTCCGTCCCAGCGGAGAATATCGCCTGTCCAACTTTCTTATTTGGCAGTCCGCCTATGCCGAGTACGTGTTTATGGACGTGCTGTGGCCGGATTTCAAGGAAGCGGATTTGGATCGGGCATTTGAGGAATACGCCCGTCGGGACCGTCGGTTTGGCGGCGTATAAAACAAGGAGTGAAAACGATGAAAGTACGCATTATTTCCGGTTTGGTGGGAATTGTAATTTTGGCGGGTGTATTGGCCTGCCCCTATACCATCGTCCTGGCGATTGCTGCGGCTTTGCTGGCCGCTGTGGCGGTGTGGGAGCTGCTGTATAATACCGGAATGGTGAAAAACTTGGTGCAGGTTATCGGCGGTATGCTGGTTTCTGCAGCCGGTGTGATGGCGATGTATTTTTGGAAAACGACGCAAAACGAGAGCGTAGTTAATTATGGTGACGCTCACTTTGCGTTAGAAGAACAAGCCAGACAGTGGTCGTTGGTGCTGATGGCGTTGCCGCTTGTTTACGGTCTCTTTACTCTGGTGGTGTGGCTGTTCAATGCGAAGAAGCTGTCTCTCAATCGCGCTTGCTACGGTTTCTTGCTGACGTTGTACCCGACCGTTGGCTTTGGCAGTATGGTGTTGCTGCGGGAGATCCCGTTGCTGGATCTGTGGCCGCTGCTGTTGCTGTTTGCTATCGCTTGGGTCAGCGATACCGGCGCCTATTTTGTGGGCACCTTCCTTGGTAAACATAAGATGGCTCCCAAAATCAGCCCCAAGAAAAGCTGGGAAGGCTTTTTTGGTGGTTGGGTGATTTCGGTTGCTTTTGCCGTAGGGTTGTTTTTCTTGCGCATTGAAATAAATCCCTTTAATCCCGGTGGAATTTTCAAAACCCCGCTGCTGTTCGTGCCGGTGGTGGTGGTGCTTGCTCCGTTGTCGGTGGTGGGCGACCTGTGCGCGTCTGTGATTAAGCGGCGCACCGGCATTAAGGATTTTGGCAATATTATGCCGGGTCACGGCGGTGTGATGGATCGTTTTGACAGCGTGCTGTTTATTGCGCCGCTACTGTGCTATGCGTTGTATAATCCCGTGGTGATTTCGCGTATCCTCGGTCAGGTCTACGCACTCTTTTAATCTCTCAGAACAGGGGGTGGCGTTATGCGTTCTTTGGTCATATTAGGTTCTACCGGTTCGATTGGTACACAAGCTTTAGAGGTGGCGCAGCAGGCCGGTTATCGCATCGTCGGCTTGGCGGCAGCGCGGCAGGTGGAGCTGCTGGAACAGCAGATCCGACAGTTTGGCCCCTCTGTGGTGGCGATGTATGATGAGAAGGCCGCCGCCGACCTGCAGGTGCGGGTGGCAGACCTACCGGTCAAGGTGTTGTCCGGTATGGCAGGTCTGTGCGCGTTGGCCGCCCATCCCGAGGCCGATATGGTGCTTAATTCCGTTGTGGGTATGGTGGGTCTGCGTCCCACCCTGGCGGCCATTGCCGCCGGTCACGATGTAGCTCTGGCCAACAAAGAGACCTTGGTGGCCGGTGGTGCCTTTGTGATGGAGGCGGTGAAAAAAGCCGGTGTCAAACTGTTGCCGGTGGATAGCGAGCACAGTGCCATTTTTCAATGTTTGCAGGGATGTCCGCCGGAAAAGCGGATAAACCGGCTGATTCTCACGGCTTCCGGCGGTCCCTTCTTTGGGCGTAAAGCGGAAGAACTGGAGCAGGTCACCCTGGCGGATGCCCTGAATCACCCCAATTGGAGCATGGGGCAAAAGATCACCATCGACTCAGCCACCATGATGAACAAAGGTTTGGAACTCATCGAGGCCAGTTGGTTGTTTGATATGCCCCCGGAGAAGATCGATATTGTGGTACACCGGGAGAGCATTATTCATTCTTTGGTTGAATACGATGATAACGCGGTGCTGGCGCAGTTGGGCACGCCGGATATGCGGGTGCCGATCCAGTATGCCTTGACCTATCCCGACCGTTTGCCTTGTCCTGCAAAACAGTTGCGTTTGGAGGAGTGGAGCAAGCTCACCTTCTTCGCTCCGGATAACGAGGCATTTCCGGCGATGAATCTGGCCCGTAAGGCGCTGACTATGGGCGGTTTGTACCCAGCGGCGCTCAATGCCGCCAATGAGGTGGCGGTAGGGGCGTTTATTGCCGGGGAGATCGGCTTTGCCGATATTACCCGGTTGGCGGCGGCGGCCTTGGATTTGTATCTGCCGCAGCCCACCTCGGTGGAGGAAGTATTCACCGCCGATGAGACGGTGCGTGCCCATACCCGCCGAGCTATTGATGCTATGAAATGAGGGTTGACCTATCGCATTCCTTAACGCGATTTTACGGATTATTCCGGCTTTGTTGATGCTCAACGTATTGGTGATGATTCACGAGTTTGGCCATTTCCTCGTGGCGAAGTGGACCGGCGTAAAAGTGAATGAATTTGCCATTGGTATGGGCCCAAAGCTGATCAAATGGGGTAAAGGTGAAACGCTTTACACCATTAGAGTCCTCCCGATTGGTGGCTTTTGCGCCATGGAGGGGGAGGATGAAGAAGCACCGACCCCTGCCGCCCTGGGCGGTAATGCGGACCGGGAACCGGCAGAAACCGATCCCCGTCGCTCTTTTGCTCACAAAAAGGTGTGGCAACGGATCCTGATTGTGCTGGCAGGCCCTGTGATGAATTTGCTGTTGGGCTTTGTGGTGCTGTTGATTGCCAACGGATTGTTGCAGGATCCCCACCCGGTACACCAAGAGGTGCTGTATCCCACCACCTATGTAGCCCGGCTGGGGCAGGATACGCCCCCGTATCGGTCCGGTTTGCGACCGGGGGATACCATCATCGAGGTAAACGGTCGTCGGATTTTGATGTATACCGACCTGTCCTATGAGATGCAGAAGGATCGGGACGGGGTGCTGGAGATGGTGGTACAGCGACCGGAGGGGGACAGCTATCGGGAAATCACGCTGGAAAAAGTGAATTTCACAGAAAAAGATGAAAAAACCGGTGCCTTGATCCGAAATCAGTATTTTTACGTAAAGGGTGACGTGCGTACTTTTTGGAACACCGTCACCTATTCTGCCAAGCAAGAGGTATCCATCGCTACGATGGTGTTGCGCTCGGTGGTGGATCTGATTAAGGGCGAATTCGGTATGAGCGATCTGTCCGGTCCGGTAGGTACGGTGGACATTATCGGAGATACCATGGCAGGTGCGGTGGAGGAGAGCGATTCTCTGGCCGGTTGGTATAATCTGTTCTTCCTGATGGGGTTGATTACGGTCAATTTGGGCGTATTCAATTTGCTGCCCCTACCGGCTTTGGACGGTGGGCGGTTGGTGTTCCTGATTTGGGAGGGAATCACCCGGAAGCCGGTACCGGCTAAGTACGAAGCCTTGGTGCATTTTGGCGGTATGATTTTGCTGCTTCTCTTGATGTTGGTGGTGACCTATAGTGACGTCACCCGGTTGTTTGCCTGATGAAGTGTGCGAAAAAACAGAAAGGATGGTTATCGTGGAGAGACGCAACAGTAAACGCGTGATGGTGGGGCAGGTCGCTGTGGGCGGCGGTGCTCCTGTTTCCGTGCAGTCGATGCTGAACGTGCCTGCCCACGACATTGCCGGTAACGTAGCTCAGGCGCTTCGTCTGCAGGCCTGCGGCTGTGAGATCATCCGCACGGCGGTGCCGGATAAGGAGGCGGTGGCTCTGGTGGCGGCGCTGAAAGAGGCGTTGACCATTCCGGTGGTGGCAGACATCCATTTTGATTACCAGCTGGCGTTGGAGTCGGCGGCAGCGGGGGTGGATAAGATTCGTATCAACCCCGGTAACATCGGTGACGAAAGCCGGGTCAAGGCGGTGGCGGATGAATGCCGCCGTCGAGGCATCCCTATTCGCATCGGCGTCAATTCCGGCTCTTTGGAAAAGGAGATTTTGGCTAAATATGGGCATCCCACACCGGAGGCGATGCGGGATAGCGCACTGTATCACGCCTCTCTGTTGGAAAAATACGATTTCGACGACATCGTTCTGTCCATTAAATCCTCGGACGTCCCCACGATGATCCGCGCTTATCAGTTGACGGCGGAAGCCTGCCGATACCCCTTGCATTTGGGGGTGACCGAGGCGGGGACCGAACGGATGGGTCTCATCAAGTCTGCGGTGGGCATCGGTTCTCTGTTGACTGCCGGAATCGGTGACACCATCCGGGTATCTCTGACGGCAGACCCGGAAAAGGAAATTGCAGCGGGGCTTGACCTGTTGGCGGCGGCGGGACTGCGTACCGACCGACCCCGATTAGTATCTTGCCCCACTTGTGGTCGCACCGCCATTGACCTTATCGGCATTGCCGGTCAGGTGGAACAGCGTCTGCAGGCGGTGCATAAGCCGATCACCGTGGCGGTGATGGGGTGCATCGTGAATGGCCCCGGTGAAGCGCGCGAGGCGGATATCGGCATTGCCGGCGGTAAGGGCAAGGTGGCTCTGTTCCGTAAGGGCGAGGTGCTGCGCACGGTGGATGAGACGGATGCCGTGGAAGAACTAATGAAGGAAATTGAGGAGCTGTAAAGGCTCTGTACATAGAGGTTAGGCATGGAACAACGAAGCTTTGGGGCGCTGTTTGGCCCCTATCTGTCGCCGGAGCATCTCTCGGAGGGGCTTGCTTCCGGTATCGTAGAACAAATGGATGTACAGCACGCCACCCGTCGTATGGATGTGGTGGTGCGCTTTTCTGCGCCTATTCCATCGGAGACGTTGTCGCTGGCGGAGGAGGGCTTGATGCAAAGCTTACGGCTGTCTTGTGTGGTGGTGCAGCCGGTGTACGCTCCGGAATGCTTCACCGAGGCGGCGTGCCCGGAGCTGATCGCCTATCTAAAACGGGAAAACGTGGCGGCAGGTGGCCTCTTTGAGGATGCCACCTATGGGCTGTCGGGGGACATACTGCAGGTGCAGTTGGCTCACGGCGGTGTGAATATGCTGAAAACCACCGGTGCAGACCGGCAACTGCAGGAATTGATCTATCGGATGTACCATCGTCGGGTGACGGTGGCGTTTGTAGGGGAAGAAGCCTCGCAGAAGGATGAACGCTACCAGAAGATGATGGAGCAGGCGGAGCAAGAGGCCGCAGAGCGTGCCCGTGAAGAAGCCAAACTCCGAGCCGCTGAGGCGGCCAAGCAGCCCAAGGCGGCCACGGAGAATGAGCCGGCCCGCCCCGGCACGCCTGCCGATCCCACCCGTCCTCCGGCGGATGGTTTGCCCATTTACCTCGAAACCGCGCAGCCGGTATTGGGTGTCCCGATCAAGGAGAGTCCTATGCCGATGAAGGGGAGGGAAGCGGATGGCTCCACCATCACCGTGTGGGGCGAGGTGTTTAAGGTGGATTCCCGGGAAAACTGGGATGGCACCAAAGTGCGTTATTCCATCTATCTTTCGGATTTGACCAACTCGATGATGGTCAGCATTCGCTTAGACCTCAAGCGGGATAAAGAGAAGATCATGGCTGTTTCCGGCCTGAAAGTAGGAGACAATCTGATTGTTTCCGGTAGCTATGAATACGACGAGTATCTGAAAGCGAACTTGTTACGTCCTCGCTCCATTTCCATCGTGGCTCGTTATCGCCGTCAGGATTTGGCACCGGAGAAACGGGTGGAGCTCCATATGCACACCAAGATGTCCCAGATGGATGCGGTGACCGAAGCCGAAGACCTGGTGAAGCGTGCCGCCCAGTGGGGGCACAAGGCGGTGGCGATCACCGACCACGGTGTGGTACAAGCTTATCCCCGTGTGATGCAGACGGTGGCCAATCTGAATAAGGCCGGAAATCCCATTAAGGTCCTCTACGGTATGGAGGGCTATTATGTAAACGATATGGTGCCGGTGGTAAACGGCCCTGCAGATCCCCCGCTTAGCGGAGAGTTTATCGTCTTTGATATTGAAACCACCGGTCTGGACAAAAAGACCGAACGTATCACCGAAATCGGTGCAGTGCGGATGGTGGGGGGAGAGGTGCAGGACAGCTTTAATACCTTTGTCAACCCTGGCAAACCCATTCCGCCGGAGAATACCAAGCTGACCGGGATTACCGACGAGATGGTGGCGGATGCGCCCGGCGAGGCCGAGGCATTGCAGGCGTTCTATGCGTTCTGCGGAGATTGTCGGGTGCTGGTGGCGCATAACGCCGGCTTTGACACGGGGTTTGTTCAGCTGGCCGCCAAGCGGAGCGGAATGCCCTATGAGTTCACTTCAGTGGATACGGTACCGCTGTGCCGTGCTTTGTATAAAGGCTTAAAAAACTACAAGCTGGATACGGTGGCAAATTTCTTAAAGTTGCCGCCCTTTAATCATCACCGCGCTTGTGACGATGCGGTCGTATTGGCCGGTATCTTCAGCAAGGCATTGATCGACCTGCAGCAGCAGGGATTGACCACTTTGCAGCAGGTGAATACCGGTGCCACCGGTATGGATGTCAAAACCGGCAAGGCCTATCACATCATCTTGATCGCCAAAAACCAGGTGGGTCTGAAAAATCTCTATAAGCTTATCTCTGCCTCGAATTTGGAGCATTTTTACCGTGTGCCCCGCATCCCCCGCTCGAAACTGTTGGAGCACCGGGAGGGTTTGATCATTGGTAGCGCCTGTGAAGCAGGAGAGCTTTACAAGGCGATTGTGGACAATAAGCCGTGGGGAGAGCTGTGCGACATCGCTTCCTTCTACGATTTCCTAGAAATTCAGCCTTTGGGCAACAACGAGTTTATGCTTCGCCCGACCAAGAAGAAGATACGCGGTACGAAGGATGAATACGAGATCGTTCCGCCGGTTTGCAGCAGCCGTCAGGAGCTGGTTGACCACAACAAGACCATTATCCGCTTAGGTGAAAAACTGGAGATTCCCGTGTGCGCTACCTGTGACGTGCATTTTATGGAGCCGGAGGACGAGGTGTACCGCCGTATTCTGATGGACTCCAAGGGCTTTGACGATGCGGATAATCAGGCCCCGCTGTATTTCCGCACCACCGAGGAGATGCTCAAAGAGTTTGACTATTTAAGCCCGGAGAAGGCTCGCGAGGTGGTGATCACCAATCCGAACCGGATCGCGGATATGGTGGAGCGGTTTAAGCCCATTCCGGATGGTACCTATCCGCCCCACATTGATGGGTCTAACGAAGAACTGCAAAAGCTCTGTTGGGATCGTGCCCACGAAATCTTTGGCGATCCCTTGCCGGAGGTCGTGGAGAAACGCCTGAATCGCGAGTTGACCTCCATCATCAAGCACGGCTTTGCGGTGTTGTATATGATCGCTCAGAAATTGGTGAAAAACTCGGTGGATAACGGCTATCTGGTGGGTAGCCGTGGTTCGGTTGGTTCTTCGCTGGTGGCCCATTTTGCCGGCATTTCCGAGGTCAACCCCTTGGCGCCTCACTATGTGTGCCGTAACCCCGCCTGTAAGTATTCCGAGTTCTTTACACAGGCTGAGGTGGGCTCCGGCTTCGACCTGCCGCCCAAGAACTGCCCCCGTTGTGGACAGCCTTTGGGTCGTGACGGCCACGAGATTCCCTTTGAAACATTCCTGGGCTTTGACGGCGATAAGTCGCCGGATATCGACCTGAATTTCGCCAGCGAATACCAGAGCCGCGCCCACCGGTATACCGAAACGTTGTTTGGTCTTGACCACGTGTTTAAGGCGGGTACCGTCGGTACGGTGGCGGAGAAGACCGCCTTTGGTTACGTAAAGAAGTATGCTGAAAAACGGGGTCTGAATTATAGCGCCGCCGAGGTGGACCGCTTGGTCCTCGGCTGTACCGACGTGAAGCGTACCACCGGCCAGCATCCCGGCGGCATGGTGGTTGTGCCGGATGGTTACGAGATTGAGGATTTTTGCCCGGTTCAGCATCCGGCCGATAAAACAGATTCCGACAACATCACCACCCACTTTGAATTTAAGTTCATCCACGACACCATTCTGAAGCTGGATAACTTGGGTCACGTGGTTCCAACGATCTGTAAGTATCTGGAGGAGTTTACCGGCGTATCCATCAAGGACGTGGATATGTCTGACCCGGCGGTGTACAGCCTGTTTACCTCGCCGGAGGCTCTGGGCCTGACGGTGGAACAGCTAGGCTGTGAGACCGGTACGCTGTCCATCCCGGAGATGGGCACCGGCTTTACCCGTCAGATGCTGCTGGATTGTAAGCCGAAAACCTTTGCGGACCTGATGCAGATTTCCGGTCTGTCCCACGGTACCGACGTGTGGCTGGGCAACGCCCAAGACCTGATCAAGGCTGGCACCTGCTCCATTTCTACGGTAATTGGTACCCGAGACAGCATTATGGTCGAGCTGATGCACAAGGGCTTGGAGCCGAAAATGGCCTTTAAGATCATGGAGATCGTCCGTAAGGGTAAGGCTACCACGCTGTTGACCGAGGAGCATCTGCAGGCGATGCGGGAGCATAACGTGCCGGAGTGGTACATAGAGTCCTGTATGAAGATCAAGTATATGTTTCCCAAGGCTCACGCAGCCGCTTACGTGATCGCGGCTCTTCGCGTGGCGTGGTTTAAGGTGCACTATCCGGCAGAATACTATGCCGCGTATCTAACCGGTCGCGGCGGCGATTTTGACGCGGAGACGGTGCAAGCCGGCATCGAAAAGGTGAAGTCTGTCATTGACGCGGTGCGGGAACTGGGTAAAGAGGCGACGGATAAGGAGCAGAACACCGCCGAACTTCTGCACGTGGTGTATGAGGCCATGCTCCGCGGGGTCGAGTTCCTGCCGGTGGATCTGTACAAGTCTCACTGGTATCAGTTCCGGATGGAGGACGGCAAGATCCGTCTGCCGTTTAGTGCCATCGCCGGTTTGGGTGAGGCAGCGGCAAAGAGTATGTTTGAGCAAGCCAACCCCGACGATCCCTATATTTCCTGTGACGACCTGCAGCAGCGCACCGGTATCACCAAAGCCGTGTTGCAGTCCCTGCGGGATCTGAATGTGGTGGCAGATATTCCCGAAACCAGTCAGATGACCTTCTTTTAATCAAAAAGCACTCCGTATTCAAGTCACACGGAGTGCTTTTTTGTATAACCATAAAAAATTTATATACATCAATTAAAATTTTAAATAAAAGCATTGACTTTTTATAAGACTGTTGCTATAATGATACTGTATATAAATTGTGGTGGTTTCTCTTTTCTAGAGAGGCGACCCGATAGGTGAGGCATGCAGATGGTTGATTTTCATAGCCATATTCTCCCGAACATCGACGACGGAAGCGATAGCGTTGAGGAAAGTCTGATAATGCTGGAGCTGTTGCGGGACCAAGAGGTTGCCGATGTGGTGGCCACGCCGCATTTCGACGCCAACGCGATGTCGGTAGAGCAGTTTCTCTCTCGCCGCCAAGAAGCGTATGCAGCACTTTCTTCCCGGATAGGGGAGGGGTTGCCCCGGATTCATTTGGGGGCTGAGGTGCTGTACTATTCCGGTATCACCCGGTGGGATCATCTGGATGCGCTATGCATTGAGGGAACCCGCGTGTTGCTGTTAGAGATGCCCCTGTCCCGGTGGACCACCTCGGTGGTGCGCGAGGTGCTGGCTCTCTCCAACACCAAAGGCATTACGGTGGTGCTGGCTCACGTCGAGCGCTATATCAAGTTGCAGCGCTCCGGTGTGATCGAAGAGATGCTTCGTCATGGGATTTATATGCAGGTAAACGCCTCGTTCTTTACCGAACGGAGAACCCGGCGCCGCGCACTGAAAATGTTGCGTTTTCAGCAGATTCATTTGCTGGGTTCGGATTGCCACGGTGCAACGGTGCGCCCCCCGCGTGTGGGAGAGGCGGTTGCGATCATCCGCAAGAAAATGGGGGATGAACCGGTGGCGATGTTTGCTGGTTGTGCTACGGAATTGATTTCCGTATAACATAAACGATGATCCATACACATTCTGAAAAAGGAAGAGGGAATAGATTATGAAGAGAATGATGGTAAGTTTGATGGCGGTCGTGCTGGTTCTGACTATGAGCGTGTCGGTGTTTGCTGCCGGCGGTTTCATCTCCAGCCCCAGCGGTCGTAAGGGCCCCGAGCTGATCGATGCTGCGATCGTGGGTTGCGACGGCGAGCTGATTTTGATCTCCTACGATGAGAGAGACCAGTTGTCCGACGACAAGCGTGAGGTGTTTGAAGAGTCTTATCAGCAGATCGCCGACAACAAGGATCTGTCCAAGGTCTGCGAGGAGCTGAAGGATCTGGCTGAGAAGCTGGGCATCGACGTTAAGGATCTGGCTGTCAGCGATCTGTTCTATCTGGACTATACCGGTTGTGATGACCACGAGGGTCACGGCCCCTTCACCGTTAAGATCCGTCCCGAGTACGTCAACAACTTTGTTGGCCTGATGGCTTTTGTCAACGGCGAGTGGGTTCTGGTTGACGGCGCCAAGGTCGTCAACGGCGTGCTGACCTTCACCGGTGATCACTATGGCCCCTATGCCATCGTGCTGAACACCGGCTTGAGCCCCGAGACCGGCGATAGCTTCCCCTGGATCTATGTGGTGCTGATGGGCGTTTCTGCCGTGGGTCTGACCGCTGTCCTGGTGGCCCTGAAGAAGAAGACTGCCTAATCCGGGCACGTTGGATAAATCTTAAATAATTGAGAGGAGCGGCAAGCAGCTGTGAAACGGAAGATCCTTTTCGTGTTGCTTGCCGTTTTCTTATTGACTTTTGTGGTGTCCGGCGGAATGCTGCTGCACGTATTTTTGGAATACCAAAAGGCGGATGAATTCTATACCGAACTGCAAGAGGAGGTTGTGGAGAAGGTGGTGACACCTCCGCCGGTGACGGAGGGGGAGACCCCTCCCGCAGAGAAAACGGCAAGCGCTCCCATATCGGTCAATTTTGAGAAATTGCTGAAAAAGAACTGCGACGTGGTGGGCTGGATTTATAGTGAAGATACGGTCATCAGCTATCCGGTGGTGCAGGCGAAGGATAATAAAGTGTATCTGCACAAGGCACTGGATGGCAGTTATCTGCGTAGCGGAACGGTGTTTGTGGACTATCGTAACGAAGCGGTGGGCAAAGACCGCAACTATCTTATTTACGGCCACGATATGCGGAATGACACAATGTTCGGTTCTTTGTCAGAATACAAAAAGCAGAAGTATTACCAGGCTCATCCGGTGCTGTATTATTTGACGCCGGAGGGGGCTTATCGCATTGATTTGGTCATCGGCGCGGTGGTCAACACCAAGGATATGATCTATCTTACCAACCCGGACCAAGAAGCCTTCGCGGAGTATCTGGCCAAACTAAAGAAAAAGTCCACCTTTCACTCTAAGGTGGAATTGACCCCGGAGGATAAGGTGGTAACGCTGTCTACCTGTTCGTATGAGTTTGACAATGCCCGCTATATCGTCATTGGGAAACTGGTTCCTTTGGAATAATAAAAAGCCCCCGGCTTAGCCGGGGGCTTTTTATTTTACTTATTTGTTGTAGCCCTTGGGGTTCTGGGATTGCCAGCGCCACGTGTCGCGGCACATATCCTCTACGTTTTTCTCCGCTTTCCAGCCCAGCAGCTCAGCGGCCTTGGTGGGGTCGGAATAACAGGTGTCCACGTCACCGGAACGGCGGGGGGCGATGACGTAGGGAACGTCTACGCCGTTAGCGGCGATAAAGGCGTTCACCAGGTCCAGCACGCTATAGCCCACGCCGGTACCTAGGTTGATGGCCTCGACGCCGGTATGGCCCAGCGCGTAATCCACCGCTTTGACGTGACCCACGGCCAGGTCCACCACGTGGATATAGTCACGCACACCGGTGCCGTCGTGGGTGTTGTAGTCGTTGCCGAACACCGACAGCTGCTTTAGCTTGCCGATGGCCACTTGAGAGATATAAGGCATCAGGTTGTTAGGGATGCCGTTGGGGTCCTCGCCGATGTGGCCGCTCTCGTGGGCACCGATGGGGTTAAAGTACCGCAGAAGCACCACCGACCAGTCGGGGTCGGATACACACAGATCCGACAGAATGCCCTCGATCATAAACTTGGTACGACCGTAGGGGTTGGTCACTGCGCCCACCGGCATGGTCTCGTTCAGCGGGGAGGGATTCTCGCTGCCATAGACGGTGGCGGAGGAGGAGAAGATGATGCGTTTGCACCCCATTTCGGCCATCACCTGGCACAGCACTACGGTGCCGCTGACGTTGTTATCGTAATAGGTGAGGGGGATCTGCACCGATTCGCCCACCGCTTTCAGGCCGGCGAAGTGGATGACCGCCTCAATCGTGTTCTCGCGGAATACCCGGCGCAGACCCTCTGCGTCGCGGATATCGCACTCATAGAAGGGGAATTCCTTTCCGGATAATTCCTTGATACGGTTCAGCGCCTCAGGCTTAGAATTGTAGTAGTTGTCCACCACCACAATCTCGTAACCTGCCTTGAGCATCTCAATGCAGGTGTGGCTGCCGATGTAGCCGCAACCGCCGGTGATTAAAATTGCCATTCGATATTCCCCCAATTATAATGTGTTATACTTATTATAACCAATTTTTACCCACATTTCAATAGGGAATTGTTGCAGAAAGGTGACAAATTTTTATCATTCACTTGCCTTTTTAGTTAGAGTGTCGTATAATGAAGCAAAGAATGGTGAATAAAGGAGAGTGCCCCCATGCATAAGGATTTACAAGAGATACTGTTATCGGAACAGGAAGTGGATGAGATCATCTCCCGTATTGCCGGAGAGTTGGATCGGGATTATGCCGGTGAGGATAAGCGGTTGGTGCTGGTGTGCATTCTTAAGGGTTCCGTTGTGTTTATGGGCGAGCTGATGAAAAAGATCACCATCCCGGTTGAAATTGATTTTATGCGGGTTTCTTCGTATGGTGCCGGCACCGAGACCACCGGTAGTGTCAACATTATTTTGGACCTACTCCGCAAGGACCTGGATCAGTGCGATCTAGTGATTGTCGAGGACATCATCGACAGCGGTCGCACCTTGGCACATTTGAGCCGGTATCTGCAGTTAAAGGGCGCCAAGAGTGTCCGCACCTGTACGCTGCTGGATAAGCCGGATCGGCGTGAGGTAGAGTTTGAGGCCGATTATGTTGGCCGAGAGATTCCGGACGAGTTTGTGGTGGGCTATGGCTTGGACTACGACGAGAAGTATCGCGCCCTGCCTTACGTGGGCATCCTCAAGCGCGAGGTTTATGAGAAATAATTAAAAAAAGAAGGCGTATGCGCTCTGCATACGCCTTCTTTTTTTGCTTGTGGGGATTACAGCACCTTGCTGAGGAACTCCTGTAAACGGGGATGCTGGGGGTTGGTGAAGAACTCCTCCGGGGGGGCTTCTTCAGCGATTACACCGTCAGCGATAAACACCACGCGGGAGGCAACCTCACGGGCAAAGCCGATTTCGTGGGTGACCACCACCATGGTCATACCTTCGTTGGCTAGGTCTTTCATAACCGAAAGCACCTCACCGACCATTTCGGGATCCAGAGCGGAGGTGGGCTCGTCGAACAGCATCACTTCCGGCTCCATAGCCAGGGCGCGGACGATGGCCACACGCTGTTTTTGACCGCCGGACAGTTTGGAGGGATACTCGTCCTTTTTATCCAGTAGGTCGATGCGCTCTAACAATTCCAACGCTTTTGCTTCGGCTTCCTCTTTGGTCTTAAGCTTGAGCTGGATGGGGGCCAAGGTCATATTCTGCAACACCGTCAGGTTGTTGAAGAGGTTAAAGTGCTGGAACACCATACCCATCCGCCGGCGGGCATGATTGATGTCGATCTTGTGCTCTTTCTCATAGGCTTTCACCGCTTTGCGGTTTGCCTTGCCGTTCTCCTTCAGCAGGTCGGGGTGCTGGGTGGGATCCACCGAGGTGATCAGGTCGTCATCGATCCAGATTTCACCGCTGTCGGGGGTCTCTAGCAGATTCATACACCGCAGGAGGGTGCTTTTGCCGCTGCCTGAGGGACCCAGGATGACCACCCGTTCGCCCTTTTCAATGGTGCAGGAAACGCCCTTGAGCACGTCCACGTCACCAAATTTTTTGTATACGTTCTTAACGCTTATCACCGGCACGCAACCTCCTTTCGATCAGCTTGATAACCAGGGTCAGAGCATACACGATGGCCAGATAGAACAGAGCCACCACACTCATGGGGATGATATAACTGGCCATATTGTTACCGCTACCGATAATCTTAGCCGCCATAGTCAGATCGAACATACCGATCATACTGACGATGGAGGTTTCTTTGATCAAAGCGATGATCTCGTTACCAATGGTGGGGATCACGTTTTTGATAGCCTGGGGGATAACGATGCGCAGCATCGTAGTGGCGCTGGACAGACCCAGAGCGCGACCCGCCTCGGTTTGTCCGATGTCCACCGACAGGATGCCGGCACGGATGTTCTCGGCCACGTAGGCACCGGAGTTGATACCAAAGGCAATAATGGCGGTGACCACCTCCGGAAAACCGCGGAAGGTAAAGATCACGTAGAACATAATGTATAGCTGGAGAGCCATCGGCGTACCGCGGATGACGGTGACGTATACCTTGCACAGCGCCTTGGGCAGCCACATAATGGGGTTGTTGGGCGCTAGGTTTACCAAAGCCACGATGGTGCCGAGCAGAAGACCCAGAACAGCGGCTGCAATAGAAATCAGCAGAGTCGTTTCCAGGCCTTCCAACAGCATATCCATATATTCGCTGTTGGAAAAGAGCGCCTTAATTCCTTCAAAAAAATTCATATAAGTATCCTATCTTTACTGAATTACGCGGAAAAAGAACGACGCGAAACGCATCGTTCTTTTTCCAATGGTTTGATTTCGTTTTTTGGTAGGGGAGGGGCTTATTCCATACCCATATGCTTCATGACCAGTTTCTCGATCTCACCCTTATCCATCATTTCCTTCAGGACCTCGTTGATGGCGTTCAGCAGTTCGGTGTTGCCCTTGGTCACGCAGATGGCGTACTGCTCCTCCACGGGAGCGTCAGCCTCGCCCTCGGCACCGGAGTAGTACAGGGGCAGGCACTTCAGGTTGCTGTTTTTGTCGGTGATGAACTGAGCAGGCAGCTCGTCGATGATGACCACGTCCACCATATTGCTGCCGATACCGTCGGCGGCCAGCTGGGCATTGTCAAAGTTCTTCAGCTCGGTGTTGGTGCCATACAGGACGCCGGCATAGCCGTAGTCGTTGTCCTCGGTGGCGTTGATCTCGCCGTCAGCATAGATCCAACCGGTGGTATCGGTCTGCACGCCGATGGTCTTACCCTTCAGGGCGTCCCACACGATATAGTCGCCATTATCGCCGGTCTTAGTGGCGATGTCAGAGTTAGCGGCGTAGATGACGTACTGCACAGAGGTGTAGTAGGGAGTGGAGAAATCCACCTTCTCTTTACGCTCATCAGTGATGGTGATACCGGCGGCACCGGCGTCACAAACCTCACCCTTAGCCACGTTATCGATGATGGCGGAGAACTCAACGTTCTTGAAGGTGACGGTCTTGCCCATCTTCTCAGCAACCTTGTTCATGATCTCCACGTCCACGCCGACGATGTCGGTGCCCTTGTAATACTCAAAGGGAGCAAAGAAAGCGTTGGTCTGAACAATGATCTCATCCTCGCCGCAGGAGGTCAGGGAGCAGCACAGGCCCACCATCATGGCCAGGCACAGTACCAGGGACAGAATCTTTTTCATAATGATAACTTCCTTTCAACAATATAATGATTGCCGCTCGGCGGCAATAGGAATAAATTCAGTATACACACATCGGTGCATATTGTCAATACCTTTTTGTATAAAAATGCTCAACGCGTGAAGTTTGTCGGGAAATAACGTCGAACACCCGCATTATATACGCATATATAAAGGGAAATGACGAAAATGCGGTTATGCAATTATACATTTTCGATGTATATATACATTTTCGCGCTTGAGTTAAGGATTAATAACCATAGAAGTTTCGAGCAAATGCTTCACCCCGTTGGTTAAGCGTAGCCAATAAGTGCTCCGACTCCGGGATAGGGGCGCCGTCGGCAGAATACTCTGCCATCACCACGCCCTGACCGTGGCACAGACGGCGATAGACCGGGAAGAAGTTATCCAGCAGGAAGCGGGCAAACTTCACGTAGCGATAGGGTCCCTGTACCCGTTTCGGGTCACCGGAGGTATTCACCGCCACCGAACGACCATCCCGAATGGCATCCATCAGGCTTGGCTCTGAACGATCGGGGGCGAAGACCAGAGTATAGCCACCTTTGTTTCCGGCAGGGCGGTGGGGGTTGTCGGCATCGGTGTAGTGACTGTCGGTGCAGCCCACCACCGGAATGCGGTAGCCTTGGGCCTGCATCTCTGCCCACAGGGCATAGGTGGTGTCCGCCTCTTGATCGGTGATGTCCAAAGCGTCATAAACCCCGTCTTTCAGCAGTTGCTGAGTGATGGCAGAGGCCATAAAATAGGTGTCGAACCAGATCCAGTGGGGATGCGCTAAAATAGATAAACCGCCCAGTTCCCGGGATTTTCGGGCAATCCATACCCGCCAGGCATAGTCGGTTTTGTCGATGTGTTCCGGCAGATGGCTAAGCTCCGCCTTGATGGTTTCCATCTCAGCGGTGGACTTTTCCGGGTTGTCCCGGAAATAGGCGTTGACGCTACCCTCGCCGCCGATGTGAACCGCATGAATCTGCTCGGTGGGCACGTGGCATTCCTCGCCCACAAACAGAGTCATATCCACCGGCGCCGAGTCAAACACCCGCTTGGCCTTTTCGGATGGCATAGAAATATAGTGGTCGGTGATGGCAAGAAAATCATAGCCGGCCGAGCGGTAGTTGCCCACCGTGTGGCACACGTCCTGGATGCCGTCCGATTCATAGGTATGACAGTGTACCTCGCCCTTATACCCCCGCCTACCGTATAGGTCGTCGTTTAGAGAATAGACGTAGAGCACCGCTCCCAAATTCTCGTGGCGTTTGCTCCGGTGGGTGATCTCCCGGTAGGGGGTGGCGTCCAAATCCTCCTGGGGGCGAATCAACTTGAGGGCGTGGCGTTGTTCTCCGGCAAAGTGGTGAGAAAACACCAAGTCGCCAGCCTCGTTTGGAGTCACATTGACCCACGCCACCGGCAGATGGGCGTAGTTGTTGCAAAAGGTTTCCACGCCACGGATCTCTACGGTGTAGGAAACGCCGGGCAGAAACCGGGTGTTTTCCCCAAGAGGGTGGATGATGACAGTGGATTCTTTGTCTGCGGGCACGACAGAGGGGTATACGGCATAGTCAAACACGTATTTGTTCATTGGGATTCACTCCTTTGGAGTTGATAAGGACAGTATAGCACATAGTTCGATGAAGTTCAATGATATTCGATAGAGTTTGTGGCAGGACTTAGAACCCTGGTTATGACCGAGAGGGAGAGGGTGCGCCGATTTCAGTCGTGTGGTTGGTCAAAACCCTGTAGTTTTGCCATCAGGCAAAACTAGGCGGAACAAGAACCTCAAAGCACCTCCGGCAATAAGAAAAGGGAGTAGCCGAAAGGCGGGACTTAGAACCCTGGTTATGACCGAGGGGGGAGAGGGTGCGCCGATTTCGGTCGTGTGGTTCGGTCAAAACCCTGTAGTTTTGCCATCAGGCAACTAGGCAGAACAAGAACCTCAAAGCACCTCCGGCAATAAGAAAAGGGAGTAGCCGAAAGGCGGGACTTGGAACCCTGGTTATGACCGAGGGGAGAGGGTGCGCCGATTTCGGTCGTGTGGTTCGGTCAAAACCCTGTAGTTTTGCCATCAGGCAAAACTAGGCGGAACAAGAACCTCAAAGCACCCCCGGCAATAAGAAAAGGGAGTAGCCGAAAGGCTACTCCCTTTTCTTGGTGCAGGCGGCGGGACTTGAACCCGCACGCGTAAGCACTGGCTCCTAAGACCAGCGTGTCTGCCATTCCACCACGCCTGCAGATGTGGTTGCATTCCGCAGTATACCACACTTGGTTTCTAAATGCAACCCATTATTTTTGTTCTCTCTTGCGGCTTTCCGCCTCCCGCTTGGAATAGGCACAGCCGCAGTAATCCTGCCGGTACAGCCCATACTCTGCCGACAGCTGGATCGACCGTTTATATCCCTCGCGCTTTTTGAAATCCGAGAAAAGATAGGGGACACCGTAGGATTCGGCCAATTCACCGCCAATGCGGTTAAGCCGCTCTGCATCCTTCAGTGGGCTGATGGAGAGGGTGGTGGTGAAGTAGTCGTACCCCTTCTCTTTAGCGTACTTGGCGCTTTCTTCCAGCCGCAGACGGAAGCAGGCGGTGCACCGCTCGCCACCCTCACGGTCCTGCTCGTGGCCCTTGGCGATGGCGGCAAACTCCGCCGGGTCATACCGTCCCACCACGCAGTTCACCGGGTGGTCCAGCGGCATCTCGCCGATCAGTCTGGTCAGTTCTTCAGCCCGCAGGGTGAATTCAGCGGCAGGAGAGATGTTAGGGTTATAAAACAGCACGGTGATCTCAAAATACCGGCTCAGGTATTCCAGCACGTAGCTGGAGCAGGGGGCACAGCAGGCGTGGAGCAGCAGCCGGGGGCTGCGGTTATCTTTGGTGATGCGTTCCAGCTCCCGGTCCAATAGGAGTTGATAATTCATAGCCATTGTGTGTCTCCTTTCCTTAAAAACGCCGCCGGACAACCGGCGGCGTTTTGCTTATTCTTCCTCATCCGAGGTTTCGTCGATGGGGCTACGGCAGATCAGCACCTGCTCAATGCGATGCTCCTCCATCTCTTGAATGGTAAAGGTCAGGTCTTCGTACTCGATGACCGTTTCTTCCTCTTCCTCCGGGATGTGACCCAGCAGATCCAGCAGAAAGCCGGCCACGGTGTCGTAGTCACCCTCCGGGAAGTCCCGTTCTAACAGCTCGCCCAACTCGTCGATGCTGAGGGTGCCGTCCACCTCAAAGGAGTCTTCGTCCAACTGGGTGATCTCTTCCTCTTCGTGGTCGAATTCGTCCTGCATATTGCCCACAATGGATTCCAACAGATCCTCGATGGTGACGATGCCGGCCACACCGCCGTATTCGTCCACCACAATGGACATCTGCAGGTGCTTTTCATTCATTTCTTCAAACAGTTCGTCGCATTTCTTGGTATCCGGCACAAAATACGTTTCCCGGAGCAGAATGCGGATGGTCACCCCTTTGGGGAGAGCCCGTCCCACGTAGGGAAGCAGATCCTTGATGTAGAGAATACCGACTACGTTGTCAATGTCCTCTTCGTACACCGGCAGACGGGAATAACCGTTATCAATAGCCTGTTCCACCGCTGCCGATAAGGGCTCGTTGACCTCAATGGCGATCACGTCGGTGCGGGGGGTCATGATCTCACCGGCTGTGATGTCGTCAAATTCAAAAATATTGTTCAGCATATCCTTTTGGGATTCTTCTAAAGCACCGCTTTCCTCGACGTCCTCGATCAGTTCGATGATGTCGTCTTCGGTGACCACATCGGGGTCTTCGCTGGGGTCCATACCGGCGATCTTGACAATGGGCCAGGTAAGGAGACGGCAGACAAAATAGAGGGGAGAGAGCAGCGCGTAGAAAAATCCGAATAAATCCACCAAACGCAAAGCGGTGTTTTCCGGGTTACGGTGCACCAACCGGCGGGGCAGAGAACACCCCAGCGCGTGGAACAGGATCACCGTCAGCAACACCATCAAAAAGCAGGCTAATACATCTGTAAAGGTGTTTGGCATTACACCGAACGATCCCGCCAACCAAGCGGAAAGAGCTTGGTAGAGGGGGAGGGTCAACAGGAGAGATGCTCCGGCGCCGCACAGCAGGGTGCCCATACGGATCCGTGAGGTAAAACGCCGTTCTTTTTCGGTGAGTTTGCGGATTTTGGCGGCTTTTTGGTTGCCGTCCTCTTCCAGTTCGCGGATGCGGGTCTCGCCCACAGCGGCAAACGCCTCTTCACCAAGGTGGAGTAGGATGTTGACAAACAACAGCAGCAGGGTGGATAGGCTGGCGAACAGAATCATACTGGCAGGGTCAGGGTCCATTAGAATGCTACCTCTTTCTTGATTTATTACGATATATAATAGCGGTTATTCCGGTTTCTGTCAACCTATTTTGCCTATTTGCTCTGTTTTGCTCTTCCCAATGTAGAAAATGTTCTCTTGACAGAACCCCAATATATAGGTTACAATACATAGTTGAAATACAGTATGTTGAATGAAGGAGGGCTTTCTTATGGCGACCAAGAAAACGGTCTACGGCAACGAAAGCATCACCGCACTGAAAGGTGCCGACCGTGTACGAAAGCGCCCCGGCGTTATGTTCGGCTCCGACGGCCTGGAGGGCTGTCAGCACGCCATTTTTGAAATACTGTCCAACTCGGTGGACGAGGCCCGCGCCGGCTATGGCAGTAAGATTTTGATCACGCGCTACGAGGATCACTCCATCGAGGTGCAGGATTTTGGTCGCGGCATCCCCGTGGACTATAACCAAAAGGAAGACCGCTTTAACTGGGAACTTATCTTCTGCGAGCTTTACGCCGGCGGTAAATACGACACCGACGACTACACGCTCGGTCTTAATGGCCTGGGCGCTTGTGCCACCCAGTACGCCTCTGAGTATATGGACGTGGAGGTTAAGCGGGACGGCTTTGTGTATACGCTCCACTTTGAGCACGGTGAGAATGTGGGCGGTCTAAAAAAAGAGCCCTATGCCAAAAAGGACACCGGCACCAAGATTCGCTTTAAGCCGGATATCCAGGTGTTTACCGAGATCAACGCTCCCATCGAGTATTTTGACGACGTACTGCGCCGTCAGGCTATCGTCAACCCCGGCATCCTGTTCCAGTTCAAGAATCAGGAGGGTCGCAGTTTCAACACCACCGATTACGTGTATGAGAACGGTATCGCCGATTATGTGAAAGAGGTATCTGATGAAAAGGCGCTGACCGCCGTTCAGTCCTGGTCGGCGGAGCGCGTGGGTCGCGACCGTGAGGATAAGCCGGAATACAAAGTAAAGCTCAACGTGGCTATGTGTGTGTCCAACAAGACCAATTTATTGGAATATTACCACAACTCCAGCTGGCTGGAGCACGGCGGCAGCCCCGATAAGGCGGTCAAAAGCGCTTTTGTTTCTCAGATCGACGCCTATTTGAAGAAGAACGGCAAGTACTTGAAGAACGAGTCTAAGATCACCTTCCAGGACGTGCAGGATTGCTTGGTATTGGTTTCTTCTTCGTTCTCCACCCAAACTTCCTACGAGAACCAGACCAAAAAAGCCATCAACAATAAGTTTATCCAAGAGGCGATGACCGAGTTTCTGCGGCACAACCTGGAGGTTTACTTCATTGAGAATAAGATGGATGCGGACAAGCTGTGCGAACAGGTGCTGATCAATAAGCGCAGCCGCGAAAAGGCAGAAACCACCCGTCTGAATCTGAAAAAGACCCTGCAGACCGGCAACGATCTGGCTTCCCGGGTTCCCGGCTTTGTGGATTGCCGTAGCCGCGACGTATCCCGCCGTGAACTGTTCATCGTGGAGGGAAAATCCGCTATGGGCGCTGTGGTGCAGGCTCGTGACTCCGAGTTTCAGGCGGTCATTCCCGTCCGCGGTAAGATCCTCAACTGCCTAAAAGCAGAGTTTGATAAGATTTTTAAGAGTGAGATCATCGTTAATCTGCTGAAGATCTTGGGCTGCGGCGTTGAGGTGCGCTCTAAATCGAACAAGAATTTGGCTACCTTTGACTTGAACGCTCTGCGTTTTAATAAGATCATCATCTGTACCGATGCGGACGTGGATGGCTTCCAGATCCGCACCTTGATTTTGGCGATGCTGTACCGTTTGACCCCGACCCTTATTGAAAAAGGATACGTCTACATCGCCGAAACCCCGCTGTACGAAATCAACACCAAAACCGACACCTATTTTGCTTATAACGAGAGCGAAAAGGCCAAGATTTTGGAAGAGATTGACGGTCAGAAGTACATTATTCAGCGCTCTAAGGGACTTGGTGAAAACGAGCCGGAGATGATGTCTCTGACCACGATGCATCCCGATACCCGCCGCTTGGTTAAAGTCAATCCCACCGATGTAGAGGAGACTGCCCACACCTTTGACGTGTTGCTGGGCGATGACCTAGATGGCCGTAAGCGTATCATCGCTGAGCGGGGCGCTGAGTACCTGGATATGTTGGATCTAGCATAAGGAGGTGGGCTAAATGGCAAGAAAAACCAAAAAAGAGGCTGTAAAGCCCACGAAAGGCATCCCTCAGAACGCGCATATTATTGGCTCTGGTGAGGTGGAGCAGCAGCTCATCACCGACACCCTGCGAGAAAACTATATGCCCTACGCCATGAGCGTGATTATGTCCCGTGCCATCCCGGAGATTGACGGATTTAAGCCTTCTCACCGTAAGGTGCTGTACACCATGTACACGATGGGCTTGCTGAAGGGCGGCCTGATCAAATCGGCCCGTATCGCCGGCGAGACGATGAAGCTGAATCCCCACGGTGACGCCGCCAACTACGATACCATGGTGCGTCTGTCCCGCGGTAACGAGGCATTGCTGCATCCTTTTGTGGAGTCTAAGGGTAACTTTGGTAAGGCGTATTCCACGGATATGGAGTGCGCCGCCTCTCGTTACACCGAAGCCAAACTGGCACCCATCGCGGCGGAACTGTTTGCCGACATAGACAAGGATGCTGTGGACTTTGTAGACAACTTTGACGCCACGCTGAAAGAGCCGCTGCTGTTCCCGGTGACATTCCCCACTATTTTGGTGAATAATAACCTGGGTATTGCGGTCGGTATGGCCAGCAACATCTGCTCCTTTAACCTGGAAGAGGTGTGCGAGACCACCGTGGCCCTGCTGAAAGATCCGGACCACGACATCCTCTCCACCCTAAAAGCCCCGGATTTCCCCGGAGGCGGTCAGTTGATTTACAAGCGGGAGGATTTGGAGAAGATCTACGACACTGGTCGCGGCAGCGTCAAGGTGCGCTCGGTGTATACCTACGATAAACCTAACAACTGCATTGACGTGACCGAGATTCCCTACACCACCAGCATCGAGGCGATCATCGCCAAGGTCACCGACCTGGTCAAGGCCGGTAAGGTGAAGGAGATCAACGACATCCGTAACGAAACCGACTTGAGTGGTCTGAAGATCACCATCGACCTCAAGCGCGGCACTGACCCAGACAAGCTGATGAATAAGCTGTTTGCCTCTACGCCGCTGGAGGATTCCTTCGGCTGTAATTTCAACGTCCTGGTGGGCGGCGTGCCGATGGTGATGGGCGTGCGTGGCCTGTTAGACGAGTGGATTGCCTTCCGTATGGAGTGCGTCCGCCGCCGTACCTATTACGATCTGACTAAGGCACGGGACAAGTTGCACCTGATGAATGGCCTTGAGAAGATTCTGCTGGACATTGACCGGGCCATCGAGATTGTTCGCGAGACTGAGGAAGAGGCCGAAGTGGTGCCCAACCTAATGATTGGTTTCGGCATCGACCAGATTCAGGCGGAGTATGTGGCGGAGATCAAGCTGCGTCACCTGAACCGCGAATACATCATCAAACGCTTGGCGGACGTGGCGGAATTGGAAAAACTGGTGGCCGACCTGGAGGATACTCTTAAGAGCAAGGCACGCATCCGCCGCATCATTATTGAGGAACTGCAGGCGGTAGCCAAGAAATACGGTCAGCCTCGCCGCACCCAGCTCATTTATGCCACCGACATTGTAGAGGAGCAGGAGGCGGAGGAAGAGATTAACGACTATCCCTGCACCTTCTTCTTCACCAAGGATGGCTATTTCAAAAAAATCACCCCTCAGTCGTTGCGTATGAGCGGCGAGCATAAGCTGAAAGACGGCGATAGCATCGTCCAGACGGTGGAGGCCTCCAACAACCGTGAGCTTTTGTTCTTCGGAGATAAGGGCAACGTCTATAAGAGCCACGCCAACGACTTTAAGGACACCAAGGCCAGCGTGATGGGCGATTATATTCCGGCGAAGCTCAGCTTCGACGAGGGAGAGGGCACCCGTTATATGGCGGTGCTGACTGAGTACACCGGGTATATGCTCTTCTTCTACGAGAATGGCAAGGTGGCTAAGGTGGAGATGTCCGCTTATGCTACTAAGACCAACCGTCGGAAATTGCTGGCGGCATACAGCGACAAGTCTCCCTTGGTGGCAGCCTATTACGTACCCCAGGACAGCGAGTTCCTGCTGACCTCCACCTCCGGACGGCGGCTGCTGCTGCACACCGGTGCCATTGCGCCCAAGTCCACCCGTAATACCATCGGCGTTCAGGTGATGACCCTCAAGGGCAAGCACCTGCTGAAAGAGGTGGCTCCTTACGTAGCCGGCTCGCTGACCAAGGAGAGCCGCTACCGCACCAAATCCCTACCGGCGGCGGGTGCCATGCCCCAGGCCGAGGATTTCGGTGAACAACTGACGTTGCTATAAAAATAGAAAACCGCTGCCGAGAACGGTAGCGGTTTTCGGCAGCGGTTACGGCAAACGCGTGTCTCTCAATAACCGTTGCTGTGGCTAGTTTGTTCTAAAATAGAAAGATTTATTCCAATATATTAAAAAAACACTTGCATTTCTAAAACACTTGTGATAGAATAGGTTGGATTTCAAACCAAGTATGTCTTTGGAGGTTATATAAAATGGAGTATATTATTGGTTCCGTTTTGATTCTGTTTTCTTTGATCATTATCTTCGTGGTTCTGCTGCAGGAGGGTCGTCAGGCCAACGTGGGTGTCATCTCCGGTGCCGCCGACTCCTTCCTGGATAAGGGCGCTGCCAAGACCTTGGACCAGAAGCTGGCCAAGTGGACTAAGGTGATTGCCGTTGCTTTCTTTGCGCTGGTGTTGGCCGGTATGCTGTTGACCAACTACTACGCTGAGCAGATCAAGAACCCCACCGTTGAGGGGAGCACTCAGAGCGAGAACGTCAGCAACGAGAGCACCAACGACGTTGAGCTGGATTGGAGCGAGGGCGAGTCTGACAAGAAGGACGAGGCCGATAAGAAGGACGAGGCCGATAAGAAGGACGAGGCCGATCACGACCACAACCATTAATTGAAGAAAAAGACTCCGCCAATCGGTGGAGTCTTTTTTTGTTCCCTTGCGGTATACAATAGGACTATTCACCCCATACTGAACATAGATATGGGAAGAAAGGGTGAATGGTATGCAGTCGCTGCGTAAACGAATTCTGAGAGAGGATGCGCCGCCCCATCCGGTGATCGAAGCGATTCGGGAGATTTGTGCCCGGATGGATGCGGTGCAGGCACGGTTTTCGATGGAGACCGACCCGGACCTTATTGACGGGTGCATTTACGAATTGGAGTCGCTCCGGGCTCAGTATCGGTATCTGCTCCGCACCGCCCGGAGCCAGGGCATCACCTGCGGTGAAAAGGCCCATCTGTGGGGTGAGTAGGGGATGGGATGGCTGAAAAGTGCTTGGCGGTCGACCAAGGCTGGCTGGGGAGGGCTCGTGTTGGTGCATCTGCTGGGCGGCTTTACCGGGGTGTCGCTGGGCTTTAGCTGGTTGTGTGTCGGTACCGCCACGCTGCTGGGTTTTCCCGGTGTGATTCTGTTGGTATTACTGGATATGATGGTGAAATAGAAAAGCGTTGTCTGGCGCAAAGCAATATTACTCGTCGCAAGTGAATATAACGAAAAAACTCCTTGTTCAAGAGAACAAGGAGTTTTTTTGGAGCTGCTATCCAGATTTGAACTGGAGACCTCATCCTTACCAAGGATGCGCTCTACCGACTGAGCTATAGCAGCAAATGGCGACCCGGAACGGGCTCGAACCGTCGACCTCTAGCGTGACAGGCT
>SVON01000030.1 GCA_015066365.1 Oscillospiraceae bacterium | reverse complement strand
TCTCGCCGGCGCCCTCGCAGTCGCTGGCGGTGATGAGGGGGGTGTTCACGTAGACGTAGTGGCGCTCCTGGAAATAGCGGTGGATGGCGGCGGCCATCACGCTACGGACGCGGAAAATGGCGTTAAAGGTGTTGGTGCGCACCCGCAGATGGGGGATGGTGCGCAGGAATTCCAGGGTGCAGCGCTTTTTCTGCAGGGGATACTCACCGGGGCAGGCACCCAGCACGGTGACGGCGGTGGCGTTCACCTCTACCCCGTTGCGCTCGCTGGCAACGAGGGTGCCCTCCACCTTGAGGGAGGTGCCCAGGGGCATATAGGCGCTCACGTCGCCCATGGCCTCCTTGTCCAGCACGATCTGCAGGTGCTTGAGGCTGGTGCCGTCGTTCATCTCCAAAAACGCCACGTTCTTGGAGTCACGGCTGGTGCGTACCCAGCCGCAGACGGTGACCGGCTGGCCGATGTAAGCGGGGTCGTTGTACAGGGTTACGATGTCGATGTGTTTCATAAAAACAACTCCTTTTCGGATAGTTTGTACAGAATGAGGTGGTTTGTGCATAAATAAAAAACGCCATTCGTCCCAATGATTAGGACGAACAGCGTATGGTCCGTGGTGCCACCTAATTTGCCGGCCTGTTGCCGACCACTCCGCCTCTAATAAGGCTTGCCCCTTAACGCAGGAATACGGCTCACCCTACTGACCGGCGGTGTTCAGGCTGCAACTCGGGAGGGTTATTCACACAGGGGCATCTCCGCCGGGCTTGCACCGTCCCCGGCTCGCTGTGGGCGCCTATCCTATGCTACTTGGCTCCGTCTTGGTTTTTATTAACCTTACCATAATAAATAGGCTTTGTCAAATGTTTTTTCTTGCATACCCGGTGGCGGTGTGGTAAGATTAGGGAAACTGAAAGGTGGGAGCATAGATGTTGACACATAAGGGCACTAAAACTTTATACACCGAAAGATTAATTCTGCGTAGATTTACTGTGGCTGATGCCGAGGATATGTTTTACAACTGGGCAAGCGACGAAAAGGTCACTCGTTTTTTGACCTGGCAACCACATGAATCTGTAGATTCAACAAGACAACTATTGATGGGCTGGGTTGAGGCTTATGACAGCATCAAAGCATATAATTGGGCTATACAATTTGACGGAAAAGCTATTGGCAGCATAAGCGTTGTTAAAATCAGCGATAAATGCGAATATGCAGAACTAGGTTATTGTTTGGGTCACGATTATTGGAACAACGGTTTTATGTCAGAGGCCGCAAACGCCGTTATCGATTATCTATTTTCTGAAATAGGTGTTAACCGTGTATGTATATCTCACGCTACAGAGAATCCTGGTTCGGGAAAAGTTGCTCAAAAATGCGGAATGACTTATGAGGGAACGAAACGCGAACACTTAAAAACTTCAACAGGTAATTTTGTTGATATAGCAGGCTATGGTATTCTAAAAAGTGAGTGGAAAATCAATAAATAAAAAAATCTGCATAAAGATAGGATTTCAACAAGCTGAAAGGCGAGTGTAGCCTCCCTCTCCGAGGGAGGTGGATTTTCGCTGTAGGCGAAAAGACGGAGGGAGTTTATGTCTCTCAATTACAAAAGTAAAAATATTGCTTTAGCAAAAACGTTACGCAAGCAGGCAACCCCACAAGAGAATCACTTGTGGTACGATTTTTTGCGCCGGTATCCTGTACGGTTTCAGCGGCAAAAAGCAATTGATTGTTATATCGTTGATTTTTATTGTCATCAGGCAAAACTGGTGATAGAGATTGACGGCACTCAACATTTTGAAGAGGGCGGGCAAGAATACGACGCTATGCGCACCATGCGCTTGGAAGAATTAGGCCTGCAGGTGATTCGCATCAGTAATCGGCAGATAAACGAAGAGTTTGACCGCGTGTGCGCTTATATTGACTGTGTGGTTACAAACTCCCTCAGTCACGGCGTTGCCGTGCCAGCTCCCTCGGAGAGGGAGCCTTCGCCCGAATCAAACGAGAGATAATATCAAAACAAGCCTCCCTCTCCGAGGGAGGTGGCATTTGCGGAGCAAATGACGGAGGGAGTTTTATGCTAAACCGGGAGCAAATTGTATCACAACTGAATAATTCCCGGTTTGCCGTCACGGTGGTGGAGCAAACCCAGTCCACCAACAGCGACCTGAAAGCGTTGGCGCTGTCCGGCGCACCGGAGGGCACCACCCTCATCGTGGAGCGCCAGACCGCCGGTCGGGGTCGCCGAGGACGTACCTTTGCCTCCCCGGAGGGGGGCTTATATCTCTCCACCCTCTTGCGTCCCGCCCAGCCGGTGAAGCCCGGGCGGATCACCTGTCTGGCGGCGGTGGCGGCGGCGCGGGCCATCGAGAGCCTGTGCGATGTACACGTGGACATCAAATGGGTCAACGACCTGTATCTGAACGGGCGCAAAGTGGCGGGCATCCTGGCCGAAGGGGTGCTGTCCCCGGCGGGAGAACTCACCGCCGTGGTACTGGGCATTGGTCTGAACGTCAGTGGCACTCTGCCGGAAGAACTGTCCTCCATCGCCACCACGCTTCAGCAGGAGGGCGCTACCCTCACCCGGGAGGATGTGGCGGCGGCGTTCCTCAACGAGTGGGAGCGGGTGTATACCGCCCCGCCGGAAGAGGGAATGGCGGAATACGCCAAGCGCAATCTGGTCCTCGAACGGGAGATCACGGTGGTGCAGGGTGACGCAACCTATCCCGCCACCGCCCTGGCCATCACCCCGGCGGGGCATCTGCGGGTGCGTACCGCCGACGGAGAACGGGAGCTGTCCTCCGGTGAGGTGAGCGTGCGGCTATGAGAACGAGGAAAAATACGGTCACCGCGCTGTTGGCGGCGGCCTTGTGTGTGATGGCACCTTTGGCGGTGCCGTTGGGCCCGGTGCCGGTGACCCTGGCCACCCTGGGCGTGTATCTGGCGGCGGGGCTGATGGGCCCCTGGCGGGGTCTTGCCGCCGTAGGGCTGTATTTGGCGCTGGGCGGCATCGGCCTGCCGGTGTTCGCCGGGTTTGCCGGGGGGCTTCAGCAGCTCACCGGCCCCACCGGCGGGTTCCTGTGGGGGTATCTGCTGTGTGCCCTGCTCGCCGGTCTGCTGTGTCGGACGGGGGCAAAACCCCTCACCCCGGTGTGGCTCTTGTGTGGTGCGGCGGTGCTGTACGCCGCTGGGTGCGGCTGGTTTGCGTGGCAGACCGACACCCCCCTGTGGTCCGCGGTGGTGCTGTGCGCCGCCCCCTGCCTGCCGGGAGAATGTATCAAAATCGCGCTGGCCACCGGCCTGATCCTATCCCTGCGGGGACGGGTGGAGCGGGTGCTCACCCACGGAGTGAAAGCGCAACGACTGTGAAAAAAGGAGGGGTTCTTTATGAAAGACCAGCCCATCACCGATAACCGCCCTCTGATGAACGACGAGGAACTGACCCAACTGGAGGCGGCGTTTATCGAGCGGTATAAGGGGAGCGACCAGCACCCCATCCGCACCCTATTTAAGTTCTATAAGGGGCAGTATCACCTGCTGATCCTGTCCGCCATCTGCTATATCATCAAAAAGAGTCCCCAGTGGCTCATCCCCATCGTCACCGCTAACCTGATCGACCTGGTGGTGGAACAGCCGGCGGATATGATGCCGTGGATCTGGGGCAACGTGGGTGTGTTGGCGTTGGCGCTGGTGCTGAACATCCCCTTCCACTATGCCTACGTCAAGCTGGAGTCCGTCGCCACCCGCAACGTGGAGGCGGCTCTGCGGGGTGCCCTGGTGCGCAAGCTCCAGCACCTGTCCATCGGCCATTATCGGGAGATGCAGTCCGGTCGTATCCAGTCCAAGATGATGCGGGACGTGGAGGCTATCGCCAATCTGTCCAGCAGCATCTTTATGAACGGTATGGAGATCCTCATCAACCTGGTGGTGGCCGTTTCGGTGGTGCTCAGCAAGAATATCTACGTGTTTCTGTTCTTCGTGCTGTGCGCGCCGGTGTCCGGCGTCATCGGTTTTCTGTTCCGCAAGAAGCTGCGCACCCTCAACCGGGATTACCGCCACGCGGTGGAGGAGACCTCTGCCGAGGTGATGGATATGGTGGAGATGGTGCCCCTCTCCCGGGCCCACGCTCTGGAGGAGACCGAAACCACCAAGATGAACCACCTGCTCCACGGCATCGCCAAGCGGGGGTTGCGGTTGGACATCACCCAGAGTCTGTTCGGCGCCACCAACTGGGTGGTGTTCGAGGGCTTTCAGCTCATCTGTTTGGTATTCTCGGTGCTGATGTTCTTGAATAATCAGATCGCGGTGGGCGACATCACCCTGTATCAGAGCTATTTCACCATGCTGGTGTCCAGCGTGACGATGATTTTGGCGCTGATCCCCACCTTTGCCCGGGGCATCGAGGCGGTGACCTCGGTGGGGGAACTGATGCACGCCCCGGAGGAGGAGGGCGGTGCCGGCAAGCCCGCGCTGTCGGATGTGACCGGTGCCTATTCCTTCCAGAACGTGGGCTTTGCTTATGAAGAGGGGCATCCGGTGCTGGAGGGCTTCGACCTGGAGGTGAGTCCCGGCGAGACGGTGGCCCTGGTGGGCGAGTCCGGCGTGGGCAAGACCACCGTCATCAATATGGTCATCGGCTACCACTTCCCCGGTGAGGGCACCGTCACCATCGACGGTCACAGCATCCGGGAGATCGACCTGCGCAGCTACCGCAAGCATATCGCGGTGGTGCCCCAAAACACCATTTTGTTCTCCGGCACCATCCGTGAGAACATCACCTACGGTCTGTCGAACGTCAGCGAGGAGAAGCTGGCGGAGATCCTGGAGGCGGCCCGGCTCACCGACACCATCGCCCAGTTGCCCAAGGGGCTGGATACCTCGGTGGGTGAGCACGGCGGCAAGCTGAGCGGCGGTCAGCGTCAGCGCATCTCCATCGCGCGCGCCTTGATCCGGGATCCCAAGGTGATCATCCTGGACGAGGCCACCTCGGCGCTGGATAGCGTGTCCGAGAAGATGATCCAGGAGGCGCTGGACCACTTGACCGCCGGACGCACCACCTTTGTGGTGGCTCACCGCCTATCCACCATCAAAGATGCGGACAAGATCGCGGTGATGGAGGGCGGTCGGTGCATCGAGTTCGGCACCTACGATGAACTGATGGAAAAGAAAGGCGCGTTTTATAAGTACCGCCAGTTGCAGTTGTAATAAAAAGAGTGCGAGGTTTATCCCTCGCACTCTTTTTGCGTTAATTCAGTCCTTGTTCACCCACCTGCCGGAACAGGTGCTCCACCGCCTGCCACAGGGCGGGGTGGTACTCCAAATTCGGGTCGGCGTCCAACAGCAACGCCGCCCGATGCTGCGCCCGTTGCAAGAGGGGCATGTCGCTGAGCAGGTCGGCTACCTTCAGTTGGGGCAGACCGTGCTGGCGGTTGCCGAAGAAATCGCCGGGACCCCGGAGCTTTAGGTCCTCGTCGGCGATTTTGAAGCCGTCGTTGGTGGCCTTCATCACGCTTAGCCGCCGCAGGTTGTCGTCCCCCCGGTTGTCGCTGATGAGGATGCAGGTGGACTGGTGTTTTCCGCGCCCGACCCGACCGCGTAACTGGTGCAACTGAGCCAGGCCGAATCGCTCGGCGTTTTCAATCACCATTAGGACGGCGTTGGGTACGTCCACCCCCACCTCAATGACGGTGGTGGCGACCAATAACTGGATCTCTCCGGCGGCAAAGGCGGTCATCACCGCCTCTTTTTCCGCCGCCTTCATCCGTCCGTGGAGCAGACCCAGCCGATAGCCCCGGAAGGGCCCCTGCTGCAACCGCTCATACACCTCGGTGGCGGATTGCAGATCGCTGGGCTCCTCGCCCTCCTCCACCAGAGGGCAGACGATATAGCCCTGCCGGCCCTCGTCCAGGTGTTTTCGCACGTAGCCGTAGGCCCGGTCCCGCTTGTCGGTGCCCACCGCATAGGTCTCGATGGGTTGCCGCCCCGGGGGCAGTTCATCCAGCACCGACACGTCCAGGTCGCCGTAGAGGATCAACGCCAGGGTGCGGGGGATGGGGGTGGCGGACATGACCAGCAGATGGGGGTCCTGCCCTTTTGCCGCCAGCTTGGCTCGTTGGGCCACGCCAAAGCGGTGTTGTTCGTCGGTGACCACCAGCCCCAGCCGGGCAAACTGCACGTTGTCGCTAATCAGCGCGTGGGTGCCCACCACAAAGTCGATCTCTCCCTCTGCGATGGCCTGGTGCAGCAGCCGCTTGCGGGAGGCGGGGAGTGAGCCGGTGAGCAGACCAACCCGCACGGTGTCGCCCAACAGCTTTTGCAGGGTGGCGGCGTGTTGCTCCGCCAGAATTTCGGTGGGGGCCATCATGGCCGCCTGCCAACCCTCTTTGATCAGGGAATAGGCAACACCGGCGGCCACGGCGGTCTTGCCGCTGCCCACGTCACCC
The DNA here is from genome assembly GCA_015066365.1 of Oscillospiraceae bacterium. GTDB lineage: Bacteria > Bacillota > Clostridia > Oscillospirales > Acutalibacteraceae > UBA5905. The sequence continues at coordinate 3,993 of SVON01000030.1, read as the reverse complement.
TGCACCAGCCGGGACATGGGGCAGGCGCCCCGCAGGTCGCCGATGCAATCCGCAATAGCCCGACTTTGGGCCCCGGTGAGGGTAAAGGGCAGACCGGCGGCGTACTCGGCGGTGCGGTCTTGGTGCAGGAGAGCACCGTTTAGGCGGCGGGAGCGGCTTTTCAGCCGCAGAAGCCCCAACTGGAGCACAAACAATTCTTCATAAATCAGCCGCCGGCGCGCTTCTTCGATGGCCTCCCGGTCGGCGGGAAAGTGGATATTCTTGATGGCGGTGAGCCGGTCACACAGCCCCTCTTGTTCCACCACGTCCTCCGGCAGGATCTCCGGCAGACCGGTGCGGGACAGAAGCTCCAGAGCGGCGGTCACGTTGGTTTCTACCATCTTGTTAGAGAGCCCCTCGGTGAGGGGGTAGAGGGGGCGGATCTTGGCAGAGGCCACCGTTTCGATCTGGGGGCTGGTCATCTCGGCCCGGCGCCCATCCGCCACCACCGTGCCATACAGCAGAATCTCCTGATCCCGGTGTACCTTGGCGGCGGCGTAGGGGTTGTTAAAGAGGGTCACCTGCATCTGGGTATAGCCGTCGGTGACCCGAAATCGGTAGAGGGTCATGCCCTTGCGCACCCGGTGCTCGGTGGGGGAGGTAGCCACCCACGCCCGGATACAGCAGGGCACCCCGGCCCGGGCATAGGAGATCAGCGTGGGGTTGGACCAGTCCTCATACCCCCTGGGATAGTGCTGAATAAGGTCCATCAGGGTGCGGATGCCCAGTTTTTCATACAGAGCGGCCCGCTTTTCCCCCACGCCTTTCAGCGTGCGGATGGAGTCGGTTAACGGCATGGATGACACCTCCTTTCTTTGTTTATTATTACTATACCACATTTGTTTCCTTTTTGCAATTCCCCCAATTTTCAAAAAAAGGTGGAAATTGACTCCGCGATATGGTATAGTGTAGGTGTAAGAATGGGCAACTTTGCAAGTTGCCTACAAAAGTGCGACCAAGAAAGAGAGGAAACACGTATGAAATTGTGCAGCAAACGCGTGCTGTCCCTGTTGTGTGCGGTGCTGATGCTGGTGGGTCTGGTGCCCGCCGCGGCGGCGCTGCCCGACATCGACAAAATGGGCGGCGATTTTGCCTGGACGGACAAAGATGAGCCGATGCTCATTGAGCAAATTCTTGAGCGGGACGGCTTCATTGATGGCATCTGGTTCCCCTGGTTTGGCGGCAGTGCCGGCGGTCATGGCTTGACCGGCAACGAGCTGATGGCCAAGTATTACAATTCCAGCGCCAATTCTGACTGGAACCGCGTGGAGCTGGATTACATCGGCGCGGACAAGATCTATCAGCAGATCTACAACCTGAAGGCCATGGGCTATAACATCATGGCCTACGGTGGCTCCATCCACGGTGAGGGCGTTGTCTTTAACGAGTCCGGTAACGTCATCGGCATCAAGCAGGAATATCTGGACAACGCTCGCCGCCTGCTGGATATGTGCCGGGAGATCGGTATGCCGGTGATGTGGAACGTCTATTTCCACTGCTCCTCTATGCCCAACTACAACGGCATCGACGGCTGGAAGGTGATCTGCCAGATGCTGGGCAACCAGGAGGTGGCCCGCAACTATGCCAAGAACTTTGTGGCCCCTCTGTGCGAGATGCTGGCGGAGTATCCGGACGTGGTGGCACTGGTATCCATTGCCGACGAGCCGGAGAACGAGATCAACGACGTGGGCAAGGGCAACCAGTTTGAGGGTGACCGGGCTATGTACGGTGTCACTCAGGCGGATATGGTCTACTTTATGAAGCAGATCAATGACACCGTCCGGGAGAAATTGCCGAACGTGGCCCGCACCGTGGCCTCCAACAATCAGAACAAGGCCATCTATCGGGACTTTGACCTGGATCTGATGGGTCACAACCGCTATGCGGATGCTCTGAATCAGTATCCCAACGTGGAGGATTTCGTCACCGACGCCGACCCCATCCTGACCGAGTATAATCTGGGCTGGAACAAGCAGACCGACGACGGTTATACCCAGATGCACATCGGGTTCCGCGAGGAGATGGTGCGCAAGGGTTATAAGGGCGGCTTCTCCTGGTGCTGGATGCCGGACCGAGGCGACAACGACGACGGCGCTTCCTATTACCTCATTCGCTCCCGTTACGACGTCACCTCCTTCCGTAAGTGCGTCACCGACCTGAAGTATTATATGGACGAGTATCGGGCCGTATATCGTGGCGAGGCGGTGGGCTTTAATGCCCCGGTGATGTACGCCAACTACGGCAACGGTAAGGTGCTGTTCATCCCCTCTAAGGGGGCGGTGTCCTATACCGTCCAGCGCTCCGACGACGGCGGCAAGACCTGGAAGGACCTGGTGGTCAAGGCGGCGGCTGACAGCGGCATCATCGACAAGTATCTGGTGGGTCGCTACACCGACACCGACGGCACCAAGCCCAAGAGTGGCTATTGCTACCGGGTGATCGCTTATAACGCGGCAGGTCAGTCTGCCACCTCCAAGCCCAACTATCCTGCCGGACACGACAAGAACTATAAAGAGACTTACGTGGCTCCGACTTTTATCAAAGGCATCTATTATCAGCCCACCACCCAGACCAAAGCGGAGGCTGAGGCGGACACCACCAAGCTGATCACCTTCGGCGAGGAGAAGAACCGCCCCATCGAGGGTGCCAACCTGATCAAGAACGGCAGCTTTGAGAACACCTCCGGCGGTCAGTGGAACAACCGCACCTTCCTCAACCAGTCTATCGCGGTGGTGGAGGATTCCACCGCCCCCGACGGCAAAAAGAGCCTGAAATTCGACACCTCTGCCACCCAGGAGCCCGGCTGGTACACCTTCACGGTGTCCGGTCTGGACAAAAACAGCGACTACGTGCTGTCCACCTGGATCAAGGGCGATTATCTGAAGAGCAGCAATAAGGGTATGGCCTCCTTCGGTGTCATCGACCCCGACACCGGCACGTTTATGACCTTCTACGAGTATTATCGCGGGTTTGCCCGTTCCTCCCGCGAGACTCAGCAGATCTACCCCACCGCCTGGGATAAGGATTGGCACCTGCGGTCGGTGAAGTTTACCACCGGTGACCGCACCACCTTTACCTTTGCGCTGTATGGCTATGGCAGCGTGATGTGGCTGGACGACATCGCCCTGTACAAGAATGGTCAGGGTGTCAAATACACCGACGGTACGTCGGACCGCCTTGCCACCGGGTGGGTGTGGACCGATGTGTACGGCGATCCCCGGGACAGCCTGGTAGTGGACAGCACCGTGGACGACGAGGATTATTGGACCTCCGGCTCCGGCTGGCGCAACGGCTTTATGAGTTTCTACAAGAGCCGCCTGAAATACGGCAACGCCCTGAAATACACCGGCTCGGAGAATTCCCACGGCGTGTATTACCTGAAATCGATCCCGGTGAAGAAGAATACGGACTATTATCTCACCTTTGACTTTAGAATTCTGGAGAGCGGTGACGGCCGCATCGTGATGCTGGATAACCAGAAGGATCAGCCGGAAGAGGCCTTTGCGGTGGAGCTGGAAAGCGATGTGTATGGCGACGACTGGTTCCACTACAATGGCGATTTCTACTCCGGCGCGCAGACGCAGGTGAACTTTGGTATCTGTGACCTGGGCGGCTCGGTGCTGATCGATAATATCCGCATCTTCAAGAAGAGCGACGAGGCGGTGGTGCAGGATCTGTACACCTATTCGGTCAAGACCACCAACAAGGTGGCCTATGGTGCCAAGGCCACCGTGGAAGCCCGGGCTAAGGGCGACGGCCTGACCTATCAGTGGTACTATAAGGATAAGGGAGCCTCCAAGTTTACCTTGACCACCTCCTTTAAGACTAAGACCTATTCGGTGGAGATGAACAAGGCCCGGGACGGTCGGCAGGTGTACTGCGTGATCACCGACAAGTACGGCGTCAGCCGCCGCACCGCCACCACCACCCTGAGCGTTAAGCGCTCCACCCCCC
>SVON01000007.1 GCA_015066365.1 Oscillospiraceae bacterium | reverse complement strand
GCCACCAGCACGTCTACAAAGCCGCGGCCAATGTTCTTCACCGCCAGCAGGCCGAAGCGGATGTGGTCCTTTACCACCATAAAGTCCGCGCCGGACTCATTGACCGACGGCGGCAGGACCGGGATGCCCATCCGCTCGCACTCCCGGATATAGGTGACCACCTTGCCGCTGCCCAGCACGCTGGTCAGCAGGGCGGCCATATACTGGCGGGGGTACAGACACTTGAGATAGGCGGTCTGATAGCTCACCAGCGCATAGGCGGCGGCGTGGGATTTGTTAAAGGCGTAGGAGGCAAAGGTGGCCATCTCGTCAAAGATACGGTTGGCGGTGGCGGCGGGCACACCCCGGCGCACACAGCCGTCCACCTTGACTTGTCCCTCCTCCACAAGGCCGTTGACGAAAATATCCCGCTCCTGCTCCATCACGTCGTGTTTTTTCTTTGCCATAGCGCGGCGCACTAGATCGGCGCGACCAAAGGAATAGCCCGCAAGCGCCTGGAGCACCTGCATCACCTGCTCCTGGTAGACGATGCACCCGTAGGTGACCTCCAAAATAGGTTTCAGCAGGGGATGGGCGTAGCGAATCTGCTGGGGATTCCGACTGCAAGCGATGTAGCGGGGGATGGAATCCATCGGGCCGGGACGGTAGAGGGAGATTACGGCAAACAGATCCTCAAATCGGGTGGGGCGCAGTTGCATCAGCACCCGCTTGAAACCGCCGGACTCCATCTGGAATACGCCGTCCGACATACCGGCAGACAGCATCTCATACACCCGCTTATCGTCCAGGGGGATGTTCGCCACCCGGAACGCGGGGTCTTGTTTTTGGATCATTTTCTCTGCGTCGGCGATGACCGTCAGGTTCCGCACACCCAGAAAATCCATTTTCAGCACACCTAGCTCTTCCAGGTTGTTCATGGGGTACTGGGTGGCCACCGCCTCGTGGTTCATACACAGCGGCACGTATTCGCTGACTGGCTTGGGGGCGATCACCACACCGGCGGCGTGGGTGGAGGCGTTGCGGGGCATCCCCTCCACCTTTTGCGCCATTTCAATAAGTTCTTTCACCTGGGGGTCGTTATCCCGCAACTCACGGAGTTTGTCGCTCTCATTTAGGGCGCGCTCCAGGGTCATGTTCAGGGCAAAAGGAATCAGCTTGGACACCTTATCTCCCACGGCATAGGGCAGACCCATTACTCGTGCCACGTCCCGTACGGCGGCTTTGGCGGCCATAGTACCGAAGGTGATGATCTGGGCAACCCGGTCGGCGCCGTATTTGTCGATGACGTAGTCGATGACCTGCTGGCGCTTTTCCGTGCAGAAATCCACGTCAAAGTCCGGCATACTGACGCGTTCCGGATTAAGGAACCGCTCGAACAGCAGACCGTATTTGAGGGGGTCGATGAGGGTGATGCCCATACAATAGGCGCATAGACTGCCGGCACCGGAGCCACGTCCCGGACCCACCGGAATGTCGTGGGTGCGGGCATAGTTTACGTAATCCGCCACAATAAGGTAATAATCCGCATACCCCATTCGGCGAATGACGGAGAGTTCGTATTCTAAGCGTTGGGTAACCTCTTCGTCGGGATGATCACCGTATAGGCGGTACATACCCTCCCGGCAAAGCTGTTCCAAATAGGCGTTGCTATCCCCGCCGGGGGAGTCAAAGGCAGGGAGCTTGATCTGTCCAAATTCGATCTCTACGTTGCACCGCTGGGCGATTTTGACGGTATTCTCCAGGCACTCCGGCAACTGGGGAAACAGAGCCGCCATTTCATCGGCGGATTTGAGGTAGAATTCTTCGGTTTCAAAATTTAAGGGGCTGGGCTCATCCAGGGTGGTGGCGGTTTGGATGCAGGTGAGCACCTGCTGCATCTGGGCATCCTCTTTTTCGATATAATGCACGTCGTTGGTGCACACCAGAGGCAGATTCATCTCCCGGGCCAGACGGATGAGCGCCCCGTTGACCTCTTTCTGCTCCGGCAAACCGTGATCCTGGAGTTCCAGATAGAAGTTGCCCTGACCAAAGGTGGCAGAGTACCACTGCACCAGGTTGCGCGCCGCGCCAAAGTCGGAACGGGCGATGGCGTGGGGGATCTCCCCCGCCAGACAGGCGGACAGGGCGATGAGCCCCTCGTGGTGCTGCTTCAGCAGTTGGTGATCCACCCGGGGCTTGATGTAAAAGCCGTCCACCCAGGCGGTGGACACCAGCTTCAGCAGGTTTTGGTAGCCCACCTCGTTCTCGCACAGCAATACCAGGTGGTGGTATTCGCTGTCCGGGCCGTGGACCTTATCGGTCAGGGAGCGGGCCGCCACGTATACCTCGCAACCGAGGATGGGGCGCACCCCCTGCTTTTTGCATTCTTTATAGAAATCAATGACGCCGTACATCGACCCGTGGTCGGTGATGGCCAAGGCGGGTTGACCCAGCGCCTTGGCGCGGGCCACCAGAGCCGGAATCCGGCAGGCACCGTCCAGCAGGGAGTATTCGGTATGCACGTGCAGATGTACGAAATCCATAGGGACGGCACCTCCTTTTGGTTAGTCGTTTTTGGTGAGTTCTTCGGCAAACTGCAGAATGCGTTTCAGCCGGTGGTTGACCCCGCTCCGGGAGAGACCGAGGGTATCGCCCAACTCCCGCAGGGACATCTCCGGATGCTCCAAGCGGAGCTTGGCTACCTCCTGCAGTTCCTCCGGCAGAGCGTCCAGACCGCAGGTGTTCTCGATTTTTTGCAGGGCGTCCCTCTGGGCACCCGCCGCCTGCACCGTCTTGTCGATGTTGGCGCTCTCAAAATTCAGACGGCGGTTGGTGTCGTTGCGGATGCTTTTGACCATTTTCACTCCCATCAGCTCCAGCGACGCCATCGTGGCACCCAAAAAGGTCAGGCAGTCCTCAATGCGTTCGCTCTCCTTGATGTAGACGATATAGGAGCCACCCCGGGTGGTTACCTTGGCAGGGAAATCCCATTCTCTGAGCAGTGTCACCAGATCCCGACTGTAATTGTAGTGGGGGGTGGAGAATTCCAGATGATAGTCGTGCTCCGGGTCGGTGACCGCACCGCAGGACAGAAATGCGCCCCGCAGATAGGCTCGGGCACAGGCCTCGCAGTCCAGATTAGCCCGGTTGAGCCGCAGGGATACCTCCCGGGGACTGTGGCCGAACTTGTCCAGCACCGTCAATCGCTCCTGCGGGTCTTGGATCCGGCATTGGTGCAGGGTGGTGCGGCGTTGCAGGGTGCTGAGCGGGGGTCGGGGAATACCGCACACCCGGCTCACCAGCCGGGCATAGAGACCGGCCACCGGCTCCAATTCCGTTTGCAGAGAGATCTCTTTTTCCGAAAAGGCGTGACCGCCCTGCAGCAGGCCATAGGCCTGAGCCGTCCGACAACACAGCTTGTCCGGCAGGTCGGCGGCAATTTCTTTTTTTGCTTCCGAGGAAAAGGACACAGCCGTGTCCTCCTTTCATATTGTTACTCCCGGCCCAGATCCCGGTGATAGGTCAGCACCCGCAGGTTGGTGAGCTGTTCCAGCTCCGCCGCCAATTGGTTGACCATGGTTACCGAGCGGTGCTTGCCGCCGGTGCAACCGATGGCCACCACCAGTTGGGTGCGCCCCTCTTTCTGGTACAGGGGGATGGTGTGGGACAGCAGGGCCTTGATGTGTTCCAGATACTTCACGGCATCCGGATTACGCATCACGTATTCCTGCACCTGGCTGTCCATACCGGTCTGATGGCGCAGTTCCTCCACGTAATAGGGGTTGGGCAGGCACCGCATATCCAGCATCAGGTCCGCCTCGGCGGGATAACCGTATTTGAAGCCAAAGGACAGAATCTGCACCGTCATGGCGGTGTCCGGCTGGGTCATAAATAGGTCGGCCAGGCGGCTTTTCAGTTGAGCGGTGTTCAGATGGGTGGTGTCGATGCGGTAGTCCGCCATCTCAAACAGAGGGGACAGCATCTGCCGTTCCAGCTGGAGCGCCTGCTCGATGGGACGGCCGTCCTCTGCCAAGGGGTGCTGGCGACGGGTCTCTTTGAACCGACGGCTCAGCGTCTCGTTGTGGCAGTCCAGGAAGAGGATGTGGCAGTGCTCCACGTTGGCTTCCAGCGTGGGCAGAACCTGCAAAAACTCCTCAAACAGCAGTCCGGAACGCACGTCGGTGACCAGAGCCACCTTGTCTAAGGGCTGGGTGCTCTGCCGACAGAGCTGCAAAAAGGGTAGCATCAGCGTGGGGGGCATATTGTCCACGCAATAATAACCGATATCCTCCAAGGCGTTGGTGGCCTGGGATTTACCGGCACCGGACATACCGGTGACAATCATCAGTTCCATAGTGTCTCTCCTAACGGTTACTCAAACTCGCCGATAAACCGCACTTCCGGCTCCAACTTGACTCCGTGAGCCGCGTATACCTTATCCTGCACCTGCCGGCAGAGCTCCACCATCTGGGCGGCGGTAGCCTGGCCGCGGTTGACCACAAAGCCGGCGTGCTTTTCGCTGACCTGGGCGTCTCCCACCCGGAAGCCTTTCAGCCCGGTCTGCTCCACCAGAGCTCCGGCAAAATAGCCGGTGGGACGCTTAAAGAAACTCCCGGCGCTGGGGTATTCCAGGGGCTGTTTCTCACGGCGACGGTTCATCAGGTCTTTCATCTTTTCTGCAATTTCGTCTTTGTTGCCGGGGGTGAGTTTCAGGGTGATCCCGGTGACGATATAGCCCTTTTCCATCAGGGCGGAGTGGCGGTAGCCCAGGTCGAGCTCGGCGGCGGTGAGGGTGACCACGTCACCGGCGGGGGTGACGCACTGGGCACTCTCCACCACGTCCACCATCTCGCCGCCATAGGCTCCGGCGTTCATATACACACCGCCACCCACCGTGCCAGGGATGCCAAAAGCAAACTCCAGGCCGGTCAGGCTGTGCTCCCGGGCAAAGAGGCACAGCCGCTTGAGCGGCATCCCTCCGGGGGCGAACAGGCGGGTGTCGTCCAACAGCACCGGGTCGGCACCGTTGTCTGCCAGACGCAGAACGGCACCCCGGATGCCTTTGTCACCCACCAGCAGGTTGGAGCCGTTGCCGATGAACAGGGTGGGGATGCTCTCCTGGGCGCAGAGGGCGATCACCTGCCCCGCTACCTCGGCAGAGGGTAGGTCGATGAGCAGGTCGGCGGGGCCGCCGATGCGAAAGGTGGTGGCATCCGCCATCGGTGCCTGCTCGGTGACGACACAACCACGGCTGCGGGCAAAATCAATCAAAGGCTGGTAGTTCATAGGTGAACCTCCTTTGTGTGGTTCTCAGAATTTTTCCCACTCGGCGTTGGCGTTGGTGGGCAGGCCGGTCTCGTCCATCATACCGAGGCGATGCATCAGCTCTTCTGCGGCGTTATAGCCCATCTTCTTCTGACGGTTGGACATAGCGGCGTTTTCAATGATGATGGCTAGGTTACGGCCGGGGGAAACGGGGATGGTGATGCTGGGTACGTGGATGCCCAGAATGTCGATGGTCTCACCGTTGAGACCCATTCGGTCGTAGGCTTTGCCGTTTTCCCACGGCTCCATCTGGATGGCCATATCGATCTTCTCGGTGTTCTTGACCGAGCCGATGCCGTACATACGGCGCACGTTGATGATGCCCACACCCCGCAGCTCGGTAAAATGGCGGATGTTATCCGGGGCAGAGCCCACCAGCGTCTTGGCGGAGACGCGGCGGATCTCTACGGCGTCGTCGGCGATCAGGCGGTGACCGCGCTTGACCAGCTCGATGGCGGTCTCGCTCTTACCGATGCCGCTGTCACCCAATAGCAGAACGCCCTCGCCGTAGACCTCCACCAGCACGCCGTGGCGGGTGATGCGGGGGGCCAGCTGTACGTTCAGAAAGGCGATGAGTGCCGCCATCAGACTGGAGGTAGACTCGCGACTTCGCAGCAGCGGTACGCCGTATTTCTCACAGCACTCCTGCAGCTCGTCCAGCACGGGCAGGTCACGGGAGATGATGATGGCCGGCGGGTTGGTGCGGATGAGCTCGTCCACGTGGGAGGCCCGCAGGTCGTGGGGCAGGTTGGACAGAAAGCCGTACTCGTTTTTGCCCATCACCTGAATGCGGTCGTTATCAAAATAATCCAGATAGCCGCTCAGAGCCAAACCGGGACGGTTGACGTCCGGGGCGCTGACCAGGCGGGTGTCCGGGTCGCAGGGCATATGAATAATCTCCAGGGTGGTTTCCTTGATCACCGCAGACAGCGGTACAGTATATGATTGCTTTGGCATAGTCATACCTCCTGAACGGATAGAATTAGGGCATTTTATAATTAAATTTATTCTACCATATATTTCACCAAAAAGGAAGAGAAATTTACAAAAATTAAAAAAGGCAAAGGAGCGGGCAGCTCCTTTGCCTTTTGGCGTTACGTATAACTGTATTCCACCTTGATGACGGCGTAGAGGTGGGGGTCGCTGTTGTGGACGGCGTCCCGCATCCGCCGGGCCATCTCCTCGGGGTTCTTGCAGGTGTGGGGCACCACCAGATCAAACAGCAGATTGGTGTGGGTGTCGCCGTTCACCACCCGAAAATCGTGGAGGGTCAGGCCTTCGTCCACCCCATTCATCAGGGCGATGGCCTGCTCTTTCAGCCGCAGGGTCTCGGGATTATCGGTGTCCACCGGATCCAGATGGATGCAGGCGAGAATGTGGTAACGCTCCATCAGCTCCATCTCGATGTTGTCGATGACGTCGTGACTCTTGGTGATGGGTTGGTCCTCCGGCACCTCGGCGTGGAGGGACACGATCACCCGACCGGGGCCGTAGTCGTGGACGATCAGGTCGTGAATGCCCACCACGCCCTCGTAGCCCAGCACCGTCTGCTGGATGTTCTCCACCAGTTCCGGGTCAGGGGCCTGACCCAGGAGGGGAGAGACGGTGTCCCGGATGACGGAAAAGCCGGACCAGATGACGAACAGCGCCACCGCCATACCCACGTAGCCGTCCAACGGCAGGGTGGTAAACCTGGCGGCTACGGCGCACACCAGCACCACCGAGGTGCAGATGACGTCGTTGCGGCTGTCGGTGCCGGCGGCCATCAGGGCGTCGGAGCGAATCAGCTTGCCGATGCGGCGGTGGAACAGCGCCATCCACAGTTTGATGGCGATGGAGACCGCCAGAATAGCCACAGCCACCGGGTTGAACGCGGTGGCAGAGGGGTGCAGCATCTTGTCGATGGCGGAGGTGGCCAGTTCAAAGCCGGCGATGATGATCAGCACCGCCACCCCCATGGCCGACAGGTATTCCATCCGTCCGTGACCGAAGGGGTGGTCCTTGTCCGGCGGCGCCCCTGCCAGGCGGAACCCAATGAGGGTCACGATGGCGGAGCCGGCATCGGACAGGTTGTTAAAGGCGTCGGCGATCATCGCCAGACTGCCGGAGAGCATACCGGCCAGCAGCTTTAACCCGCACAGCAGGAGGTTGCACACGATGCCGGTGATACCGGCCAAGCGACCGTAATTCAGCCGTACGGCAGGGTCGGTGGGATTATCGTGGTTTTTTACAAATCGACGGCACAATAGATTGGTCAACAAATAGCATCACAGCTTTCGGTTATATATGGCGTGGAGGTAATCCGCCACGCCCTCGTCGGTGTTGGCGGGGATGACCCGGTCGGCCAACGCCTTGGCCTCGTCGGAGCCGTTGTCCACGCACACCGCGTAGTCCGCCTCGCGGAACATAGGGATGTCGTTGTGGTTGTCGCCAAAGGCCACCATCCGGTCTGCCCCCACCCGTTGGCATAGGCGACGGGCGGCGTGGCCCTTGTCGGCGTCCTCGCGGCAAATCTCTAAGAACCAGTTGTCCTCGTGATAGGTGTCGGCGTACAGCATCACCCGGATGCCGGGTACCTGCTCCAGTCGGGCCGCCAGCTGCTCTTGCTGAACGCGGGTGCCCTGGCAGCTGAAGAAGATAGCGGGGGTGTTTTTGAGGTAGGGGACCCGGTGGTAGAACCGTTCAAAGCCCTTGCCCTCCCGGTCTTTGCGGTGGATAAAGGACTCTTCCACCGGGGTGAGCTCGGTATAGAAAATGTGCACCTCGTTGCCCCGGCGGCGATACAGCTGGGGACTGCGCCCCTGACTGCGGAAGGCCTGCAAAATGGCAGAAACCGTGCCGGAGTGCATCTCGCAGCTGTGGAGGATGCGGTGGTGAGCCAGGTCGTACAGAAGCACGCCCCCCAGCATGATGATCGGCACCCGGAACCGGAGCCGAGAGAGCCCCACCAGCTGTACTCCGATGGTGCCCCGGGCTGTGGCGACCGACACCATCATACCGCGGCTGATCAGCCGGTTTACCGTCTCCACCGTATGATCGGAGAGAGTTTGGTCATTCTGGAGCAGGGTGCCGTCCAGATCGGTGAGATACAGAGTGCGGCGGCCACGCTCGATGGCGCGGAACACAAACTGGAAATAGGCGGTGCCGTAATGATGGAAGGAGCGGTCTCCCAGCATCTCGATGAGTTCTTCGGTGGTGACCCATTTGGCTTGGGCTACCTCCTCTTTTTGCAGGCGCAGAGCGGTGACGTCGATGTCCCGGTACAGAATCCACAGGTCGGTGAAGGAGTTGCGGCGGCGCATACGACCGCCGTACACCAATTCACCCGGTGCGGTGCGGATGCTCAGTTCCTCAAACAGTTCCCGGCGGGCTGCACTCTCGCTGTCCTCACCGGCCTGGGCGCTGCCGCTGTTGGCGGCCCAGACCCCCGGCATCAGCCGCAGGTTGGGGTTGCGCTGCTGGATCAGCAGACGCCCCTTGGAGTCCACGATCCAGATGTGCTCCACCAGGTGGTACATACCGGCGTGGAGCGGTTCGCCCCGGACGATGGTTTTGCCGGTGGGGTTGCCGTCGGCATCCAACAAGTCCCATTTCTCCATACGGATAGGCCCCCTTTCAAATAAAAAAGTCAAATCATAGCCATTTTACTATATTCTGGCAAAATTGTCCAGTAGAAGATAAAAAAATAAACAGCAGGGGTGGTTTTCCTGCTGTTTGTAAGCGCTTACATTTGTGTGAGAAGAGGGGGAGGCCAGAGCGAAAAGGATCAGAGTTCTACCGGAACCGCGTTGCGGTGGGAGAGGGTATCCGGGGTGACGCGGCAATCCACCGCCCACACCTCTACGCCGGCTTTTTTTGCCCCGCGCAGCGCCTCGCCAAAGGCGGGGTGGGTGCCGTCGTTGGGGCGGATGGCGGCCACGCCCTCCATCTGGATGATGAACAAAACCGCCGCCCTGTAACCCTCCTGCACGGCTTTGGTGAGATGCTGCAGGTGCTTCACGCCCCGGTCGGTGGGGGCGTCGGGGAAATAGCCCACGTTATCCACCTCCAGAGTACAGCCTTTTACCTCGATCAGCCAGGATTCTCCATTCTGTTCCATCCTAAAATCCAGCCGGGAGTCCCCATACCGTACCTCCCGGCGGAGGTGAGCCTCCGGAAACCGCTGCTGCAGATATTCTTCCGCCACCTGGTTGGGGGCTTGGCTATCCATATTGATCAGGCGCTCCCCCTTGTAGACGGCGATCACGTCGTAGGGGGTCTTACGGTGGGGGTTATCCGCCACCTCCAACACTACGGTGCATCCGGGCACCAACAATTCTTTACACCGACCGGTGTTTTTGACGTGGCAGACCACCTCTTCGCCCTCCACCTCTACCAGCGCAATAAAGCGGTTGGGTCGGGCATGAAAAACGCCGGTTTTGATACGGGAATAGGTCACAAAATCCACCTCCTGGACGACTAATGGTATTGTAGCAAAGACAGACCCGTTGTGCAAGGGGGAATGGGATAACAAAATTTAACGATTATGTACTATTTTTTACAGACCTTAGTGGAAGCGGATAAGAATTTCTTGCAACCCCACTATATATAGTGTTATAATGAAAGATGGAAAATTTCGGGGCGTTTGCCTCGATCAAAGCCAAGATAACGAAGGAGGAAACGCGATGCATTATCAAAGCTTTAACGACCGTATGCTCAAAAAGCTGCAGAACCTGACCTGGCAGTATGCCGGGTATGTGTACCACGCTGAACAGACCTTCAGCGAGGTGCTGGGTTACGAGACCAAAGAGCATCACCGCCAGGCTCCCGACGTGGAGTATCAGACCATCCGGGACGGCTACGTCTGGGGTGGCGAGTTCGGCAACCTGTGGGTGAAGTTTGACTATACCGTGCCGGAGCACCTGGCGGGCAAGGAGCTGTTCGTACTGCAGAACACCGAATTGCGGGAGGGTCTGCTGTTTGTGGACGGCAAGCCCATGGGTATGTACGGCACCATCATTAAGGAATACGACGGACTTCAGCACAACATTCTGCTGACCAAGAGCGCTGAGGCCGGCAAGACCTATCACATTGACCTGGAGTGCTATGCCTGGCACGACGAGCGGGAGGTGCACCCCTACGCCCGTGAGGAGAACCTGCCGGACGAGCACTATCGCCACACCTTCCACAACGTGTACGTGGCTACCTGCAACTGGGAGATCAAGAATTTTGTGCGTGACCTGCGCATCTTCCTGTCTATGGCTCAGATCGAGCAGAACCCCTTTATGAAGGCGCGTGCCATTAACGTGCTGGAGCGGGTGTTCGCCGAGGCGGTGCTGCACCCCACCATGGTGGACTATGAGACCGTCATCGCCGGTGTGCGCCGTTGCAACGCCATTATGGGCGAGATGTTCACTGGCAACACCTGCGGCGAGACCTACGGCAAGGTGGGCATCGTGGGTCACTCCCACATGGATACCGCCTGGCTGTGGCCCATCGCCGAGACCATGCGGAAATGTGCCCGCACCTTTGCCAACGCGTTGGTGCTGATGGACCAGTATGCGGACTACAAATTCATCCAGTCCTCCGTGCTGCACACCGCCTGGATGGAGGAGCACTATCCCGGCATCTTCGAGGATATGAAGAAGTACCAGGCCGAGGGTCGCTTTGAGATCAACGGCGGCGCCTGGGTGGAGTGCGACTGTAATATCACCGGCGGCGAGTATATGGTGCGCCAGTTCCTGAAGGGTCAGAAGTACCTGCAGGAGAAGTTCGGCATCACCAACGACTCCTTCTGGCTGCCGGATACCTTCGGTTATAACGCCGCCATCCCCCAGATCATGCGGGGCTGCGGGATGAAGTATTTCTACACCACCAAACTGTCTTGGAACGAGCACAATAAGTTCCCCTTCGAGACCTTCCGTTGGGTGGGTATCGACGGCAGCGAGGTGGTCACCCACTTCAACATCACCCACTGCGAGCCGGCACCCCATCTGCTGATGAACCACGTGTCTGCCCTGCAGGATAAGACCAGCGACGAGAGCCGTCTGGTGGCCTTTGGCTACGGCGACGGCGGCGGCGGTCCCACCGACGTGATGGTGGAGGAGGCCACCCGGGTGATGCAACTGAACGGTATGCCGAAGGTGGAGTATCAGACCATCAGCGAGTTCGGTCAGGAGATGGAGAAGAACATCGACAAGATGCCGGTGTACAACGGTGAACTGTATCTGGAACTGCACCGGGGTACTCTGACCCAGCGTCACCAGACCAAGCGCAACAACCGCCTGTGCGAGAACGCTCTGCGCAATATGGAGCTGATGGCGGTGATGACCGGCGCCGACTACAACGCTGCCGACTACGATAAGTGGCTGAAGGAGTTGCTGGAGAACCAGTTCCACGACATTCTGCCCGGTACCTGCATCCAGTGTGTCCACGACCGCTCCGAGAAGATCGTGGGCGAACTGATCGTCACCGTGGACGGCGAGACCCAGCGTTTGGCCGCCACCGTGGCCCAGGGCGATGGCGCCATCACCCTGGTGAACCCCCTGTCCTTTGCCCGTGAGGACGTCATCACCATTGACGACAACGGTAAATACGTGGCCGAGGCCAAGAACCAGCCCTACGAGGACCTGTTCGGTCGCAAAAAGATTGCTGTGTCCGGCGTGGCGTTGGATGCCTTTGAGGCCAAGAGCGTGGCGCTGACCGACGATGCCGGTGACACCGCTTCTGCTTTTACTTACGATGGTACCAATTTGGAGACTCCTTATGCCTCGGTGGTGTTCGACGAGAACGGTTACATCGCTTCGTTCATTGACAAGCAGTCCGGTCGTCAGCTCCGTCGCGAGGGTGCCGCTCCCTTGGGCACTTTCTATATGGGCGAGGATATCCCCGAGTATTGGGATAACTGGGACGTGGAATACGACCAGAAGTTCAAGATGACCGCCCAGACCGAGCTGATCGACCGCCAGGTGGTCAGCGATGGCGCGGTGGAACTGCGCCTCCGCTCTGCGTATAAGATCGGCAACCATTCCACCATCGCGGTGGACAGCATCTTCTATGCCGACAGTCCCCGTGTGGACTTCCACGCCAAGGTGGACTGGAAGGATAAGCACCAGCTCTTAAAGGTCAGCTTTGACGTAGACGTGCTGACCACCAAGGCCAAGCACGAGATCCAGTTCGGTCACATCGACCGTCCCACCACCGAGAACGACTGCGTGGAGACCGCCCGCTTTGAGGTGTGCAACCTGAAGTGGACCGACGTGTCCGAGAGCCGCTTCGGCGTGGCTTTGCTCAACGACTGTAAGTACGGTATCTCGGTCCGTGGCTCGGATATGCGTCTGAGCCTGCACCGTGGCGGTACCCACCCGGATCCCGCCGGCGACTTTGGCGTCCACGAGATGACCTATTCTCTGCTGCCCCACTGCGGCGACTTCTGCGTGCAGAACGTGGTGTGCCCGGCTTATGAGCTGAACACCCCCGTCATCGTGGCCCCCGGCGCTCTGAAGGCCCCTCTGGCCGCTCCGGTGCTGGTGGATGCGGACAACGTCATCGTGGAGGCGGTGAAGCCTGCCGAGGACATCGAGAACGCCTACGTGGTGCGTCTGTACGAGGCGGAGCGAGCCCGCACTATCACCGCGCTGACCTTCCCCGCGGATGTGAAGAAGGTTGTGGAAACCAATATGCTGGAGGAGGCTGTCGCCGACGTGGCGCTGACCGACGGCGTGGCGGACGTGACCTTCAAACCCTTTGAGATCAAGACCTTTGTCTGTTACAAATAAGAAAGGCGGTTAGAACTATGAACTACGGACATTTTAACGAACAAGGCAATAAATTTGTTGTCACTTCCCCCGACGCACCCCGTCCCTTTGACGTGATGCTGTTCAACGACGTGTGCTACGCCAACGTGCACCACACCGGTATCGGCTGCTTCGACTACCAATATCCGGGTGAGGAGGGCATCCAGCTGTTCACCGGCGTGGGTCGTATCTGCGACTACGATATCTTCGGTAAGGAGCATCTGTACTCCCGCATCATCTACATTCGCGACAACGAGACCGGCAAGTTCTGGACCGTGAACTGGGAGCCGGTCTGCGCCGAGGTGCAGGACTTCTCCTGTACCCACGACCTGGGCTATACCACCATCGTGAACCAGACCGAGGACGTGAAGGCCACCCTGATCATCTCCATCCCCCCCGGAAAGGATGCCGTGGAGATGTGGCAGTTTAAGGTGGAGGACGTGAACGGCCGTCCCCGTGACCTGTCCATCTTCCCCTATTTCCAACTGCAGTTTAAGTATAAGTGGGGCTTTGACAGCTACGGTGATATGATCTACCGTACCACCCGCTTTGATAAAGAGAACAATATGTTCCTGGCGGAGAAGCACCCCTATGTGAAGCCTCACAATAATTTGACCGCTTTCTTCACCTGCGACTATCCCGTATCCGGCTTTGACGGCTCCCGCCGTCTGTTTATGGGCCAGTACGGCTCTGTGGCCAACCCGGTCTGCGTCAAGAATGGCGGCTGTAAGAATTCCGACGGCTCTGCCGAGGACACCATCTGCGCCCTGCAGTGGGACGTGAAGCTCTCCGGCAACGTCCAGAACATCCAGTTCATTCTGGGTGCCGGCGACAGCGCCGCGCGTTGCGTTGAGCTGAAGAAGACCTATCTGCACAACATTCCCGCCTACACCCAGCTGGCTCAGCTGTACCGTGAGGGCGACCTGAAGAAGACCCAGATCAAGACCGGTGACGAGCACCTGAACCGGCTGCTGAACAACTGGACTAAGTTGGCCTGTATGTACGGTGCTACCTGGTGCCGTTGGGGTTATAACGGTTACCGTGACATCGTCCAGCACGGTCTGGGCGTGGTCAACGTCAACCCCAAACGTACCAAGGCCATCCTGCAGGAGGCTCTGTCCTATCAGCACGATTTCGGTATGGCGGTGCGCGGCTGGAACCCCATTGACGACCGTCCCTATTCCGACTCCGCCCTGTGGTCTGCCTACACCCTGGCCGCCTATATCAAGGAGACCGGCGATACCCAGTTCCTGTATCAGGAGATCCCCTTCCTGAACAACCCCGAGGTGAAGGATACCGTGCTGGGTCACGTGATCCGCGCCCTGGACTTCCTGGAGAACAACAAGGGTATTCACGACCTGCTGCTGATCAAGTTCGGTGACTGGAACGACTCTCTGACCGGCGCCGGTAAAGAGGGTCGCGGCGAGAGCGTGTGGCTGTCTATGGCGTATGCCTACGCCCTGTCCCAGATCGCGGAGCTGTGCCGCTTTGTCGGTGAGGACGAGAAGGCCGCTAACCTGCAGGCCCGCAGCGAGGCTATGACCGAGGCCATCCGCAACAACGCCTGGGAGGGCGACCGCTTTGTTCGTTGCTTCGACGACAACGGCGGCAAGATCGGCTCCTCCACCAACAAGTACGCCAAGCTGTTCCTGGAGACCCAGTCTTTTGCGCTGATGACCGGCATCGCCACCCCTGACCGCCGCGAGAAGATTCTGGAGAGCCTGAAGCGGGAGAGCTATACGCCTCTGGGCTATCTGCTGCTCAGCCCTGCCTATCAGGAGTTTGACGACCGTGTGGGCCGTCTGTCTGCGATGGAGCCCGGTATTGCTGAGAACGGCACCATCTACACCCATCCTAATATGTGGCTGGTGTTGGGTCTGCTGCGCAGCGGCAAGCCGGACCAGGCTTATGAGCTGTTCCGCCGCGTGGCTCCCGGTTATTACGAGGAGGACAACTACGAGCTGAAGAAGGACGCGCTGCCCTTCCAGTTTGCCAACTGCTTCTTCGGCCCCGAGCATCGCAACAACGCCTATCAGATGGAGTACAGCTGGATCACCGGCTCGGTGGCCTGGGTCCGTCTGGCCATTGAGGAGTGGATGCTGGGTGTCCGTGCCGAGTACGACGGTCTGCACGTAGAGCCCAACCTGCCCGAGAACTTTGGCACCTACAAGGTGGAGCGCATTTGGCGTCAGGCCAAGTACAACATCACCGTTCAGCAGGGTGAGAACAAGGGCATCGTGGCCGACGGCGTCGCCATCGAGGGCACCGTTCTGCCCGCCTATGAGGATGGTCTGAACCACGAGATTATCGTGACCATCTAATCCGAATTTAGCGCAATGAAAAAGCGGCAAATCCCTGGGGTTTGCCGCTTTTTTGAACTCCCTCCGTCACGGCTAAAACGCCGTGCCACCGTCTCGCTGCGGCTCGGTCCACGCGCGGTTCTGACAGTCCACCGGGCTGTCCTTCATTGCCGCTCGTGTCGCTTCGCTACCCTCGGCGAGGGAGGCTTGTCGCCTATTCTATGGAGGTAAGTTTTGTATGGATAATAAATTAACCGTATTGATGATGTCCTCTACCCACTGGGATCGGGAATGGTACGAGCCGTTCCAAGGGTTTCGGTGGCGGCTGGTCAACGTGACCGAGGATGCCATGGACAAACTGGAACAAAATCCTCAGATCGGCACCTTTACCTTTGACGGTCAGACCATCGTGTTGGAGGACTTTTTTGAGGCCGCCCCCGATCAAAAGGAGCGGCTGCTGAAGCTGATGCGCGAGGGCCGCGTCAAAGTGGGTCCCTGGTACGTGATGCCGGACGAGTATCTGCCCTCCGGCGAGAGCCACATCCGCAACCTGCAGATGGGCACCGCCATTGCCAAATCCTATGGCGTTGAGCCCATGCGCTACGGCTACGTGTGCGACATTTTCGGTCATCCCGCCCAGATGCCCCAGATTTTCAAGGGCTTTGACTGCGAGGGCGCTCTGCTGGGCCGCGGCATCACCGAGGATAAGGCTCCCGCCCATTTTGTGTGGGAGAGCCCGGACGGGTCGCAGGTGACTACGTTCAAGACCCCAGATTGGTACGGCTACGGCGAGTTTTGGGTGCGGATCCACTGCTTTGATTGGTGGCGTGACCCGCCCAGCGAAGAGGAGCGGGACGAGAACCTCAAAAAGTTTATTGAGGGGGAGAAAAAGCGCACCGACATTCCGATTCTGCTGTTTGTGGACGGTCAGGATCACAAGGAGCTTCACGCCCGTACCCTCACCGATGCCAAAAACCGCTTAGAACGGCTGTATCCCGGCATCCAGGTGGTGATCACCAGCCCCGACCGGATTCTGCCTCTGTTGGCGCAGTACCGGGGTAAGATGCCGGTGGTGAAGGGGGAGCTCAACTCCACCAACCCGAAGCGGGGCAATTTTCCTCGCCTGCTGACCAACGTGCTGTCCAGCCGGTATGATCTCAAGTGGCGCAACGATGTCTACCAGACCGAGATGGAGAAGTGGGCCGGCCCTATGACGGCGGTAACTCGGCTCACCGGACGAAAACCCATCCGCAAGAATTTCTATGAGTTGGCCTACCGCTATCTCATTCAGAATCACCCCCACGACTCCATCTGCGGCTGTTCCCCGGACTTTGTCCACCGGGATATGCACTATCGCTTTGACCAGGTGGAGCAGATTACCCACAATATCGAAGAATACGGGATGCAGAATCTATCCCGGTTTGCGGATACCCCCGGCGAAAATATGGTGGTGACGCTGTTTAATTCCTTGCCCTATCGCCGGAAAGAAACCGTGACGGTGGATCTGTTCTTTGACCGCCGGTGGAAGCATAAGTGGTCGGAGCCATTCGGGTATGAGCCCATTAATGCGTTCCGACTGGTGGACAAGGACGGTCAAACCGTGCCCTATCAGGTGGTGAATATCAACCGGGGCAAGGGGCGGGTCCACTGTGGCGAGCAGGGGAGCGCCGACCGCCACCGCATCGTGTTTGAGGCGGACTTGGCCCCCGGTGGCACCACCGAATACCGTGTGGTGCCGGTGGAGGGGCAGGCCACCCGTCCCAGCGGTAGTCTGCGCACCGGTCTGTACACCGCCGAAAACGCGTTGGTAAAACTGACGGTGGAGCCGGCAGACGGCACCCTCACCATCACCGATAAACGCACCGGTCAGGTGTATGCTCGGCAGCTTTCCTTTGTGGATGACGGCGAGCTGGGGGACGGCTATATGCACGCCCGTCCCGTAGCGGACCGGGCTATCTTGTCCGCCGTCACCAAGAGTGTGGCGGTTTCTTGTGACGCCGAGTCCAAGTGCACCTTTACCATTGTGAAAGAAATGCACCTGCCTAAGGATATGCAAAAATTCCATGAGCGGAATTTTGATCTGCGCCGAAATGAAGAGTTGGAAGCGCTTACAATTACCGCAAACGTGAGTTTGACCAAATCCTCGCCCATGGTGGAGATCGAGATGACGGTGACCAATTCCGTCAAGGATCACCGCCTGCGGTTGATGCTGCCCACCGGGGTCAACGCCCCCACCTATCGTGCCAGCCAAGCTTTCTATGTGGCGGAGCGCCAGGTGGAGATCAACCCCGCCTCGTTGACTTGGGAGGAGAAAGAGCAGACCGAAAAGGCCATGAACGGCTTTGCTTATAAGCGGCAGGGCAGTCGTGGTCTGGCCTTCGTCAGCGGGGGCGGACTTCACGAGATCGGCGCTTTTCCCGGTGAAGAGGGTTTGCTGGCGGTGACCCTGCTGCGTTGCTTTGGCACCGCGGTCAGCGGCCACGTGTCGGTGGATGGTCAGATGCAGGGCGAGTGGAACTACCGCTTTGGCTTGCTGCCCCTGGCGCAGGAGACGGATGCCGATATTCAGCGGCGGTTGGATGCCTTTGCCGCCGGCGTTAAGTGCCGGGACGACCGCACCTGGCAGGAGATCCCCACGCAGGAGCACTCCTTCTACCGCCTGGAGGGCGAAAACGTCCTGTTGAGCACCGTCAAGGTGGCGGAGGATAACGCGGGCATCGTATTCCGCGTCTACAACCTCAGCGACACCTTTGAGATTGCCCGACTTGCCTTTGACCGCACTCCGCAGGGGGCGGCGCTTACCAATCTGGAGGAGCAGCACCCGGAAGCCCTGATGGTCACCGACAACGGGGTGGATCTGCCGGTGGGTGCCTGGCAGATCAAGACCGTCTACGTGAGATTTTAATAAAAAACGCCTGCAACGTGTGGTTGCAGGCGTTTTTTTGCGTTTTTTGGGCATACTGGCGTCAAAGGGAGTGGTGAAATGAGCCCCAAAAAAAGTCAGTATCAGCGGCAGATCGACCAGACGGTGCCCCGGTCCCCTAAGGTAAAAAACGGGTTGTGGGCCTTTATGGTGGGCGGCAGTTTGTGTACCCTGGGGGAGGGACTGTATCAGTGGATGACGCTTAGTGGGATGGAGCAGAAAACCGCCCGTACCTTAGCCTCCTGTGGGTTGATCCTGTTGGCGGCGGTGCTGACTCTGTTGCAGGTGTTTGACAACCTGGCCAAGCGCGCCGGGGCGGGAACGCTGGTGCCCATCACCGGCTTTGCCAACGCGGTGGTGTCACCGGCCATCGAGTTTAAGACCGAGGGGTATGTGCTCGGTGTCGGGGCAAAGATGTTCACCATCGCAGGCCCGGTGATCGTGTACGGCACCGTGGCGAGTGTGGTGTATGGGGTGATTTACTGGCTGTGGCAAACTCTGTAAAAAACAGGCGTGACCGGTACGGTCACGCCTGTTTTCTTATAATCCCCGTGCTTTTAGGTCACAGACCAGCGTGACGTAAAACTCCCGTACGTCAAAGCCGCGGATATTCTCCCGGTTCAGGTCGATGACGTCGCTGTGGGAGATGCCCCGCTTGCCGGTGGGCTGCAGCAGGGTATAGCGCTCCCCCCACACAAAGGACCGCTCATCCACCAGACCGTCGTTGATGCCGCTGAAATGGTCCACCAACCGGTAGGAGAAGTTCATCGGGAAGGTGCCACCGGCGGCTTTGGGCATCACCGAGCCCACGCTTTGGCAGAATACCCCGTCGGGGGTGTGCATTTGGGCATCCAGCTCCCGCCCCCGGCTGTCGGTCAGGTCGGTGACGGCGGCCAAAAAGTCCGGGTTGGTATCCCCCAGCTTTTTCAGCGTCGCGTTGTAGGTGGCGGCCACCTTATCCTTGACCAGATGCGGGGTCTTGGTCAGCAGATAGTCGGCAAACAGGCACCCGCGATGGGGGGTGTTGATGGTGGTAAGGGAGGCCACCCGGTCGCTCATCCCCAGGTGGGAGAGCATATACCGGCAGTCTAAGCCGCCCTTGGAATGGGCGATGATGTTCACCTTATCGGCACCGGTCTCGGCCAGTATAGCCAAGATCCGCTCCTTCAGTTCGGCGGCGCAGTCGGCCACCGACGCCGCCGAGTGGTGGTTGCCGTAGTAGACGGCGGCTCCGTTCGCCTCCAGCTCCTTCGGAATGCGTCCCCAGTAGTTAAAGTTTTTGGAGTCCCGGAAAAACACCCCGTGTACCAACAAGAGTGGGTATTTGGTGGCGCACACTTTGGCCTCTTTTCGGCGGAGATTGCGTTCCTCTCGCTCGATCTCAAACAGGCACTCCTCGGTGACGATTTTCAGCACGAAGAACAGCACCACTTGGTTGATGAGAGGGATAAGACCCAGCAGAGCGGCCACGATGCGCCATTTGAGCCCCAACTGGACCGAGGTGAAATACACGCACAGCAGGCTGTTGACAAACACGATGAAATGAACGCCGAAGCACACCGCCAGATGTCCCACGAACAGGCCGTAGCTGCAGGGGATCACCCCCAACAGCAGCAGTAGCGTAAAGATCACGCTGGCGAACATCGACACGTAGTAGGAATACAGCAGGATCGTGCCGTGCTGGCAGAGGCGAAAGCGCTTGTTTTTGGTGCCAGTGGCGGAGAGACCCGCCAACAGATTGACGGCCAGAAACAACGGGGCCAGAATAAACAGCAGGGCAGGGGAGCGGGCAATCAGCAGGAAGCTGTTGGTCATCACCCCCAGCAATACCGCGTATAGTCCGGCTACCGCCAGAAACCGTGTTTTCAATGCGCTCACCTCACTTTCCGGTTTATTATACCACGGGGAACCGGTGCTGTAAATAGAAAAAGAAACAGGCTTGTCCGGTGGGGTCAAGCCTGTTTTTTGTTATTTCACACGGGCAAAATTGCCGTAGGTTTCGTTCACCAGTTCGTAGAAGGAAAAGGTGTCCGGATAGCGGGCCAGAATGGCCTGAAAGTCCACCAACTGGTGCTTGTTCACCACGCACAGGAGCACCTCTTTCTCCGCTTTGGAGTAGCCGCCCACCGCGTGAATGCGGGTGGCGCTGTGCTGAAGAATGCGGAAGATGTCCTGGCTGATCTCCTCCGGGTGGGTGGTGATGATGGTGAATTTGTAGGCGGTTTTGGAGCCTTTGAGGATCTGGTTGCCCACAAAATTGGAGATAAAGCAGTAGGTGATGCACAGCGCCGCCGGCTTGTAGTCCACGCCGCCCTCGGCGTAGACGAACAGCGAGGCCACCGCCACCACCGCGTTAAGCACGAAGGTCATCACAAAAAAGTCGGTGCCGGGCTTGACGGTGGTGATGTAGCGGGACAGCACGTCGGTGCCGCCGGTGGAGGCGTTGAGACGAAAGCAGATGCCGTATACTACGCCGCTGACCACACCGCTGATGATCACCGGATAGATGGTGTCGTGTCCCTGGGCGTTGTATTGGATAAGCTCCAGTCCGGTGTGCTGAAACAGCCAGAAAAACACAGAATAAGCCAGAGAGAACACCAGCGTTTTTTGCGCAAAAGAGCGATGTACGAAAAAATAGGCGAATAGGGAGAGGGGCAGGTTGATGAGCAACGACATATAGCTGATGCTGAATCCGGTCTTATACTGGATCATGGTGGCGATGCCGTTGAGCCCTGCCGGGGCAAACCCGTTCTGCACGATAAAGACATGGTAGTTCAGCGCCAACAGCAGCGCCATCGCCACCACTGTCGCATAGGAAAGCAGAGATTTCGCTTTGTTCACAAAATCAGCCCCTTGCCGTTTGTTTTTTAGGTTGCGGAATACAGCTTTGCCAGACCGCCCTCCGAGGTCTCCCGATAGAGGTGGGACAGGTCTTTGCCGGTCTGGTACATGGTCTCCACCACGCAGTCAAAGGACACCTTACGGCTGCCGTAGAGGAAGTTGGCCAGACTTAGGGCGTTGATGGCCCGCATAGCCGCCACGGCGTTGCGCTCGATGCAGGGAATCTGCACCAGTCCGCACACCGGGTCGCAGGTCAGACCCAGATGGTGCTCCATAGCCACCTCGGCGGCGTATTCGATCTGGTCGATGCCCATCTCGAACAATTCGCACAGCGCCGCCGCCGCCATACTGCAGGCGGTGCCCACCTCGGCCTGACAACCGCACTCTGCACCGCTGATGGAGGCGTTGGTAGCGACGATGGTGCCCACCAAACCGGCTACGGCCAAAGCCCGCAGGATGTCCTCGTCCGAAAAATGGTTTTTGTCCTGCATATACTTGAGCACCGCCGGCACGATGCCGCAGGAGCCACAGGTGGGGGCGGTGACGATGATGCCGCAATCGGCGTTCTGCTCGCTCACCGCAAAGGCGTAGGCGCACACCAAGCGGTTTTCTCGGGTTTGGGGGCTCTCGTCGATGTGCTTTTGGCTGTACAGGAATTGGGCTTTGCGCTCCACCTCCAGCCCGCCGGGCAGAATGCCGGTCTTGGACAGCCCCTCGTTGATGGCGTTTTGCATCGTGTGCCACACCTTTAGCAGATACGGCTTCAGGCTGGCTCCCTCCTGCTCGAATACGTAGTCGGACAGGCGGATGTTGCGGGATTTACACAGGGTGGCGATCTCACCAAAGGTGTTCTGGACGTACACCTCCTGAGCCGGGACGTTTTCGCTGAAATCGTGGCGGATCTCGCCGCCACCGATGGAATAATACCGGCAGCTACACACTGCGCCGTCGGATTTATAGGCGGTGAAATCCACCGTGTTGGGGTGTACCGGGGTGGGGGTTTCGGTGTCCCACACAATCTCGGTGTCATAGTTGGACAACACGTCCAGAATGGCTCGGTCGGTGCCGTGACCCTTACCGGTCTTGGCCAGAGAACCGTACAGCGTCACCACAAACCGTTCGGCATCCCCGTGGGCGGCCAAGAAATCCTCTGCCGCATAGGAGGGGCCCATGGTGTGAGAGCTGGAGGGACCGTAGCCGATTTTGTAGATGTTTTTGATGGATTGCATCTCAATCACCTGCTTATTTTTTACTTCATCGTTCATTTTATCACGCCCTGCACCGCTTTTCAACCCGAAAATGCGGCGGTTTTCGCTGGAAAACGCAAAAAATGTTTCACAAATTTTCGCGAAAAAGTTTGTAAAAAATTACCAAAACCTAACCGAGCTTTAGGGCGTATTTTTCCTTGGTTTTTCAGAAAAATTGACAAAAAAGGGTTGCATTCCCCATTATAATATTATATAATACAAGAGTGATAGAATTGGTACGTGTGCCCTGCGCTGAGAAACGCAGGGGCGCGACGACAAAGAAAGTAAGCGAAAACGCAAGAAAATGTAAGGAGCAGACTAATGGATAGAAGTGAGAAAAACACAAGAGATTACTACGTGATCGATATGGCTCACATTGTCAAGGCAGTGTGGCACAGAATCTGGGTCGTGGTGTTCGTCAGCATCCTGACGGCGGCACTGGGCTTTGCTGTGGCGGCCTTTGCCATCACCCCCACCTACTCCTCCTCGGTGATGCTGTACGTTAACAACGGCACCAACCTGGAAGAACTGGGCTTCAGCATCAGCTCCTCGGAACTGACCGCCGCCCAGAGCCTGGCTAAGACCTACACGGTGCTGTTGACCAACCGCACCACCCTAAACAAGGTGCTGGAGCACAGCGGCCTCGAAAAGCATTACGACTGGGAGGACATCAACGAGATGATCGAGTCCGGCCCGGTGAACGAGACCGAGGTGCTGCGGGTGACCGTCACCTGCGAGAACCCCAAACACGCCTATCGGTTGGCTCGGAGCATCTCCATTGTCTTCCCGGAGCAGGTGGTACCGGACATCGTGAAGGACGCCACCATGGCGGTGGTGGATGCCCCCTTTGAAGATTACGATAAGGTGGCCCCCAGCGTGACCGCGTATACCGCCGTAGGCTTCTTCCTGGGTGCGGTGCTGTCGGTGGTCGTTTTGATCATCCTGGCGCTGATGGACAACACCATCCACGACGACGACTACATCATCAAAACTTACGAATATCCGATTTTGGCGAAGATCCCCAGCTTGACCGCTCCCAACTCCAAGCG
Source organism: Oscillospiraceae bacterium (assembly GCA_015066365.1). Lineage (GTDB taxonomy): Bacteria > Bacillota > Clostridia > Oscillospirales > Acutalibacteraceae > UBA5905. The sequence continues at coordinate 34,077 of SVON01000007.1, read as the reverse complement.
GTATGGGTACAGCGCCTATCGTTACGGCTCGAAGGGAGGGGACCACCATGGCTGATAAGAAGAAAAAGAACTGGAAAGGGGTTGTCCCCTTTGCAGACGACCAGAAGACTCTGCACGAGAATCTGGAGTTTACCGCCGTTGAGCAGTATAAACTGCTGCGTACCAATCTGTCCTTTACTCTGCCGGATACCGACGGCTGCAAGGTCATCGGTGTGACCAGCTCGGTCCGTGGCGAGGGAAAGAGCACCACCGCCGTCAACCTCTCTTACGTGTTGGCGGAGAACGGCAAAAAGGTGTTGCTGATCGACGGTGACCTGCGTATCCCCTCGGTGGCCAAGAAGATGAAGATCGCCAGCACCCCCGGTTTGACCGATATGCTGCGGGGTGAGAATATGGTGGACTTGGCTCAGATGAAGTCTGCGTATCTGTCCAACTGGTACATCATGCCCTCCGGCGTGTTACCCCCCAACCCCTCTGAGCTGCTGGGCTCCAAGCGGATGCAGACGGCGCTGGAGACCCTGTCTGCCCACTTCGATTACATTGTGGTGGACCTGCCTCCGGTGAACATCGTGTCGGACGCCTTGGCCATCTCCAAGTACATCGACGGTATGGTGGTGGTGGTCCGTGAGGACTACACCGAGAAGAAGGAGCTGGAGAACTGCTTCCGTCAGATCCGCTTGTCCAACGTTCACGTGCTGGGTTGCGTGATGAACGAAACCAAGGAGGGCAAGGGGTATTACAGCAAGTATCGCTACAAGCGTTATTACAAGTACTACAAGACCTATGGCAACTACGACAACGCCGACAAGAACACGGCGGATAAGAGTAAGCCGGTCAAGTGAGCGGAGCTCTAACGACTACTTGTGAACGGAGGAACGGACGTGAAACGACATAAAAGACATCACCATCATCATCACAGTCGTGAGCGCCTTTTGTTGAAATGCGCCGCTGCCTTTTTCGGGCTACTGCTGTTGCTGTCCGCCATCCTGCTGGGTGTCAACTGGTGGGAGCGCAGTCAAGGCCAACCCCAAGAGGCCGAATTCCAACTGGAAGAAAAGATTCAGTACAAAAACAAGAGCTACGTCCTCAGAGACAACATAGAAACGTTGTTGGTGTTGGGCTTGGACGCCAAGGATAACGCGTCCAGCGGCTCCTACCGCAACGATAAGCAGGCGGATTTCCTCACCTTGTTGGTGCTGGATAAAGACACCGACACCTGCAAGGCCATCCAAATCAACCGCGACACGATGGCACCGGTGGACGTGTTGGGCGTGAACGGCGATCGGCTGGACACCCAAAAGATGCAGATCGCGCTGTCCCACACCTACGGCACCGGCCGTGAGGTAAGCTGCCGCAACACCGCCAAGGCGGTGAGCGCTCTGCTGGGCGGCGTCAACGTGCAGTACTTTGTGTCGGTGTCGGTGGATGCCGTGCCGCTGTACAACGATAAGCTGGGCGGTGTGCCGGTGGAGATTATGGACGACTTTACCAGTTTTGATCCGGTCATGAAGCAGGGCGAGACCCTCACCCTGACCGGTGAGCAGGCCCGGCTGTACGTTCAGTCCCGCCAGGGCCTGGACGACCCCACCAACGTCCACCGTATGGAGCGGCAGCGGCAGTATCTCCAGTCCGCCTTGCAGGTGACCAAGCAGAAACTGCAAGAGGATAAGACGTTTATGCTGAGCGCCCTGGAAGAATTGGATCCCTATTGGGTCTCCAACCGTACCGCTAAGGGATTGGCGGATCTGGTGGATCAGTACCACATCGACGACCCGGAGGTGTTTTACACCATCGAGGGTACCACTAAGATGGGGACGGAATTCCTGGAGTTCCATCCGGACGCCGAGTCGATCAAGGAGATTGTGGTAGAGTGCTTCTACACCCCGGTTGAGTGAGCACGATTTTAAGTAAAGGATGTGATGAGTACTTGGCTATCGAAACAAATCGGGAAACGACCGAAACCCGTACGGTGATTCTGCCTTACGAGAATAGCAAAGAGTACTACATAGAGAGTTTGGGCGAGATTGAAAAGAAGCCGGTCTACGACTTTTTCAAGCGGGCCCTGGACGTGACGGTGGCCCTGCTGTTTTCGGTGCTGTTGGCTCTGCCGATGCTGATCATCGCCCTGCTGGTCAAGCTGACCTCCAAGGGGTGCGTGTTTTATCATCAGGAGCGGCTGGGTCTGAACGGCATCAAGATGGACGTGCTGAAATTCCGCACCATGCGTATGGACGCAGAGGAGGACGGCATTCGCTGGTCTGAGGGCAAGGATGACCCCCGTATCACCGGCTTCGGTCGGATCCTGCGTAATACGCACCTGGATGAATTGCCCCAACTTTGGTGCATCCTGACCGGTAAAATGAGTTTGGTGGGTCCCCGCCCGGAGCGCGAGGTATACTACAACGAGTTTGAGCAGTATATCCACGGCTTTCACGAACGCCTGAAGGTAAAGCCGGGGCTCACCGGTCTGGCTCAGGTCTGCGGCGGCTACTTCCTCAAACCGGAGGAAAAGATCGTGTACGACGTGGACTACATCAAGAACCGGTCTATGTGGCTGGATATTAAGATTATTTTCAAGACCATGCGCGTTGTCTTCCGTCGGGAAGGCGTAAAGTGAGGATGCCTGAGATATGTTAACGATCCGCTCAAAAACGCTGGTGCTGTGTGCCTGCATGATCGAGGCCGTATGGCTGCTGGCGGCACAGTCCATAGGCAGTATGGTGCTGTTGCTTCCTTGCCTGGTCTGCTTTTTGGCGTTGGTGGTGTGGGGGGCATACAACCGAACGGCGTTGCCGATCTTTCTGTTCTTTCTGCCTTTCTCCACCCTGCTGAAATTGCAGCCGGAGACCATCACGTTTTACACCTTGGCTTTGTTGGCCGCCTACGTGGTGTATTTGATCACCGGCAGTCGCAACGTGCCGATAATTCATCTAATACCGGGTCTGTGTCTGGTGGGCCTTACCTTTGCGGCCAAGATGCTGTCCGGTCTTCCTCTCGAAAACAGTTATTTTCTGTTTTGTGTCACCATTCTGTTGGTGCCGTATATCGCCGTAGAGTTCCGTGACGGTTGCGATTTCTATTGGATCACCCTCACCTTTGCCGTCGGCATCGTACTGGCGGCTACCTCGTCCCAGTTCCTCTCCGGCTCTTCCAACATTATGCAATACGTGCACGTGTTGGATATTATGGGTATTGTGCGCCGTTCCGGCTACTTCAACGACCCCAACTTCTATTCGGCCCACATCACGGTGGCGCTGAGTGGCGTGCTGGTGCTGCTGCTCAACCGATCCCGCAAGAGAGAGACGGTGACCCAGGTCTGCCTGGTGGTGGCGCTGGTCTATTGCGGTCTGCTGTCGGTATCCAAGAGTTTCCTGCTGGTGGCCGTGGCGATGGCGCTGTTCTGGGCGGTCGGCGTGATGTTCCAGAAGGGCAAGATCTCGGTCAAGCTGATGGTGCTGTTGTGTGCGTTGGTTGGCTTCTACTTTTTGCTTTCCTCCGCTATGTTTGACACGGTGCTGTCCCGCTTTGTGGGTGCCACCAATATGTCCGCCCTTACCACCGGTCGTACCGACCTGTGGGTCAACTATCTCCGCGAGTTGGGGGACAACCCTATGATGCTGTTGTTCGGCAACGGCTATACCGACGTAACGGTGGGTGGCCGCGCCGCCCACAACACGCTGATCCAGCTGTTGTATCAGTTCGGCGTGGTCGGTTATATCTTCCTCATCGGTTGGTTTGTTTGTTTCATTCGCACTCTGCTGAATGGGATGCGCATCCACCGTGCCAGACTGACCCAGTTGGCGATCCTGTTCATCGGTGCCTTTGGCCCCTGGATGGCGCTGGATTATCTGTTCTTTGACGAGTTTTTCCTATTCCCGATTTACCTCTGTGCGGCGATTCGGTTTATGGCGGAGCAAGACCAGGCCGAATCCCCTCTGCTTGCTTGATAGAATGAAAGGTGGTGAAGGTATGGGCGCACAAAAAGAAGCGACTCCGTTGGTGTCGGTCATTATGCCGGCCTACAACTCGGCGTCTTATATCGAAACGGCGATCCGGTCGGTGATGGCCCAGACCTATCCCCACTGGAAGCTGTTGGTCATCGACGACGGCTCTGAGGACGACACCTGCGCCATCGTCACCCGCTTGAGGGCGGAGGATGACCGGGTCACCCTGATCTGCAACGAGCAAAACATCGGCGTGGCGGAAACCCGCAACAAGGGTCTTGACCTGTGCGCCGGTTCCTGCGTGGCGTTTTTGGACAGCGATGACCTGTGGCACCCGGACAAGCTAAAGCTGCAGGTGCACAAAATGTTGGAGGAGCAGGCCGAGCTGGTGTACGCTTCCTACGGCATTATGGACAGCGACGGCAAGCCCTGCAAGAAGCCGTATCTGGTGCCGGGGGAGGCGGACTTTGACCGCCTGCTGAAAGAGAACGTGGTGGGCTGCTCTGCGGCGCTGATTTCCGAATCCGTGGCCCGCACCTATCGCTTCGTGCCGAATTTCTATCACGAGGATTATTGCCTGTGGCTGAAGATCCTGCAGGATGGACATAAGGCGGTGGGGTGCGAAGAGGTGCTGATGACCTGGCGTCTGGCCTGCGGCTCCCGCTCGTTTGATAAGCGCAACGGCGCGCTCAACCGCTGGCGCATCTACCGCCAGCACCTGGGTCTGCCGCTGGTTAAGAGCGCTACCTGCTTTGCCAGTTATGCGATCAACGGTCTTAAGAAATACCGCCGTTCCGAAAAGGAGCCGAGCGTATGACACAACACAACGAAACCCCTGCCACCCTGGCGGAGCACCAGGAGGCGATGAAACGCCTGCTTACTGAGTTTGACCGGGTGTGTAAGGTGCTGAATATCCCCTACGTGCTGTTTGCCGGCACGCTGTTGGGGGCGGTACGGCATCAGGGCTTCATCCCGTGGGACGACGACCTGGACGTGCTGATGCTCCGGGAGGACTACGACCGGTTTCTGAAAGAAGCCCCGGCGGTGCTGGACACCGACACCTTTTACTTACAACAAGAGTTTTCTGAACACTGGCCGCTGTTCTTTTCTAAGTTGCGGCTGAACGGCACCACCTGTCTGGAAAAATATCACCCCAAGGACCCGGCGGTGCATCAAGGGATCTATATGGACATTTTCCCTTGCGACGATGCACGTAAGACCGACCTGGGACGGAAGCTGCAGTTTGCGGCCTCCAAGGTGGTGATTGCCAAAGCGCTGGACAAGCGTGGCTATGCCACCGACAGCAAAAAGAAGCGGTGCTTTATGGCGCTGTGCCGGTTGCTGCCCCGCAAGCCCTTTCTGTGGCTGGTAAAAACGGGAGCAAAGAACGGTGACACGGTGCACAGCTTCTTTGCTGCCGCCAAGAGTTATGACAAAAACATCTATCCCCGCCGGTATTTCACCCAGCGGACCGAGGCCGCCTTTGCGGGGCGGTCCTACCCGGTGCCTGCGGATTACGACGGCCTGCTGCGGGAGATCTACGGCGACTATATGCAGTTGCCCCCACCCGAGCAGCGGGTGTGCAAACAACACGCCATTCTGGTGGATACCCGGCAGTCCTACGAGATGTACGCCGATTACCGGGATGGGATGACCTTTGAGGTGTTCACCGAGAGCATCCGTTGAGGGAGAAAGAGTATGAGATTGCAGGTTTTGGTCGCGACCATGCGGCAAACCGACCTTAAACTGGTCGAACAAATGAATCTGCGCTGCGATGCGGTGATCGCCAATCAGGCGGACCGGGACGAGGTGGTGGAGCAAGACACCCCCCACGGTCGGGTCAAGATGATCACCACCCCCACCCGGGGCGTGGGGCTGAACCGCAATGTCGCTCTGCTGGCCGCCGATGCCGAGCTGCTTCTGATGGGGGACGACGACGTTACCTATCGGGACGATATGCCCCAGATGGTGACGGAGGCTTTTGCCACCAATCCCCAAGCCGACGTGCTCATCTTCGGGATGGAGATGGTCAAGGATGGGGCGGTGTTTGAGACCCGCACCGAACCGGCCCGTCGGTTGCATACGTGGAACGCTATGAAGTTTGGCACCTATCGGGTGGCCATCCGCCGAGAGGCGTTGGAGCGGGCCAACGTTACCTTCCATCAGGCCTTTGGCGGCGGGTGCCCATTCAGCGCCGGCGAGGACAGCCTGTTCCTCAAAGCCTGCTTTGACCGGGGATTGCGGGTGTACGCCCATCCCTACGTGCTGGGGCGCTGTTGCAAAGACAGCTCTTCCTGGTTCGTGGGCTATAACGAAAAATACTTCTACGATAAAGGAGTGCTGGTACGGCATTTGTTCCCCCGCACCGCGTACCTGATGGCGCTGTATTTCGGTGCCTGTTTCCGCCGGGAGACCTCGGTGGGGCTGTGGAAACGGTTGCGTCTGGTGTATGCCGGGGTGCGTGGTGGAAAACGCCTGATCCCGTACCAAGAGAAGCGATGAAAGAACTGCTGATTGTCAACGACAATATGAAGGTGGGCGGCGTCCAAAAGAGCCTGCAGAACCTGCTGTGGTCCCTGGACCCCGCCGAATACAAGGTGACGCTGCTGCTGTTCAACAAGGTTGGCCCGTATTTGGATCTGCCGGAGCATGTGCGTGTGACCGAGGTCACCGGCCCGTTCCGCTATTTTGGGAAAAGTCAGAATGAGTTTTCCGGTCTGGCGGCGCTGAAACGGGGCTTTTTGGCCACCGTCAGCCGGTTGTTTGGACGCAGTGCCGCCGTTCGGCTGATGCTGATGCGGCAACCTTGGTTGGAGGGGCGGTACGACTGTGCCGTAGCCTTTCTGAACAACGGCCTGAAAAAGGTTTTTTACGGTGGTGTGCAGGACTACGTACTCCACCGGGTGCAGGCGGACCGCAAGGTGGTCTTCCTCCACAGCGATTACGAAAGAAGCGGCTCCCATTACCCGGAAAACGACCGGATGATGGCCCGTTTTGATACCATTGCCGCCTGTTCGGAGGGCTGTCGCCGCGCGTTTGTGGCGGCGGTGCCGGAGCAGGCAGGCCATTGCGTGGCGGTGCGCAACTGCCACCGCTATGACGAGATACGCCGGTTGGCAGAGTGTGAGCCGGTGGTCTACGATCAACCCGGTCTGCACGCCGTGACGGTGGCCCGTATGACCCCCCGCAAGCGGGTGGATCGTGCCATCCGGGCTGTGGCCGCCGCCAAGGAGGCCGGCACGCCGGTGACCCTGCACGTCGTGGGCAACGGTCCCCAGTGGGATACCCTGCAGGCTCTGGTTCAGGAGCTGGGGGTGACCCGGTCGGTGGTGTTCCACGGAGAGCAGGAAAACCCCTATCCCTACATAAAGGCGGCAGACTTTCTGCTGCTGTCCTCCTATCACGAGGCGGCCCCTATGGTGATCGAGGAGGCCCGTTGCTTAGGGCTCCCGGTGGTGAGCACCGAGATCATCTCCACTAAGGAGATGGTGACCGAGGCGCAGGCCGGCTGGGTGTGCGAAAACAGCACACAGGCGCTGTGCGACCTGGTGTGCCGCATCGCGGCTGACCCGGAGGAGCTGGCGACCACCACCAAGCGGGTGGGGGAGACCCCCCTGGACAACCGAGAGGCGCTGGCTCAGTTTGCGCTGGCGGTGCAGGGTGCGTGAGCCGCTACATTATATAAATATGTATATAAATGGAGGGCAACCTCCGTATATATAAACCAGTTTCCAAAAAAATTTTTTATAAAGGAGAGGAGACACATGCTAAAAAAGGTATCAGCAAAAGTGCTGGCGATGCTGTTGGCGACCCTGATGGTCGTGGGCTTACTGCCTATGTCCGTCTTTGCGGCTGCCGGTAGCACCACCAACTATTCTGACTTTTTAGCGAATCTGAAGCAACTGGAGGTCTATGCGGACGAGTTTGCCGCTCAGTCCAGCAGAGACCCCGGTGAACTGGTGCTGAACTTTATCCGCACCGGCGTCGAGCGTTACCAGGATGGTAACTGGGCGGCGTTGGCCGGACAGGAGATCACCGTGTTCACCAACTACGTTGAGCAGCAGGATGCTGCCAATGGTACCAACGTGATGGACCTGCGTGACATTGTCATCGACAATTTCACCCTGCCCAACGGAAATCCCTCGGATTTCGGTCACATGTCCGGTACCATGAACATTTCCTATGTGAACGTGGCAGTGCAGTCGGACGACCTGGCCGGTTGGGCCGGTGACCTGTGCGACCTGGTGTATTTCAGCGCCCTGTACGGTCACGTTCCCACCACCGGAACGGTGGAGGAGATCGCCAAGTACATCCGCGAGCATTGCTTCGGTGTGAATGCCGACGATGCCTTCGGGTGGGACGACTTCTACGGCGATATGGATGCCTACTACCTGGTGAATGAGTACCAGGCGGGCAACGGTTCTTTCAGCGAGCTGATGGAGGCTTACTTCACCGCCGATCTGGACGATGAAGATCGCTCCGTTTATTTCCTGAACAACCGCTTCCCCGGCCTGACCACTCGCGAAGAGGTGCGTACCGCGATGTACAACGCCTACCGCACCAATGTGGGTATCCAGATTCTGGAGGCTGACCGTGGTATCTCTGACTACGCCACCATCCGGCAGGCCAGTTGCTACGCTTTGGCGGATTATCTGTTTGATCACGCCGAGGGTAAGCTGAACGAGGGCGGTAATGAGGGTGACGACGAAGACGAGGAGAAGCCGGAGAACGGCTATTACTCCGTGTTCTCCACCACCTCCTCTGTGTTGGCTCCCGGTATCACCCAGGATATCAACTACGCCATGTCTGCCGACGGCAAGCAGATGGTGTACTATCTGGCCAACGTGGACGTTAACCGCGATGACGTGACCATTATGGTCAACTATAAGGACAACGATCCTTCCAAGGGCTGGGGTATGCAGCGTGTGGAGGATCAGGTGGCCGCTCTGGTGAAGAACAATAAGCACGTGGAGAATTTCACTCCCGTGGTTGCCACCAACGGTGACGGCTTTAACACCACCACCGGTGAGCCCGCCGGCCTGCTGCAGATGAACGGCAAGGTCTGGAAGGGCATCGACGGCGACGGCTTCTTCGGTATTCTGAAGGACGGCTCCGCCATCGTCGGCACCAAGGCTGAGTATGAGTCTCTGGCGGACGAAGTGGTGGACGGCATCGGTCTGTTCGGTTCCGGTAAGTTCCTGATTTGGGACGGCGAGCTGGCCTCCGGTGCCACCGATGGCACCCGCGCCAGCCGTACCGCCATCGGCGTTAAGGCAGACGGTTCTGTGGTGATGATGGTGCTGGATGGCCGTCAGGAGCCCTTCTCCTGCGGTGGTAGCCTGCGCGAGATCGCCCAGATCATGCTGGAGGCCGGTTGTGTCCGTGCGGTGAACCTGGACGGCGGCGGTTCTACCACCTATATGTCCAAGCCTGAGGGCAGCGACCAGATCAAGGTGACCAACCGTCCCTCTGACGGTTATGCCCGTAGCGTGGCCGGCACCCTGGTGGCGGTGTCCACCGCCAAGTCCTCTAAGGAGTTTGACCGTGCCATCGTTGAGGCGGATTACGACTATCTGACCATCGGCACCGAGCTGAAGCTGAACGCCATCGGCGTTAACAACATTGGCTCCTCTGCTGAGATTCCCGCCGATTCCTACTGGACCGTCTCTGACGAGGCTGTGGGTACCATCGACGAGAACGGCGTGTTTACCGCCGCCGATTACGGCGACGTGGACGTTCATTTTGTGGTGAACGGTGAGATCGCCGGTACCAAGACCCTGCACGTGGTGGTGCCGGAGACCCTGGAGTTTACTGAAAAGTCTCTGACTCTGATTTATGACAAGACCGTGGAGCTGCCCCTGCTGGCCAGCTACAGCGGCAACCCGGTGAAGATGAACGAGAACGACATCTTCTGCGGCTATCTGGAGGAGGATCCGGAGGCCGAGGGTGATATGTGGCCCCGTGCCATCTTTGAGGGCTTCAACGTGACCGCTCGCGGCGCGTCCGGTGCCCGTAAGATGACCGTGTTTGCCATCGTGCTGGAGAATGAGGATGCCTATTGCGAGGTGCCCGCTGCCATGTTCCGTGAGGACGAGGCCACCTTCGATTTCGATAAGGCTACCGCCGGTAACCGGACTCTGGCCTGGATCCGCGAGGTGCAGAACACCACCACCACCGACAACTTTAACTACACGGTGGCGGATCCCAGCAAGGGCGTGACCCTGGGTTACACCTTCGCACTGGATATGAACACCATCGAGATTCCTGCTCAGATGGCGGACATCGTGTTTATGCTGCCCAACTCCGACACCCAGGGCGACTCCGCTTTCGGCTATATGCTGGCTTTGGCGGAGCGTGTCAGCGTGCTGACCGAGGTGCGCATCACCGCTCAGTTCGATAAGGATCTGATCGTGGATCCCTCCGGTCTGAAGGTGGTCAACGACTTCTTCCAGCTGTCCTCCGCTACGGTGGATGAGAACAACCTGCTGACCATGGTGTTCAACTGGATCGATCGCACCGAGGCCATCGATGCGGCTACCGCCAACCCCCTGTGCATTATGTCCGGTATCAAGGCCACCCCCAAGGATGGCGCTTGGGACGGCAACGAGATGGTGATTGCCAACTCCGGTAACGTCAGCTACGACGTGTATCTGCGCGCCACCTCTCTGTACTCCTTCGCTCAGAAGAAGGAGAACCAGCAGAAATACGGTCTGCTGCCCTATTCCTCCTCCGAGACCGGCTGGGAGGGTGGCACCGAGACCGGTGCTCACTATGCCAGCGTGTACGCCGACTTTGAGGACGGCTTCATCATCGATAACGCCGTTCGTCAGGGCTGGTACAAAGAGGATGGCGAGTACAAGTACTACGTCGATCACAAGGCGCTGACCGGTGTGCAGTACATTCCTTCCCGCGAGGACGAGGCCACTAAGCTGTTCTACAACTTTGATGAGAACGGCGTATGCCTGGGCAAGATCAACGGCACCGTTAATTACAACGAGGGCCTGTATTACGCCGTCAATGGTGAGATGACCACCGGCTGGGTGTCCGGCTATGACGCCGAGGGCAACCAGGTAGACTATTACTTCCTGCCCTCTACCGGTCGTGCGGTAAACGGCCAGCAGAAGATTGACGGTTACAACTATACCTTTACGAACTACGTGCTGACCCGTGGCGATCTGGTAAAGACCTCCACCGGTACCCGGTATCGCTGGGCCGGTCAGTGGGTCCACGGCAAATGGTTCCAGGTGGACGGCAACTGGTACGCCACCAAGAAGTACATCTACGACGTTCAGACCGGCTTTGTCAACATCCAGAACCAGGCCGGTGAGACCGCCTGGCAGTGGCACCTGTTCGATGAGAACGGTGTGTGGCAGGAGGATTACGTGGGTCTGTACCGCTATAACGGCGAGATCTACTACATCCAGAACGGTATCCGTAACAGTAAGGTGGGTCTGGTGGAGGAGAACGGTTATTACTACTTCATCTCTCCCGACGACGCCAAGGCCTATCGCAACCGCACCGCTTGGATCAACAACACCAACGGTCTGGTTCCTGCCGGTCGCTACACCTTCGATAACGAGGGTCGTATGACCAATCCTCCCGTTGTGAATCCCGACCTGCCGGATGGCCCCACCGAGGGCAAGAACGGCATCGTGGCCGAGAACGGCGGTCTGTTCTACTATGTGAACGACGTGCTGCAGAAGGGTGTCGGCGCTGTACAGCTGACCGACGAACAGGGCAAGACCTTCTATATCTACGTCCGCTCCAACGGTCAGTTGGCGGTTGGCTCCTTCTGGGTGTCCGACGGCAACGGCCTGCTGGAGACCGGTCAGTACGTGTTTGATACCGACGGTCGCTACTATAAGTCTGAGGATGAGCCCGACACGCCCGACCTGAAGAACGGTATCTACTACGAGAACGGCAAGTACTACTACTACGTGGACGGCGTGATGCAGAAGAACGCCGGCGTGGTGAAGCTGACCGACGAGAACGGTCTGGTGTATTACATCTACGTAAGCACCTACGGTAACCTGGCCACCGGCAACTATTGGCCCACCTATCGTAACGACCTGCTGCCCCGCGGCAGCTACGATTGGGGCACCGACGGTAAGTATTATCCCCCCGTGGTGGAGCCCGAGGATCCCGATGCCCCTGTGAAGGACGGCATCGTCTATGAGAACGGCAAGTATTACTACTACGTGGACGGCGAGCTGCAGACCGGCGCCATCGGTGTGGTGGAGATGACCGATGAAGAGGGCAAGACCTTCTACATCTACGTCTGCACCTACGGCAACCTGGCCACCGGCAAGTATTGGCCCACCTACACCAACGGCCTGCTGGCCCGCGGCGAGTACGATTGGGGCACCGACGGTAAGTATTATCCCCCCGTTGAGGATCCCGATGCGCCGGTGAAGAACGGCATCTATCTGGAGAATGGCAAGTACTACTACTACGTGGACGGTGTGATGCAGAAGGGTGACACCGGCGTGGTGAAGCTGACGGATGAGGAAGGCAAGATCTTCTACATCTACGTCTGCACCAACGGCAACCTGGCCACCGGCAAGTACTGGCCCACCTACCGCAACGACCTGCTGCCCCGCGGCGAGTACGACTGGGGCACCGACGGTAAGTATTATCCCCCCGTTGAGGATCCCGATGCGCCGGTGAAGAACGGCATCTATCTGGAGAATGGCAAGTACTACTACTATGTGGACGGTGTGATGCAGAAGAACATCGGCGTGGTGAAACTGGTTGACGAGGAGGGCAAGACCTTCTACATCAACGTCTGCACCCACGGCAACCTGGCCACCGGCAAGTACTGGCCCACCTACCGCAACGATCTGTTGCCCCGCGGCGAGTACGACTGGGGCACCGACGGCAGATATTATCCTGCCCAGTAACTCCCTTTTGTTAAAGTGAGGGGGCAGACCCGGCTGAGCCGGGTCTGCCAACCCCGCGTTAAGCGATATCACAAATCATATACGAAAGGAACTGTGAACCCATGAAACAATGGATCAAGCGCATTGGTGCCGTCCTGCTGACTGTGGCTATGCTCTGCACCATGATGCCCGCCGTATTTGCGGCGAACACCCTGACTACTTCCGTCACCGGTCTGACCGCGTCCTGGGAGTATTCCAACCAGGGCGGCGGCTCCGCCACCTGGACCTCCAGCGGCACCTCCATCTCTGCTACGAGCAAGGGTACGGCCGCTAAGACCAACATTTCCGACCTGACCCTGACCAATAATTCCGGCGCCGAGGCGGTGCTCAGTTTCAATTGGTCTCTGACCACCGGCGGTACCACCGCTGCTACCCGTGCCTCGCTGACCGGCGCCATCGCCGTCAGCAACCAGGCCAGCGCCTCCGGCGAGTTCACTCAGACTCTGGCCGCCGGCGAGAGCGTGGTTATTCAGCTGAAGTCCCCCCGTGGCGCTGCTTACAAGGCGACCTTTACCATCTCTGAGCTGGCTCTGGTCAGCCTGAATGCGGCTGACCCGATCCTGACCTTTAAGCCCGCTACCGAGGGTGGTTCCTACACCCTGGACGGTGCGGCTGTGTCTGCTGAGATCACCAAAGAGGTGGCTCTGAACACCGTGTTCGCTCTGGCTGCCGAGGCTGAGGAAGGCTACGTCTTCTACGGCTGGTACGACGCCAAGACCGATAAATATCTGGCTCAGGATGCCCTCTTCAACCTGAAGGCTTCTGCGGACGCCATCATCACCCCTGTGTTTATTTCTGACAGCGTGGCTCTGTTCGGTGTTGGCTCTGCCAAATACGACAATCTGAGCGATGCTGCTGCCGCCGCTGCTGCCAGCACCACCACCAAGACGGTGATTCTGCTGAACGACGGCACCCTCACCGGCGATCACGTGATCCCTGCCGGTGTCACTCTGCTGATCCCCTATAACGATGCGAACACCGCCCACGGAAATGTGCCTGCCTGCACCAGCTCCGACGGCAATTCCGTTAAGTGGGTGGAGCCCTTTGCCTATCGCACCCTGACCATGGATGCGGATGCTTCCATTACCGTTAACGGTGCTCTGGAAGTGGGTGGCCGTCACGCCGCTGCCGGTGGCTCTGCCGATATGTATGCCGCTCCCACCGACGCTCTGGGCTACATCTATATGACCGCCGGCTCTCACATCGAGGTCAACGGTGATCTGTATGCTTGGGGTTACATCTATGGTGACGGTACCGTCACCGCCAACGATGGCGCCGGCATCTACGAGGTGTTCCAGGTTATGGACTTCCGCGGCGGTAACGCTACCTTGGCTTTGGCCGCCGACCTGCTGGTGTTCCCCATGACCCAGTACTACGTACAGAACGTGGAGGTGGCTACCACCTATAACTATGGTGCTACTGCCTATGTGACCACCACCATGTTCGTTTCCTCTCAGTGCGTCACCGCTCCTCCCATCAAGTTCATTGGTGCGGGCGCTATGTTCCAGCCCGGCGAGGGTTCCTACATTGTTAAAGAGTATGACCCCGAGACCGATACCCTGAATCTGGATGCCTACGGCGATTGCGCCCTGTCCACCATGAGAGTGGAGTTGGCCGGTAACGCCGTGGATACCACCAACTTTGTCCTGCCCATTACCAACAACATCAACATCACCCTCCACGAGGGTACTGCTACCCTGCTGCAGGATATTGCGATGCTGCCCGGCTCTAGCTTGACCGTGGGTCAGAATGCAGTTCTGGAGATCGGTGCCACCGATACCCCCAGTGCGGCTATGGGTGCCGGCCATTCTCTGATCGTTTATGACAGTGAGAACTGGACCAGCGGTCTGAACATAAACACCTTCGAGTACGAAGAGGGTCTGACCTTTGTTCATCCCGGCAACCAGTTTGTGGCTGCGAAATACACCGCCAGCGAGCGCAAGATCCGTACCGACGCGGACATCAAGGACGTGGTCTTTGATATCAACGGTATCGTGGTGGCGGATGGCTTCGTATACAGCACCGTCATCTGGGCGGATGCTCTGACTGAAGACTTCTCCATCATCGGTGGCGGTGCTCAGGTCATCTCTTCTGAGGGCACCGGTATCGTGGCTATGAACAATGGCGCCGGCACCGATATGCTGGCCTATATGTACGATCAGGCTAAGGACGATGCGTTTAAGAAGTCTCCTGAGTACGATCCCGAGGTGGGCGGTACTCTGTACTATATCACTCCTTTGGCTTCCATCCAGCTGCAGAACGGCGACGGCTCTCTGCTGGATACCACCGGTGCTGAGCCCGGTGCGATCTACACCTATTGCGACAAGCACGACCACTGGATCGCCGGTGAGGAGTGCACGCAGCCCGACTCCGTCGAGATTACCTGGGTTGTGGACGGCCAGTCTGTCACCTCTGAGGTGAACTTTGGCACCGTTCCCACTTGCCCCATTGCTCCCGAGAAGAATCTGGATAACAACCATCACTACGTCTTTGCCGGTTGGTCTGCCACCGAGGGTGGCGCGGTCATCGACCTGCCTGCCGCTGAGACTGCCACCACCTACTATGCGGTGTTCACTGCGGTGGAGCACACCTACGGTGTTACCGTCGAGGGTGGCAAGCACTATTGTGAGTGCGGTAAGCCCGCCTCCTGTGCGGATGCTGAAAACGACGGCGACCACGTCTGCGACCTGGGTTGCGGCACGGTGAAAACCGAGCATGTCTACGACGACGAGTACGATGCCGACTGTAACGAGTGCGGTGAGACCCGTGAGGTTGAGCAACCCGGTGACATCCTCTACGGCGATGCCGACGGCGACGGCGAAGTCACCCTGACTGACGCAGCTCTGCTGGGTCAGTGGTTGGCCGGTTACGACGTAACCGTGAATGAAGTTGCTGCTGATGCCGACGGCGACGGCGAGGTTACTCTGACCGACGCAGCTCTGCTGGGTCAGTGGCTGGCCGGTTACGACGTAACCCTGGGCCCGCAGGCCTAACGATTTAACGGCGTTTTGAGCCGTTGTACGGATTTATCTTTTGGCGTTGCCCCGAACCCGGTGTACCGGGTTCGGGGGATTGCCTCCATTCTTAAAGAAGAAAGGAGCATCACAATGAAATGTGTAAAGCGCATCGGCGCTATCCTATTGTCTCTGGCAATGATTGTGACGATGCTTCCGCTATTTGCTATGACCGCCTCGGCGGCGGGCACGCTGACCGTATCCGACCCCGGCATCGGTCTGTCCTGGACCGACGCCAGCAGCAGTAGCGGTAAGGCGAACTGGACCGCCAGCGGCACCACCATCACCGGTACCGCTACCGGTTATAAGTCTTTTATTATTAGCCGGACGGTCACCACCAAGCTGACCATCAAGAACAACTATGCGGATACCCGTAAGCTGTCCTTCTCTTATACGTTGACCGGCGGCGGTTCGGTGTCCGGTATTTCCGGCAACGCCTACAGCGGCGATCTGGCATCCGGTGGCACCCTGGTCATCACCTTGACCTCTCCCAGTGGCACCAGCACCAACACCCTGACCATCACCGGGATTCAACTGATTGGTAACAGCAACGTAACCACCACCTTCCTGGCTCCCGAAAACGGAAGCTATACGGTGGATGGCACCGCTATCGCGGCTGAGACCAGCTATACCAAGGCTCCCACCGAGAGCAGCTATGCTCTGGTGGCCACCGCCAACAGCGGCTATGCCTTCTACGGCTGGTACAACGAGACCGCTGGCGGCTATGTGTCTTATGACGCCACGACCACCCTGCCGGTGGGATCTGATGCCACCATCAAGCCGGTGTTTGTGGCCGGTAACCCCGCTCACTTCAGCGTGGGCGGTCAACGGTTCTACGATCTGAGCGAGGCGATTGCCGCCGCTCAGGCCGGTTCTGACAAGAAGATCGTGGTGATTAAGGATGGTACCGTCACCGGTACCCACACCATCCCCTCCGGCATCACTCTGTTGGTGCCCTATAACGATGCCCATTCTGCCCACGGCAAGAACCCCAGCTGCACCAGCTACGACGATCTGCTGGGCGGCAAGGGTAGCATTGCGTGGGTACAACCCACCCGCTACCGCACCCTGACGCTGGGTGCCGACGCCCACATCACCGTCAACGGTGTTATCGAGGTGGGCGGTCGGCACGCCTCTGCCGCCGGCGGTAGCCCCCATAACGGTCGCTACGGCGGTAGCCCCACCGGCCCCTTGGGCTTTATTGAGATGCAGGCCGGCTCCCACATTGACGTGAATAGCGGTGCTACTCTGTATGCCTGGGGTTATATCTACGGCGACGGTACTATCACCGCTAAGAACGGCGCCTCCATCTACGAGAACTTCCAGATTATGGACTTCCGCGGCGGCGATAAGAGTACCGAGCTGGCCCAGGGCTTCCTGGTGTTCCCCACCGCACAGTACTACGTGCAGAACATCGAGGTGGCCACCACCTATGAGTACGGCTCCACCGAGTACGTGCACACCTCGGTGTATATGTCCCGTATGGAGCACGGCGCTACGGTGCAGTTCATCGGCTCCAACGCTATGTTCCGTCCCGAGCCCGGCTCCTATGTGGTGAAGGATTACGATCCCACCACCGACAGCCTGATTCTGGAGTCCTATGGCGATTGCGCTCTGTCCGAGCTGGCGATGAGTATTGCCGGCGTAGACGTGGATGCCGGCAAGTTCGTGCTGCCCATCACCAACAGTATGCAGATCCACATCAAGAGCGGCACCGCCACCTTGCAGCAGAACGTGATGATGCTGCCCGGCTCCTCTCTGACGGTGGACCAGGGCGCTACCCTGAACATCGCTTATACCGACGCTACCACCGACGTGGTGACCGCCGGCGGCTATATGCTGCAGATGTTCGATTACGACAACTACACTTGGGGTATCGATATGGATACCTTTGAGATAGTGACGAATCGTTATTACAATTATTGGGATCGCAACGCAGGAATGCGTAGCCGTCCCGTGGCCTACACCTGCACCACCCGCAAGACCCGCACCGAGGCGGATCTGGTGGATGCCAAATTGGATATCAACGGCACGCTGATCTCCAACGGTTACATTTACAGCACTGTCACTTATGCGGATATCCTGAATGAGGATTACACCATCACCGGCAACGGTGCCAACATCACCTCCTCCGAGGGTACCGGCACCATTCAACTGGTGAACGGCGCCGGCGGCGACATATTCGGCGTGATGTACGACCAGGGTGCTTCCACCGACGGCACTTATTATTACATTCCGATTGCCTCCGCCCAGTTGCGCAACGCCGACGGTACTATGCTGGACACCACCGGCGCTGAGGCGGGTACCATCTATCAGGTTTGCCCCACCTGCGATTGCTGGTATACCGGCGAGTGCGAGGCTTGTAGTGATCCCTGCGCCGACGGTCACAGCTATGAGGGTGTGCAGACGACTGCTCCCACCTGCACCGAGGCCGGTGAGACCACCTACACCTGCTCTGTCTGCGGCGACAGCTACACCGAGGCGATCAGCGCTACCGGTCACAACCCCGGTGCTGAGGCCGATTGCGAGAACGCTCAGACCTGTACCGTGTGCGGCGAGGTTCTGAAGGCCGCTCTGGGTCATTCCTGGACTGCCGCTGACTGCGACACGCCCAAGACCTGTAACACCTGCGGCGCCACCGAGGGTGCCGCTCTGGGTCATAATTACGTAGGTGTGGAGACTTCTGCTCCCTCCTGCGGTGTGGCCGGTGAGACCACCTACACCTGCTCTGCCTGCGGTGACAGCTACACCGAGGCCATTGACGCTCTGACCCACGATTATGCCGAGTCTGCCCGCGTGGAGGCTACCTGCGGCGCCGACGGCTCCGTGACCTATACCTGCGGCAACTGCGGCGACAGCTATGCCGAGCCCCTGACCGCCACCGGTGCTCACACCTACGACCACGCGTTTGACGCCGACTGCAACGGTTGCGGCGCCATCCGTGAGGTGGAGATCCTGGTGTGCAACGGTAAGTCCGCTTCTGAGGACGTGGCCGGTTTGGCCTTCCTGTTCAGCCTGAAGGCTTCTGACGTGGAACTGTTCGAGAACACCAAGAACACCTACAAGACCGATTCCGGTATCGTGGAGATGGATGGTGTGGAGTATCAGCTGAACTTCGCCGGTGCCATCGTCACCAACAAGCCGTTGGCCGCTGAAGAGATGACCATTGTTGCCGCTCAGAACAACGGTAACAGAACCATCAAGAACATCGATGCCAACTATCTGTGGGAGTTGGAGGAGACGTATTTCTCCTACGCCGTCCGCGTGACCAACATCCCCGAGGCGAACTGGGATTCTGTGATTTCTGCTCGTCCCTACTTCGTCTACACCTCGGCTGAGGGCAACCAGATCGTTGTCTATGGCGAGGTGCAGTCCGGCACCTTCAACGAGGTCTATAATCAGGGCATCGCTGATTAAGCACCCCTAAACAAGCAACAACGGGTGCTCAATACGCTATGTATTGAGCACCCGTTTGCGCGGGGTAATGCAAAGAAACCACAGCGAAAAGCAGAAACACGGGTTCTGCTTTTCGGTATGGTTTTACGTTAGGGTTTTGACGGCTCCCTTAGGAGGTAATTATGAAAGTTGGCATTTTAACCTTCCCCAACTCGGTCAGCTACGGCGCCTGCCTGCAGATGATCGCTCTGCAGAATACGGTGCGGCGGATGGGCCATTCGGTGGAGATTATAAACTATCATAACCCCTATATGAAAGCGGAAAAGCACGTGAGAAAGGGGCGCAACCCGCTAAAGTGCGCGGCACAGCGGCGGGTGCGGTTGTTGCTCCACCGGCGGTTGTATGCCGGGTTCCGCCGCTTTGAGCGGGGGCAGGTGACCTATTATCCTGCACGCCCCTTTACGGATAAAGATAAGCTTAGAGAACTGGGGCGCCGTTACGACGCCGTTATCTGCGGCAGCGATCAGGTGTGGAGCCCCTACATCACCGATACCGATCTCAGTTATTTTTTGGATTTTTGCGGGGAGAACACCAAGCGGGTGGCCTACGCCCCCAGCTTTGGCGTGGTGGAGTTCCCCGATGGGTTTGAGGCGGCCATCGCTCCGGAGCTGAACGCCTTTGATGCCCTGTCGGCCCGGGAGATGCCGGGCAAAGCGCTGGTGGAGCGGTTGACCGGACGGGAGGTGCCGTTGGTGACCGATCCCACCTGGCTGGTGGATGCCTCTGAGTGGGAAAAACTGGAGAAACCCCACCCGGCGGCAGAGGGGGACTACGTGCTTTATTTTGTGGTCAACCAGTCCAAAGAACTGCTCAGCCGATGCAAGGCCTATGCCAGAGAGCAGGGGCTGAAGGTGGTGGTGATCGGGGGCAACCCCTTGACGGCCCGCCGCAACAAGGATCCGATGCTCACCTACGCCACCGACGTGAGCCCGCAGCAATGGTTGTATCTGGTACACAATGCGCGGCAGGTGTTTACCAATTCCTTCCACGGCACGGCTTTTTCGGTGCTGTTCGAGCGGGATTTGTACGTGCAGGTGCCCGCTCACAACGGTTCCCGTCTGCGTCAGGTGTTGGAAGACCTGGAGATGGAGGACCGGGAGGTGCGCGAGGGCGAGGCTCTGGCCGAGGGGTCGGTGAACTACGACCGGGCACGGGTGGTGTTTGCGCAACGCAAAACACAGTCTTTGGCGTATCTGGAAAACGCCCTGAAGTAAAACGAAAAGGAGAGGAGGAGAACGATGGGACGACGGATATTTCGGGTCAAGATGAACGTGCTCAGCACGCTGGTCCATCAACTGGTGACCACCCTGTGCGGTCTGATCATTCCGTGGATTATGATTGACACCTTTGGCTCGGATGCCTACGGTCTCACCATTTCCATCGCTCAGTTCCTTTCCTATATCACTCTGTTTGAGGGGGGCATCGGCCGCGTGGCCCGCGGGGCGCTGTATAAGCCTCTGGCGGAGCGGGATGACGAAAAGATCAGCCAGGTGTATCTGGCGGTCAAGCGCTTTTTTACCTGGATCGGTCTGGCCTTTGCTGCCTACGTGGTGGTGCTGGCCTTTGGCTATCACTCGATGGCGGACGTGGATGCCGCTCAGTTCACTTGGAGTTATACCTTCTTCCTGGTGGTGGGTATCGCCATCGGCAAGTTTGCCGAGTATATGATCGGCATCTCCAAGATGACCCTGCTCAACGCGGATCAAAAGCAGTACGTGGTGAACGGGGTGTACATCATCACCAATCTTCTCAACGTGGCGTTGATCGTCATTTTGGCCAAGAGCGGTGTGGACATCCTGTGGGTCAAGATCGTCAGCAGCCTGGTGTTTGTGCTGCGCCCCTTGATGTATGCGTGGTACGTACACAAGCACTACAACCTGCATAAGACCGGGGTCAAGGCCTCGTTGCCCAACAAGTTTACCGGTATCGCGCAGCACACTGCCTACGTGATTCAGAACAACACCGACGTGATGATGCTGACCCTGATGGCGGATCTGCCCTCGGTGGCGGTGTATTCCGTCTATCATCTGGTGGTGTTCAGTCTGCGCAACATAGCCACCTCCTTTACCGGAGGAATGGAAGCCCTGCTGGGCGAGATGGCCGCGAAGGGGGA
Organism: Oscillospiraceae bacterium; assembly: GCA_015066365.1. Classification (GTDB taxonomy): domain Bacteria; phylum Bacillota; class Clostridia; order Oscillospirales; family Acutalibacteraceae; genus UBA5905. The sequence goes on along the minus strand of SVON01000007.1, from coordinate 12,611 downwards.
GCAGGAGACCCTGCGCAAGACCTATCGCAGCTATAAGTTGATCTTGACGGTGCTGACCATTCTGCTGTTTGGTACGGCGGCGATCCTGATCGTTCCTTTTGTCAAGCTGTATACCGACGGCACCACCGACGCCAACTACATTCAGCCTTTGTTTGCGCTGATTATGGTGGTGGCGGAGGCGCTCAACTGTCTTTCCCTGCCTTGCTTTAATCTGACCATCGCCGCCAACAAGCTGAAAGAGAGCCAGTTTGGCGCCTATGGCGAGGCTGCCATCAACGTGGTGGTGTCGCTGGTGCTGATCCTGGTGTGGGATCCCTTGGTGGGTGTAGCCATGGGTACGCTGGCGGCTACTGCCTTTAAGGCGGTGTATTATACGGTGTTCACCGGCAAGCACATTCTGAAAACCAAGCTGTCCCCCTTACTGATCAAGCTGTGTGCCACCACGCTGGCGCTGTTGGGCGTGGCGATGGGCGGTATGTGGCTAATCGAGGACGTGCTGATTTATAAATACACCCAATGGATCGTATGGGGCTTTGTTTTTGCCGTGGTCACCGGTCTGTTGGGTCTGGTCTTGGGGGTACTGCTGTATCCCGGCAACCTGAAGGGGATCAAGAGTATGCTGTTGGGCAAGAAAAAAGCGAAGCCGATGGATCTGGAGCCCTACGCTCAGCACGACATCGCCGCTTATGCCGGCTACGTGGAGGAGTCTGCGGAACTGTTGTCTTGCTCCTCCGGCGGTGTGGCCACCGCCCTGGCCCGGCAGATGATCCGCCGGGGCGGCTACGTGGCGGGTGTCACCTATACCCCCGACTTCAAAGAGGCGGTGTATGCGCTCACCGACCGGATGGAGGATTTGGAAAAATTCAAGGGCTCCAAATACTGCGCGGTGCAGATGGGCACCGTCTATGCTGACGTAAAAGCGCTGTTGGAGGCCGGCAAGCCGGTGTTGTTTATCGGTCTGCCCTGTACGGTAGCGGCGCTGCGTGGCTATCTGAAGCAGGAGTACGAGGGACTGATGACGGCGGAGCTGATCTGCCACGGTCCCACCACCGCTAAGGTGCACCGCCAGTACGTGGAGTATCTGGAGCAAAAGTATCAAAGCAAACTGGTGGATTTCTCGGTGAAGCGGAAGAAAGGGGCCTGGACCCCCGGCTATCTGTCCGCCACCTTTGAAAACGGGACGGTGTACGAAAAGCCGTTCTACCACACCGAATACGGCTATGCCTTTGCCACCATGGCGGGCAAGGCCTGCTATACCTGCAAGGCCCGGGGCAACCATCGCACCGGCGACCTGATGCTGGGCGATTTTTGGGGTGCCACCGAGCAGGATCCCTTCTGGAACAAAGAGGGTGTTTCCTGCATCCTGGCGCACACCGAAAAGGGCAAAGCCTTTCTGGAGGAAACCCAGGGCGTACGGCTGTTTGACACCACCTTTGGGCGGATTGTGGCCGGCAACCCCAACGTTATCAAGCCCCGTGGGGATCGTCCCAACCGAGCAAAATTTGAGCAGTTGTTAGAGAGCCACGACCTGATGTATGCGGTGGAGCACTCCAAGCCGCTGCTCACCCGGATCAAAGCGAAACTGAAGCGCAAATAAAAAACACCCTGTCCACACGGACAGGGTGTTTTTTTGTGTAGGGTGTTTATTTCAGCGGGATGGCGGTGCCCAGAGTGGGGGCCAAATACCCCCAGGCGATGCCCAGACCGGCGGACAGCACGATCAGGATAATGGGGTGCACCTTTTTCCAAAAGGCCAGGGTGCAGGTGAGGGCAAAGATGCCCAGCGCTACGTAGAAGTTGGGGCTTTGGAAAACCGACAGAGCCACGCCGGCAGGGAACAGCACCTCGCCCACCACCGACAGGATGGCGGCAGCGATGAGACCCACCACCGCAGGCTTTAAGCCGGACATACAGCCCTTGACAAGGGTGCTCTGCTTGTATTTCTCATAGAATTTCGCCACAACAAGGATGACCAAGAAGGAGGGCAGAACCACACCCATAGTGGCGCAGAAGGAACCGAAGATACTGCCCAGCCAGCCATAGTCGTTGCCCACCTGACTGCCTACGTAGGTGGCCATATTGATGGCGAAGGGACCGGGGGTGGACTCGCTGATCGCAATAAAGTTGATCAGGTCGGATTCGGCCACCCAGTTGTGCCCCAGCACCTCTTGCTGAATAAAGGGGAGCATGGCGTAGCCGCCGCCAAAGGTGAAGGCACCAATCTTAAAGAAGGTCAAAAACAAGGTCAGAAACACCATTATCCCTTGCCCTCCTTTCGCCACACCAGTAGGGAGGATACCAAGCCCACGGCGGCACAGCCCAGGATCACCAACAGCACCGGCACGTCCATAAAGGCGGTCACCAGAAAGGCCGCCAGCATAATACCGTAGCCGATATAGCTCTTGGGATTTTTCTTATACATCGTCCACAGGGCTTTGATCAGCAGCGCCATCACACCGGCCCGGATGCCGAAAAAGGCGTATTGCACCGCCGGAATCTCTGCAAAGCCGGTGAGCAGGAAGGAGATGAGCAGAATGATGACAAACGAGGGGAGCACCACGCCGGTGGTGGCCAGAGCAGAGCCCCAAAAGCCGGCGGTACGGTAGCCCACAAAGGTGGCGGCGTTGATGGCGATGGGGCCGGGGGTGGACTCTGCAATGGCGAAGATGTCCAAAATATCCTCGTCGGTCATCCACCCGTGTTTTTCCACAATCTCCCGCTGGATGAGCGGGATCATGGCGTAGCCGCCACCAAAGGTGAAGGCACCGATCTTAAAAAAGGTGAGAAACAGCTGTAAGGCCCGTTTGGCTTTGCTGTCCATAGTCACCCCTCCTTTTCGCTTCGTTCCGGGGTATTATAGCACAGTCCCCACAAAAAAGCAACCGCCACTTAGCGTAGCGGTTGCAGAAGGCGGTTTAGTTGTTCCATCTGTTCGCCGGTGGGTTCCGGCAGATGCGCCAAGGGGAAGGGGAGTCCCATCTGATCGTACTTCACCTGACAGATCTTGCGGAAAGGAAGCAGTTCTACCTTGTCCACGCAGGGGTGGGTGGCGGCAATCTTCTGCAGGGCGGACACCGCCTCAGGGGTGTCGTTGAGGGTGGGGATGGTGACCTGCCGCAGGGTGGTGGGGATGCCCTGCTCATTCAGATACGCAAGGAATTCCATCACCGGCGCCATGGCGTATCCAACATAGGCCTGATACGCCTCTTCGGTGGTGTATTTTACATCCAGCAGCACCCGGTCGGTAAGGCTCAGCGCCTGTTTCACCTGGTCGGTCAAGATACATCCGGAGGTGTCCAGGCAGGTGTGTACCCCGTTTTGCTGACAGAGGGAGAATACCTCCCGCACAAACGCCGCCTGCAACAGTGGCTCGCCACCCGAAAGGGTGACGCCACCCTCTGCGCCCCAATAGGCGCGGTAGCGGAGGGCTTTCTCCACCAGTTCTTCCGGGGTGGTGGCGGTGCCCTCTTTGGTCGCCCAGGTGTCCGGGTTGTGGCAGCAGGCACACCGCAGGGGACACCCCTGTAAAAAGGCCACGAACCGCACCCCGGGCCCGTCTACGGTGCCCAGGGTTTGGATGGAGTGCAGGTAACCGGTGCTCATACCGCTTGATGGAAGGTACGGCTGATGACCTCACGCTGCTGCTCTCGGGACAGCTTGCAGAAGTTCACCGCATAGCCGGACACGCGGATGGTCAGGTTGGGATAGGCCTCCGGATTTTCGTAGGCCTTGATGAGGGTATCCCGGTTCAGTACGTTGACGTTCAGGTGGTGGGCCCCACGGCCGAAATAGCCGTCCAGAATGGTCACCAGATGGCTCACTCGCTCCTCCTCGGTCTTGCCCAGGGCCTCCGGGGCGATGGAGAAGGTGTTGGAGATGCCGTCCCGGCAGTCCTCGTAGCGGATCTTGGACACCGAGTTGAGGGAGGCCAGGGCGCCGTTCTGCTCCCGGTTATGCATGGGGTTGGCACCGGGGGCAAAGGGGGTGCCGGCGGCGCGACCGTCGGGGGTGGCGCCGGTATGCTTGCCGTACATCACGTTGGAGGTGATGGTCAGAATGGACAGGGTGTGGGTGGCGCCCCGATAGGTGGGGGTCTTACGCAGCTCGGTGATCACCTGGTGAGCCAGATCGCGGGCAATCAGATCCACCCGGTCGTCGTCGTTGCCATAGGTGGGGAAGTCCCCCTCGGTGTGGTAACCGGTGATATAGCCCATCTCGTCCTTGATGGGGTGCACCTTGGCGTGCTTGATGGCGGAGAGAGAATCCGCCACCACCGAGAAACCGGCCACACCAAAGGCCATCAACCGCTGCACGTCGGTATCGTGCAGCGCCATCTGGGTCTTTTCATAGGCGTACTTATCGTGCATATAGTGGATGGCGTTCATGGTGTTGACGTACAGATTCATCATCCACTGGATGTAGATGGCATAGCGCTCCATCACGGCGTCGTAATCCAGGGTCTCTGTGTCCATCACCGGCATCTGGGGGCCGATGTGCATACCGGACATAGCGTCAAAGCCACCGTTGATGGCCAGATTCAGCAGCTTGGCCAGGTTGCACCGGGCACCGAAGAACTGCATCTGCTTGCCGATGGTCATGGCAGACACACAGCAGGCGATGGCGTAATCGTCGCCGTGCAGGGGGCGCATCAGGTCGTCGTTCTCATACTGGATGGAGTCGGTGTCGGCAGACACCTTGGCGCAGTAGCGCTTAAAGTTCTCCGGCAGAGCCTTAGACCACAGCACGGTCAGGTTGGGCTCGGAGGAGGTATCCAAGGTATACAGCGTGTGCAGGATGCGGAAGGAGTTTTTGGTGACCAGGGTGCGGCCATCCTGACCCATACCGCCCACCGCCTCGGTGATCCACATAGGATCGCCGCCGAACAGCTCGTTGTATTCGGGGGTGCGCAGATGCCGGGCGATGCGGAGTTTCATCACAAAATCGTCCATCAGCTCTTGTGCCGTTTCCTCGGTGAGGGTGCCCTCGGCCAGATCACGCTCGATGTAAATATCAAAGAAGGTGGCCACACGCCCCAGGGACATCGCGGCGCCGTTCTGCTCCTTGATGGCGGCCAGATAGGCGAAATAGGTCCACTGAATGGCCTCGCGGGCATTTTTGGCGGGGCCGCTGATGTCGTAGCCGTACATCGTCGCCATCTCCTTGAGATAGCCCAGGAAGGTGATCTGCTGATACAGCTCTTCGGTCAGCTTGACGCTGTCGGCGTCAAAGCCGCCGACGGCCACCGCCGCTTTATCCTTCTTCTTTTCTTCGATCAGCTTATCCACGCCGTACAGCGCCACCCGGCGATAGTCGCCGATGATACGGCCGCGACCGTAGGCATCCGGCAGACCGGTGATGATGTGGCACTTACGGGCTGCCCGCATCTCGTCGGTATAGGCGCGGTAGACGCCGTCGTTGTGGGTGGTGCGGAACTTAAATTCATCCTCCACCTTATCGCTGAGGCGATAGCCGTAGGCGGCGCAGGCCTGGCGGGCCATACGGATGCCGCCAAAGGGGTTGACCCCTCGCTTGAGCGGGCTGTCGGTCTGCATACCCACGATCAGCTCGTTATCCTTGTCAATGTAACCGGGGGCATAGCTGGTCAGCGAGGATACGGTGTTGGTATCCACGTCCAGCACGCCGCCGTTTTGGCGCTCCTTTGCAAACAGCTCCTGCAGCTTTTGCATCAGCGCTTTGGTGCGGGGGGTGGCCTCGGTCAGAAAACTGTGGTCGCCGGTATAAGGGGTATAGTTGCGCTGGATGAAATCCCGCACGTTGATCTCTTCCTGCCATACACCGGGGTTAAAGCCGTTCCAATGCGAATGAGTCATAGAAAGCACTCCTTTTCGTCGGATTTTGCCCTCTCTAATCGGTAAGATTTACCAATTAAAAAAGGGCAAAATCAGTTGATAAACTGATTTTGCCCAGACGGTCGGCGTTGACGCCCCCACACTCCACCGCAGTTTTGCCTGCGCTATCCGTCAGTTATGTGGGAGCCTGTGTCTTTATTATATACGAAAGCGCGAAAAATGTCAATTTGGAAAAATGTACAAGAAACCATAAAAAAGAGAGCCTAACCTTTGTTAGGCTCTCTTTTCCTTATATCGTAATGCAAAAGGGCGATGCCAGGAAGCCGCTCTCGTTATACAGATTATGGGTGGGGGCGTTGCGCCAACCCAGCTCCACCCGGGCGATGCCGGGGGCGGTGACAAACAGCGCGTCGTCGTAGATGGCGACGGCGTGATCCAGGGCGTTGCCCTGTGCGTCATAGACCACCAGGTCGGCGGGGTCGCCGGCGAAATGCAGGCCGGCAGCGTGGGTAAAGGAGATCTTTACCCCCTCGTCAGACCCCTCTGCGGACTCATACACCGGGCCGCAATACTCCCGCTTGTAACCAAACTGAACGGTCAGCACCGCGGCGGTCAGCTTCTGTGCCAGATGGTGCTTTTTGGTGGGGTGGATGTTGTCGCTCTCACCGGTGTGACCCAGCGTGACCAGATAGGCACCGGGCACCTCTTTGGCTACCCGCTCCTGGGCCTGGCGGATGTGGGGCCAGTCGTTCTCTGCGCTGTCGGCGTGGGGGGCAATCTGGACGATGTAGAAGGGGAGATTCTCCCCCCACAGGTCACGCCAGTTTTCAATCAATCGGCCCAGCAGGGTGTGATAGTGTACCGCCTCTTCCTCCAGGCGGTTGCTCTCGCCCTGATACCACAAGATACCGTGGATGCCGTAGGGAACCAGGGGCAACAGCTTGGTGAGATAGCACCAGGACTGCTGGTTAAACTTATAATAGTGCCAGTCCCAATGCTTGTTACCCAACATCTGTTGATAGTCGGGTGCCTCTACGATCTGGGGGGCGGTCCAGGCATCCACCCGGGAAGCACCCAGGTTGCAGGACACGATGCCGATGGGAATGTGCAGCTCCTCCTGCAGCATCCGGGCCACATCGTAGCCGATGGCGGTGAATTTTTCCAAATTCTCCGGGGTGGCTACCTGCCAGGGGGTGTAGTCGTACCACTCGTTGCGGTTCTCATCCGCGCCGTGCCCCTCGGTGAACACCCGCACGTTGGGGTTAGGGATGCGGGGGATGTCCACCGACTCCTCTACACGGAACTGCATATTGGACTGACCGCCGGCTAAGTACACGTCACCCACCAGAATATCGGTGAGGGTGACCACCTCGTCGTTCAGGGTGACGGTCATCTCGTAGGGACCTCCGGCCTCCATCGCCGGCAGGTGCACCAGCCAGCCGTCGTCGGCCTCAAACGCCACCGCGTTGCCGGCCAACTCCACCCGGCCCTTGCCGGAGCCGGAGCCAAACACCGCAATCGGTTTGCGGCGTTGCAATACCATCGAATTGGTGAAGATGTCTGCCAGTTTCATAGGGTTCATCCTTTCCGCTTTTGGGCCATCATCCAATCAATGAGTTCTTTATCTTGATAGGCCACTTCCCAGGCGTTGTGCCCGGCACCGTAGCAGATGGTCAGTTTCACGTCGGCGTTTGCCCGGGTCAGCTCCCGGAGCATCACAACGCTCTCCTCAAAGGGGACGATGGGGTCGTCGTCACCGTGATAGATGCGGATGGGCAGGTTCGCCAAGCGCTTGGCGTTCCACACGATACCGCTGCCGCACACCGGCACAAGGCAGGCGAACCGATCTGGGTCGGCCATCGCCAGCATCCAGGTGCCGGTGCCGCCCATACTTAAGCCGGTGAGGATCACCCGATCCTTGTCCACCGGGTAGGTGTCGCAGATATAGTCAATAAAGTGGAGCAGACTCTCGGTGTAGCAGCCCCAATAATCCCAGCCGGGGCACTGGGGTGCCACGAACAGGAAGGGGTATTCCGCGTTCTGCTCCCGCACGTAGCGCATATAGCCGTGGGTGCAGGCCACCTCCAGGTCGTCACCCCGCTCACCGGCACCGTGGAGGAAGAATACCAGAGGATACCGTTTGCTCTCGTCATAATCCTTCGGCAGGTTCACCACGTAGTTAAAGTTGTGCCACTGTTCGCTGCTCCATTTGTGTTTGGTATACATAGACAACACCTCGCAGATTATTTTCCTTCAGTATAGCACGCTTTGGCAAAAAAGTAAATGCTTTCCGGTTGCGTTTTCGGGGAAATGTGCTATACTAGAAGAGTATATTTGTTTGAGGAGGGGTTTTCTCCTATGTCAATAAAACGCAGCAGCGGCATATTGATGCCGCTCTACGCCCTGCCGTCCCCCTACGGTATTGGTACGCTGGGCAAGGCAGCCCGGGATTACGTGGATTTTCTCAGTCAGGCGGGGCAGTCCTGGTGGCAGATGCTGCCGGTGGGCCCCACCAGCTATGGCGACTCTCCCTATCAGAGTCCCTCCACCTATGCGGGCAACCCTTACTATATTGACTTGGACCGGTTGGTGGCGGACCGTCTGCTGACCCGGGCGGAGATCGACGCCCTTGCATGGGGCGATGACCCGGAACGGGTGGACTACGGAAAGCTGTATGAAAACCGCTTTACCCTGCTCCAAAAGGCCACCGACCGGGGCTGGGAGCGGGATGCAGACCAGGTTGCCGCTTTTGTAAAAGAGAATGCCGGTTGGTTGCCGGATTACGCCCTGTTTATGGCGCTCAAGCGCCACTTTGGTATGGCCTGTTGGTTGGATTGGCCGGAGGCCATCCGTCTGCGTAAGCCGGCGGCGGTAGCGCGGTATCGGGAGGCGTTGGCACAGGACATCCGGCTGTTCACCTATATCCAGTATCTGTTTTTCACTCAATGGGCGGATCTGCGGGACTATGCGCATAAAAAGGGTGTGGGCATCCTCGGTGACCTGCCCATCTACGTGGCGCTGGATTCGGTGGACGTGTGGGCCTCTCCCGAGAGCTTTCAGTTGGACGAAAAGGGCTTTCCCACCGCGGTGGCGGGGGTGCCGCCGGATTATTTCTCGGAGGACGGCCAGCTGTGGGGCAACCCCCTCTACGATTATGAAACTATGGCGAGGGATGGCTACGCCTGGTGGATTCGCCGGGTGGACGGCGCCGCCAAGCTGTACGACGTCATCCGCATCGACCATTTCCGGGGCTTTGACACCTACTGGTCGGTACCCTACGGCGCCAAGACCGCCAAGAGCGGTCATTGGGTCAAAGGACCGGGTATGGCGCTGGTGGGGGTGCTGCGGGATTGGTTCTCCAACATTCGCTTTATTGCAGAGGATTTGGGCGAGCCCTCTCCCGACGTGGTGAAACTGCTCAAGGAGTCCGGCTTCCCTGGGATGAAGGTGCTGGAATTCGCCTTTGACGCCAAGGAGAGCAGCGACTATCTGCCCCATACCTATCCCCAAAACTGTGTCTGCTACGGCGGTACCCACGACAACGAGACCCTCCTGGGCTGGTTGGAGGGGGCTGACCCTGCCGACCGGCAAAAGGCGGTGGACTATCTGGGCCTGAACCAGCAAGAGGGCTATGTTTGGGGTCTCATCCGGGGCGGGATGAGCAGCGTGGCAGACCTGTTTGTCACCCAGATGCAGGACTATCTGGAGCTGGACAACACCGCCCGCACCAACACCCCCGGTCTGGCCGAGGGCAACTGGCAATGGCGCATGGCCGCCGATGCCCTCACCCCGGCGCTGGCGAAAAAGATCGCCAAGCTGACCAAATTGTACGATCGATAAAGAAAGAGCCTGCGGCAGATGCCGCAGGCTCTTTCTTTTATATTCCATACGTTCCGGTGAGGGGGTCCTGGAATAGGGGGAAGTGCGGTGTGAAGAAGGTGAACAGCGCAAACAGCACCCCTAAAGCCAGTAACGCCGCCACCGCGCCTTTGGGGTTGCGGCAGGGGAGGTGGTGGCGCAGTAGATGGGTCTCCAATGAAAAGGGTACCGCCGCCGCCAGAAAATAGATAAAGATATTGAACCAGTCTGCGCTGAATCCCAGAGCCCCCGTGTAGGTGTAGTAAAGAAGGGGGATGGTAACCAGTCCTGCTGAGGTGCCCCATAGTTTTGCGCACCAAAAAGCGGGGTACTCCTTGGAAAGGAAGTGGGCCTCGATCAAAGAAAACACCAAGAGCGGCACATACAACAGTTTCATATGCTCCCAGATGGATTCGTTCACCGCAGAGAAAAGGCCCACAGCGGGATTTTGCCCGGTCCAGTCGTAGAGAAAATGGAGCAACACCCCACCCAGCGCCGTGAACAAAAATCCGCCCACCTGCCATCGGTAAAGCGACCGTTTCATCCGCATTCCTCCCCCATTTTTTTAGAACAGTATATGTGTCTTTGCCGGGAATATGAATATTCCTTTTTTGGATGGGGAAGGTAATAAAAAACAGCGAAGGAGTGTTGCCTTATGCCCAAGCGGTGCGGTTTGCACACCATCCGTCTGCCCAGCGGTCCCGCCATTTTGGGGTATGCCGCGGTGGGAGGCAAAAAGGAGGGGGAAGGCCCTCTTGGAGGGCAGTTTGACGCCATCTTTCGGGATGCTCGGCTGGGGCAGGAAACCTGGGAGCAGGCGGAGAGTGCCCTGCAACGGGAGGCGTTGTCCCGCGCGGTGACCAAGGCGGGGTTGGAAACGGAAGAACTGCAGATGCTGTTTGCCGGTGACCTGCTCAACCAGAATATTGCCTCCACCTACGGACTGCGGGAGATGGGGGTGCCGCTATTAGGTCAGTTTGGTGCCTGCTCCACCATGGGGCAGACTATGGCGGTGGCGGCTGTCTTTGTGGATAGCGGGGCCGCCGCCCCCTGCGGAGCGGTGACCTCCAGCCACTTCTGCACCGCTGAGCGTCAGTTCCGCTTTCCTCTGGAATACGGGGGGCAACGCACCCCCACCAGCCAATGGACCGCCACCGCCTCCGGTGCGGTGGTGGTGGGGCAGGGGAAGGGCGTTCGGATACGGCGGGTGTGCGTGGGTCGGGTGCAGGACCTGGGGGTCACCGATATGAACAATATGGGCGCCGCTATGGCCCCTGCGGCGGCGGACACCATCGGTCGGTTTCTGCGGGATACCGGCACCGTCCCGGGGGACTACGACCTGATCGCCACCGGCGATCTGGGGGCGGTGGGCAGCGCCCTGTGCCGGCAGATGCTCTCCCGGCAGGGCATTACCCTGGGGGATAACTATACCGATTGCGGGTTGCTCCTCTTTGACCGTCAGCGGCAGGACGTGCACGCCGGCGGGTCCGGGTGCGGATGCTCCGCCTCGGTGCTGTGTGCTCATATTCTTCCCCAGATGGAGCAGGGGCAGTTGAAGCGGGTGCTGTTCTGTCCCACCGGGGCGCTGATGAGCCCCACCTCCTCCCAGCAGGGGGAAAGCATCCCCGGCATCTGCCATGTGGTAGAATTGGTGATGGAATAATCCGTTTGATAGCCGTGGCGAGAGCTACGGCTTTTTTTCTTGCACAAATATTGCGCGAAAACCCGAAAAGGGCTTGTGCTTTTTCGGTAAATATGATAAGGTAAAGATAGATCCTAAATATTTTACAAAAGGAGAGGTATGTATGAACAAATGTAAAAAGGCACTGTCTTTGTTATTGGCTTTGCTGATGACCCTGACACTGGTTCCTTTCGCTGCCGTTTCGGCTGCTGACGAGTACTATATTGAGCTCGTTGCCGACGCAGAGGAAGTTAACGCTGGTGATGAAATCACGGTAGAAGTTAGTCTGTATGGTCACGAGAGCCTGGGCCTGATCGGCGCCCAGGTTGAGCTGGGCTTTGACCCCGACGTTTTTGAGCTGGTTACGCATTATGATGAGGACGAAGAGATGTGGATGCCCCCCATCGAGGTCGGCCCCAAGTTCAGCGCTTCCAGCAATAAGTACATCCTGTTCTCCCCCATCGACGAGGAGACCGGCTATATGGAGCGCTGCCTGGTGCAGTTCCTGCGCCCTACCGCCACTACCACTCAGGCTGTTACGACCAACCTGTTCTACACCGTTACCTTCCGCGTGAAGGACGATGCTCCCTCCGGCACCTATGCGATCGACGTCATCAAACACAATGACAAGAACATCGTTTTCTACGGTCTCGTGAATAAGCCTTGGACTTGGGAGCCCATCACTGTCACCGTTAACGGCACCGAGCCCGAGATTCCCCCTTGCCCCCACGAGTACGATAACGATTGTGATGCCACCTGTAACCTGTGCGGTGAAACCCGTGAGGTAGGCGACCACGTGTATGACCACGCCTGCGACACCACCTGTAACGTCTGCGGTGCCACCCGTAGCATCACCCACGACTACGCGGACGCCACCTGCACCGAGCCCAAGACCTGTAAGATCTGCGGTTATGAGGACGGCGAGGCTCTGGGTCACAACTGGATACCGGCCACCTGCACCGAGCCCAAGTACTGCTCCGTCTGCGGTCTTTCCGACGAAGGAGTTCTGGGTCACGTCTATGACAACGCCTGCGATGCTACCTGTAACGTCTGCGGTGAGAGCCGTGAGGTGGCCGACCACATTTGGAGCGAGGGCACTTGCTCCGTCTGCGGTGCGGCCTCTCCCAGCAAGGTGACCATCACCAAAGAGCCCACCACCGGCTATGCCCAGATGGGCAACAAGGTGTCGGTCAAACTGACCGCTGAGGGCGAGGGCCTGCGGTACGAGTGGTGGATCAAGAACAACGGCTCCAAGAAGTATT